>RHGE01000035.1 GCA_004296775.1 Marinilabiliaceae bacterium JC017
TGGAATACAAATAGTCTTCAGGATTCTGAACTATTAAAGCTCTTACTGGATTGTTGTGGATATATTCAATTTTTTCGCAAATAAAGTTGGTGCTGTATAAGTATATAGCATGATTTTCATGAGTCCATACCTGGAATTTGGAATTTCGTTTGTGCTTACGTGCATTGAATTGAAAACGATTGATCATCCATTCGCGTCTGCTTTCTGGTATTGAATAAATAGTGTCAATGATTCTTTTAGACGTGTATTTTTTTTATATCACGGATAGTATTGCTTAGCTGACCGATAGCACTTTGGGCTATCAAATGTACATGATTACTCATGATGACGTAGGCAAAAACCTGCAAGTGTTTATTCTCCATGGCATATTTGAAGCTATCGATGATGATGTCTTTATATACCGGTCGTGTGAAAATATCAACCCAATCTACCACTTGAAAAGTAAGGTAATGCAAGCCCTCCTGGTTTTTAATCTGATATCCCGTAGTCATGTCCTTTTTCAAATAAATTTACGATGACATGACCACTTTTGCCAGTTGGTTCAAATGTAGTTGCAAACTACACTGTATAAACGACGAAGTGGAACACTTCGCCGAGCCTAGGTAAAAACGACATAGACAGAGTCTACGCCGAGCGGGGGGTTCTTTTTTCGTCAGGCTTTTTACTCTATATCTCATTGGTTTGGTGCATAATGTTAGTTAGAAACTAACCGTAAGAAACGACTAAATTGTAATCTTTGCCGAGTTAGCCTCTTCGCTAACCAAGGGGTAAAATACTAAAAAGCAGTCCATCATTTGGCACCAAGCAGTTTGTTGTTAAGAGGATAATTAGTACGATAATAATCTACCAAATCCTTAGGGTAATACTGATTATCACGATAACTACTATCATCTAACTCTAAAATACAAGTAACAGCAGCAGCTTCAAAACTCCAATATCCATAATATAGATCAACTTTACTTTTATGGTTATCGAAGAAACCTGAATGCTTATTATAAAAGTCCTTTTCTAAAAACTTTTTCACAAGTCTAGCACCTTCTTTTTTATTTCTTTGAATAATTGCTTGTCTTAGGTTTTTATAGACTTTAAGTATGACCGATTTTTTTTCATCATAGTCCTCTTCTCTCTTTTGAATACGATTAGGGAAACGTGATGGAATAAGAAATTCATATATTTTATCACTGATTTTATCTCTATCAATAACATCAATTAATATTTGAAAATCATTATCCGGCACATTAAGTAAAAACGCTAATGACAGTAACCGCAGCATTACTCCATATGGCTCTACCATATATTGATTCAAATACATAATATTTTTTTCTGAACCTGATTTCACCTTAGTGCACAAAGGAATCCAATCATCCTTCATTTTCTTTATAACATCAAAAGTATTTTTTTTTAAAGTATCAAAATCAGATCCACATGAATATTCTGCTATTAATACTTCAATACTATCCCGTAAAATATCAAACTTAGTCCACTCAATTTTACTATCTGCAACTTTTCCATCCTTCAATGCATCATAATCCAAAGACATTAAACTCTTTTTCTTTGCAATAAATTCATTAAAATACATTTTCTTTTTTAACTTATCTCTCATAATTACGGATTAAAAATTCCTGCATTACCTCTTATTACTTTTCCTTGAGAATCTACTAAACGATACGTAACAGAACCATCGGGAGCAACCTTTGCTAATATTCGTTTATAATCACTGCGCAATATTGATCTAGCTAAAATTTCATTTCCAGGCCCTAAAGCTTTTTCCATTTCCCCTGGTCGTCGTATCCAATCATCACTCATCTGTCGTGGTAAACCAGTTTTTTTATTCGCTGATTTCAATGAGGCCGAACCGGTATACTTACCTTCTACAATAAAGAATTCTCCATTTTTTCTATAAACCCCATCAATACCATTGTGTCCAGGAGCATCAATATCTTTTAGCCTTATTTGCAAAGATTCATATCCTTTAGTATTTAAATCTAAATCAGCACCAATTTCCCCTCGCTGGCGCGGATTTGCAATCCGTGCCCATACTATACCTATGCAGTTCAAACCATTACTCGCTCTCCCCCTGCTCGCTAAACTATTTTTACAACATCGCTTACGATTTAACATTATATCGACTCCTACAACCAGCAAATACACGCACGAAGGTAACAGGAATGATTCAATATACACTGCAACAGAAATCAGACCTTGAGGTTTTCAAAACCTCAAGGTCTAAAGGCATACTCTATGCTTTATTGTATGAATAATATTCCGGATCAGGCATTTACCTTTTCCAAAGTTTAAAACTTTGGAAAAGATCATAAAAAACCCTCTCAAATAATTGAGAGGGTTTTTTATGACAGTATTTATTAAGTATGCAAAAGTCAATATTTCCATTCTCTTGCCGCCTCGTACATGGCTATGACATTTTCTACCGGTGTTTCAACCTTCAGTTTATGGGAAGGTCCCAGAATAAATCCACCACCGGGTGCCATTATATCAAGCAATTCTTTCACGCCCTGCTTAACCTGCTTAGGAGTGCCACCTCGCAAAAGCATTTCTTCATCCAAAGCGCCACAAAAAGTGATATAATTACCAAAGTCTTTTTTCAACCCCGCGGGTTCCATGCCGGTAGCTCGTGTCTGAATCGGATCAAGCACGTCGGCACCAATACTCACAAATTCCGGTAAAAGTTTTCGTACCGCCCCACAAGAGTGCATATAAAACTTCACACCAAGCTTGCGGGGTAAAGCAGTAAAGCTTTCAATGGCCGGCTTACAATATTGACTCCACATATCCTGACTGATTATCAGGCCGCCATGCGCCCCAAAGTCATCGGCTATTCGAATAAAGTCAACCTTATCACCGGTTTGTTCAAAGAAACGCTCAATAAAAACAATGTAGAATTCAGACACTTTTTCAACTAATCCCTTGAAAAAATGCGGATGATACATCATCACATCTAAAAATGATTCACGCCCTAAAATTCGCTGAATAATACGAAACAAACCGGGCGAAGAGTAACCAGGTGCCGTCATGATGGCATAATCCTGATATTTTTCAATCTGTTTGTTTAAAGTGGAAAAGTCAAACAGATCAGTGGTAGGCCACGGGTAATCCTTAAGTACCCCGGGGTCATTTATCCCTTCCAACGGAAAATGGGTGGCTTCCCAGAATTCAAACGCTCCTTTCTTTACTCTGGAGTAACCAACTCCCCAAATATCCTTTTTAGATTTCATGCCCGCATCAATAAGCTTCGGGCCGGTGTAAAGGGGTTCTACCCAACGGAAATCTACATCTAAAAATTCAAGCAACTGATCACGGTTACTAAATCCAAGGTGCTCCATCATCTTCACACCAAATTCAGGTACATCCCAATAGAAAAAAGGCACTCTATCAGGTTCTTCTCTATTGAGTGCCTTAAGGACTCGTTCCTTGTGGTTCATAAATGATGTTTTAGTTAACAAATGACTCTCTTGTCGAAACTCAAGCCGAGTCGAATGTATAAAAATATTATGAGAAAAATCAACTTTTTAGTGATAAATCGACTCTATTCCTCCATCAAAAAACATCAAATTGTTTGTTAAAGTCCTTTTAAAATCAGGTATTGAAACACCTAACAGTGCTCAAAAAAAATTACTGTTTCTTTAATATTTCATATATTAAAATACCAGCCGCCACCGATACATTTAACGAATCAATATTCCCTAAAATAGGAATCCGACTACGCACATCAGCTTCTTTTAATATGTCAGGAGAGATCCCTTTATCCTCGGCCCCCATAACCAATGCCACAGGCCCTGAATAATCAGGCTCCGCATAATCAACCGCCCCTTTTTCTGTAGCTGCGACTATTCTCAGCCCGCTATTCTTAAGAAAAGAAACAGTCTCAGTGAGATTCTTAACCCGACACACCGGAATGGTATGCAAAGCCCCGGCAGAAGTTTTTATGGCATCAGCATTCACCAACGCTCCGCCTTTATCCGGTACTACGATGGCATGCACTCCGGCACATTCAGCTGTTCGGGCGATCGCACCAAAATTACGTACATCAGTCACATGGTCCAGCACCAAAACAAACGGATTTTTACCATCATCATACAACATGGGTACCAGTTGTTCAATATTCTGATAGGTAATGGGCGAAATCATAGCAATGACTCCCTGGTGATTCTTACGGGTAATCCGGTTTAACTTCTCAACCGGCACAAACTGAAAAGGAATATCATGCTCCCTGATTTTATTCAGAAAAGATTTGAACAGATCACCCTGCAGCCCTTTTTTAATAAAAACTTTCTCTATCTCTTTGCCGGCTACAATGGCTTCTTCAACAGCCCTAATGCCAAATACTGAATTCTCTTTTCCCATAATTAATTTAGTTGTTGTAAGTCAGCTTCTACCTGCTCTAATTCCACATGCAATGATTCCCAGTTCTCCATTTCCCTATCAAGCGCCTTCTGGCTCTCCTGATAAGACTCAAACAAGGTATGATCCGATGCATTTTCAGGCAGCTGCAATTTCTTATTTAAGGCTTCCTGTTCTTCTTCCAGCTCAGTGATTTTTTGCTCACACACCTCAAGGTTTTTTTGTGAACGCTTCAACCTACGATTTAATTCTTTCCGCTCCTCGAAAGAGATTTTATTTTTTGAAGCCGGGCTATCCCCTTTTGTCTTCCGGGAACCATCATTTCTCTTTTGCTCCAGCTCTTTTAATGATTCAAGCTTTTTTTCCTGTAAGAACTGGTAAACACCACCCAAGTGCTCCTTTATCTTTTTATTTCTGAATTCAAATAGCTTATCGGTCAATCCATCCAGGAATTCACGGTCGTGCGATACAATTAAAACAGTACCATCAAAATCACGAATCGCTTGTTTCAACAAATCTTTCGACCGCATATCCAAGTGGTTGGTCGGCTCATCCATTATCAGCAGGTTCACCGGTTCCAAAAGTAAACGAACCATTGCCAATCGCGTCCGTTCCCCTCCTGACAAGACGGATACTTTCTTATCCACATCCTCACCACTAAACATGAAGGCCCCCAGCAGGTCACGTATTTTTGTACGAATCGCTCCAACCGCTACCTGATCCACCGTATCCAATACCGTCAGATTATCATCCAGACGATCAGCCTGATTTTGCGCGAAATAACCAATCTTCACATTGTGCCCCAATTCAAGCTGCCCGGTATGTTGCAACTCATGCATGATGATACGGGCCAAGGTGGTTTTTCCCTCTCCGTTTCTCCCGATAAAGGCTACCTTCTCACCCCGTTCGATGGAGAAATCTATGTTATCCAATACCTGCAGATCACCATAAGCTTTGGATACTCCTACACCTTTCACCACCACTGTGCCGGACCGCGGCGCGGGTGGAAACTTAATCTTCAACGATGATTTATCAAACTCATCCACTTCGATGCGCTCAATCTTCGCCAACTGCTTGATACGCGACTGCACCTGCACCGATTTGGTGGCTTGATACCGAAACCGCTCAATGAACTTTTCGGTATCCTCAATCATCTTTTGTTGGTTTTTAAAAGCTGCTAACTGCTGCTCCCGCCTCTCTTTCCGCAATTCGACATACTTGGAGTAGGAAGCTTTATAATCATAAATCTTCCCAAGGGATATTTCAACGGTACGCGAAGTCAGGTTATCCAGAAATGCTTTATCGTGGGATATTAACACCACAGCCCCGTTATAATCCTTAAGAAAATCTTCAAGCCACTGAATTGAATCGATATCCAAATGGTTGGTAGGCTCATCGAGGAGAAAAACATCGGGCTGCTCCAGTAACAATTTGGCCAACTCCACCCGCATACGCCATCCACCACTAAATTCGCCGGTATTACGGGTAAAGTCACTTCGCTCAAATCCCAACCCCTTGAGTGTCGTCTCTATTCGCCCCTCGTAATTGGCACCGCCCAACATATTATACCGTTCTGTTTTATCGGTTAGCAGATCCAGCAATTTCATGTATTCATCCGATTCATAATCGGTACGACTGGCAATCTCATTGTTAAGATGGTCAATCTGCTGTTGAATTCGTTTTAATTCAACAAAAGCCTGCTCCACCTCGGCAAAAACAGTCCGAGTATCGGAATAGTTCATATGCTGCGGCAGATAACCTATTTTATAACCCTTAGGAATAGATACCGTACCTGAAGTAGGCTGCATTTTATTGGCAATTATCTTAAGAAGAGTTGATTTTCCTGCTCCGTTTTTACCGGTTAATCCAATACGATCACGGGGATTAACCAAAAAGGATACCTCCTCGAACAATAAAAACCCTCCAAAATCAACTGTTAACTGATTGACTGAAACCATTTCTGAAAATTTGCGCAAAGATAAAAATAAACCGGGGAAGACTATGCTTCCCCGGCTCAAATATATGATTCTATGAATTTAGTTCTTCTGAATATGTAAGCGTTCCACCTCCAACTTCAAATCCGGAGTGAAATGCAACAAGAGCAGGCCACTATTATAAAAGCCACCCCAGTTAGAATATCTCGTAAAATAAAAATTAGATTGCACCAAATGCGGATTATAATTGGCAATACAATGCTCAAACTGAGGTCCGAACTCCTTCATGGCGCCCAGGAAATACATGGTAATATCATACCCCCATATGCCATAACGGCTAAAGTTAGAATTAACACTTGCCCGTTGGAAATAAGGTGAGATAGCCATTGGTTCTGTTTCATACCATTCCCTGTATTTAGTAACAAATGACTGTGTCATTTCATCCTCATAATCCATTCCGTAGAAAGAGAAAAAACGACTATTAAGCTGATGCATATATTCAGGATCGATGGTTTGGAAACGCAACCATTCGGATAAACCCCAAAGGGAAATATCACATTTTTTTCTGTCAGCCACACCGGCCACAGAGGTAACAATCCGGTTCACATGCGCCTCTTCCACGGATGGTATTATCACAACATTCTCCCGGTCATCGGCAAAAATTCGCTCTAATCCCACCAAATCATCCGGCACAAAATTATACTCCATAAAGTCGGGTGCCTGACCAAACGAGAAGCTCTCCAGATAGATCTTTTCCCTTATCTTCTTACTGAATTGATTTTCATAGGATGATTTTTTATTCGGTGTTCGAATCATGATGACGCGCTTCCCTTCTGTCCCCTGCAACATTTTATCTGCCATCACATCGAACAATAAAGAGTCCACCGGACTCGCCTGAAACAGGTAAGGGTTATGATCAATTTCCGGGTTAATGGTTGAAAACGGATAAACCATCTTTATTTGATGGCTGGCAGCAAAATCACTTACCAGAGGCAGGTTGTGTGCATAAGCAGGTCCGATAATAAGGTCCAGATGCGCCACCTCAGGCCGAGCCAAAATAGCTTTCACTTTATTGGTATCAGGTGCGGTATCAAACACAAACAACTCCACATTAACATTGTTGGCCTTCATGCTATCCAAAGCCATCAATACCCCTTCATAAAACTCAACAAATACTTTTGACTTATTAGAGAGAATTTTGTTTTCCCGACTCTTTGCAACAACCACCCCTTGCTCTTCTCCTGAAATAATATTCATGCGTTTGGTCTCTTCCACAGCAAAAGGTAATAACACGCCAACACGCAGAGCCGGCCGGGTAGCAGCATAATCATATCCGATACAGCTAACATGCTCAAACGCCAAATCTGCGTCATCCACCTCTTTCTCCTGACTGGCAACCTCTTCGAAATGATAGAAATCTTCGAACCATTTCTGGGTAGGAATCTTTAGTTCTGTCCCTTTCTTGAGCGCAGCAAAATCTACTTCTGAATTAATCCGCTCTATAATATCCGCATCGACACCGTATTTTTTTGATATTCCAAAGATGGATTCTTTACGCTTTACCTTATGTACAGTAAAATAAGTATCATCATTCAGGAAATCCTTTTCCAGCCCACCTTTCAAACTACTTTTGGGGATCCGCATCAAATAACCCACCGGCAAATCATTGGAATCCACATCTTGGTTAGCCTGGATCACCTCATTCACCACCGCCCTGTATGCTTTGGCGATACTATACATGGTTTCACCAACAGCAATACGATGGTAAATGTATAACTCATCCTCAATAACCTGATCAGTGGTATCAGCTGTTGAATCAACAACCACGTTTTCTTCTCCTTCATGACGTGGGATACGGATTACCGATCCAACTGATAAAATACCATTTTGAAGCGCCGGATTATTCTCAATCACCTCTTTTTCCGATGAATTGTATTGCCGGCATAACGCATATAACGTCTCTTTCGGCATCACCTTATGATAGACAAATTTATCATCCTCCTTATCGACTTCTTCCTTGGCCTCCCCAACGCCATTAGGGATCTTAATAATACTTCCCTGAAGCAACTGAGATTGACTCCCCGGGTTATTTTCATAAATCACTTCCAAAGGCACATCATACTTTCGGGAGATATAGTAAACCGTCTGCCCTTGCTCAACAGTATGATAAATGAACGCATCGGATTTATTTATTTCATCCTGGGTACTGTTACGACCTGCAATAACCGGCACCTTCAACAACTGTCCTTCCTTTAAACCAAATACAGCATCGGGATTTGCTTCCACAATCTCTTTTTGTGACACCCCATAAACCTTACCAATCCGGTAAAAACCTTCGCCCTTGGCTACCTTGTGAAGGTAAAAGGTTTTTCCATCGATGATGATTTTATCTGAAGTCGTCTGGGCATTTGCCCCCACACCAATCAAAAAAATAAATAACGTACCAACAAGAATCATCTCTCTTGCAGACCTAACAATACTCAATAAATAATACCCTTGGTACAGTTGTGCTTGCCTCATGAAGTGTAGTTTTGAAAACATTCCCATAATCATAAAAAAGGATCGCTTTTAATCCAAAAATTAACTGTCAAATGTAAAAAAAGACGTTTTATCAAGCAAAAGTACTCAATAAAACGTCTTGACCAGTATGTTTAACTATTTTTAGTTTTCCACAGCCTTATAGCCTGGGTTAGGTCTTACAATAAAACGCTCCTTCTTCGCTTTTATTATTGGGAGGATGGGAGGAGGAGAAATTGAGAATGTGAAAATTGGAGAAATTGAAAAGGTGAGAATTTGAGAAGGGAAAATTTGAGTAGGTGAAAATTTGAAACTACCATACATCTTCAACTTACATACAGGATGAAGATGACAACTAAACACCCTGCACCTGGAACCGCCACATTCAAAATCTATACCGAACAAGACAGAAAAGTAATCAGATAGACATATCAAGATTTACAACAAAAAAGCCTCTCTCCGGGATTTATTTAACTTATTGATTTCCTAATAATACCACTTTTTTGCTATGATCCTAAAATTTCTTTACTAGTCTTGCCCGGTTTCTTTACTACAAATACTCCATTTCTTTACTAGAAACGATTGGTTTCTTTACTACAAACCGAGCATTTCTTTACTACAAACTGAAGGTTTCTTTACTAGAAATTTTAAGAGGCAAAAAAACGTAATAAAGAAGGAATTGAAGAATAGAAAACGGAGGTCAATTCAAATCAAAACAACCTTTAAAGCTGTTGTAATTACTTTTTTCTCAGAATTGATTGACTGAATTGCAGGATTAAAAAAAAGGCTTTGTCAATCGTTTTTAATCGACAAAGCCTTTTCCAATAGATCGTTAGATTTTAGACAATAGACCTTAGACTGATTTACATCAATCTCATTTTTTGATCCTTAATAGTTTTGACCATCAAAAAAAAGAACGAACTGTTTTTTTTATTAATCACAAAAACTTAACAAGCTATTGAGATCATTATCCGCAGGTAATTTAATTCGGATAATTCGGGCTGTGCAGGATGTTCTTATTGAGTTTCTGCACCTTTCCATCTATTACATAAGGAGCGCCCCGTTCACTGAGGTGATCCAGCATGCGTTTACGCCAAACTTCCAGACTGGCCTGATGCGAAGGATCATTCACAAGGTTTTTCGTCTCTCCCCGGTCATTGGTCAGATCAAACAGCTGCTCTTCACCGGTGGAGAAGAACCATACATATTTCATCGTGCCATCGGTCAAGGCGCACCAATAGTTATGAGCCTGATAGGTGGTGGCATGCTCCAGATCAATATAAGAGCGCCACTGTGGTCGTTTTTCTTTAACCAGGGTTAACATCGATTTTCCATCCAATGCCTCCGGAATCTCAATATCCGCGGCATCCAGGAAGGTGGGCAGAAAATCACGCAACTCAACAACCTGGTTCATCTTTTTACCTTTCTTCACCTTAACTTTCATTGCCTTTGGCCATTTCATTATAAAGGGTACATTGGTTGAACCTTCATAAGCATAGGTTTTCCGCCAGTGGTAATGATCACCCAACATATCCCCATGATCCGATGTAAAAACAATCAATGCATTATCATACATCCCTTTATCTTTCAAAGTCTGAATGATACGACCGATCTGATCGTCTATAAAAGTGATACTTGCATAATAATGACGCCGGGATTTAATCGCATGTTCTTCACCAAAATCGCCAAAGGCCGCATCTTTGGTCTTGGCATTGTCGGCAAAGGAACTGTCCCACGCTCCCGAATAAGGTTTCTGAACAGGCACATCTTCATACATATCCAGGTATCGCTTTGGCGGATCATAAGGACTATGCGGCCTGGCAAAGGAAACCTTTAAATACAAAGGCTCTTCCTTATCGTAATCTTTAATGATATCCACGGCTGTCTGTCCGGTCCAGTAGGTTGGATGCAACTCTTCTGCCAAAGCATAGGTACTGGCACGGTGCTCGTTCCAGCCAATACCGGTAGCATCGGGATCAAGCTGAGGGGCTACCTCCTTAAACCATTGACGGTAGTCACTGATAAAGTCATCGGACTCTACCCGCCCGCTTTCATCCAGAATGGTTTTATGGAACCCATGCAGGTTGCGTTGCGGATGCCAGTGCATCTTTCCCAAACCAACAGTATAATAGCCAGCCTCTCTTAGCATACGGGGCATTTCGTAGGTATACTTCTCGGCCACCCTTGAATAACCTAACATCCCATGATGCCAGGGCGACATACCCGTCAACAGTCCGGCCCGGGCCGGTGTACAGCTGGGTGTTGAAGAGTAACCATTTCGAAACCACACCCCGTTATCGGCCAGGTTATCGAGATTAGGTGTTTTGATATTGGCATTTACTTTTCCGATGCAATCGCCTCGTTGCTGATCGGTCATAATCAAAATAATATGCGGCTTACTTTGCGCATAAGATTTAGCGAAACCTCCCAAAGCCGACAAAGCCAGCAAAGAGAGCCCCCATAACATTCGTTTAGATTTACAAGATCTCATTGTATATCGATTTATTCTTGAAAATTACTTAGCAAGTTTAGCAGTTCATGAACGGTAAGCGAATCCTCTCCGGCCAGATTATATTTCTCGGAAGGATCAACCGCCAGATTATAGAGTTCAATTCCACTTTCTTTCTTCAATAATTTAAAGTCGCCACTCCTGACTCCTTCCAGTACACCCTTTTTACTGTAATAATAAAAAGGCTGTTCCAGGGGAGCCGTTGCATTGATAAGCGCACGGCTTAAATCCCGGCCATCCAGGTTCAATGATTTTGTGTCCAGTCCGATAAATCCGGCAATGGTTGGCAACAGATCCAAAGCAGAGACAAAATCCTGCTCTACCCGTTGGGAAGGGATCACCCCCGGTCCCCACAAAACACATGGAACACGAAATCCCCCTTCATAGGTCGTTCCCTTTCCATCGCGAAGCAACCCGGCAGAACCGCTTTGCTCCTTGTAATAAAGCCATGGACCGTTATCTGAAGAAAAAATCACAAGCGTATTCTGATCCAACCCCATCTCTTTAAGTGCCACTATGATCTTACCCACACTCCAATCAAGCTCTTCAATCGCATCACCATAAGATCCTCTTTTACTTTTCCCCTGAAAAGCATGTGACGCATAAACCGGTACATGCGGCATGGGATGAGCCAGGTAAAGAAAAAAAGGTTTATCCTTATTCTGAAACAACCAACGTAAGGCCTTCTCGGTAAAATCCCGTGTAAAATACTCCTGTTCCGGGTCCAACAAAAGGGTGTCTTTTTGTTCCATCAGCGGTAACTGATATTGGTAGCTTTTCCAGCCCAGAAGCTGTTGCTCTCTACGACTCATGTCATTACTAAATGGAATTCCATAAAAATAATCAAATCCCTGATCGGTTGGCAACAACCCATCCCGGTGCCCCAGATGCCATTTCCCGATACAAGCTGTGGTATAACCATCCTGCTTCAGCAACTCGGCAATGGTTACCTCTTCAGATGGAAGCCCATGATGAGAATCCGGATGAATCACGCCACGTTCCAGTCCATATCTAACCGGATACCTACCAGTCAACAAGCCAGCCCGGGAAGGAGTACAAACGGAAGCAGCCACACAGAACTGGGTAAGTTTTATCCCTTGCACCGCCAATTGATCGAGCGCCGGAGTATTAATCGTAGGATGTCCGTAACATCCCACATCTCCATACCCCATGTCATCAGTAAAAATAACAATGACATTTGGCTTCTTCGTTTTTGTGCAACTAGACAAGAAGAGACAACTACTCAGTATTACAAACAGAATAGATTTAAAAAAAGAAAAAGACATGTATCTGGTTTAGATAAAACATGTCTTCAAAATTCGAAATATTTTAAAATCTTAAAGTAGACAAGTGTTCAAAATGGTAACTCACCTACTAAACTCTGGCTATTGAGGGGCTATCTGAACAGTAAAGGCATCGGAAAAAACCAATTTCCCATCAACCTTTTCTCCATTGGCGTTTTCAAAACCTTTTATTACCGGCGTATGACCTTTAAGCACCAATGATTCCACCTGCTTACCAGTTAACTTTTTCCCCATATACTCAAAGGGTATCCTTAAGCGGCAACCATTCTTGAAATTATTACACCCATAAGCCGTTTTCCCTTTAATCACAACTCCCTGCTTACAAGAGGGACACACCCACTCCTTCTTCTTCTCCGGCTCAAACACCAACTGATACGCCTCATTAAACATGACAATACCACTTACTTTTTCACCTTCTGCTTCAAAGCCTTTAATCACACTTGTCTTGCCTTTTTTTACCAATTGCTGAATCTGATTATCGGTGAATTTCTTGCCCATAAATTCAAAAGGTACAATGGTTTTACAACCATTTTTATATTCCGAACACCCCCAGGCACTCTTACCTTTCAGAAAGTGCCCCTTACCACATCGCGGACATTTCATCTCCTGTTTATCTTCGGCCTTTTTTGGCTTTTGCTGAGACTTTGCAGATTTTTTCTCCTTTTTCTCCTCCTCAACGATCTCAATCTTTTTCTGCGACTGATCGCGACGAACAAAAAATACCACATCGGAAACCATCTGTTTTAGTTCATCCATAAAGGCAGCCACATCATATTTCCCTGTCTCTATCTCGCGCAACTTCTTTTCCCACATACCTGTGAGTTCAGCAGACTTAAGCATGTCATTCCGGATAGTTCCGATAAGCTGAACACCGGTAACGGTTGGATGAAGGTTTTTACGGACCTTGTGAATGTATTTTCGTTTAAAAAGTGTTTCAATAATAGCGGCCCGGGTAGATGGCCGCCCAATTCCATTCTCTTTCATCAAATCCCGCAATTCCTCATCATCCACCTGCTTGCCGGCTGTCTCCATAGCCCGCAAAAGAGTAGCCTCCGTATAAGGTCGCGGGGGTTGTGTCTCCTTCTCATACAACATGGGTTCATGTGGACCTGTCTCACCTTTCACAAACTCCGGCATGATGTTATCTTCTTTTTGCTCTTTATTACTCCCATAAGCAAAAACAACGCGCCATCCAGGCTCTACCACCTGCTTACCGGAGGCCTTGAATTTAACCTCCTCCACTTTTCCTTCCACCTGAGTGGTTGAAATGGTACTATCGGGATAGAAGCTGGCAATAAACCGCCTGGCCACTAATTCATAAACCAGTTTTTCGTTACGGGAAATACCACCGGGAACCACACCGGTTGGGATAATGGCATGGTGATCGGTTACTTTTTTATCGTCAAATACCTTTTTTGATTTCTTTATTTTGGTCTGAAGAAGCGGATTAATCAAGTCGGCATAATCCTTCATCCCTTTTAAGATACCAGGGATCTTGGGATAAATATCATTACTCAGAAAAGTCGTATCTACCCTTGGATAAGTTGTCAGTTTCTTCTCATACAACGACTGAATGGTTTTAAGAGTATCATCGGCCGAAAAACCATATTTCTTATTGCATTCCACCTGAAGGGAAGTCAGGTCAAACAACCTTGGCGGTGCTTCCTTACCCTTTTTGCGGGAAAAATCAATCACCTCAAAAGGTTTCTCTTTGATCTGTTCCAACGCTGTTGCCCCCGCTTCCTTTTTAAGAAAACGACCCGATGATGCAGAGAAAGTCACTTCCCTGTAGATGGTTTTCAATTCCCAATAAGGCTCCGGTACAAAATTGTCGATTTCATGCTGACGCTGCACAATCAAAGCCAGGGTAGGCGTTTGAACCCGCCCAATGGATAACACCTGCCCTTGCTGACCATATTTTAATGTATACAACCGGGTGGCATTAATCCCCAGCAACCAGTCACCAATAGCCCTGGAACTGCCGGCAGCATATAAATTATCGAACTCTTTATTGTCGCGTAATTTCTCAAACCCTTCTCTAATGGCTTCTTCGGTCAAAGAGGATATCCACAGGCGCTTCACCGGGCATTTAATACCTGCCTTATGAAGGACCCACCGCTGAATTAGTTCTCCCTCCTGGCCGGCATCACCGCAGTTTACTACCTCGGTGGCTTTCTCAACCAATGAACGAATAACATTAAATTGTTTCTCTACGCCTTTATTATTCATCACCTTAATCCCAAAACGAGAAGGAATAATGGGAAGCGCTCCCAGGTACCACCGCTTCCATTCGGGTAGGTAATCATGTGGTTCCTTCAACGAACACAAATGACCAAACGTCCACGTTACCTGGTAGTTATTTCCTTCATAATAGCCATCTCTTTTAGATTTAGCTCCAACAATACGAGCAATTTCTGAAGCAACACTGGGTTTCTCGGCAACGCAAACAATCATATTTAAAGGTTATTGATTTAGATAAATATTGGAAAAACATTTGACGTGGTCCATTCCACTCATGCAAAAATAAGAGAATTTTTGGGGTCATCACAGATCAAACAACAGTTAACAATTCATCAAACCCACATTAATACATTAATCATCAAATACTAAAGAGGCTTAAAACTTCCCTTATAAATTGTTCAATAATCATTTCCCCCATTATTATGGATACTAAAAACATGATAATACCAACCATTATCGAAAGACACAACCCCCATCACAACCTCTTTTTTTATTTTTTGGGCGGCCGGGCGGGTGCTCCGTTATAGCGCTTACCCCCCGGGCTGTGTGGCGTCTGCCGGTACGTGGGCTCCTTCGTCGCCTCCGCCCGGCACGCCACATCAGCCCCGGCGGCAAGCGGCTGCCACTGCGCCCCCTGCCGCAGCCTTAATATCCTTAAAACGTCCTAATTTTCCATTCAACACAATACCCTTTTCGCAAACACCCACTTAACAACACCCATACCACCAACCCCGGCATTCCCCCTTCCCCACATTACCCTTTGTCCTTCACCGCATACTCCCTTTGCCTCTCCCTGCACCCAGGCTATGGGTATATAGATACCGTACGATCCAATTCAGCGGATCGTACGATCCGGTTCAGCGCACCGTACGTTCTATTCCAGCAGATCGTACGATCCAATTCAGCAGACCGTATGATCCAATTCAGCAGACCGTATGATCCACTTTAGCAGACCGTACCATCCTCAGACCACCACTCGAGGCTTAGGCGAAAGCTTTCCCCTGCTATCAACACACCCCTTACCCACCGTCAGCCGGAAGCAATATACAGAGGCAAGCAAGCCATTAACCAGGAAGGCAAAACCAAATAATTAAGGCACGTCAGAAACAGCACCGTGTGAATTATAAATTATTGAGTTATTCCCGAAGCGTTTAATTGGAACGAAGCGGAATTGAAAATCAGCGAAGCTAAATCACGAACACCATAATAAACACTCTGTGAGTAATTAACTAGCGTTTTTGCTTTTTTTGGGGCGATGCCAAAAAGTAAGTAGGGTTTGGGACAACGTCCCAATAAAATTATTTTAATATTTTTCGCTTCCCTGTGGATTTGTAGCTACTACACAATTATTACAATCAAACCACCCCGATTTTCATTGAATACTCAATGAAAATCACCCCTCCTAAATCTTTCAGGAGGGGAAAAGAGTGACCAGGCGAAAAGAAAATGGTTTACGTGTATTTGAATCATTTTAGTAGATGTGTAGAACAAGACCCCGCTAGCGCCGATTTGCAATCGGTGCTTTGTAAATCAACCGGAAGGAATCTATTTTATCACTTTTACTATACCAGGAGAACAAAGGGTATTGGCTGTTTTGTAATGCGAATCAATGGTTGAACCCCATTCAGGGTTCTATGTTTAAAATACTTATAAACCCGTGCGGAGCTCAGGGATGGAATAACAACCAAAAATACAACCCCGAAGAGGGTTGAACTTATTTGTAATTGTAGAGAATCAATAACTTTCAACTATTGATTCCCATTTGTAGTTTAATGATGAAGCACGAATTGCAAATTTGCGCCAGCAAGGGAAGTAATGTAAATCAGTCTAATGTCTATTATCTAAAGTCTAACAATCTATTATTAACATTAAGCAATAGAATCTGATTTTTCTGTAACCAAAGGAAGAATAATTTTGAAGGTTGTTCCCTGTTCTGGTGAACTCTCAGCCTGAAGAGCCCCATGGTGTTTGGCCACAAACTCCTTGCACAACAACAAACCCAAACCACTACCCAACTCACCGGCTGTTCCTTGAGATGATGAAATTACATCTTGTTCCATGATCCTATTAAGCATTTCTTTTTTCATACCGATACCATTATCGGTAACCAACAAATGGAAACTTTCTTCATCCATATAACAACGAACGCTCACCTCGCCCGTTGAATGGGTATATTTTAATGCATTACTAACCAAATTACGCAAAACAGTATGCACCATGTTTTTATCGGCAATAATATTTCCCCCACCATTGGTTTCATACTTCAAATCAATCTTTTTCAGCAACCCGGTAGGTTTATACATGGTAAGCACCTCCTTCACAAGTTCATCCATATCAACCACCACGGGATTAAAAGCTGTCAGCCCCATTCGGCTCCTGGACCAATAGAGAATATTATCCAAAAGATTGAACAAGGTAGTAGCCGAATCATTAATGGCCAGTAAGAAACTCTGATTTTCCTCCCTGGTTGAGTCGCCATTAAAATTATTCATCATTAAATCTGTGATACTTATAATAGTGGTCAATGGAGATTTTAAATCATGCGCCATGATAGAGAAAAAGCGGTTTTTTGTTTTATTGGCGGCTGCCAATTCATCATTCGCATGCTCCAACTCCGCATTCAGCGAAAGCATTCGTTTATTTTGACGATTTCTATTTATCAAGTGATAGCTCACCACTCCTGCACAAATAAAGGCGGCTAAAAACAGGATCACAAAAGTATTCAACATTTCACCCTGCTCGCGCAATTCTATTTCTGTGAGCTTATTTTTCACCTTCAAAAAATCATTCTCCTTTTGCTTTTGATCTAACTCATAGGTTTCCTGAAGGAAAGCCATCTGTTCGGCCCGTTTAAAACTGTAGAGACTATCCTGTAGAGTGCGGGCTTCATTGGAATATTTCAAGGCCTTCTTATAGGCTCCTAACTCTTCAAATAAAAAAGAAAAAGCATTGAGGAAAGCCAATTCATCTTCGGTTAATTGATTTGTTGCGGCCAGATGATATCCCGACTTTAAAAAACCCAGAGCGGATTGATAATAACGTCTGCTCATCGCCAGATCATATTGTAAAAAACGAAGGTTAATGACCTCTTTCAAACTATAGGTCTCATTTAACATCTCCTCCGCCTTTCTGGTATACAATCGGGCAGAATCAAGCTGATTTTTCCTGACAAAAGCCTTACCCATATTAACATTGACATTGGCCACCTGCCCTTTATTCCCCAACTTCTGAAAGCACCTTATGGCTTCTCGCCCGTGATTAATAGCACTATCCAACTGGTTCTTTTGAAGCCCAATGACCATCAAATTATTATTGACGGCACCCTGAATGTTTATATCTTCTAATTCTTTCGCCAGATTAAATGACTTATGAAAATACGATACCGCTTTATCCATATCCCCTTCTGAGTTATAGATAATCCCCATATTAAAAAGGGCATACAACTGCAATCGTCTATCTCCTAAAGAATCGGCTAAATGACTCCCTTTAATGTAATAATCCAGCGCCATAGCCGAAATACCCTTGGTCCAAAAAATCGATCCTATATTTATCAATGCTCGCAATTGGTACTTTTCATCATCGTAGGCATGACAATACTGTAATGCCTTTCTCAAATGATAAAGCGACGAGTCCAATTGGGTTTGATATAAATAAGAGATCCCTTTAAAATAATTGTATTGAATAAGGGTGACAGGTGACACATATCGTTCATAAACAGCATGGGCCTGAGAAAAAAAGACTTGGCTTTCTTTTTCATTTTTCCCCAATTGATTAACTAACGCCAATCGTACCAATGCTTTTAACTCCTCATCGGCTTGCTCTTTTTCACGGGCTATCTCTAATGCCTGAGAGGCATAATAACAGGTGCTATCAAAATTCTTGTAAAAGAATTGATCCGCAAAGGCATTTAATAGTGTTGCTTGATTGGTTTCTTCACTATATGGCAATAACCGACTTAAACTATCCTCCTCAGCACGCGTGATCATCCCGGCGAACATCATGCACACCAAGCCCACACTAATAACTCTCCAAATTCTCATCTCAACTGATTTTCCCCGATGCGGTCTTCTACGTAATTAACCCCAAAGGGTTATAATATCTTTAAATGAGAAAATTGAAATCCTACATACACATTGTCTTTCCTGATTTACACTAAAGTAAACATCAAAACTAATTGATTCTTATGTAGAACATATACAACCGACTATCTACCCAAGCTTTAATGATATCACGCTACATCGATAAAAAAACCAGCAATCCAACTAAAAATATTATTCCTATCACAACTAACCTTAATATAGTAATAGTCACCATTAAGATTTCTGACAGGATCAGAAATACTGATTCATTCAAAAGATGACATAAATCAGGTCACAATATATATACTCCACAATCTAGCCAACTATTTTTTTTGAAATCCCGATTTTATATATCTTGTTCGTCAAACTTCAAAACACAACAATAATGACAAAAGAGATACAATTAGCCGAAGACCTAATCGATTTCATTCATCATAGTCCCACACCTTTTCACGTGGTAGAGAACATGTCTCGCGAACTGGACAAAAGCGGATTTAAGGCATTGAATCTAACCGACTCCTGGGACATTCAACAAGGGGGAAAATATTACACTACGAAAAACGGATCAGCCATTTTTGCCTTCACCATTGGCGAACGCCCCATTGAAGAAGATGGTATTAAGATGATTTGTGCACACAGTGACTCACCCTGCTTTAAAATCAAGCCACAACCTGAAATGATCGTCGATAACCGCTACATGAAACTTAACACAGAAGTCTATGGCGGTCCGATTTTGATGAGTTGGCTGGATCGTCCCCTTTCCCTTGCCGGACGTGTCATACTGAAATCAGACAATCCCCTGTTTCCTGATTTCAAATTGGTTGATTTCCGTCGCCCCATGGTGATTATTCCGAATCTGGCCATACACCTGAACCGTGCAGTGAACGAAGGCGTGGAACTAAACAAACAAAAAGACATGCTTCCGTTGGTGACTACCGTCACAGAAACACTGGAGAAGGACAACTACCTGGTAAACCTTATCGCAGCTGAATTGCAAGTTGACCCTAAAGAAATCATTGACTTTGACGTATTCTTATATGAACACGAAAAGGGATGTATTATGGGGCCTGAATTTGAGTTTATCTCCAGCGCCAAACTGGACGATCTGGCAATGGCGCATGCAGGCATGAAGGCCTTATGTGCAGCAGACAGCTCTGCTTCTTCCAAGATGCTGTGCATTTTCGATAACGAAGAGGTTGGTAGTGGCACCAAACAAGGCGCCGGGTCGCCTGTGTTAAAGCATATCATTGACCGAATCATGGAAAAACTCGGCAAATCACAGGAAGAAAAACAGCGAGCTATCTACAAATCTTTTATGATTTCAGCAGATATGGCCCACTCTATTCACCCAAACCAGGTTGACAAACATGATCCGGTACTTCATCCTGTTATCAACGGGGGACCAGTCATTAAGATACATGCTAATCAGAAATACACCACCGATGGAGACAGCGGTGCGGTATTTGAAACCATCTGCAAAATGGCCGATGTACCTTATCAGAAATTCGTAAACCGTTCTGATATGGTAGGTGGTTCGACCCTTGGCAATGTATCAACCGGACAGATAGACATCCGAACAGTGGACATGGGTAATCCAATGTTAGCTATGCACTCCGTCAGAGAATTCGGAGGAGTCAAAGACCACCATTACGTTACTAAAGTATTTAAGACTTTCTATCAGCTATAGAAAGCAAATGAGATACAAAAACCCCGGCACCTTCTGGGTACCGGGGCTTCTTTTTTTCATATCCTACCTAACCAACTGTCCGTTGGACCTTATTGCTATTAAATACCTGTCCGATAGTTCATACAATTATTTCTAATACAACAACTATTACCTATTGTTTTTTATAATATTTCATCGCTTCCGGAATATACTCCTTCAGATTGTTGATACGAGTTTCATCTGACGGGTGAGTACTTAAAAACTCAGGAGGCTTCTGTCCCCCGGTTTGTGACATACGCGTCCAGAAATCAACCGCCTCATTGGGATCATACCCAGCCATGGACATAAACACTAACCCCATTTTATCTGCCTCATTTTCATGCGCACGCGAATAGGGCAACATAAATCCCACCTGACTACCAACGCCAAAAGCGGTTAAAAATAAATTCTTAGTCTCTTCCGGTTTTTCATCCAGCGCCACAGCCAAAGCCATACCCCCTAACTGCACCCCCATTTGATGACTCATCCGCTCATTACCGTGTCTGGCAACGGCATGCGCTATCTCATGTCCTACCACTACAGCCAGTCCGTCTTCATTTTCCGTTAACGGCAGAATACCGGTATAAACAACAACTTTTCCACCAGGCATACACCAGGCATTGGGCACATCATCTTCAATCAAATTAAATTCCCATTGAAAATTATCTATCCGGCTACTGAGCCCATTGTCCTTCATAAATTGTTCCACAGCAGTAGCAATTCGTGCTCCCACACGCTTCACCAATTCGGTTTTTTCCTTGTCCGATGAGAGTTTATTCTCACTCAAAAACTGATCATAGTTGGAAAAACTCATCCCTAGCATTTCTGATTCAGGAATCAGGTTAACTTGTTTTCTCCCCGTTATGGGAACCGTTGAACACCCAGTCAAATAAACTAACATACTAAAAGTGGCCAATGCCAGTGTCCATTTTTGATGTTTTAATTTCATGTGTTTTAATTTAGACAAGAGATTATTAAACCTTAGATAATAGATTATAACCGCTAAGACACAAAGGTACAGAGTCCCTTTTTTTAATCTTATTCATTTGTGAAAATTGAATTTGCATGATTGTTTCACGTTTTATTTCTTATCGAAATTGAAACAAAGATAACCTATAAAAAGATTACCTTACGCCTCCGTTTTTTTGCACGAATAACATGAACGACCTATTAAAGAATCATATAAAACTGCATTTTGTTGTATTGATATATGGATTTACAGCTATCCTGGGAAAACTCATTAACCTACCCGCTGCCGAAATGGTCTTAATCCGCATGTTTATTGCCTTTACCTCATTGGGAGTATACATGTTTTTTAAGAAAATTCCACTGATTACTCATCCACAAACCGTCTTCCGGTTGCTGGGGGTTGGAATCATTGTTGCTCTCCATTGGATTACTTTTTTTCATGCCATAAAAATTTCAAATGTATCGGTCACATTAGGATGTTTGGCATCTACCACCTTATTTACAAGCCTGATGGAACCAATCATCATGAAACGCCGATTCAAATCTCTGGAAATAATAATCGGCCTGGTAATCATTATCGGGCTTTACCTGATATTCCAGTTTGAAATGGATTATAAAACAGGCATTATCACCGCCCTTGCCTCTGCTTTCCTGGCCGGATTATTTACTGTATTAAATAAAGTATTTATAACAAAACACAATCCTGTTACGATCAGTTTTTATGAGATGGGCAGTGGTTTTATGGGCATTACCCTGTTT
Organism: Marinilabiliaceae bacterium JC017; assembly: GCA_004296775.1. GTDB lineage: Bacteria > Bacteroidota > Bacteroidia > Bacteroidales > Marinilabiliaceae > JC017. Next base: position 22,377 of record RHGE01000035.1, read on the forward strand.
TTTATATTCGGAGGAGATGCCATGAATACGCTACACATTCCGAGTCTTACCGACTGGCTTTGGCTATTATTACTTGGCATTGTTTGCACGGCCTATGCATTTGTTGTAGCCGTAGATGTAATGAAAATTTTATCTGCCTATGCAGTGGTTCTCACCATTAATATGGAACCCGTTTATGGCATTTTACTGGCCTATTTCATTTTTGGCAGCACCGAATTTATGTCGGGAGGGTTTTACATTGGCACCCTTGTTATTTTATCAGCTGTATTCCTTCATCCTGTACTTCAACGAAAGCTGACAAATACAAAAATACAGTAACCCAAAGTCTATTGTTCAGCACTTAATTCCCGGCCTATTTTCATGGCCAATTCCTGCAGTAATACATATGCATTAGCCATAGCCACTTCTTCAGTCACCGCTCCCCGCACTAATGCGTATGTTCTGTCAAAAAAAGGATGAGACTGAGACACAACACCCCCGATGGCATAAACTTTTTTATCAAACTGCTTGGCCAGTTTAGCAATTTCCCCGGGACCTTTTCCCATGACGGTCTGATTATCTATTTTCCCTTCCCCGGTTATGACAATATCAGTCCATTTCACCCAACGTGTTAGATCCAGGAGATTAGAAAACCATTCAAACCCTTGCTTTATCCGTGCCTGCCCCAGGGTCAATAATGGCAATCCCAAGCCACCGGCCGCACCTGCTCCTGCACGCATTGAGTGATCAAATCCTGTTTCATTTATTAATACCTTATTCCAAATCTGCATGCTTTTCTCCAATTTTTCCACAGAAATAGCATCCGCACCTTTTTGTGGACCAAAAATATAAGCAGCACCATTCTCTCCCAATAAAGGATTAGTAACATCAGTAACCAAAGTTATAGGTATATACCGAATCCGGTCATTCAAACCATCAAAACAAACAGACTTAAAATTAATTAACGGATTAACGCCAGAGGGTATCAATGCATTATACTGATCCTTAAATCGAACACCAAGAGCAGCCATCATACCTGTTCCTCCATCAACCGTTGCACTTCCACCCAGAAACAAAACGATACGGGAACATCCTCTCTTTAATGCCCTTTGAATTAATTGTCCTGTTCCATAAGATGATGTCAGAAGCGGATCACATTCATTTCTCGCCAACAAAATCAAGCCACTTGCCTTGCCCATCTCTATTAAAGCTGTGCCATCTTTCAGTATTGCAAATTCACTTTGCACTGGTCTTCCCAATGGATCCAATACCTTTTCCTTATAGCATGTGGCCGCCTGAACGCTAAGTGAAGTATCCAGAGATCCTTCACCACCATCAGCCAACAATAAGGTTTTCACGTTAAATGACCCACTATTACTCAAGCCAATTTTAATGGCAGCAGCCACCTGGCTGCTAGATAAACTTCCTTTAAAAGAGTCAGGAACAACCAAAATTTTCGTTGTCATGATTAAATCATGTTAATTACCCCAATTAGCTTTAATTATCGTGCCCGGGAAAAAGGGATTTTCAATTACAGCCCTGTAATCGCGATAATACCCCTTTCTAAGATGAAAATATGGTGTGGAAAATTTAAGTTTCTCATCCCCCTTAAACCAGGTAATTTTATTATTCTTATTCATAACTTCTGAGATAAAGATAGCTCCCATCCCCTTATCGAATTCCAGGTTATAATTAATTTCCTGATCGGAGGTTATCAGTCGATTGACTTTTTTAGGCAACTGAAACAATAATGGAACGAGATTTTCAAACATCAATTCGTTATAAGACAAATCAAAAGTATCAAGTCTTTCGCTGGCAGACAGATCCAAATTCAGATCCCTTATTCTATTTCTTGAAACATTTACATTACGAAGCATAGCAAATGTGCCATCCAATTTCAATGTATCAAGCAAATTATTACTCAGGTTTAACAATGACAAAACAGTAGTATCATTGAACTGCGGCGTAAATGACTTAAGCAAGTTATTTGCAAGAATTAACTCCTTAAGTGAATCCATACCAGTCAGATTCATCTTAAAAGACTTCAGGTAATTCCCGGATAGATCTAATTTTCTTAACCATTCAGAAAGAATCAAATCATCATCAATGCCAGCTATATTATTTCCGGACAAATCAAGCGATTCGAGATGTGTTAACTGGCCTAATTCCATTGTCAATCGCCCTCTTAAATGATTTTCAGGCATCTCAATTGACACAACGTGCCCATTCTTATCCAAACTAACCCCATGAAGAGCATTATATATATTGGGCAATTTCGGCTTCTTGCGTATTTGCTCCCAGCCATCATTATAATACCATTTAGCACTTTGCAGTTGTTGACAAAACAGATATAAAGTCTTAAGCTCTTCCTTGGGGATACGCCGATTCATATATACCTTAAAATCATATTGCAAACCAGGAAGTTCAGGATGAGTTACCCTGCACAAAAATTCACCTTGCTCCTTCCGATTAACAACAAATTGATTTCTTGACCCTTCCCCTTTCAATTTCCCATTCAAAAACCAGGAATATTGCATATTTTCAATGGAGGCAACTATAGAAAAGACAATCTGCGCAGAATTAACCCGTTGCCATCGGAGTAATCCGGATGCATATTGATCCTGGTAGGTAAAATAAATTCCTTTCTCCCCAAACTCCCTTTTTAATTTTAAGAGAACCTCCGGAGAAAAACAGTTTTTATGCGTTGTAAATGTATCGATTTCAACCACCTGACTTTTTCTGAAAGTCAGTTCTTTAAGTAAATTTTCATGTAGAAGAACTTTTGTCAGGTGAGGACTCCATTTGAGATTTAAATCCAACGTTGATAATTTATTCTGACTCAAATCAACATAATTCAACAAAGAACAACCCTTAAAATCAATATAGGCCTGTTCAATCAAATTATTACTGGCATTAAAAGAATTGAAAAACCAACACTCATTAAAGTCAGTTTTTAATAACGCAATATTATTATTGGAAAAATCTATCTTTTTTAAATATGAACTATTGGAAAAATCACCCACAAAGAAAAACAGATCATTGTAAGAAAGATCAAGGTCCTCCAGGTTAAATAAGCCATCAAATTCAATATCAAATTGCACTAATTTATTATGGCTCAAATTAAGATGCTCTAATGAATAGCATAAGGATATCCCGTTATCAAGCGATCGCAATTGATTATGGCTCAAATCCAACACCCTTAATTCATCTAATTTATCAAAATCAAAGGGAATAAAAGTCAATTGATTATTAGACAGTTTAAGTTCGCATAGTTTTTTAAGTCGGCCTAATGGAGTATAAATATTCTTAAGCCTGTTATGAGATAAATTAAGGATTCTGAGAAAACGACAACTATCTAAATTCAAATCAAATAGTTTAAACTCATTGCTATCTAAATATAATTTCCTCAACCGTGGACAAGCATTCAAATCACTTTCAATCATATTTAAGCGATTCTCACCCAAATCAAGGCTGACCAAATGTTGGTTATTGACCAAATTATAATTGAAACGCGTCAGATAATTCCCCCTTAATAACAGATTACGTAATTGAGGAAAAATAAAAAAGTTAACATCCAGCTTAATCAGCTTATTATAACTAAGGTCCAAAGTTTTAACTCCAAAACCATTTACCTTTATATCATCAAAAGATGTCAGATTATTACGCCCAATATTAAGGTATTCAATACGTCCATTCGCTCTCAAATCAATATTAAACTCATCAAGCAGATTTCCTGAAACATCCAAATGACTAAGTTCCCTGCAATTGAATAATTTTATCTTTATATCTCGCAAATGGTTATCATTCAAACAAAGCCGTTTAAGGCTCTGCTGATTAAGCAAGTCCACTTCAAAATTTGAAAGCTGATTATTTGATAAATCCAGGATTTCCAGTGCAGGACAGTGAAACAGCTTTGCATCAAACTCACTGATCTGATTATTACTCACATCTAACTCCTTCAATTTCCAGTTTCGATAGAAATTAATAGCCAGATCCTTAATCTGGTTATAACTCACATTAATCCGACTTATTTGGGGACACCCTTTGAAGTCATGCTTAAAGCTGGTCAATTGATTGTAAGACACATCAACCTCCTGGAGCTGCTGACAGAAACTTAAAGAGACATTTAACTCCTTCAAGTAATTATTAGAAAGAACAATGGTTTCCAAATTCTTATGTCGTTGTAATTTCTGATCAAAGGAGGTCAATCGGTTATTACCAAGAAATAGTTTTTGAAGTCGCCTATTAGTACTTAAAGATGGAGTAAACTTCTCCAGCAAATTATTTGATAAATTCAATATTTCAAGGTTGGAGCAACCGGACAAATTGGTATCAAACACAAATAAGTTATTTCCCCACAGGTCTAGTTCCCTTAGATTGGATGTGCTACTAAATTTGGTATTAAAATGAGAGATTCGATTAGAATTTAAAAGAAGTCGCTCCAACAATTGATTGGCCCGAAAATCAACATCAAACATTTCAAGCCTGTTAAATGAAAGATCAATGACACGCATCTCTTTACAGGAATGAAAATCAAGATTAATCTCTTTAATGCGATTGGAATTAAGATAAAGACCGGACAGTTGACTTAAAGGTTGAAGTGAAACACTAAATTCTTCAATTTCATTATACGACAATGCCAACCTTTCCAGATTCTTACAATTAGAGAGGTCAGGTGCAAACGATTTAATCTTATTATAAGCTAGATTGAGCTCTCTTAAATACCTCAAAGACTTCAAGTCATTATCAAACGAGATTAGCTGATTATGATCCAGAAAGAGGGTTGTCAACTTAGAATCATCAGCCAGTACCGGATTATATGCTTTAATCCGGTTATAACCCAACAACAACACCCGTAATCGTTTCAAATTAGTCAAATCTAAAGAAAACGCCTCCAAGTCATTCTTCATCAGATTAATTCGCTCCAAATAATTATAGGAACCAAACTTCCAATTTATTTTACCAATCCTATTACCGGCTAACTCCAGCTCCTTCAGCTTCGGAAGATTTGTGAAATCTATTTCAAATTCAGAAAGATTATTCTCATTTAAATTAAGAATCTCCAAGGAATTCCACTTAGGAAAAACCAACCGACAGGAGTCTAGATTATTGTTCCCAAGATTTAAATGCTTCAGATACCTAAACGCTGAAAAATCGACATCAATAACATTCCGATCCAATGCACCTTTAAGGTGCAATCTGATTATATTTCCCTTATCATCGAGTTGATAATAATGGCTATCGGGGAAACTATCACCGTCATGATCCAGTTCAGGAAATAAATCTAATAACGCTTTCAGCTGACTACTCTTCCCGCTGGCAAAACCACTTATAGAAAAACTTACTATTAAAACTAAAGATAAAAGCCTGATACCCGGTCTCATCATAAATACACTACCTATATTTTAGGGGATTTTTCTTAACAAATGTTAACAAATCTAGCTTTTTTAATTCATTCCTCAAAGAAAGGTAAACAAACATTAATACAAGGCCAGTTTTTTCCGGTTATATACACCCGTCCACTTTCCTTATCCCACGCAATGCCATTGAGAGCGCCTGCTTCCGGGTGTTGACTCCGATCAATAAAATTACCTCCATCAATTACCTTCACCACTTTTCCGCTAATAACATCTATGACAACAATTTCATCTTTATCTAAAACATTTGCCCATAAATAATCGCCAACCATCTCCAATTCATTCAATAAATGTACAGGTCCAACGTTATTTATAACGTCCACAGTGCTTAAGACCTTAAATGGTTCCGGTGAGAAAAAATACAGCCTGTTAGATCCATCAGATGCCAATAAGCAGTTATTAGACGATGTTAATCCCCACCCTTCAAACGGATACGAAATCCGGTCCTGTTCATTAAATAATAAATCATACTTAACCAACAGACTATCCTGCCATGTAAGCTGCCACAAAGTATCATCATCATCCACAACAATACCTTCACCAAAGAAGCAAGTATCAATTTTCACATCAGTCAGACAATTACCTGTTAAAGGATTCAAACTTCTCAATCGGGATTGCCCCTTCAATCCTGTTGATTCATATAATAAACCATCTTTAAAGTATAATCCCTGGGTAAAAGCGGATGTATCATGAGGCAAGATATTTACAACTTTTAACACTTTTCTCTCAGGTACCACATCGGAAACCACGAAATAAGAAAAGCTCTTTTTAAAGACTTGTCCATTCTTACAATTCACCTGCAGATCAATTTGATTCATCCCAACGAACAATTCAATTACCGGTAAATACATAGTATTCCCTTCAACCGACATACCAGCACTCACCTTATTATTAATTAATGCCCTGGCTGAATCAACCACATATTTTTTTGATCCTACGGAATAGAAAAGTGTATCAGCTGTATTGACCACATTATGGGTACTAATCGGATGCAACAAACGAATACCACATCCTTGCATACTTATATATACAACAACAATTAACCAATAGTGACGCCATTTATAACCTTGCATATCGAATCCTCTTATTCCTTCCCAATTTTACCATAAATAACGGGATAAGACAATAAACTACGGTTATTCGGCCATTAGATAATGAATCCCACTATGATTAAAAAGTTCGTTTATTATACGAATCGTTAATTTGTGGGATAGTTTGAAATACGAATCTACCACTAAACCATGCGAATAAACGGTTGAGCCCATTCGGATTAGTCTTGCCCAAAGGACATACATAGGGAGAGAAAGGATTAATCCTAACCTGGACAAACCTGAAAAGTACACAAATATGAGTATCAATTATCAAGATATTTACATGACCGGGATTGCAATATCCTTCCAATAAATACACAAACATTATTACCCAGGCAACCAAGCAGAAAAAGTTCGGGACATTCAGGATACGTCCTGCAATCTGCAGGATATTTTCCCGGTATGAAGAAAACACCCTACAACTTACAGGAATGATTCGGGACTTACCGAAGATAACACCCTGCATTCTTGCGATATGATACTAAGAAATACCAGAGTAAGATGCAGTAAATACATTGTATCACAGAGAAGTCACATTGTAATTCACTAGAAATACATTGTAATTCACTAGAAATACATTGTAACATTGAGAAAACACAGGGAGTGTAAACTCAACCCTGTCCGGTTCTTAAAGTATTAAACTCTATCATATAGTAACAAATCGGGACTTTCTGAAAATACACCACCATTTGCAGGAATTCATTGCCTAATCTCTATCATATTAATCCTATCAATTAATACACTAATTAAAAAACAACGACTTTTACCCCTTGAAATTTATCAAGAGATTATTGTGAAATAATATGAACTCCCTTACTCGAAGGATATAAATCAACGAGTAAGGGAGTTTATAAGTTAGTGCAAGGAGCATAAATCACAAGGAATAACGTAAGCAATTCGCATTACATAATCCTTTAATATAAAAGCCTTAGGCTAGAATTAATTTAATTCTTTCCGTGCATTAAATATCTGCTCCAGCGCCTTTTTAATAACCGACCGTGGACTGGCAATATTCATTCTCATGAAACCTTCCCCTTCAACACCAAAGGAAACACCATCATTAAGACCAACTCCTGCCTTATTCACCAGGAAGGCTACCAAGTCCTTTTGCGACCATCCCCAAGATCTGAAATCCAGCCATGTTAAAAATGTCGCATGAGGTAATTTCACTTTCACTTCAGGCATATTTTCATTGATAAAATCAACTACAAAACGAGCATTAGCTTCCAGATAGCTGATCAATTCCCCGAGCCAATCTTCTCCTTCATTATATGCTGTCTCGAGAATAACTTCGCTAAACACATGCCCCATATTAAGATGTAATTTATTCAATACCTGTCGATACCCATTCAACAACCTCGAATTAGAAGCAACCACATAAGAGGTATTGAAGCCAGCAATATTGAATGTTTTACTCGGCGCCATAAAAGTTATGGAGTTATTGGCCATCTGTTCATTTACAGATGCAAAAGGCGTGTGTTTATTCCCAAACAGCATTAAGTCAGAATGAATCTCATCGGACAACACTAAGACATTATTTCTATGACATATATCTCCCAGTGTTTCGAGTTCATCTTTTGTCCAGACCCGTCCAAGCGGATTGTGCGGATTACACAATATGAGCACCTTGTTTTCAGGCTTTGCAGTCAGAATCTCCAACTCTTCGAAATTCATTCTATAACTACCGTTCTCCTGTACCAATGGATTCTTTACCACTTTTCTATCATTATCTTTAACCACAGAATAGAAGGGTGGATATACAGGAGTTTGGATAATAACACCATCACCTGGCATAGTAAAAGACATGATTGAGAATGTTAATGCAGGCACAACCCCTGGCGAATACTCAATCCAGCTATTTTCCACAGACCAATTATGACGGCGCATTAACCAGTTTTTTATAGCCTCATTAAACTCTTTAGTCCGAATAGTATACCCATAAATATTATGTGCGGCACGTGCTTGAATGGCTTCACACACAGCAGGAGGTGCTGAAAAATCCATATCGGCCACCCACAAAGGCAGCACTTCATTGCTACCAAAATACTTCTCACGCAATTCAAGCTTATATGCTTTTGTTCCTTCCCTATTAACAGGCGTATCAAAATCGTACATGTCGTTCTTTTACTTTCAATTAAACACAAAAAAAGGGCCCGCAAGCCCTTTCTTATTTTTAGGATATAAAATCAATCTACTATTTCTATTATGACTTCTTTTTGGGTTTTATTATCTACCTGATCTGTTACCACAAACGTTACCTTATAAGATCCGGTTTGACAATTCGCCTCAATATTTTCGTCAAATAATTTCTCCTTTTCTACTAATTTTTCTTTTTTCCCGTCAAATGTAATAACATCGTCTGCAGGTTCCCAAGGCTCATCAATACCTTTCAATGCCGCTTTTCCAGCGGCACTACCAACATACTGTAATGATACTGTACACTCTTTAAGCCCCGCATTATCCTTAAACAACGCTTTTAAAGGAAGAGGTGACCCGCTGGGATATGGATTAGCTGCATTTGGATCTGTAATTTCAACTGTAGGAGGGGTCTTATCCGGTCCGTTATCATCATCGCTACTGCATGCCACAATAGCCAGCAAACTAAATACCAGAATAAATAAAGAATTGATTTTTTTCATACGTTCAAAAGTTATTGCTACCCTAAGATTAAGATAATTGCTTCAAAAATATAACTTTTTATTTTCTCAAAAACTGATTATTCATTTTTATATCTCTGATAAACCTCATGAATACCTTCTTTGAGGTTTATCTCATGTCTCCAGCCCAAAGCATGAAGCCTGGTTACATCCAGTAACTTCTTCATGGTACCGTCCGGCTTGGAACTATCCCAATTAAGTACCCCATTAAATCCTACGATCTCTTTAACTAAAAGGGCCAGTTCTTTGATTTCCAAATCTTCACCCGTTCCAATATTGATATGCGTATTACGCACCTCTTTAAGATCTCGTTGTTTAATAACACTTTCGAAATCTATGGCTTCCATAATATAAACACAAGCACCAGCCATATCCTCTGAATGAAGAAACTCTCTCCGGGGAGTACCTGTTCCCCACAAATCAACAGAAACCTCTCCCTGTTCATTTTTAGAAATCCCATATTTCCTCAATACAGTTAATATCTCCTCCTGAGAATTACTCCCATTAATGCCTTCCACTGGATGCACATTCAGGTCATCTGCAATTACATCCCAGGCATTTTGTTCCAATGCATGTCCCAAATGCATTTTTCTTATCAATGCCGGCAAAACATGGCTTCTTTCCAAATCGTAATTATCATTTGGCCCATATAAATTAGTGGGCATAACAGAAATATAATTAGTCCCATATTGAAGATTATATGATTCACACATCTTCATACCGGCAATCTTAGCTATGGCATAGGGTTCGTTTGTATATTCCAGGGCATCTGTTAACAAATGCTCTTCGCGCATTGGTTGCGGACAATTCTTTGGATAGATACAAGAACTCCCTAAAAACAACAATTTCTTTACACCAATTTTCCAGGCATTATGAATAATGTTATTTTGAATCTGAAGATTTTCATAGATAAAATCGGCTCGGTAAATACTATTGGCCATAATACCACCAACCTTTGCCGCTGCTTGAAAAACGTATTCTGGTTGTTCCTGTTTAAAAAAATCTGCAGTCGCAACCTGATCTGTTAAATCCAGCTCACCTCTGGTTCGTGTAACTATATTGGTATAACCTTTCTCTTGTAACCGTTTCACGATGGCTGAACCAACCAGACCTCGGTGTCCAGCCACATATATTTTGCTCTCTTTATTCATTATTCAAAATAATTCATTGTCTGATACCCTCCATCTTTCAGATACTTCTCTTTCTGCATCAGCTTCACATCTGCATCCATCATATCTTCAATAAGCATTTTCAGATCATATTCCGGCGTCCAATTTAATTTTTCTTTCGCCTTATTGGGATCACCTATTAATAATTCAACCTCTGTAGGCCTGAAATAACGAGGATCTACCTCTACCACGCAACGACCTTCATCCAGGCGAAAGGCATCATTACTACACGCTTTTACATAGCCTTTTTCCTCTGCTCCTTGTCCTTGAAACTCCAGCTCTACTCCCACATAACCAAAAGCCTTTCGTACAAACTCTCTAACTTCAGTGGTAACCCCTGTCGCCACGACAAAATCATCAGCCTTCTCTTGCTGTAACATAAGATACATGGCTTTCACATAATCTTTAGCGTGTCCCCAATCTCGTTTAGCAGAAAGGTTTCCCAAATAAAGCTTATCCTGCAACCCTAGAGCGATACGTGCTACTGCACGAGTAATCTTTCGAGTCACAAATGTTTCACCACGAATCGGCGATTCATGATTAAAAAGAATACCATTACAGGCATACATATTATAAGCCTCCCTGTAATTCACCGTTATCCAATAAGCATACAATTTGGCAGCTGCATAAGGAGAACGCGGGTAAAATGGCGTAGTTTCTGATTGAGGCACTTGTTGAACCAAACCATACAATTCACTTGTAGAAGCCTGATAAAACCTGGTTTTCTCCACCAATCTCAATAAACGGATAGCCTCCAAAATACGTAATGCCCCAATTCCATCGGCATTGGCAGTGTATTCAGGTGTATCAAAACTCACACCCACGTGCGACATGGCTGCCAGATTGTATATCTCATCCGGTTGTACTTCCTGAATAATCCGTATCAAATTGGTTGAATCGGTCAAGTCCCCATAGTGCAGATGAAATTTTCTGTTCTCATCATGCGGATCCTGGTATAAATGATCGATCCGATCGGTATTAAATAAAGATGATCGCCTTTTTATGCCATGAACCGTATATCCTTTTTTAAGTAGAAACTCCGATAAGTAAGCTCCGTCTTGTCCGGTAACACCTGTGATTAAAGCAACTTTTGACATAAATCAATATTTACTATTCTATAATCTTATTATACACCATTAACTTAACATGTTCCAATACCATTCAATGGCCTCTTTCAAGCCTTCACGAACGCTATATTGAGGAGAATAACCTAACAGCGTTTTACCTTTCTCAATAGAAGCCAAAGAATGTGGAATATCTCCGGCCCTTTCCGGTCCGTGTTTAACCTCAACTTGTTTAATTTCCGGATCAAATTGCGATAAAAATTCTTTAAGATACCCGGTTAACTCATTGAGATCAGTACGTTCGCCAAAGGCTACATTATAAACCGTATTAATCGCCTCCGTATTACTTGTTGTAGCTGCCAATAAATTAGCTTGTATAACATTTTCAATATAGGTGAAATCCCTTGAAAAGCTCCCATCCCCATTTATAACCGGTGACTCTTTATTAATTAACGACTTAACAAAGCAAGGTATCACAGCTGCATAAGCTCCATCGGGATCTTGCCGACGACCAAAAACATTAAAATACCTTAACCCAATAAGTTCAAGCCCATAAAGATTTGAAAACACATCAGCATATAGCTCATTGACATATTTGGTGACGGCATAAGGAGATAATGGTTTACCAATCACCTCTTCCACTTTTGGCAGGGCAACACTATCACCATAAGTAGATGAACTGGCAGCATACACAAACCGTTTAACATCTTCATCTTTGGCAGCTACCAGCATATTTAAGAACCCGGAAACATTTACCTCATTTGAAGTAATCGGATCATTAACCGATCTGGGTACCGACCCTAAGGCTGCCTGATGGAAAACAACACTCACACCCTGTAACGCCTGCCGGCATTCTTCAATATTCCGAATATCTCCTTCAATCAACTGAAAGGCTGAATTCGACAGGAAGGGTTCAATATTTATCCGTTTACCCGTTGAAAAATTATCCAGGCAAATGACATTATTGCCCAAACTTAATAATCGCTCAACTAAATTGGATCCAATAAATCCGGCACCTCCGGTAACAAGAACCTTTTGATCGTTTATCATGATTTCACTTTTTTCGTTGATAAAATTAGTAATTGAATCTTTTATACCTACACTATTTATTAGAAACAAGCAGATTTAAACCATTAACCACATCAATTTATTGCAAAAAATAACTAACATCCAATAATGTAGCTACTATTCCATTTAAAATGATTTAATTTTAATATTCGGAAAGACATTCCACCTTATAACAAAAGAGCGGCTTTTTGAGCCGCTCTTTTGTTATAAAATGTATCACTATTTCTTTATTTGGCATAACTGATAGCCCTGGTTTCCCTGATAACAGTTATTTTAACCTGCCCAGGGTAGGTCATTTCAGTCTGAATTTTTCGAGCAATATCGTATGATAAATTTTCCGCCTCTTTATCGGTAATCTTTTCGCTTCCAACAATAACACGTAATTCCCGACCCGCCTGAATAGCATATGTCTTAAGTACTCCTGGATAGGACAGCGCTAATGATTCCAAATCTTTTAATCGTTTGATGTAAGCTTCAATCACTTCGCGACGTGCACCAGGACGCGCACCTGAAATAGCATCACAAACCTGAACAATAGGAGCAATCATGGTACTCATCTCTATTTCATCATGGTGAGCTCCAATGGCATTGCAAATATCAGCCTTTTCTTTGTACTTCTCGGCCAACTTCATTCCTAAGATAGCATGTGGTAATTCCGGCTCTTCATCAGAAACCTTACCAATATCATGTAATAAACCGGCGCGCTTAGCTTTTTTTGGATTTAATCCCAATTCCGTTGCCATGATGGCACATAGATTGGCTGTTTCACGTGAGTGTTGCAACAAGTTTTGCCCATAAGAAGAACGATACTTCATTTTACCCACCAACTTAATAAGCTCGGAATGCAAACCATGAATCCCAAGATCAATCGTTGTACGCTTACCTGTTTCAATAATCTCTTCTTCAACCTGCTTTTTAACTTTATTCACAACCTCCTCAATACGAGCCGGGTGAATTCGTCCATCCGTCACCAGCTGATGCAAAGCGAGTCTGGCAATTTCACGACGCATTGGATCAAAAGCAGATAACACAATAGCCTCTGGCGTATCATCAACAATTATCTCCACACCGGTTGCTGCCTCTAATGCCCTGATATTACGCCCTTCACGACCAATAATACGGCCTTTCATCTCATCTGAATCAATATGAAAAATAGTAACTGAATTCTCAATCGCAGATTCTGTTGCCACTCTTTGGATGGTTTGAAGCACAATACGTTTAGACTCTTTGTTGGCATTAATTTTAGCCTCATCCATGATATCATTAATATAGGACATGGCTTCGGTTTTTGCTTCAGCTTTTAAGCTTTCCATTAACATTTCCTTCGCCTCATCCCCGGAAATACCAGCAATAGCCTCCAATTGATCGACAACTTGCTTATGCATTTTGTCTATTTCTTCATTCTTTTTATCGACCAACTCCAACTGCGATGTTAAGTTTTCCCGAATGACATCAACTTCTTTTTTCTTCCGCTGAAAATCTTCCATCCTCTGGGAAAGCCCTACTTCCTTTTGCTTAATCCTGTTTTCTGCACCAAGCAACTTCGCATTCCGCGCATTTATCTCCTTTTCATGCTCAGCCTTTAACTGAAGAAACTTTTCTTTGGCCTGTAATATTTTGTCTTTCTTAATGACTTCGGCTTCTCCTTCTGCTTCCCTAAGCACCTTCTGGCTTCTGCTTTTCATGGCTTGAGAATAAATAAGCCATGCCAAAAAGCCTCCAAGGACAAATGCCACAATTCCTATTAGTACTTCCATCTTTATCGTATTTATATATAACAAAACCGCATCATCTCACCGTACGAATCAAGTTAAAATCCTCAACCTGAGTCAAATCAGCAAACAATGCGGGTAATTAACAGTATTTGTAATGTCTCTAAAAATTCTATTCCGTAAGTATACCTTCCAGTTTATCAGTTAATTCTCTAACAGCCTCAACAACTGGTGACACATCATGATGACTTTCTAATTCCAGCATTTTTATCACATATTGTAACGCTGCCATAGCCAGAAAATCCTGCACATCTTTGTCAGAATACTTTTGCTTATATTGTAAAACTTTCTCATTGATCAGTTTGGCCGCCAATCTAATGCGCTCCTCATCCCTCCTATCTATCCGTAAAGGATAAAACCGCTCGGCAACATTTACTCGTATTGAAAGCTTATCGTCCATCTGATCAAATTACCGGTTTAAAAGAGCAATACACTTGTCTATTTCCCGCACAATCTGATTAATCCGTTTCTTTGTCTCACCAGTTTCATATTCCCCGGTGACCAAACCTATCGATAACTTTAAGTTGTTATATCGACCTTCGAGCTCTTCATATGCTCTGGCCGACTTATCCAGTTGTTCAGTTAATCTCTCATTCTCACCCTGTACCATCTCCACTTCAGCTTTTAACCCATTGTATCTGTCAATAAGCTGATCAACCTTCTCCTGCAATTTAACAACCAAATCGACGTTTGGATCAATCATGATTTCAATTTTCCTTACAAAGTTAACATTGGTTTGATAAAATAAAAAAAAACCTTTATCTCTTTTCATCTGTTTACCTTCCAATATTGAAATAATCTGAATATTGATTCAACTAATTTTATGACAAGCCTCATAAAATGAGGTTTTAAATGATGTTTAATAATTTACCTTTGCAAAAAATTAAAACGTGAATCAATTTAATAAGGAGATGTGGCTGCCAACAACTGCAAAAGAGGTAGCTGCCCGGGGATGGGACGAACTAGATGTAATTTTATTTACAGGTGATGCTTACATTGATCATCCGGCTTTTGGCGCTTCGGTAATCGGGCGGATACTTGAAGCAGAAGGATTAAGAGTAGCCATTGTCCCGCAACCTAACTGGCGGGATGACTTAAGGGACTTTAAAAAGCTAGGAACTCCCAGATATTTCTTTGGCGTTACTGCCGGAGCTATGGATTCAATGGTTAACCACTATACAGCTAACCGCCGGCTCCGTTCTGATGATGCTTACTCCCCTGGAGGAAAAGCCGGTTTTCGTCCAGATTATGCTTCCACTGTATACGCTAAGATATTAAAACAACTATTCCCGGATGTCCCTATTCTCCTGGGAGGTATTGAAGCATCCTTAAGACGGGTTACACATTTCGATTACTGGTCAGACAAACTAAAACCAAGCATTTTAGCCGAATCAGGCGCTGACCTGTTAATCTATGGCATGGGGGAACAACCGCTTCAGGAATTAGTCCGTCTGATGCAAAGAGGAGTCCCCATGTCCTCTTTAAAAACAATACCACAAACCGCGTTTCTTCAACCAATTCAGGCAGCTCTACCAAAAAACAAAAACTGGAAGGATCTAATTCTCTTTTCACACAAAGAATGCCTGACTGAAAAAAAGAAATTTGCTCAAAACTTCAAACATGTCGAAGAAGAATCGAATCGAAGAAATGCCGCACGTCTAATACAAGAAATTGGGGATCATAGAGTAGTAATCAATCCCCCTTTCCCTCCCATGTCTGAAAAAGAACTGGATGCTTCCTATGACCTTCCTTACACCCGATTACCTCATCCCAAATACCATAACAAAGGAACTATCCCTGCCTATGAGATGATCAAATTTTCAGTGAACACACACAGGGGGTGTTTTGGTGGCTGTAGTTTTTGTACCATTTCGGCACACCAGGGAAAATTTGTTGTCAGCCGATCAAAAAAATCCATATTAAAAGAGGTGAATAAAATCACTCATCTCCCAGGCTTTAAAGGGTATTTATCTGATCT
Organism: Marinilabiliaceae bacterium JC017; assembly: GCA_004296775.1. GTDB lineage: Bacteria > Bacteroidota > Bacteroidia > Bacteroidales > Marinilabiliaceae > JC017. The sequence goes on from RHGE01000035.1 coordinate 38,572, forward strand.
GGGAGGTCCCAGTGCAAACATGTATAAGATGCAAGGTAAAAACCTCCAAATTTGCGAACGCTGCGCGCGTCCATCCTGCATTTTCCCTAGTGTATGCAACAACCTTCAAACAGATCATAGTCCAATGACAGAACTATATCGTGAAGTAGACAAGCTGCCGGAAATTAAAAAATCATTCATTGGAAGCGGGGTTCGGTACGACATACTTCAAAACCCCAAGGGAACTCCCCAGGAAAAAGAGAGCTATACTAAATACACCCGTGAACTTATCGAAAAACACGTTTCAGGTCGTTTAAAAGTAGCGCCGGAACACACCTCCGATCAGGTTCTAAAACTTATGCGCAAGCCTTCTTTTAACCTGTTTAAAAATTTCAAGAAACAGTTTGAAAAAATCAATAAGGAGAAAAAACTCAAACAACAAATCATTCCTTATTTTATTTCCAGCCACCCCGGAAGCCATGAAGAAGATATGGCACAACTGGCTGTTGAAACACATGACCTCGATTTTAAACTAGAGCAGGTTCAGGATTTCACCCCGACTCCTATGACTGTTTCAACTGTTATCTACTATTCGGGACAACATCCATATACACAAGAGGAGATTTACACGGCGCGCACTAAAGAACAAAAACTTCAACAACGTATGTATTTCTTCTGGTACAAACCGGAATACCAGAAAAGAATTAAAAACCAACTTCAAAAAATTAAACGTCCTGATTTAATTAAGCGCCTATTTCCTGAACGGGAACATATTCAACCCAAAAAATATAAACACACAAGTAAATCCAAACCAAGTCACAAACGCCAAAATACAAGACGAAAATGAAAAAAATTCTAATTATTGCCCTTACTGTGTTTTTCACATCATGTGCTGAACTGACACCTTTAATTGATACTTACTCCGAGTCTCTTCCACTTACAGAGCAAGAAGTAAGTTCGGGACTAAAAGAAGCCTTACGTATTGGAAGTGATTCGGCCACCACTAAACTAGGAACACTAAATGGTTATTATGGAGACGACCTGGTAAAAATATTGCTTCCACCAGAGGCTGACATCATTGTTACCAATGCTTCAAAAATTCCTGGTGGAGATAAGCTCATAGAAGATGTGATTAAACACATCAACTACGCTGCTGAAGATGCCGCCAAAGAAGCTGGCCCTATCTTTTTTGACGCGGTAAAATCCATCACTATTTCTGATGCCTTCAGTATTTTGAATGGAACCGATGACGCTGCCACAAATTACCTCAAACAAAAAACATACGATCAACTATTTGCCTTATACAATCCAAAAATCCAATCATCCTTGGACAAAGAGATTGCTGCCGGCATCTCCACCAACAAATCATGGGAAACCCTCACCTCTCAATGGAATAAAATAACCGATAATCCATTGGGACAAATGGCCGGTTTACATGCCGTCAAAACAGATCTGGACAGCTACCTGACCGAAAAAGCACTGGATGGTTTATTTCTAAAGCTGGCCGAAGAAGAAAAAAACATCAGAACCGATCCCATGGCAAGGGTAACAGACATATTAAAGCGGGTTTTTAAATAATCCCGCTTTCAGAATAGTTCTTGCCTTGCCAGGTATCCCGCTCCAGAAGCCGCTTTTCTACTTTAGCAACAAATTCAAAATTCTTCATACCCCACTTTGGAGCTACTAACAGATCATGTGGCGCCTGGCTGATAAATCGCTCCATAACAATGGACGGATTGAGTATTTCAAGAAAGTCAACAATCAAGTCAATAAATTCTTCTGCCGAATACAAATGAAAATGATCCGGATGGCTTTCAAATTCATCCCCATATCTTGATCCCTTTACAATTTGGAGTTGATGCGTCTTCAGAAAATTTACCGGCAACTGTGAAATTTTCCTGGCATGATTAAGCAGGTCCTCACGCCTTTCTCCCGGCAATCCCAATATTAAATGCATTCCAACAGGTATGTTACTAGCTGCAATGCGACAAGTAGCATCCATTGTCTCCTCCCAGGTGTGTCCACGATTAATCTCTTTTAACGTGTTATTCTGAGTTGATTCCGCCCCTAATTCAATAGCTACATAATATTCTTCTCTCCATTCTGAAAGCACTTTCAACAAATCGTCAGAGATGCAATCCGGGCGCGTTCCCAAAACGATACCGGTTACTTTAGGATGACTTAAGGCTTCCTGATATTTATTGAGCAAATCCTCTAACTCGCCATAGGTATTTGTGTAAGCCTGGAAATAGGCCAGGTATTTTTGCGTTTGATATTTGGTGCGAAAAAAAGAGATCCCTTTATCAATTTGACCAACCACAGTCAATTCCGGACCACAGTAAGCAGGATTAAACGTGCTATTATTGCAGAACGCACAACCTCCAACACCTTTAGTACCATCCCTGTTAGGACAAGTAAATCCGGCATTTACCGAAACCTTTTGCACACGCTCTCCAAATGTTCTTTTAATGTATGAACTATAATCGTTATATCTTTTTAAATGTCCCCACGGATACTCCATATCAATTCTTCATTTAACGCGCAAAGGTATAAAATATCTAAAAGCATTATTCCTTCTTTAACAAATTCAATAATCCTTGCCTATCAATTATTCTGACACTCTTACCCTTGGCCTCGATATATCCCTCATTATGCAATTCCCTTAACATGCGTCCAACCGAAGGCCTGGCAACACCAAACATACTCGCCAATTCATCCTGACTGTTTGGAAGAATAACTTCCCCATCTAACCCCCTACTTAACTGAAGAATATAATGAACCAACTTCCCTCTAAGAGAGTGAAAAGATAAAAATCGAATTTTATCCGATAAAAACTGCGCCTTACTGGAAATTGTATTCATATAATTAGTTAGAAACGCCTCATTCAATTGTAACAACTTAACAACTGAAGTCTTGGGTAAAGAAAAAATCTCAACATCGGCATTAGCCACTATATTGACCGGATAATAATTGTTCTTTCCAAATAGAAATGCCACCGCCAAAGAACGAGGACTTACTACATCTTCAATCTTTATAGTTTTACCTGAAAAATCCACCATTTCTCCTTTAACACTGCCAGAAAGAACAATCTGCAGAGACTTACACTCCTCTCCTGATTGAGCAATCATCTGCCCGGCTGAATAATTCTTCAATTTGTATAGCACCTGCCTTAAGAGTTCCTCCAACTCTGTAACTGAAACTCCTTTAAACAAGGGTGAATGAGCAATAATATCTGTATTCATGCTTTTTTGTACCAAATTAAATTAAAAAATCTGATTTTGTAACATCCGTTACAGTTTCCTGCTCCCCACTCCCCTACTTTTGCTCATATAAAACAAACAAATTGAAGCATTAAATCAACCAGATATGAAAAGAGACGTTGTGAAAATTGACGAGGATTTGTGTAACGGATGCGGTGTTTGTGTTCCTACTTGTCATGAGGGGGCTCTTCAGATAATCGACGGTAAAGCAAGATTAGTCAGTGACCTTATGTGCGACGGACTGGGGGCCTGCCTGGGACACTGCCCACAGGGAGCCATGACCATAGAAAAAAGGGAAGCAGAACCCTATGATGAAGTAAAAGTGATGTCGTTAATGGTTGAGAAAGGAAAAAACACAGTGGTTGCCCACTTGAAACACCTCAAAGAGCATAATGAAACAAAATTCCTGCAGCAAGCCGTTAAATACTTAAAAGAGAATCAAGACCAACTCCCCTTTTCAGTAGATGAAGTAATCAGGGAAGTTCATAAACCAAAAATTTCAGTTATGAATCACCAACATGAAGGCGGATGTCCGGGTTCTCAAGCCCGTGTAATAAACAGACCAGCATCTGAACCTGCGGGTAATGTCTCTGAACAGAGAACGCCTTCCGAATTGCGTCAATGGCCGGTTCAAATGCACTTAATCAACCCCATGGCAACTTATTTTAAAGAGTCGGACCTGGTACTGGCAGCGGATTGTGTGGCTTATACCATGGGTAATTTCCATCAAAAATACCTTAAGGGTAGAAGTGTAGCCATCGCTTGTCCAAAGCTGGATAATGGACAGGAGACCTATCTGGATAAATTAGTGAGTCTAATTGATCAAGCCAAAATAAACACCCTCACGGTTACTATTATGCAGGTTCCGTGTTGCATGGGATTGCTACAAATGGCCAAACAAGCCATTGCCCGTGCCAACCGAAAAATCCCCTTGAAGCTAGCAGTGGTCTCCATTGAAGGAGAAATCCTGAAAGAGGAATGGGTGTAATAAATCAAAATCAGTTAACAATTAACAGTGATCAGTTAACAGTTAACAGTTAACAGTGAACGGTGAACGGTGAACGGTGAACGGTGAAAACCACCTCAAGGAAAATTACATTATGAATATCGAATAAAACACCAACTTATTGAAATGACGATGATCGGAATCAAACAGTTCACTTTTTAAGCGCTTGAAAATTAATCTTGAAGAAGAAAAAATATTAAACGAAATTAGATATAAATTTATTAAAACCTGAAATCATGGATATGTTTTGTTACCAATGTCAAGAAGCCGCCAAAGGAACCGGCTGTACAATAAAAGGAGTATGTGGAAAAACATCTGATGTTGCCAACCTGCAGGACTTACTTCTATACACTGCAAAAGGTGTCGCTTTTTGGAGTGAATTAGGCGATGCCCAAGGAGTGGACAGTGCCAAAGCCGATAAATACATCCTTGACTCTCTCTTCATAACCATTACCAATGCCAATTTCGACAAAGAAAAAATCATGGCAAAAATCACTGTAGGTTATGCCATTCAGGATGAGATTAAAGGGCAATTGACCTCAATGCCCGGAAGAATTCCCAATTGTGCCACTTGGCGTGGTAAGACCGAAGAAGAAATGGATAAAAAAAGCGCTGCCATCGGCATTCTGTCCATTGAAGATGAAGACATCCGTTCTTTAAAAGAGCTGTTGACTTATGGCGTTAAAGGTATAGCTGCCTATGGTGAACATTCATGGAACCTTGGCTACACCGATATGTCCATCTATAAATTCATCAAGAAAGCGTTAGTCGCCACTTTAAAAGCAGATATCACAGCAGATGAACTGCTTCCCTTGGTGATTGAATGTGGCGAATATGGTGTAAATGTCATGGCGCTTCTGGACAAAGCAAACACGGAATCATTCGGACATCCGGAAATGAGCAAAGTCAACCTTGGCGTACATAACAATCCGGGTATTCTGGTCAGCGGGCACGACTTAAGAGACCTGGAAGAGTTATTGAAACAAACAGAAGGCAGTGGCATTGACATCTACACACACAGTGAAATGTTACCCGCCCATTATTATCCTGCCTTCAAAAAATACGAACACTTTATTGGTAACTACGGTAGCTCCTGGTGGCAGCAAACTGAAGAGTTTGAGAAATTCAACGGGCCCGTATTGCTGACTACCAATTGCCTGGTTCCTCCCAAAGAGTCGTATAAAGAACGCATATACACCACTGGTGCTTCCGGCTTCGACGGCTGTATCCACATTGCCGACCGCATAAACAATCAGCCCAAAGATTTCTCTGTCATCATTGAGCACGCCAGGAAGTGCAACGCTCCCACTGAAATTGAAACCGGAGAGATTGTAGGCGGATTTGCACACAACCAGGTACTTCAGCTGGCAGACAAAGTAGTTGAGGCCGTTAAGTCAGGTGCCATTAAAAAGTTTGTTGTGATGGCCGGTTGTGATGGCCGCATGAACAGCAGACAGTATTACACCGACTTTGCCAATGGCATTCCTGAAGACACGGTTATCCTAACAGCAGGATGTGCCAAATACCGTTACAACAAATTACAATTGGGTGATATCGGTGGTATTCCAAGAATCCTTGATGCCGGTCAATGTAATGACTCATACAGCCTGGCTGTAACTGCATTGAAACTAAAAGAGGTATTTGAACTGGATGATATTAATGACCTGCCAATTGTTTATAATATCGCCTGGTATGAACAAAAAGCCGTCATTGTACTTCTGGCTCTTTTATACCTGGGTGTTAAAAATATCCATCTTGGACCAACACTTCCAGCTTTCTTATCTCCTAATGTAGCCAACATACTAATTGAGAAATTTGGAATTGGTGGAATCACAACGGCAGAAGAAGATGTGAAGACCATGATGGCCTAAACAATTTTCACCTTAAAGCGAACCAACTCCGTTTACCGGAGTGGTTCGCTTTTTTGTTTAACTTCAATGTTTATTAAGTAGATTTTCTCATTAAATTCCAATACCTTAAACCATTCCAAAATCCAATTCTATGAAAAAAACACTCATTGACTACCTGAAACCACCAGAGAAATGGAAGGTTCCAGTCATTTTGGCACTAGGCCTGCTGGCTGGCATAATCGCCTATCTTTTCTACATCTCCAAGGCACACTCTTATCTCTCGGATAATCCCAAAACCTGTGTCAACTGTCACATTATGGCACCACAATATGCCACCTGGAACCACAGTGCCCACCGGGAAGCAGCCACCTGTTCCGATTGTCATATTCCGCATGATAATGTTTTTAACCATTACTACTTCAAAGCGCAGGATGGTTTACGACATGCGACCATCTTCACCTTAAGAGCCGAACCACAAGTGATATTCATCAAAGAAGCCGGAAAAAAAGTAGTACAGCAAAACTGTATACGGTGTCACAACCAGCAAATCACCGATGATAAACTCCTCAGCCAGGTACCTGACATGCATCAAAACATCAATGACCGTTTATGCTGGGAGTGTCACCGGGAAACGCCCCATGGCCGGGTCAACAGTTTGTCGTCTGTTCCTTTTGCCAGGATACCGCTTCCTGAAAGTCCGGTCCCCGACTGGATTAAAAAACAATAATCTACCTAATCTGGACAAGCCAGAAAAGTACTCAGATATGAGTATCAAGATATTTGCATGACCGACATTGCAATATCCTGCAAAAAAAATACACAGATATTACTGATAAGACACTTAATCTAAATACTATGAAATCACTGAATGAAAAGATAAAAGAAAAACCCTGGTTAGGATGGTTCCTTTTTTTTCTAACCATCGCTATAGTGTTTCTATTAGGGCTTCTGGCCTCTTCAGTTATGGAGCGAAGAGCAGAAGCCGTTTTTGCCTACACCCCCCAGGTGAAACACTCACAGTATGAACCACGCAACGAGGTGTGGGGACAAAACTTCCCCCGGGAATATCAATCATACCTGAAAACCAGCGACACCCTTTTTAAAAGCAGATACAACGGGGCAGCCACCATTGACATGCTGGAGATCGATCCGCGCCTGGTAGTCCTGTGGGCCGGTTATGGCTTCGCGAAAGACTACAAGCAGGCACGGGGACATTATTATGCCGTGGAGGATGTATGGCACACCCTTCGTACGGGAGCTCCCATCAACGGGCAAAAAAGTCCCATGCCCAACACCTGCTGGACCTGTAAAAGTCCCGACGTGCCCCGTTTAATGAGTGAAATTGGCCCGGCCGAATTTTACAAAGGCACCTGGGAAACCAAAGGAACAGAAATTATTAATCCCATAGGCTGTGCCGATTGCCACGATGCCAAAACCATGAATCTGCGCATCTCACGGCCTGCACTGGTGGAAGCTTTCGAACGCATGGGGAAAGATATCACCATGGCCTCGCACCAGGAGATGCGATCACTGGTTTGTGCCCAGTGCCATGTGGAGTATTATTTCAACAAGAAGAAAGTGGAAGGCGTACCATACCTGACCTTTCCCTGGGACAACGGCATGAGCGCAGAGGCCATGGAAGCATATTATGACAATATGGAATTCACCGACTGGACCCATAAACTAAGTAAAGCACCCATGCTGAAAGCGCAACATCCCGGCTATGAAGTATACCTGACCGGCGTACATGCCCAAAGAGGCGTTTCCTGTGCCGACTGCCACATGCCTTACAAGAGCGAAGGAGGCATGAAATTTACCGATCACCACATTCAGAGTCCATTGAACAACGTGACCAATTCGTGCCAGGTTTGCCACCGTGAAGAAACAGACCGGCTGATCAAAGATGTATATGAACGTCAGGATAAAATCATTGAAAACCGTGATATGCTGGAAAAACTACTGGTGAGGGCTCACAATGAGGCTAAACATGCCTGGGACTTTGGTGCCACTGACGCTCAAATGACAGAAATCTTAACCGACATCCGGCATGCCCAGTGGCGATGGGATTATGCCGCTGCCGGTCATGGCAGCTCATTCCACGCCCCGGTAGAAATTAGCCGCGTGATCTCTACCGGCATCACCATTGCGCAGGAAGCCCGGATAAAACTGGCTCGTGTACTGGCCCACCTGGGGCAAAATGACACGATTCCGTATCCTGACATTGAGACCAAGGAGAAAGCCCAGCTCTTCGTTGGCCTGGACCGGGTAAAACTTCAAAAAGAAAAGAATGAATTCCTTGAAACCGTGGTGCCCCAATGGATTGAAGAAGCTAAAAAACGGGAAGCATCCTATGATGTATCCATGAATTAATACCGATTAGTGATTAAAATGACCACTTAATGCGTTACACTTTTAACTGGTCTTTAATCCCCGTTTTACGGGACTGTCCTTACGTCCAGCATCTATCGGCATTATACCTGGAGCATTTTGAAACATAATTGGTATAAAGTCATAAAAACAGGTTATGAGATGCAGTCTGTGTATCTCACAACCTGTTTCACAACCATCCGCTATTAAGGCTATCCGCCAAACCTCCGGGTACCAGATACCATCAACCGATTTTCAGTCAATCCTTACAGTTTTATTTTATCTAACCTTTAATTTTTAACCATATGCAAAAAAGACATCTACTCATAAACATGGCTTTTATGATGATCTTTATTCATCTGACCGCACAGGCACAAGTGAAATTTTCCGGCGAAATACGCCCTCGCACCGAATACAGCCATGGCTACGGCTCCCTGGCCGATACCGATCAGGATCCTTCCCTGTTCACCTCGCAACGCACCAGGCTTAATGTGAATTATAAAAACGATGTTTTCCAAACTCATTTTGTACTACAAGATGTACGCACCTGGGGCAACCAGAGTCAATTAGTAAGGAATGAGGATTACGCCACCAGCATCCATGAAGCCTGGGGTGAAATCTTTTTTTCTCCCGAATGGTCCCTGAAATTGGGACGACAGGAGCTGGCCTATGACAATCACCGTATTTTTGGCAATGTGGGCTGGGCACAACAAGCCCGTTCCCACGACCTGTTTCTACTGAAATACAAAGGCCCCTGGGAGATACACGTGGGCATCGCTTTTAATCAAAATGAAGAACGAGACAATAATTTCTATGAAACACCCGGCAACTACAAAGCTCTTCAGTATGCCTGGTTCAACAAAAAAATGGAAAAGTTTTCGCTCAGTCTCCTCTTCCTCAATAACGGCATGCCTTATGCGAAAGAATGGGATGAAAACGACATCATGACCAAACAAGGCATTCGTTACAGCCAGACAATGGGAGGTTACATTGCTACTACCCGGGAAGACTGGAATCTATCCGGCAGCCTTTATTTTCAAACCGGACAAATTAATTACTGGTCGGAAGAAAGAAAACTCAGAGCTTTCCAGCTTTCGATTGATGCCACCCATACTGTAAACGACAAATCGCATGTGGGAGCCGGCTACGAACTTCTTTCGGGAACACATTACAAAGACCTGGGAAACGACAATGAAAAGATTCACTCTTTTGCTCCCCTTTATGGCACCAACCATAAATTCAATGGTTTCATGGATTACTTTTATGTGGGGAACCACTTTAACAATGCCGGATTGCATGACCTGTACATTAAAGGCGACATCAAACCCGGTAAAGTAAAACTCAACGGCGCCCTCCACTTCTTTAATTCCTATGCCAAAGTACACGAAGATGCCAAAAAACACCTGGGTACCGAACTGGATTTATGGATGGGCTACTCATTCAAGAAGATGGTTTTAATCAACGCGGGATACTCACAGATGTTTGCCGGAAAAACAATGGAGAAACTAAAGGGAGGCGACAGAGGGGTGATTCAAAACTGGGCCTGGGTCATGCTGACTTTTAAGCCTACTTTTTTTGAACAGTAAACAGCGAACAGTTAACAGTGAACAATTAACAAGGAACAGGGAGCAGTGAACAGGGAGCAAGGAACAGTGAGCAAGGAACAGTTGGCAAATAACCCAGTTTACAGTTCACTGTAGGCTTTGCTCTTGAACAGAAAAAAATTAAAAAACTCAGCTCGATTATTACGCCATACTAATTCTATGAACTTGGCCAGGAGGATGCGAAACACACGGGCCGGTCAAATAAGCGGGCCGGTATGGACGCGACGAAGTTGAATGCGGGAATTCCGACCTGTGGATTGGAAAAAATTCATCGAGGAGGTGTAGGAAGCGTTTAATTGGAGCAAAGCGGAATTGAAATGACCTTGCCGAAAAATCCCCTAATACACACCCCCTAACACCCCTGTCAGGGTTAATAAGCTAGATGGTTATAACCCTGACAGGGGTTCCCGCAGACCCGAATTGAAAAAAAACAATGTCCTTTATAATAGAAGGGCCACTAATCTTTTTAATCGTTCGATTGTGAAATAAATCAGACAGAATGAACAAGATTAACAGGATGAAAACCAAATCTTGTAAATCACGTTAACCCCGTCCAAACAATAAAAAACGTCCGTTCCACAACAAACCTTTTAATAATTTTTACACACAATTCCCATGTGTTTTATCATTTCAGATAAAATATCCTCTTTTTACCTTCATTCCACTTTTTATAAATACATAAAAAGAAATTAACCTGACTAACGCCATTTCGCTTACCAGGATGGCTATCGGCCAGGTTTTCACCGCAGCTCTTTGACATGTTGTGAAATAAAGAAATAAAGCACCCGGAAGGAAAATCCGGCATGTAAGGTAGTTTTTTCCACTGGTGAACATAGTTCGCCAGGGATCCCAAACAGGTTTTAAACCTAACTTATAAACGAACACGGTATTCATCCAAAAAAATGAAGACTAAAAAGGAAAGGTGACACCCACTCCGAAGGGCGTTTCAGCACTGGAAATAAGTTGGCTCTGTGAGCAATGCCACTGATTTAGTTAGTGCAGACACTTTGCAGGTGTGAAAAATCCCTGATTTAGGTTGAGCAGACACTTTGCAGACATGACAAGCCCTGACTCAAGCTGTGCAGACACTTTGCAGATGTGACAAGCCCCTGACTCAAGTTGTGCAGACACTTTGCAGACGTGATAAGCCCCTGACTCAAGTTGTGCAGACGTTTTGCAGACATGATAAGCCCTTGCAGGGGAAAAAAGGGTATCCCGTTTGCAATGACCGTTGACAGGCAAAATGTTATCCAGTTCCTTTCCACCGTTTAGCCAGGTTTAACACCTTTCTCTTACATAGCCATTGCGCTATCTACGAGGAAAGTGATTTCCAACCCTAAAACCTCAAGTAATTATTATGAAAAAAATAGCTTTTTATCTTTTTTCATCCAATGCGTTATACACCTTTATTAAAAGAGCATTAGCTCTTATAGAGGAGAAAGATCCCACAGCACTTGGTTTAGCAGTATTTGTTAACAAAGCGAAAGCTCTTTTCAATAATTTCGATAGTGCGTTGAAACGCGACATGGTGGATCCATTAACTGTGAAGGTTAATGACGCCGACCAAACACGTGACAACCGCTATATAGGTTTAAAAAATTATGTGAATGCTTGCCGTTACCGCGAGAGTGAAGCATGGCAGCAAGCAGCTGAACAAATCGGCCGAGCCTTTGAGCGCTACGGTAGCGAACTTTACCGCATGAGCAATGCCGAAGAATCGGCTGCCATCCGGAATTTAGTGAATGATTTGAATACGGAACCCCTCCTGACAGCCTGCAACACCATTGAGGCCGACCCATGGATTTCGGAACTGATAGTGGCCCAGGAGTCTTTCACGGTATTGGAGCAACAGCGCGTTAGCCAAACCGATAAAAATACTTTTACGTTACGTGAAACCCGTAAACCGTTGGTTACTGCCCTGCGATCATTACTAAAAATGGTTGAATTGCAACAACAAGCTACAGAGAATGCAGAACTGGATCTACTGGTAGAGCAACTGAATAACCTCATCAGTCAAAGCATGACCAGTGTCCGTATGTCACATTCATTGAACGAAAAAGAAGAAACCGCCAATTAATACCTGCCGGAGATCTTTCGGGTGCTTTTTAAATCGTACCATATTGGAATGACAACCTGAATCACCTCACTAAACATCCACCGAAAACAAACACTTTTATTTGTTTTTACCCGGATTCCAAACAGAATTACTTCTAATACATAGTTTACAAACCAAAAATTGACTGATAATAGCATAAATCTTATGCTATCATTTCTCATCAACACATCTAGAAACAACGCAAACAAACATCAACAATAACGTCGCAAACGGAAAAATATTAAAAATACTAACCAATGAGATTACACTTAAAACTATCACCCTCAAATAAACGAGTGCCTTATGAGCACCAACATCTATTAACCGGAACTATCCACAAATGGATAGGACCTAATACTATTCATGACGAATTGTCACTCTACTCCTTTTCGCAGATGAAAGGGGGCAGTACCAACCGGCAAGGTTTATTTTTTACCAAAGGAGCCAGTTGGTTCATCAGTGCCTGGGACAACACCATTATCAAGCAACTAATAAAAGGTATTCAAGCGGATCCGGAAATGTTTTATGGTATGAAAGTAATAGAAATTGTTTTGCAGGAAACACCAGATTTAAGCGATAAAACACATTTTCTTGTTGCCAGTCCCATTTTTATACAAAGAACTATCAACGATAATAAGAAATTCTTTCTCTACACCGACAAAGAAGCCTCCCAACTATTGACAGAAACATTGATTCATAAAATGGCAAAAGCAGGCCTGCCTGCTGATGATACTTTAGAAATTGCATTTGATACCACCTACAGGCAAGCCAAAACTAAAATGATAAGATATAAGGAGGTGAATAACCGGTGTAACTGGTGCCCGGTGATTATTAAAGGCACGCCTGAAACCAAGGCTTTTGCATGGGAAGTGGGAGTAGGAAATAGTACTGGAATTGGTTTTGGCGCGATAATGTAGAATCAACAACACTTATCCTAAACCACTACCCATACCCCTGTCAGGGTGGATAAGCAAGATGGTTATAGCCCTGACAGGGGTTCCCAAATCAATTCCATAACCGCAGCTGGTGATAAGAAGGAACAACCTAAAAACGTAACTGCTCTGACAGGAATAAAAAATAGCACACATGCAACAGTTTGAACCATTAGAACAGGGATATTATTACCACATTTTCAACCGTGGTATTAATGGCTGCAATCTATTTTCAAAATCGGAAAACTATGAGTATTTCCTCCGCTTATATGAGAAATACATTCCTCCGGTAGCTGACACTTTTGCATGGGTTCTAATACCAAATCATTTTCATTTATTGATTCGGATTAAAGAACCAAGGCCTATGGTTACCCCTGTCAGGGTGGATAAGCAAGATGGTTATAGCCCTGACAGGGGTAGAAATCCCAACGGGGACAAAAATCCATCACAACAGTTTGCAAACCTATTTAATTCCTACGCACAAGCCTATAATAAATGGTTCAGCCGTCATGGCAGTTTATTTGAAAGACCATTTAAGCGCAAGCGAATAACCGATAAAAAGTACTTTCAACATCTGATCCTGTATATTCATAATAATCCTGTTCATCATGGCTTCTGCCAGCATCCGCTAGAATATGGTTGGTCTTCTTACCTAAGTGTATTATCTGAGAAACAGACAAACCTAAAACGAGAAAAAGTGATTAAATGGTTTAACGATAAAAACAATTTCAAAATCATGCATCAAAAAAAACAAGATATCACTGCCATTGAAGAATGGTTGGAAATATGAAAGAATATTAAAGACGTCTAACCCCTGTCAGGGTTAATAAGCGAGATGGGAAAAACCCTGACAGGGGGAGACAGAAAAAAATAATAAAACAACAAATATGCTATACCTAGTAAAATACACCGGCCCCTTTGGATTTATAAAACCCTGGACAGCCGTCCGCGATAGTGAAACCTACAGTCAACAGTTTTTAACTCCCTCTATTGTGGCAGGGATTGAACGCAAACTATTCCCCGAACTATTACAAAACGATGATGGTGAGATCAAAAAAATTGTGGGGCATCGGCTGAGTTACAAGCAAATTTCACAACAACAGGAGCAAACCCAACCGCGAGGCTGGAATGAAAAAGGAACCAAGAAAAACAAATCATATGAACGGCCATATGCGATTTTAATGCGAGGGGTGTTCATTGAACCCGTTCTCTTTTTAGCCTTCGAAAACAAAGAAGATGCCGAAACCGCGGCAAAACAACACATTTGCCTGTGCCGAAACGAAGACATCCTGTATCCCGATGAAACTATATTGGAAGTAAGCCAGGAAGAATTTGACACCAACGAAGAGTTGTTCCCAGGTTTTGAATTGGTCTTTGAAAGAAACGAGCAATCCTTTTTAGTAGGCTATAATCGTTTTAAGGAGAACGAAGCCATGCATGGTTATCTCAAAGTCGTTGGAACCCCAGTAAAAAGTAATTATTAAACCCCATGAACCCCAAAGAAATTTATCCACATATAAAAGCCAAAGGACTCCCTGAAGAGACATCGCTTTATGAGCATCTGCAACAGGTAAGCATGGTGGCTGAAAAAATCGCTCCCCATTTCGAACTGGATGCACAAATTGCCAAATACGGAGCCATCCTCCACGATATCGGAAAAGCAAGCACGATTTTTCAAAAACGTTTGTATGAAAAGGACCGCTCTAGTACTCCTTTCCGACATGAAATTGCGTCCTGCTTCTTTCTCTCTCTTTTTGATGAGAACATTCATGATGCCCTGATCGAAATGGTTATTGCCCACCATAAATCCATTTTGTATGATGCACGAAAAAAAGGAATACTCGACCTGGAAGAAAGAGGAGGAAACACATTTGATCTCCATATAAAAGATTGGGGTAAATGGAGTCCGGATGCTTTAGAAATACTATCGGCCCTTGGCATCAAAACCAAACCAATCAGCCTGAAGGAAGCCGAATCAAACTTCGATCAAGTGTTAAACTACTGCGAAGAAAAAGTACGTGAACAAGGTTACTCCCCTTGGCGTGGCTTGCTTATGGCTGCCGATCATTTTGCTTCCGCTCTTTCAGAAAAAACAGAAGACTACCTCCCTCTCCTTTTTAAAACCCCAAATCTGCAATTCTTCAACCGGCAACATACGCTATTTCCCTTATCACTCAAAGAAACCACTTCAGATAAACCACACACCATGGTGGTTGCCTGTACCGGGGCGGGGAAAACCGACTTCTTATTCCGGCGTTGCCAGGGACGGATTTTTTATACCCTCCCCTTTCAGGCCTCCATCAATGCCATGTTTAAAAGGGTAAAACAAGATTTAGCAAAAGACAACCCCAAACTGGACATACGACTACTCCACTCCTCATCACTGATCAATGGAAAAACTAAAGAGGAAAAAATAATACAAGGCCATGTTGGAGCCTCGGTAAAAATACTAACTCCTCATCAAATTGCCTCCATAGCCTTCGGCACCAATGGGTATGAAGCCATGTTAATGGACATCAAAGGATGCGATGTGATCCTCGACGAAATTCATACCTACACTGATATAACGCGTGCCATTGTCTTGAAAATAGTGGAGGTACTCAACCACCTGGGATGTCGCATACACATAGGTACAGCCACCATGCCATCCATTCTCTACGATAGAATAATAAGCCTACTGGGTAAAGAAAACGTATTGGAAGTACAGTTAGAAAAAGAAGAGCTAAGCCTGTTTGATCGCCACATCATCCACAAGCAAGAAAACTGGGAAGAAGCACAGCCAATCATTGCCAATGCTATTAAAGAACAAAAGAAAATTCTTCTGGTCTGTAACCGGGTACGCTCGGCACAAAATCAATATGACGCCCTTAAAGAGATCTACCCAGATATTCCAATGTTATTAATCCATAGTCGCTTTAAACGCAATGACCGAAATCACAAAGAAAAACAGTTAATCGGCCTTAATGATACAGGAGAGCCTACTGGAGAATTTAATACCTCCAATGAAGCCTGCATTGTAGTCTCTACCCAAGTTGTAGAAGTCAGTCTGGACATCAGTTTCGATCTGATGATTACTGAAGCAGCCCCTTTAGATGCCCTCATCCAACGTTTTGGCCGGGTCAACAGAAAACGCAGCGATGCTACTATTGGCCACTACAAACCTGTTTATGTATTGGCTCCACCCGATGATAAAAAGAAGGCTCTACCATACGATTTGGATATTATTCATCGAAGCTATTCTGCTTTGCCTAATGGAGAAGTACTTTCCGAAAACAGCCTACAAGAGAAAATTGACCAGATTTTCACCAGTATCGACTTCATGAAGGTTGAACAACATGCCGTATTTAAAGAAACAGGTAAATGGAACATTGATAAACTTACTCACAACCCCAAAGCAATACTTCTTGACTTGCTGGAGATTGATAGTGTGAGTTGTATCTGCGAAGCCGATGAACAAGCATATCGAGAAGCTAATTATGAGGAAAGAATGCAAATGGAGATCAGTGCCCGTTATTATGCAGTAAGAGAACTCCGTCAATTAGACTGGGGATCTCATCCGTTCATTGTCCCGGATTCGGCCTATAGTGCAGAAATGGGCTTTGAAATAGAAAAAGCCAAAGCCGATAATTACAATCCTGAGTATTCATTCTTATAATCTCACCCAACTCTCCATTGCTTATGGGAGATAAATGATGTAAAACGGACAACTAATAAAACAATGGAATCATGATAGCAGCAACAATAGGTCGAGCCTTCTTGAAAGCATACAATGAAAAAACAGGGCAACAACTTTCAGCCCGGGAGTTTTTTGAAAAAGATTATTTTGAATTGTTCTTTAATCACCCCAAATACATGCAGTGGGTCACCAATTCACCTTTTGTACAGATGAAGGCGGGGCAAAAACCACATCTACTTAAGCCCCAAGATCGGATTGAGAAGCTAAAAAACTTACATTCAAAAATTACCGACGGGGAAAAAGATGCCAGTATCGCAATTGGATTTCCCGCCTCCGAAACAAAAGAATTTGCAACCACTTCCGGTCTGGTAACAGATATGGAATTAGCCCTTGATAAAGAAGATGTTTACTATTCATGGATAGGAGGTGGTTTAGGTATAGGTGTTGCAGGAGGTTACTCCATCTTTTTTGATCAACCCGATATTTTACTCAAACTCTACGAAGGGTGGAAAGTATATCGCAATTATTTAAACGATAAAACTCTCGTTCGCTTAAGAGGAAATCAGATCAATACCTGGAATGGACAATGGCTAAGTTTTTCTTACAACAAATATTATCGTGAATCCTTTGATTTTGCACAATTACATTCGACAGGTGTTTTTTCTGTAGATGAAAAAGTTATTGAGGTAAACACAATAAAGTGGAGCGAACTGTTTTTCAATATCTCCAATCGCTACCCACACCAAACCTTTACGGGTTATGTATACAGTCTGGGACAAACCAATAAAACATTGGGTTTCTATCCATTTCATTTCAACAAAGCCAGGTCATTAATTAAGTATTACAAATTGTTATTCGGAGAGCAGGCAGCCCTGCATGATGCCAGTCATTATGAAGCACTCTTCGGCATTCATATTAAACGCGCCTGTGAATTAGGATCAATCGGCTTGCAAGCTTTAGAACCCAACGCTTTGAGAAAATATTTCGGGAAAGATAGCAATCTGAAATTAGCCAAACCCAAACTCGGGCAAAAAAAGGGGGAAAGCGACGAGGCCTATGCATTACGAAAAGAAAAAATAGAAGCAAAAGATTACGAAAACATTATAACATACAGAACTTATAAAACGTGGTTATTAGCTATGATTACAAAAAACAAGGAAGAATCACTGGAATATACTGCTGAAGTGGCAAAAGCACTTCATGAGTATAAAGGAGCAGACAAAAAAGGCTCTACAAAACGCTCGAATCTAATCGGTTCAGAGTTATTAATTGCTAAAACTAAAAAGAGCTTTTTAGATGCCCTCACTACCATCATTAAAGAGGTAGATGAAAAAGAACTTGAAACTTTCAAGAATCTGAGAGACCGGGTACACATGATGTCATCTGAAGATTTCGGCTACTTCGTGGTCCTGCTAAAATTTGATTATGCCTATGCTGAAAGAACAATATTAAACTAAAAAAAATAAATCCAATGAGTACAATTTATATCAGAACCTTAAAGAGAGCAGAGCATACAGTTTTTTGTGTAGCAGATGGTCAAAAGACCTATTATGATCCTCAATTTAATCGCAGTATTCCCTACTCAAGCGGTCAACAGGTAAAACGTTCCTTGATCGATTCATTATCCAAAGCTTTAAATCAAGTTCCTTCACCCACTACTTTCTTATTTGATGTTGATAAAAAAGGTGTGCTGAAAGAAGGGGAAGTATACGCTACTTGCGATCCGTCTTATGCCGACCAACTGTTTGGTGGATGGATGAAAGCCGGAAAAGGTGGTAAAGAAAGAACCATTAAGCGAAGAAGCCCCCTTTCTATCTCCTCCATGCGAGGCTTGCATCCACTGTTAGCTGGTGTTGATTCAGAGAACATCTCCTTCGACAGAAGTGATCGTCCAAATAATGAAGTGATCATTCGCAATGAAAAAGGAGATGAACTAACAGATGACCAAATCACAGAACTTTTAGAAGGAAAGGACAGAAGCTTGAGTCGCAAATGGATTCCCAGCAACAAAAGAGCCACCGGCCTTTTTGTTCAGGACATAGCCATTGACCTACGTCGTTTATTCTGTGTTTCATTAAATAAATTGGAGCCTGAAATTACAGAAGAGACGGAAAGTAAACTTCGCACTGAAGGTTGGATTGAAACCAACACTGTGTTTGGCAATTGCCTGGTAGCACCGCCTTCTGTACGTGAACGATTAATCCCGGCATTGGCTTATGCGATCGTTAACTGGGCCATTACGTCGAACCAGGCTCGCACCTTTAGCTTGATGGAAACCCTGGCGATTTCTGTTTCAGATAATGCCAACCGGATTGCAGGTAGCATTCGAGCCAAATTAAAAGAAGAGGAAGACAACAAAGCTGAACCAATTATTGAAGAGGAGATGCAAGGCGTAGACACCTATGTAACATTAGCGGCCGGCGGATATATCCGAACAAAAAAAGAATCAGTTGACGCCCTTGAAAATGCCACTCAAACGCTGATAGAAAAGATGATGGATTTCGACTATGAAAATCAATTAAAGGAAGTAACAAAAGTAGTCGGATTAAACTAAAAACTCTCTCTACTGACAGGATTGATAGCCTTAAAACTATCAATCCTATAGTAATTAGTTCCAATATCACAGCTATCCCAAATATATTAATTACCCATTTAAAAATTAATCTAATCAGTAATCCTTTCTTCATTCTGAACAGAGCCTTATTAAAATACAATAGGCTGGTATTAATCCTCCACTCTATAAATCAAATAAGATGCAAATCACCGGAACCCATTTCAACTACTACCTGGTATGCCAACGCAAACTTTGGCTGTTCGCCAACGGGATAAACATGGAGCATGCCAGCGATTTGGTATATGAAGGCAAAATTATGCACGAAAAGAGCTATCCTCAAAGATCAACTCGTTACAAAGAAATTGAATTACCAGGAATCAAAATTGATTTCTACGACTCTATCAACAAGGTGATTCATGAAACCAAAAAGTCACGTAAGGAACACAACTCACATACCTGGCAACTCAAATACTACATCTTCCGCCTGGAAAAAGCCGGATTGGAGGAAGTGAGCGGTTTGTTAGAATATCCCAAAGAACACAAAACCGAGGAGGTGTTCCTGAGCCAACCCGACCGGGAACGAATCCGGGAGATAGAAACCGATATCCATGCCATCATCCACCGGGAACAGTGCCCGCCCAAAATCAACAAACCCAAATGTAAAAAATGCGCCTACTACGACTTTTGCTACATTGATGAAGAACAGGAATAACAATAAACTCACAACGAATTGATTGACAAGATTAAAAGAGTATTGAATTGCAGATCAACAAAACATCAAACAACAAATCATGTAAATCTTGTTAATCCTGTCAAATATCGACATGATTTACAGGATTAACAGGATTGAAAACAAATTGAATTGCAGCTCCATTATATCTCAAATAACGAATCATGTGAATCCTGTCTAAACAACAACATAATTTTATCGACATGATTCACATGATTAAAGAAGAAAAATGGAAACAGACAAACTAACAGAACTGATTATTGCATGTGCCTACCAAGTACACAACACACTGGGAGCAGGTTTTCTGGAAAAGGTTTATGAAAACGCTCTTCTCATCGAATTAAAAAAACATGGCTTAAAAGTAAAACAACAACACCCTATTCCAGTATTTTATGAAGACCAACAGGTTGGTGATTTTTACGCCGATTTGATTGTTAATAATGACATAGTGATTGAACTTAAAGCAGTTGAAAAACTCTTAAAACAACACGATGTACAACTGGTCAATTACTTAAACGGAATTGAAAAAGACATTGGATTACTCATCAATTTTGGCAGTTCAGTGACGATAAAAAGAAAATACCGGCGTTACAAAAAAGTATCACCTTGATCTTCATCTTGTAAATCATGTTAATCCTGTCAAACAACAACACGGTTTTATCGACAGGATTAACATGATTAACAGGATTAATAACAAATACAATTATGGCCCGACAATAAACCAGGCAATGAATCATGTCTAAACGAGGACATAATTGACAAAACTCATAGGATTGGAAACAAACTTAAAATACAACACAATACAAAAAATCATGTAAATCTTGTTAATCATGTCAAACAACAACACAGTTTTATCGACAGGATTAACAAGATTCTAATACAACCTAAAAACGCATTAAAAAAAAAAAAATCATGTGAATCTTGTTAATCATGTCTGAATTAATTCATGTTAATACTGTCCAAAATCAACCTATGAAAAAAACTTACTACCTCTTCAATCCCGGCCGATTATCACGACAAGACAACACCCTGAAATTTGAACCCGTCAATGAGATTGGCCAAAATCAAAAACCACGTTTCCTCCCCGTAGAACATGTGGACGAACTATACGCCTTTGGAGCCCTCGACGCCAACTCTGCCCTCTACAACTTCCTGGGCAAACAACAAATACCGGTACACTTCTTCGATTATTACGAAAACTACACCGGTTCCTTCATGCCACGCGAAGCCCTGTTATCAGGTAAACTACTAATGACCCAGGCCCGGCACCACGATAACTTACCCAAACGTCTGGAACTGGCCCGCCTCATCCTCGAAGGCGCCGTACACAACATGATTAAAAACCTAAAATATTACAATAGGCGCGGTAAAGACCTGCAACCCATCATTGAAACTATAGAGCAATACCAGAAAAACTTCCAATCCGTAAAAGCCATTGATGAACTCATGGGTCTGGAAGGCAACATCCGTAAAGCCTATTACGAAGCTTTCGAACTCATCATTAACGATTTTAGTTTGTCGGGCCGCAGTATGCGGCCACCCCTCAACGAAGTCAATGCCCTCATCTCCTTTGGCAACATGATGTGTTACAGTCAGTGCCTGCGGGCCATCCACCAAACCCAACTCAACCCCGTAATCCCCTTTCTGCATGCCCCGGGTGAACGCCGCTATTCCCTATCACTTGACATTGCTGAAATATTTAAACCCATCCTGGTAGACCGGGTTATCTTTAAGGTGCTCAACAAAAAGATGCTGTTAACTGGTGATTTTGAAAATTCACTTAACCGGACCATGTTAAAAGAAAAGGGTAAGAAAACATTTGTACAAGCTTTTGAAACCAGACTCACCGAAACCATTCAACACCGCACACTCAACCGTTCCATCAGTTACAAACACTTAATCAAACTGGAATGTTATAAGCTGGTCAAACACATCCTGGAAATAGAACCCTACAAACCTTTAAAAATATGGTGGTAGAAAAGAATTTATCAACATCTCTTTCATCCTTATCCGATCGTGTCAATTTAAATCAATCAAAACATGTACATCATCTTAGTTTATGACGTAGGTCAAAAACGCACCGGTAAAATGCTTAAATTGTGTCGCCGTTATTTAAACTGGATTCAAAACTCTGTTTTTGAAGGTGAAATCACCGAAGCACGTTTAGAAGCATTAAAAAACCAAGCTAATGACATTATAAAAGAAAGTGACAGTTTAATCATCTTTAAAAGCCGCGATCCCAAATGGCTCGACAAAGAAATTATCGGGAAAGAACGCGCCCGGATAGATAACTTTTTATAACTCGAACTTGTCGATCTAGCCATCACCTCTTATTCTAAACCAATAGAACCAGTAATCCTTTTCCACAAAAGTTCTTTGACATATTGAAAACAAACCCTTTACCATAAGTTGTCGAAACCCGGGTGTTTTTATACTATTGCACATCGACGACTTTCACCACCGAAAAAATGCTTCGAAACACGCTGTATCCCGCATTTTTCGGTTATTTTTGTACCCATCAGCAACGGCTCTTAATCGTACCAATGTGGAATTGAAATGGCCGAGTATCTGTTTTGCCTTGGGGCTTTTGGCGCTCTTAATCGTACCAATGTGGAATTGAAATTCAGGCTTAAAGCAGATTCTGTTAAATCATCTCCGGCTCTTAATCGTACCAATGTGGAATTGAAATGTTTCAAACACATCAGCCACCTGTTTTTCAACAGCCTCTTAATCGTACCAATGTGGAATTGAAATTAAAATAAACGAGGGTAAGCTCTCCACCTTCACCCCGCTCTTAATCGTACCAATGTGGAATTGAAATAAAATCGAAAACAAGAAAGTGTTTCGATTCCGGAGGCTCTTAATCGTACCAATGTGGAATTGAAATGGAGTTGAAATTTTATTTGTCATCAAAATAACATTCTCTTAATCGTACCAATGTGGAATTGAAATATAAATTGTATAACTGTATTTTGCTCAGATGTAATCTCTTAATCGTACCAATGTGGAATTGAAATGGCATGTTCATTTATTAATCTACCATACAACTTAGATCTCTTAATCGTACCAATGTGGAATTGAAATGACCTAATCACCGCCTACCATAAAAAACACCTCAAGCTCTTAATCGTACCAATGTGGAATTGAAATGGGTGCAGGTTAAGCCGATCTATTTCATGGCTGCAGCTCTTAATCGTACCAATGTGGAATTGAAATGAAGTAAGACTGTACGATCCGCAACTATCGCATTTTCTCTTAATCGTACCAATGTGGAATTGAAATAGAAGGCGGCGAGGCTTACGAAATAAACCTGCAGGCTCTTAATCGTACCAATGTGGAATTGAAATTAGTCATTGGGATTGGTCGGTGGCACAATACCAATCTCTTAATCGTACCAATGTGGAATTGAAATTATTAATGGAAGGGAGTTGTCTGGGAATAGCATAGGAACTCTTAATCGTACCAATGTGGAATTGAAATCGTTGCCGCTGGCGCTTGAGCAGGATGAGATTGCCACTCTTAATCGTACCAATGTGGAATTGAAATTAAAGTAGCCCGGAGGGCACCCCATACGACCAACTCTCTTAATCGTACCAATGTGGAATTGAAATGTTATATTTCCAAGTCCCCCGGCCATGCTCGAAAAGCTCTTAATCGTACCAATGTGGAATTGAAATTTATGAAATTTGGACGGTTTCTAAAGATTACGGCGCTCTTAATCGTACCAATGTGGAATTGAAATAAACCAATTACCGCAAACATCGCAAAGTTTGCTGCAACGTAAGCATTCGGTGAACCCCGTATAGAAAAATGACATGTCAGTTCATAAGTTTGGGGCAAATAAAAATCGAATGACATGTTAAATATGAAAAAGTTTCGGGAGATCTACGATGCTTACCTGAACTCAGGGTTAAGCGTAAAGGAT
>RHGE01000335.1 GCA_004296775.1 Marinilabiliaceae bacterium JC017
GACTGTTTCGTTTGAAGTACAGTTCATCGAGGATTCATGAAGGCTGCTGTCACTTTCCAGCTCACTGTGTAATTGAGATATCAGACTGTTTCGTTTGAAGTACAGTTCATCGAGGATTCATGAAGGCTGCTGTCACTTTCCAGCTCACTGTGTAATTGAGATATCAATCCATCCACTTCCGTCGCATCTTCATAGCATGASTGATTTAGCAGCTGCGTGCGGAAYYTGACTAATAACTSCAAATGTCGTTCAAAGAGYAGCTGTAATCGRTCGGAAGGGAGAGTCATTTCTTCGAATCAGCACCTGTGATGTAAATTACTGTATGAATAATGACCAATGTCGTTSAAGGACAGKGACGACAAGCTGGATGCTGATTGGTTGAATAATTAGACTGGACTTCGTCCAATTACAGAATGACTTYGGATTGTTTTTTTTCCTTCACCCCGTCGCCAATTGTTATGACTGTGAAAATAAATGCTGCTGATTAAGGGGTAGCGAATTATTGATCGGACCAAAGACGCACAAACACGTAGAACGACCCTGTCTAACCCAGCCAGTTGAGTCCAGAACACAAGTTTCAGCCTCGGATATATGAATCATTATATTTCAAACATACTTTGTTTATATACCAGTCAAGCAGACCACAACGTA
>RHGE01000336.1 GCA_004296775.1 Marinilabiliaceae bacterium JC017
GCAGCCATACCGAATCCGGCTTGTGATTGCGCCATCCCCATAGCAGCCATCACATCAGTACCGGAAAGAGAGTCAGAAGCCGTGGCCCGTGGTGAGTCGCTCATCATCGGGCTTTTTGGCGAATGAAATTTAGCTACGCTTTCGAGTCTCATGCGCCTTCTCCCTGTACCTGAATCAATGTTAGGTTTCCGCAGAACACTGCGCCGGTATCGATATACATTTGGTTGGCAAACTTGAGTGGTTTCACTGCTGGCGTATGACCAAAGATGAACGTGTCCGCGCCTTTGATTTCTTTCACGATCCCGTTTTGTGAGTTGCTGATTCGTTCGCGGTTCCAGATTACCTGCTGATGATCAACTGGCTTTCCAAACTCGTATTCGTCAAAGGGATAATCGGCGTGGCAGATAACATATTTTTTATCTTTGCTCACCAGTTCGATGATTAACGGAAGTTCATCTGCTTTATGGGCAAGAGCTTTAGCCAGAATTTCTTTGTCGTAATCGAGATTAAAGAACCAGCCACCGCCATTAAGCAGCCAGTGATTAACGTTTCCACGCTCTGATAAGCCATCAATCATCATTTGCTCATGGTTTCCACGTACAGCTCTGAACCAGGGGAATGTGATTAATTCCAGGCATTCAACGTTCTC
>RHGE01000337.1 GCA_004296775.1 Marinilabiliaceae bacterium JC017
GGCGCCCATACACCCTAAGAGAGGTTAATGCACTAGCTCTAGTAAAACAGTTTAAAAGAAAGCATGCTATTTCTAGAGTTATCAACGCACAACGGCCGCTTAAGGCGCCCATACACCCTAAGAGAGGTTAATGCACKTCTACTCTAGTAAAACGTATCTCTTTTCGTTRCTCAGTCTTTACACRTCATTTCYYTTCTTATTCAACAAACCATTGTTCCGGGGATCRGCCGTTATGGAATGCYTAGAAGACCCCATGCCTGGCRGTCTTCAGYGGRGAGCATGTTCCCATGAGCCCATGCCTGGGTCCATCATGGTTGGCTACCCACCAATGCTTAATAACATGAATTCAMGGTTGATTAATTTCACCCCAATCAACTGATGGGCAATGACTGTAACCCGACTGAAAAATCRAGGTGTCCAGGTTTAACTAAGCTCGCTGGCGCCACCCRTTTTCAAAATWAGAGTGTCCAGGTTTATCTAAGCTCGCTGGCTCCACTCATTTTCCTTTCTCTTTYCAAWWCTTTAAAACTTTCATTTCTCRGGCATACAGCCAAAACGTTTCWCAAATACGTACTTCATWYGAAAACTTTATTMRAAAACATTTGAAATTCTTTTATGCTTGATCKTTCGCAAATCATACATTTCCATA
>RHGE01000338.1 GCA_004296775.1 Marinilabiliaceae bacterium JC017
AGTAAAAAACCCCACCCAAAGGATGGGGCATTGAAATAACCCCTAAAAGGGGATAAATTGCCTTACGCCTCCAAAGGAGGCAAGGCGATGTTGTCCCACGTATAAATTGTTACTTGTGTTGTTCTTGCTTTTCTTTATTTTCTTGATACTTGACATACTTCCGTATCATTTCCTCATTTAATCCGACGGTATCAACACAATACCCTCGAGCCCAGAAATGATTTCCCCAATAAGGACGCTGCTTCAATGTCTTAAACTTTTGAAATACTCGTATTGCTGTTCTTCCCTTTAGTGTGCCTACAAATTTGGAAACTGCAATTTTAGGTGGAATCTGTACTAGAAGATRGACATGATCCCGTTGAACATTTAGTTCTTCTATTACCCCTCCTTGTTGATCGACAAAGAGATGTATGCATGATTCTACCTCTTTCTTTATTTCTCCATATAGAATTCTATATCTATATTTGGGTGTCCATACAATATGGTATTTACTATGCCATAACGTATGGGATAACTTATTAAATCGACTCATAGACTTTCTTTTTAGTTGTGGGGACAACTCTTAAAAGATAGTCTTGATTCGATTTATGGCAAAGCCTTTTGTCTCTGACCACGCCCAGAGGACGTGGTTTTTCACTTTAAAATAAA
>RHGE01000339.1 GCA_004296775.1 Marinilabiliaceae bacterium JC017
CAATGTCGTTTAGTTAAGCCATTATCATAAWCGTTTGTAATTCATTGAGTATAGCTTTTTTGGTTTCTTTTTCCTTTCAAATACCCTATTCGGTCTGATAAGYTCTCTGGTTCTATATACAATATCGTCAAAAGCATGAAAGGCCAAATGATATTGTCGTTTGGTAAATAGGGCAATTAGAATATCCTTTGTCGCTGCAATTGYATTGGTACGATTTATTTTTTGATTGTATTTTCTTTTCTGGTCGGCACGAAATTCTTCTCTGACCCTTTCTTCAACRRSATGGGCATATGCCGCTGTTAAAGTCAACAAGAATATCTTTGCGTGGAAATCTTGTTTTACGGCATTTGCCGTCTTTCCAGAAAAATTCTCAAGTTCTATACGACTCTTTAATAGCTTATAGGCCTCTTCATGATTCCATCTTAAATGATAAAGTTCTTTAAACTCTTCGTAAGCATACGTATTGTTGTCARTWAGAGATGTGCATAAAATCTCTATCTCGCCATTATCCAGTTYTACCCGAACCAATCGACACTGAATGGTTTTGTTTGCCCATCCTGGAAAATCTTTCAGTTTGTTGCTTTGAGATTTTKGTAGCGAAAAATTAACTATTCGCTCATTTTCACCACTGTCCCTGAATTCT
>RHGE01000340.1 GCA_004296775.1 Marinilabiliaceae bacterium JC017
TCTATTCTATTAATAGATCAAGCTCGAAGAGAGAATACACCTAATTTTTTTATTTTCAAATTTGAATGAGATTAGTAGTCAATCTATTAAAGGATACATTCCTTGMTACAAAAAAGTAAAAAGGTATTTTAGTAATTCCTTCTTTTAATTGACGGATATCATAGCGTCTCCTATAAACCTAAATATATTTTATTGAAATGGAATGGAAGACAATAAATCAGTTCTACAATTCTACAATTAACCCGTTAATGATTCCGAATAAACTCATTAATAGGTCTTTTTTTATTGGGTGAAGTTATTGATCTTAGTAGATCCTATGATTCATATCAGAATTAAGTACTTTTTTGGTGCAATTCTTTATCCTTTCTCTATGGATATCAATTTTCGTAAAAATAATTGAAATTTTAATTTTCTATATCTGCATAAATATCTTACTCAATAACTAAGTATTAACTTTTCACTAGTAACGGTGATATGATTTGACCAATTGTAACTTCTCAAWTTGAATATTTGAAGGATTTTTGGTAAAGAATCAGAATAATTAAGAATATCAAATTTAGGTCTTGCATATCTTGATTTTTTTATTGACTTTTTTCGAAATAGATAAGATCTGGTGAATCGGAAACAATTAATTAAAAAT
>RHGE01000342.1 GCA_004296775.1 Marinilabiliaceae bacterium JC017
CCGTCAAACCATGGAAGCCGGGGGTACCTGAAGTCTGTAACCGCAAGGAGCGGCCTAGGGTAAATCTGGTAACTAGGGTTAAGTCGTAACAAGGTAGCCGTACCGGAAGGTGTGGCTGGAACACCTCCTTTCTGGAGAGTTATTCCCACTAAACGACAAGAGGATATAACTCTTATCTCGTAGGTATAGATCCAACAAAACAAAAAGCAAGTAAGCATATCCCTGTAGTAACAGGGTACGATGCGACTGCTGCAATAGTCCCGTAGCTCAGTTGGTTAGAGCACTACACTGATAATGTAGGGGTCGGCAGTTCAAGTCTGCCCGGGACTACGATTAAGATGTGAGATGTAATGATGTACGATGTTTAGATGTAAATCTATCGTATATCGAAAATCATATATCAAACATCCAAACGGGGGATTAGCTCAGTTGGCTAGAGCGCCTGCCTTGCACGCAGGAGGTCATCGGTTCGACTCCGATATTCTCCACACGCTAGAAACTAGCAAAACGATCATTGACATATTGGCAAATCAAAATCATAAACACCAACTACGGTGAATAAGAAAGTAGGAAAGGGCGCATGGAGGATGCCTAGGCTCTCAGAGGCGAAGAAGGACGTGATAAGCTGCGAA
>RHGE01000036.1 GCA_004296775.1 Marinilabiliaceae bacterium JC017
CTTCTTCCTCATAATTTTAAAAAACAAACTGACAGATCTGCGCAGGTTGCCTCTTAAAGACTTTCAAAGTACTCTGCATGTTTTGGGATAAATTTGAAAGTAATGCATATTTTCATGTAATCAATACGGGTTTGACCGAATGCTTACATACCATCATAATACCTGGTAGATGCTGAATCTATAGTTACCACCATATCCCTGGCTATCAACCGTTCTAACCTGGAATCAATCAGACAGGATCAACAAGACGATCTGAATAAAAACCCAAATCATGTAAATCCTGTTAATCCTGTCCGTATCACACCAGGCCTCACTCCCCACCCCTGTAATAACACAACAGAAGCACCAAACAATAAAAAACATGCCTTTTTATTGGCTCTTTCCCCTGTCCTCCACCAGCCTAAAAGGTTATCTTTGTTGCTTAAAAACACCCCTCCCAGGAATAAAAACGGAAATTATGGATCGCTACCTTGATCAACTAATCGAAGACATCCACAAAGCCCGCACCATTGTGCGCCCGCCATCGGAAATATGGAACGATGCCGACATGGAAGACGAAGGAGAGATGGAAGACATGGCCTTTGTGGAAGAGTATCTCTATGGTGAACCAAAACCACTGTACGAGATCACAGGCATTGCCACTGAACTACTGCCACTTCCTGACCAGTTAAATGAAGCACAAACCATTCGTTTAGTCACTGAACTGGAAGACCTCCTGGCTCATTACCATTTCGTGGCCGATTTCCCGGAGACTTTTCCCGTTCAGGAACGTTACCCTTTTTTACTGGATATCTGGGACGACGAATATGT
The DNA here is from genome assembly GCA_004296775.1 of Marinilabiliaceae bacterium JC017. GTDB lineage: Bacteria > Bacteroidota > Bacteroidia > Bacteroidales > Marinilabiliaceae > JC017. Next base: position 811 of record RHGE01000036.1, read on the forward strand.
GGAACTTTCATTTGGTGACACTCACATTGAGTTTTGTTCTTACGAAGAAGAAAACTGTCCCTTCCCCGGCTATTGTAATATTTGCAAGGAGGTGGCCCAACAGATAAAAATAGATGAACAGAAGGGCAAAAACCTGTTGGACGACGACGCCATTTTACCTTTCTAAAACTGATTTTCCACGTATGCCCAACCAATTTTGCAACTTCTAATCCAGCCAAAAAAGCACTCAGGCATGAGTATTAAAACTCTTCAACAACCAGAAACCCAAAAAACACACAAACATCACTGAGAAGACATTAAAAAACTCCATTCGAATTAATAGTTCATTAAGCTTTTATAATTAATTAAAAACCTGTTTGATTTGATAAGCAGCCTAAAAATGAAATTGATGTAAATAAGTCTAAGGTCTATTATCTAAAAATCTAACGATCTATTGCTAATATATCGCCAGAATTAATCACACAAGTCTGGCGTTGATGATGAAAGCCCAAAAACCAGTCAAATAAGCAGGCTGGCAAGGACGCAACGCGAATGAACTCAGAACCCAGAACCTCTAACGCAGAACACTGCCACCATTTGAGACAACAGTTTAGAATACCATTCAGGCTAAAAGAAAAATGTGGTAAAAAAAGAGAATAGATTAACTCTTTAGATTATTTTCGAAACTTGTTTCTTTTAAAGCCTGAACAATGAATCTATCAAACTTCAAGCAGTTCGTTTCTCCGGTTATCCAGGCACGAGGCGAAAACTATTATCAAAACCAACAAGTAAAAACCATCACTCCTCTGAAAAACGGTCGTTGGGTTGCCATTGTTGAAGGTAATTATGATGACTATGTGGTAGAAATCGAGTTGGACAACAACAATGAAATCCTCCAACACCATTGCAACTGTCCATTCGATGGCCCCATTTGCAAGCACGTTGTAGCAGTTCTATTATCGCTTGAAGTGGAGATTACTGCTCCTGTTGAAAGCAGCAGCAAAAAACAAGATCCACCAACCTGGCGCCAGATCATCGAAACCACCAACGAACAAGAGCTTCGCGATTTCCTGGTAGAATATGCCGCACGCAACCAGGACTTTCAGAACCAGCTGCAAATTCATTTCTCCACTCAGGAAAACCAGGACAATACTGCCTACTATGAAAACCTGGTGGCAGATATCTTTAATAACTATGAATACCAGGGGTATATTGACTACCACAATAGTCACCATGCCATGAATGATATTTACCAGCTACTGGCCAAAGCCGATGAGTATCTCAAAAAGTCACTCTTCCAGGAAGCCTTTAGTATCTCAGCTGCTGTGGCCCCTCAATGCATCAAAGCCCTTCAGGAGATGGATGACTCCAGCGGCGATTGCAGTGGCGCCATTAATGACGCATTTAGTAATGTGGATACCATCTTAACTCACTCGAATAACACCACCTTGTGTAACCAGGTATTTGACTGGCTCTATGAGCAAATGCAAAACAGTGATTACGATGATTACGGCTGCGAAGATACCATGGAATCCGTTTTCTTCAAACACGCCACTACCGGTAAATACTTAGAGATCGCTTTTGAACTCATTGAATTGCAACTAGCCGCAAACGCCGATTTTAATAACTGGGGCCAAAAACACAGACACATTAAATACCTGAAGTACAAACAACAACTTTTACGGAAATCGGGAAACTCCGAACAGGCCCAAAAACTCATTGATGACAACCTCCGCTTCAAAGAATTCAGAGAGATGAGGGTAAAACAATTGCAGGCTGTCAAACATTACGATCAAGCCATTAAACTCATTCACGAAGGCATCTCCATTGAGCAAAAAGAAAACAGCCCCGGCTATGTCATACCATGGAAAGAAAGGCTATTAGATATTTACCAAACCACCCAAAACAACAGTGACCTGATGAAAACCTCCAAAGAGCTCTTCATCAACCATCCGAATTCCATCAAATATTTTAAACTATACAAAAGCACCATTACCAAAGAGGCATGGCCCCAGGCATTGGAGGAACTATTGAGTTATCTGAAGAGCAAAGGCAATAACCAATACCGGAAATCTTTCTCCTACAACCTGGCACAGGTCTACATCGAAGAGAAGATGTGGAGCAGTTTGCTGGAAATCGTAAGTAATGACGGCTCCATCTCAGAGATTAGTCAATATACTAAACACCTGAAAAAGGACTTTTCCCTGCAGTTAATCCAGCTGTACAAGAAAGGCATTCAGGAACTGGCTCAAGACCCAGGTCGTAACATATACAAACAACTTGTAAGTTATCTGAAAGAGATGGCTGCATTGCAAGATGGTAAACCAGAAGCACAAAAACTCAAAAACCATCTGCTCGAAACCTATAAAAAAAGACGGGCCATGAAAGAGGAGTTCAACATTTTACGTTGGGATTAACGCAATTTATCCATCACATAATAACAATATACATCACAGGTGTCCCTTTTAATCAACACCTATAGAACTTGTATCCTGCTTAACTTCAAAAAAAGAGGAACGTCCTGACAGAACGTTCCTCTTTTCGTTGTTTATTTTAATATCAAACTAAAACGATGTTGTTTTCAGCGCACTTCTGGCGCATTTCATCAGGCCACAGGCTCGATTGAATTTCGCCAATATGCGCCTTCTTTAAAAAGAGCATACACAACCGTGACTGACCAATACCGCCACCTATTGACAATGGCAATTCTTTATTAAGTAATTTCTTATGAAAGAATAACTCCTCACGCTCCTGGCATTGCTCAAGTTCCAGTTGTCGACGCAAGGCCTCGGGACTCACCCGTATACCCATAGAGGAGATCTCAAAAGATCGTTCCAATACCGGGTTCCACACAATAATATCACCATTCAATCCCTTATAACCGTTCACTGTTGAGGTACTCCAGTCGTCGTAATCCGGGGCACGTCCGTCATGCTTCTCGCCACAAGGCATTGTGGAGCCTATGCCAATGATAAATACCGCACCAAACTCTTTGGCGACGGCGTCTTCCCGCTCCTTAGAAGTCAAGGTGGGGTATTGCGCCTGTAACTCTTCGGCATGAATAAACTTAATGTTTTCAGGCAGGAAGGGTTTTATCGTAGGATATTTTTCATACACAACAAACTCGGTACGTTTCATCACTTCATAAAGCCTGCGAACGATATCTTTCAGAAAATCCAGGTTGTATTCTTCTTCACCGATGTGTCGTTCCCAATCCCACTGATCCACATACAACGAGTGGATATTATCAAGCTCTTCATCGGGACGTATGGCATTCATATCAGTGTATAACCCATAGCCCTGGTTGATTTTATAATCGGCCAACATTAACCTTTTCCATTTGGCAAGGCTATGCACCACTTCTGCCTGGGCATCTCCCAGATCCTTTACCGGGAACGCCACGGGACGCTCTACGCCGTTCAAATCATCATTGATTCCGGTACCTTTCAATACAAATAACGGGGCAGTGACTCTTCGAAGCCGTAATTCGGACGCTAAAGAGGACTGGAAAAAGTCTTTTACCATTTTTATCGCATGCTCCGTCTGCTTCAAGTCGAGCAATGGCTTATATTCTGTGGGAATAAATAATCTATCTGACATTTTTAATTGCTTGTTTAACGATTTTGATTCGACAAATATAAAGACTCTAATGTTACTATCTAGTAGTTTTTGTCATTTTTTTCTTTCTATCTGTCGTTTTGAGTACATGTTTTACAACATATTTGAAGTATTTTAGCCTTTCTTCTATCTATTTAATAAATTTAAACATTTTCACGTGCCGCTAGTTGACTGTTTATGTACCACTTAACAATTTAACGCATCACCAAGCTTATTCGTGACTATTTTATCACCTCTCAAAAACATATTTTCCTAACCCGGACAAACCAGAATAGTATTCCGAAGATAAGGATCACGACTTTTAAACAACCCAAAAGGTAATATCCTATCTGAAAACACATACACACCCCTGGCAAGACACTATGTTTTTTCAGGAGAAGCCTGAAAAAAACCTCTTCCAAGGATATTGCCTTTAGTTTGGTGTTTTGACAGGACAAACAAGATTAATTATGTACCGCGGAGATGCTGAGACGCAGAGATTTTCATCAATTGGAAGTTGAGATTGTTCTTTGGTAAGTACAAGTTGTTTCAAAATATTTCTATCTGTTTCAATGTATCTCCATTTATCTCTAAGTGTTTCCATCTATTTCCCCCTTCTAACTTCTGACCTCTATCCCCTCTATATTTTTCCATCTAATTGGAACAACATGTTGGTAAAAATGGCAGCCTAAGCGACTAATCCCCCTTCCTTTGTTCCTCCCGGAAGAAAATAGAACCAGCAATGGCACTAATTCAGACTGAAAACCTATTTTTGCCCTTTCATTGATAAATCATGAACAACTACTCTTCCAACATCTATAAGCTATACCTGATTAAAGTGGCCAAATGGTTCATGCTCACCATGCCAATTCTCATGCTATTCTATCAGGACCTGGGCTTTTCTGCCGAAGAATCATTCCAATTAAAAGCTTTTTACAGCATTGCCATCGTCATTTTTGAAATTCCCTCGGGGTATGCGGCCGATGTATTGGGAAGACGCAAGACATTAATCATCGGAAGCATCCTGGGGACTGTTGGCTTTGCCATCTACTCCATATTCTCAGGCTTCTATGCCTTTCTGGTGGCGGAGATGATCCTGGGCATTGGCCAAAGCTTCATCTCAGGTGCCGACTCTGCCTTATTATATGATAGCCTTAAAGCAGATGGCCGGCAAAATGAATACGTGAAATTTGAAGGACGCAATTTCTCCATCGGGAACTTTTCCGAGGCTCTCTCCGGTTTTCTGGGGGGTGCCCTGGCGGAGGTAAGCCTGCGTTTACCATTTATCTTCCAAACGGGTATTGCCTTCATTGCGGTGCCGGCGGCCTTTCTGCTGGTAGAACCTACTGTCTCCGTAGCACGACACAAAGCCAGCATGCGGGATATTTTATCGGTGGTTCATTATGCACTGGTGAAAAACAGCAGCCTGCGGTGGAACCTCATCTATTCCTCCATCATCGGGTCAGCCACACTTACCATGGCCTGGGTATACCCCTTATACCTGAAGGAGATTAACTTCAGCGAGATACACATTGGCTCCACCAGCACCATGCTCAACCTGATTGTGGGACTCACTACCCTGGTGGCCTATAAAATAGAACGACGCCTACGCCCCAAGTCAACCGTGTGGCTAACTACGCTTTTAATCACCGGCGGTTTTATCGTGGCAGGTTGTTTCCACTCGGCATGGATACTGGTAGTACTGGCCATCTTCTATTTCTCGCGCGGCATTGCCACACCGGTTTTAAAAGATTACATCAACCGCATCACCTCCTCCGACATCAGGGCTACCGTATTGTCCATCCGCAGCTTAATCATCAGGGCTTTCTTCTCTATCATCGGGCCCCTCTTTGGGTATATGACCGACCGGCTATCATTACATCAGGCCTTCATGATACTGGGGGGTATCTTCATGGTGCTGACGGGCTCCAGTATTTTCCTGTTCCTGAAATCGCTGGAGAAGGAATGAGCATGGAGAGACAGAAGTTAAAAGTCCGAAGTCGGAAGTTAGAGGATAGAGACTAGAGGTTGGAAGACGGAAGACCGAAGCGGAAAGATGGAAGTCGGAAGCTTGAAGACGGAAGAGAGGAGGCGAAAATCGGAGGATAGAAGGTAGCCGTTAGTGGTTAGATATTAGAAGCTAAACATCATAGATGGACTGCACTTAAAAAAATACAAAAGGCATCATCAATTCTCTATCTTCAATTCAAATCCTATACAAAACAATACCTTTCGTATTCACCCCAGGCCTATTTCTACAAGTTGATTTCCATCCCGTCGTAACCAAGCACAATGCCTTGGGGGAGTTTTTTACTCTCTTCGGCATGCAATCCCAGCTTATGACTAATGTGGGTAATGATGGCCTGCCCGGGCTTTACCTTTTCAATCACTTCGATGGCTTCGTCCAATGAAAAATGGGCAATGTGTTGGGTATGCCGGAGTCCGTTGATCACCATCACCCCTACCCCTTTCAACTTTTCCAGCTCTTCATCATCAATACTTTTGGCATCGGTGATATAGGCAAAGTCGCCGATCCTAAAACCCACCACCGGCATCTTATGGTGCCATACCCGGATGGGGATAATGGTGATACCATTCACACCAAATGGTTTCATGGTGATCTCATTGAGTTCTATCTCAGGGGTGCCGGGATATTTATTCTCGCCAAAGGCATAGGCCAGTCCTTGCCGGATGGTTTTAAGCACCCGCTTTTCGGCATAGAGATGAATGGATTTTTTTGAATGCAGGTTAAAAGCCCGGATATCATCCAGACCGGACATATGATCGAAATGCTCATGGGTAAACAACACGCCATCGATCTTTTGAACACCGGCGCGTAACATTTGGGTGCGAAAGTCAGGGCCTGTATCTATAACAAAAGTATAATTGCCAACTTCAACAAGGGCTGAACTGCGTAACCGTTTATCCCGCGGATCAGCGGAACAACAAACAGGGCACTGACAGGCTATAATGGGAACTCCCAGGGAGGTTCCGGTTCCTAATAAAGTTACTTTCAAGGTTATGAAATGAATTAATGGTTGAACTTTCCTGTTATCATACTCAATAGATCGTTAGATGTTAGATAATAGACTGTAAACAGAGAGACACCGGGGCACAATATCCTTCATTTTAATCATTGCCTTTGTCAATCTTACAAATCTCTGGTCAGCAAATTAGATTTGTATGATTGCTTATTTGCCCAACTATTTATCAGGCCATTTCAAAAACACAACGAACTATTAATACAGTAACAAATATAGTAAAAACGAGGGATGCGGAAGGGAAGGGGAAAGTAAAAGGGCAAAAGGGAAAAGAGAAAAGGTAAAAGGTATAAGGGAAAAAATCAAAGTAAATAGTTTAAGGGGTGCATACAAATTCAATTCACGAATTTGGATGTTTATTCCTCAAATCCATTCGCAGGGATAAGAACAATAGGTAGCATAAAACGAAGATGGCCAGCAAAGCGGTTGGAATAGCAGCTTCCTGTCCGAATAAAGTCAGGGAGGTGACTACGGCAAAGCCGGAACTCTTAATGGTTACCAACAGGTTTTGCGACATTACCCTGGCCTTATCTTTTACCAGGCGCAAGGCCAGCTTTTCATACAAGAGCCCCACCACAAAATGAACCACTACCAGTAGCAAAGCGATTTTTAACAATAGTTCGGGCTCACCGAAAAACACATGCCGATTGAGGCCCACGGCTATAAAAATGAGCAATGCAAAGCCCCAGTCAACGATTTTCCCTCTTGCCTGGTTCACTCTCTTAACCAAAGGCCTCAATAACAGTATTCGCGAGATGATGAGCGGCACAACAATGGTTTTCACCATTAAAATAAACAAGCTAACCGATGAAATACCATCGTTTCCGGTTAACCAGCTCACGGCAAAAGGTGTAACAACCACCGCAAACACAAAAGCGCCAAGGACCCCTTTTATGGAATACTCCAAATCGCCTTTCAGGATGTGTGAGAATGGGACAATGGCCACGCCCGGAGGGGTAGTGGCAATGACAATAAAACCGTAGAGTATGATTTTATCTTCAATCAGCCACGATGCCAGAGCGATCATGATGGTGCCGTATATCACAAAATTCAAAAAGGCTCCCATGAGCATGGTTTTAACCAATCCCCACGAAGGCATCAGCCCCGAAGTGCGGAGGTTGGTCATGGAAAAGGTCATGACGAGTGCCAGGATGAAGGTGGTGTAACTTTTCAGGGAGTGGGCGCTGTCGCCTATGAATAATCCTAATACTACCGATAAAACGAGAATGAAATTACGGTTCTTTATGAGGTTTAGTATGAATTTCATGGGGGTATAATTAGATAAGAGACTTATAGATATGAAATAAGAGAGGATAAACACAGAGGCACTGAGACACAGAGATATATTTTTATTCATCTTCCCGGGGGTTAATTGATTTTGCATGAATGTTTCATCTGTTAATAATTTAGTAGCAAGCTTCAGGTATCAAGACATGAGACTTTGAACACTGAAACACTAAGACAATGAGTTTTGTTTTATCATCTTCCTGTAGGTTAATTGTATTTGCATGGATATTACAATTGGGTTTGTGTGATTTTATTCAGGCAGCTAACAGCCATATTAGTTTTTAAGAGGTTTATCAGATGGCTGTGTTTGATAAATTGATCAGGGCAATTACAAACAATAACCTTTCATTGTTTTTGCTGATTTTAAATATTCAATTGTTTTCATTTTATGGCTAATAATTATCTGCAAATGGTAAACTTACGATTTGTTTGATTTCCATTTTTGGTACTGCATATGCATAATTCCCTTATTTATTAGCTCTATTTTCGTTTGCAACCTCTCTGCCGCCTTTAGCAACCTCTCTGTCGCCTTTAGCAACCTCTTCGCAGTCTTTAGCTACCTCTTTGTACTCTCTAGCACCCTCTTTGATCTCGTTAGCGACCTCTCTGATCTCTCTAGCAACCTCTCTGATCTCTCTAGCGACCTCTCTGTTCCCTCTAGCGACCTCTTTGTTCCCTCTAGCGACCTCTCTGATCCCTCTAGCAACCTCTCTGATCTCTCTAGCAACCTCTTTGTCACTTATTTTGGGTTTTTCAAGGAACATTTTAAGACTTCTATGATTTTTTTCTTTTAAATATCCCTATAACAGCGATCGATTGTTTTTTGTTTTCTGACAACTGTTGACTGATCTCTGCTAACTGTTGACTGATCACTGCTAACTGTTCATTGTTCCATGATAACTATTTACTGATCATTGTTATCTGTTCCGTGATCACTGTTAACTGTAGATTTTTTTTCAATTCCCGATTGTCTTTCCGGCCAGGGATTGTAATGGATACCCCACAGCGCGGGTTGCATCGGCGGGATGGAAAAGCGAGGAGTAGAAATGTAAAGCCCGGCGGCGAGCCTCAGGCGAGGCGGGACGCCTAAAATATAGAGATAATGGGAATACTAGTATTATTTAGGGTGTGGATAAACAGATAGGCGTATGAGTTATGATGATGGCTCTACGGCATAAGGGTTTATTTTATTACTTTTGCAACAATTATAATGTATCAAGGGGCCATAAATAGTGGCTGGAGTAAGAAGGCTAAGGTTTTGGATAATGGAATGATTGACACCCAGAGAAGATGCTGCGACTGATTGCTTGATACGCCTAAATAATAAAAAGATGCAAGGAAAATTATACATGATTCCCAACACGCTTGGTGAAAGTCCTATTGAGTTTAACCTGCCGGCGGATAATATTGCGCTGATTAAGTCATTGAAATATTTCATTGTTGAGAATGAACGTACGGCCAGACGTTTTCTGAAACGTGTTGATAAGGATATTGTCATTGATGACCTTACTTTTTTCATTTTGGATAAATATACGCGTCGGGATGACCTGCCCAGATACCTGAATCCCATTAAATTAGGTAATTCTATTGGTATTCTTTCAGAGGCTGGTTGTCCGGGGGTGGCTGATCCGGGGGCGGATGTGGTGAGACTGGCCCATGAGAAAGGTATCCGCATTATGCCGTTGATAGGCCCCTCTTCTATCCTGCTCTCACTGATGGCATCGGGCATGAACGGCCAGAGCTTTACATTTCACGGCTACCTGCCTCTTAAAAAGGGTGAGACGGCCAAAACGATTAAGCATGTGGAAGAAATTTCGATCAATAAAAATCAGACACAGATTTTTATTGAAGCTCCGTTTCGTAATGGCCGACTACTGGAAGACCTGGTTAACAGCTGCAAACCGTCGACTCGTCTTTGTGTTGCTTGTGACATTACGCTTGACACCGAATTTATAAGGACCAAGACCATTGCGCAATGGAAAGGCAAGCTGCCTAATATCCATAAACGGCCTACTATTTTCCTTTTGCAGGGCGAAGGCGAGAGACAACGGTTTAAAAAGAAAAGATAAAAATCAAAAGGTGAAAGGTAAAAGGTCAACGACTTAGGATTTAAGGCAAAAGGTACAAGCGAAAAGAGAAAAAGTTATTTGCCTGATGCCACCCGATTATCTGATGAGTTTACCAATCATTTTTGTCTTGAGAAGAGATTAAACTAAAAATGCGAATTAAGGATTGCGTTAATCCCTGATTCGCATTTTTAGCTTCCACCCCCGGTTAAAGAACTACCATGGGATTGTTGCAGCCACTATTTATTCGTGAATTATCTGCACCCGGCCTACCTGGCCATCCTCTAGCCTTACTTTTATCCCATGGGGATGTGTTGGTGAGTTGGTGAGAATATCTTTAACGACACCTTCGGTTAGTTTGCCCGTGCGCTGATCTTGTTTCAACACGATAGACACTTCTATGCCCGGCTTGATATTACTTCGCTTCTTTCCGTCCATGATATATTCTGATATTAATTATTTCAACATAAAGATAGAACCTTCTGTTCCTCATCGTATTAATTATCCTCCTCTGTTAACTGATCATTGTTAATTGCCAACTGTTCATTGATGACTGATCAATGTTAACTGCTCATTGTTTACTGTTCACTGCTAACTGATCTCTGTTAACTGTTCAATGCTTCTTCCACCCATTCAAACTCATGTTCAAAATTAGGGGTGAATACCTTTTTCCCCAGGTTTGCACGTATCTCTTCCAGAGTCCAGAAACGCCCCTCTTCCACTTCTGAAGGGTCAATGGTAAAGGGCCCGGAATAATTGGTGATGAAAGAAAAGACCTGTTCCCTTTCAATGGCACTCTTCCACAGGTATTGTTTGAGCAAACGCGCCTGGAAACTGTTTAGTCCGATCTCTTCCCGCGCCTCCCGGAGTAATGCCTTCTCGATGGTCTCGCCCGGATCAACATGACCACCCACGGCTGTGTCCCACTTACCGGGCTGAACCTTTTTAGTCATGGCTCGCTTCTGCAGGTAAATACCTTTTTTATTGATTACATGCAAATGTATCACCGGATGCAACAACATGGATTTACCGTTGTGCACAATGCGACGCGGCGCCTGTCCCAACACATTTCCTTCTTCGTTGATCAGTGGCAACCACTCCTCGTTGGCGAGAGAAGAGGCTTCTCGCTTCTTCTGCCACCACTCAAAAGCCATAATGATGCCGAATACCACAAATATCCCTGGTCCGTTTAAGAAAGCCCACACGGCTTTATGCGGAATAAAGGCTGAAGCCAACGACAACAGGGAGTAGATAAGCATGGTCCAGAAGACGCGTACCATTGTTTGCTGCATCTGATAAACCTGGTAGGGATTAAGGGTGATGCCCTTCATGTAACGCTGCGACATTTGCAGCATGAGGTTATGTTTTGAGAAGCAAGAGAAGCCGATGAGCCCGGTCATGAGCAAGGTGATGATGCCCGGCTTCAATTTGAAGAAGATTTCGTTCTCCAGCAGGATGGATACGCCGCCTAGCCCCAACAAAAGCCCCACATCCAACAGTACGAAACGATCGACCTTCCTTTCTTTGACAAGTCCCCACCCCAATTCCATCGCACCGATAATCAAGGCGACAATAAGTCCGTAGAGGGTGCCCCACACCTCATCGACAATAATAAAAACCAGGATTGGTAAAAACCCGGGAAGCAATCGTTTGATCAAATCTTGTTTGTTCATTTCTATTTTATGCTATGAGATTATTCTACTAAGTAAATTTTTTACAAAGGATCTAATTTTTAAATGGTGGAAGATTATCATCGATAATTCTTATCCATAACTAAGATTTTTAAGTTATCTCCTAAAGAAATTCTCTTTTATAATAATTTCATTTCCAATTATATTTAACTACGTGTAAATATACACTCAAGCCGTGGAGGCTCTTACTTTCTCCTACAGTCGAGAAAGTAAGCAAAGAGTCCGCCGACTGCAGCACTCGTTCACCCACTACTCCTGAAGTTGATGAGCCAGAAAGAACTCGCTCCGCTCAAACAGCTTTCTGACTTTCCATCAACTTCAGGAAGTGGGTCCCGAACTACGTTGCTGAGGTCGGTATCAGCACAAAAATGTTATTGTACTGAAAAAAAAGACTACCCTAGTTATTTACCATTCATATTACTCTTTCATACAATGAGTTTTTTCCCGAAGAGAAGGTGGTCACTAAACAAGCCAACAGACCATTTGCCACATCAGCAGACATGAAATTAAATAATTTGCCTGCTATTTATAACATCAATCCCCTTCCCGGATACATTTAAACACCGACAATCGGGCGGTCCAATAAAAAACCTAACCAATTTGAGATTGATGATGAGATTTAACAACCGACTCATTAAAACCGCTTGCAAAAGTAACCAAAAGGAGATACCTCAAAAACTAAAAAGCACCAATCACTGCTTAATATCACAGTGACTGATGCTATATGTTATCTTTCATTACCCATCTCAAAGACAGCTAATGAATATGGATTCAAGGATTAAACACTTATGGGGATTCTTTTTGAAATATTGAATACCACGCCTTTCATCGGTGCCTATTCAAATTTAAATTCCCCGGAAAAAGAATAGTTCCGGGAACCAACGACCTTCCCCGTCAAACACTAAAAAAGAGAAGACACCTAAATCATTTTCAGCGACTCCCCCCATACCGTCTGCTTCACCGGTTACTTCTTCTCATACACGAACCAATAAGCAGCACCCACAAACAAGGCACCCCCCACAATGTTACCCAAGGTTACCGGCACCAGGTTATCAAGCAGAAACGAGGTCCATGTCACATCGGCGCCATAGAAAATAGCCGTTGGAATAAAGAACATATTGGCTACCGAGTGCTCAAATCCCATGGCCACAAAGGCCATGATGGGAAACCAGATGGCGATAATCTTTCCGGATATATCTTTGGCGCCATAAGAGAGCCACATGGCCAGGGCCACCATCCAATTACAGGCAATCCCTTTGATGAAAGCCTTGTAAAAGACGCCGGATGTTTTGTATTTACCAATGCCCACCACACTGCTCAACCAAGGATCTTTGGCAAAGAGGTCGGTACAATAGGCAAAAAGGAAAGCCACGATAATGGAACCTACAAAATTACCCAGGTATACCACGCCCCAGTTTTTGGCGATGGTAGAAACGCGGGTGTTACCCGACAAAAGCCCGGGAATGAAATAGGAAGTGTTACCGGTAAACAGATCAGCGCCGGCTATGGCGCATAAAATAAGTCCCAAAGGGAAAACCGCACCAAAAAAGAATTTTTGAAGCCCGGGGTTCTCTGCGGCCATGCCGGGCAACCCGCCTCCCACAACCAGGGCCAATAAACCTCCCATGGCAATGTAACCACCGGCTAACAGGGCTAATACAAACGTTTTGAACGCGGAGGTATTAGCTTTCCCCAAGGCTACTTTATTCACCTGGGCAACAATTTCTTTTGATGTGTAATAGTTCATCTCTATTTATTCATGATTAATTCACGACCACTTCCCTGAAATAGGCAGACAAGAGGTGACGAGCCTGCTCTAACTGTTCAGGGGTGTTCATAGGCGTCTCTTTTAATTGATAGTTCCAACCCATATATTCGTATTTATGGGCGCCTAATTCGTGATAGGGTTGTATTTCTAACTTTTCTACATTTTCATACCCGGCAAAGTGTTTCCCCAGCGCATGCAAGGCCTCGGGTTGATTGGTATAACCCGGCACCAACACATAACGCAACCACACAGGGATATTTTTCTCCCGCAGGTATGCCGCCAGTTCCAGGGTATGAGTGTTGCCATTACCCGTTATCTTATGATGCCACTGGTCGTCCATGTGTTTGATGTCGAGTAAGACAATATCCACATATTCCAACGCTTCCCTGACATCGTCATTAAAAATGCTGCCATTGGTATCAATGCAAATGTGAAAACCATGGGCTTTCAGCGCTTTTAAAACAGGCACCAAAGCGCGGGCCTGCACTAAAGGCTCCCCGCCAGAGAACGTAACGCCTCCCTTTTTACCGAAAAAGGGGCGTTGATTTTCTGCCATCTTCAAGATTTCCTCAACCGAAGTGGCACTACCGCCTTTTAATGCAATGGTATCGGCATTGGCACAGTAAAGGCATTTAAAATTACAGCCTTGTAAGAAATAGACCAGGCGAATACCCGGACCATCGTACGTACCTAATGATTCAACAGAATGTACTTTTAACATTTTTCCCTCCCTATTATTTGCCGATCGTTCACTGAACTAATACCGATTAGTAATTAAACTGACCGCTTGATGCGCTTCGCTTTTAACGGGCCTTTAATTATCTATCGGCATTATACCAGATCATATGGAAATATTACTGGTACAATATTATCAATAACAAGAGTGCCCTTTGATAAGGACACTCCCAAAATTGCGACACCAGGTCATATTTTTATTCATCATTTAATCGCTTACATGCGATCGAAGAAACTACGTGAAATCACTTCCAGTTGCTGCTCACGTGTCAAACGCACAAAGTTCACCGCATAACCTGACACACGGATGGTCAACTGCGGATATTCGCCCGGATTCTCCATGGCATCTATCAACAATTCACGATTCAACACATTCACGTTTAAGTGGTGTGCTTCTTTGGAGAAATAACCATCCATCATGGTCACCAGGTTCTCCCGGCGTACTTCAGGTGTGGCTCCCAACGACTTTGGTACAATGGAAAAAGTATTGGAGATACCATCCAAAGCATTCTTATAATCCAACTTAGCTACAGAGTTCAAGGATGCAATAGCACCATTCTTATCTCGTCCGTGCATGGGATTGGCACCCGGTGCAAATGGCACGCCTTGCGCACGTCCGTCAGGTGTTGAACCAGTCTTCATACCATATACCACGTTTGAGGTAATGGTTAGGATGGACATGGTAGGCTCAGCATTTTTATAAGTACCTAACTTCGACAATTCGTTGTTGAATAAACGGGAAGCTTCTACCGCTAACGCATCCACACGATCGTCATCATTACCATAACAAGGGAATTCACCATTGATTTTAAAGTCAACACTCAATCCTTCTTCGTTACGCACCACTTCCACATTGGCATGCTTGATGGCCGACAAGGAATCCGCCACAATAGATAAACCAGCCACTCCATAAGCCAGATTAATTCTTGGATTGGTATCCACAAAAGCCATCTGTGCCTTTTCGTAGTAGTATTTATCGTGCATATAATGGATGATGTTCATCGATTCATTGTAGACACGCGCCACTTCTTTCATGGCAATCCTGAAGTTGGTCATTACTTCATCAAAATCGAGCTTATCGCTGGATAAAGCAGGAACCCCCTCTATCATTTGCTTACCCGACATCTCGCAACGTCCGCCGTTAATGGCCAACAGAAGCGTCTTGGCCAGGTTTGCACGCGCACCGAAGAACTGAATGTGTTTTCCAATCTCCTGGAAAGAGACACAGCAGGCAATACCATAGTCATCCGACTGACGGGTAGACTGCATCAGGTCATCATTCTCATACTGGATAGAAGAAGTATCAATGGAAACCTGGGCACAGAAATTCTTGAACCCTTCAGGTAAAGAATCAGACCACAACACGGTCATATTAGGCTCCGGTGAAGGCCCCAGGTTATAAAGAGTCTGCAAAAAGCGGTACGATGTCTTGGTAATCTTATGACGCCCATCCATCAAACGTCCGCCAATGGCCTCGGTTACCCAGGTAGGGTCGCCGGCAAAGATCTCATTGTAGGCATTCATACGCAGGTGACGTACCATGCGCAATTTCATCACAAACTGGTCGATAAATTCCTGCGCCAGCTCTTCAGTGATAATGCCATTTTGCAGATCATACTCCATATAGATATCCAGGAAGGACGAGACGTTACCCAAAGACATGGCAGCGCCATCCTGCTCTTTCACGGCTGACAGATAGGCCATGTAAACCCACTGCACAGCTTCCTGAGCCGACTCAGCAGGACGTGACAAATCCAATCCGTACTTCTGACCTAGAACTTTGATCTGCTCCAGTGCCTTAATTTGCTCCGCTACCTCTTCCCGTAAACGAATCTTGTCATCGGTCATGGGGCCGGTCAAGTTGGCTAAATCCTCTTTTTTAGCTACCACCAAACGATCGATACCATACAAGGCCAATCGACGATAGTCACCAATGATACGTCCACGTGCATAGTTATCAGGTAATCCGGTCAAGAATCCCAGTGAACGGAATTTCCTGATTTCCGAGGTATATACATCAAACACACCATCGTTATGTGTTTTAGCATAATTGTGAAAGATATCTTTAACACGGTCTGAAACTTCCAAACCTTGCTCCCGGCAAGCCTTTACCACAACATTAATACCACCATAAGGCTTCATGGCCCGTTTGAGAAGCTCATCGGTTTGCAACCCAACGATTAATTCCAGATCCTTGGAGATATAACCGGCCTCATGCGAAGAAATAGTCGAAACAATTTCTGTATCAATAGAGCGCACGCCGTTATTCTCTACCTCTTCCTCAATGGCTGCACGACAGATGTCCCAAAGCTGCTGGGTACGCTCTGTAGGCCCACATAAAAATGAATGGTCCCCATCGTAAGG
The DNA here is from genome assembly GCA_004296775.1 of Marinilabiliaceae bacterium JC017. Classification (GTDB taxonomy): domain Bacteria; phylum Bacteroidota; class Bacteroidia; order Bacteroidales; family Marinilabiliaceae; genus JC017. Next base: position 17,339 of record RHGE01000036.1, read on the forward strand.
CGTAATATTAGCCTGAACAAAATCTCTTACATTCACTTGCTCACTCCATTTCCCGGTAACGAACATGCTTTTTTCTCTACCCATAAATTATCTTTTAAACTTAAATTGACTAAACCGCACAATTAAGTATGCGATTACTTAATTAATCTCTCAGTTCGCAAAGAAATAAACTTTTAAATGATTTTACAATCCACATTTATAAGGAATTTAAAGCCCATATTACCTTTCATACCCTAACACTATCAACACGTCATGATGAAAAAAACATAAAACACGAAACTTAAATAATTGTAACAAGCTGACTATAAAACCTATTGCAATTTAAATTTTACAGACAAAAAGGAGGAATGAATAACCTTTTAACGATCCCTACTATTAGGGATTAAGTATTCACAAACGCTGCATTTATTTTTATGAAGCTGCCTATTTTTCAGTTTACGGAATAAAAACAGCAGATTTATTCAGGTTGGAAAAATGTATCTATATACAAATCCATTAAGACGGACGCAAGAATCTATCCCATTATCACCACCTCTCGTCTTCAGGATTCCTGATCATCATTCAGGCTTCTCGGCATTATGGATGGAGTAATACCAAACCGATTTAACTTCGTCGATTTTCAAAACAGAATAACCTTGATATAAAAAAAGAGTCTCAAACTTTCATTTGAGACTCTTGAAAAATATGATTACAACAACAAAATTTTAAACTCTGCTATTCAAGTAATCCGTTACGTTGGTATTGATTCGTTCAGCCACATTAGCTGCGTCTGCTTTCACAAACTTATCACCGGTAATGTGCTCAAATAATTCAATGTAACGTTCTGATACCTGCGCAATGAATTCTTCATTCATCTCAGGCACCTGTTGTCCCTCTTTTCCCTGGAAGCCGTTCTCAATTAACCACTGGCGAACAAACTCTTTAGAGAGCTGCTTTTGCTGTTCCCCTTTAGCTAAACGCTCTTCATAGCCTTCAGCATAAAAATAACGTGAAGAGTCAGGTGTATGGATCTCATCGATCAAATAGATCTGACCATTTTTCTTCCCAAACTCATATTTCGTATCTACCAGGATCAACCCTTTTTCAGCAGCCATTTCAGTTCCTCTTTGGAACAACTCCCGGGTATATTTCTCCAGCATGATATACTCCTCTTCCGATACTAATCCTTGTGCGATAATCTCCTCACGGGAAATATCCTCGTCATGTCCCTGGTCTGCTTTGGTCGTTGGTGTAATAATCGGCGCTGCAAACTTCTCGTTCTCTTTCATTCCCTCAGGCATTGGCACACCACAAAGTGTACGTTTTCCTGCTTTATATTCTCTCCAGGCATGGCCGGTCAGGTATCCACGAATTACCATCTCCACTTTGTACTGCTCACAATTATGACCAACAGTCACCATTGGATCCGGAGTGGCCACTTTCCAGTTTGGAACAATGTCGGCCGTCGCATCTAAAAACTTAGCTGCAATTTGATTTAGTACTTGTCCTTTGTAAGGTACTCCTTCCGGCAATACAACATCAAATGCAGAGATACGATCTGATACGATCATGACCAATAAGTCGTCATTGATATTATAGACGTCACGTACTTTTCCTTTATAAACCCCTTTTTGTCCGGGAAACTGGTAATCGGTTCGAACGATTGCTTTATCCATTACAATATTTGGTTGAAAAATTAATAATCCGGTTAATTGTCCTCAAAGATGAAAAAATTCTGACACATCAGAAACCACAAAAATCACTCTTTATCATATGCTTCAACAATGTCCTGCACCAAATGGTGACGCACAATGTCCTTCACAGTAAAATTAACCCGCTCAATGCCTTTGATTCCCTTAAGGATACGCATGGCCTGAATCAATCCGGAGTTTTGCGGATTTGGCAAGTCAATCTGGGTAATATCGCCGGTTACCACAAACTTGGCATTATTCCCCATCCTGGTCAGAAACATTTTTAACTGGTTAGTAGTGGTATTTTGAGCTTCATCTAAAATAACAAACGCATTGTTGAGGGTTCGTCCGCGCATGAAAGCCAGCGGGGCAATCTGTATAACCCCGTTATCCATGAACTCTCTCAACTTGACCGGCGGAATCATATCCTGAAGCGCATCATACAAGGGCTGAAGATACGGGTCAATTTTCTCCTTCATGTCACCAGGCAGAAAACCAAGCTTCTCCCCCGCCTCTACGGCTGGCCGGCTTAAAATAATCCGCCTGATCATTTTCGCCTTCAGAGCCCGAACCGCCAATGCAATAGCCGTATAGGTTTTTCCGGTTCCTGCTGGTCCCACGGCAAAAATCAGGTCATTATGATCAAACACTTTTACCAGCCGCCGCTGGTTTTCGGTGCGTGCCTTTATCGGCCTTCCACTAATACCAAACAGAATGGTATCCCCCTCACTCTTTGGCATCGACGCCTTATCTCCTGCTAAAATATCTGACACGGCCGCTTCCGTCAGTACATTATATTCGTTATAATGCTCAATCAACTGGTTCACCTTCTCTTCAAAGACAGCTACCTCCTCTGCCTCTCCCATAGCTTTCAGCCAGTTGCCACGTCCTACAATTTTAAGTTTAGGAAATCGGTTTTTAATGATTTCAAGTTTGGTATTTTTTACTCCCAAAAATTCAACCAAATCAACCGACTCCAGGTAGATGAGTTTTTCTATCATAAAACGATAATAATCCTTAATTTTGCCTCACGCAAAGTAACAACATTTTTTTGCAATTTAAGGAGCATCAATCTATCTTTTGAAGACAGTCAACACAAAATCCTGAACACGAAATTATGCCAATAATTACCTTACTTTCCGATTGGGGAACACCCAACACGTATTATGGGCAGATAACAGGACGCTTACTAACAAATATTCCTGATGCCCGGGTGATTGAACTTTCCCCTGCTGTTCCGGCTCATGATTTGGAACAGGCAGCCTACATTTTGCAACACACCTGTTACCATTATCCTGCAGGCACCGTTCACCTGGTTTTTATCGGGTTGAATAAGCCCCAACAGAAAACACTATTAATTCATCACGACGGCCAATTCTTTCTGATGCCTGATAGCGGACTTATATCCCTTGTATTTGAATCAAGCCCCCAATGCATATTTGAATTACCACTTGACTATGCCGATGGGATCACCTTTAAGGGACGTATTTCCTATATCACAGCAGCTACACTCCTGGCAAAAGGCTTAATCCCGGAGGAATTTGCCGTTCAATGTAAAACGTATAATCAATTAAGGCCTGTCCGGCCCACTTACAATGAAAATGACATTATGGGACAAATCATTCACATTGATCCCTATGGAAATGCCATTACAAACATTACCAAAGGTCAATTTAAACACCTACAGCAATCAAGGCCTTTCACTATCTATCTGGAAGACCATTCCAGTAAGATTGAAAAAATCAACGCTGATTATACTAACAAAAACACGGGCGAGCTAATGGCTTTGTTTAACTCTAATAACCATCTGGAGATTGCTGTTTCACAAGGAAACGCTGCCCAATTACTGAACCTGTCAACGAACTCGGAGATTCGTGTAAAATTTGAAATATGACTAACGAACAATTATCACACACATTAACTGTTTTTAAAGAGCTATTAACAATCATGGACGAACTGCGCGCCAAATGTCCATGGGATAAAAAACAAACCAACGAAACACTGCGCACACTGACCATAGAAGAGACCTATGAGCTGGCCGATGCCATCATCAAAAATGATCCTTCAATGATAAAAAAAGAGCTCGGTGACCTTTTGCTACACATCGTCTTTTATGCAAAAATCGGTTCGGAACAAGAGGAGTTCACCATGTCGGACGTCATTGAATCACTTAACCAAAAACTCATCTACCGTCATCCCCATATCTTTGGTGATGTAGAAGTAAAAAGTGCCCGGGAAGTGGAAGAAAACTGGGAACATCTCAAGCTGAAAGAAAAAGGCGGCAACCGCTCTGTTTTGGCAGGTGTTCCGGAGTCATTGCCTGCCCTGGTAAAAGCCAACCGTATTCAGGATAAGGCCCGTGGAGTTGGGTTCGACTGGGAAGAAAAAGAACAAGTATGGGACAAGGTAGAGGAAGAGATGAACGAATTAAAAGTAGAGATTCTGAAAAATGATCAAAAAAATATGGAAGAAGAGTTTGGCGATCTTTTTTTCTCATTAATCAATGCCGCCCGTCTATACGATATCAACCCGGAGAATGCACTGGAACGCACCAACAGAAAATTCATCCAACGATTTAATTACCTGGAAGAAAAAACACTTAAAGCCGGACGTAATCTAAAGAGCATGTCATTAACTGAAATGGATGAAATCTGGAACGAAGCGAAAAAACAAAGCTAATCCTGCGAAAAATTTCAACTTATGAAAAACAAGTATCAGGATTGATCCCAGTCATGTATACTTGTTTTTCACTTATTCACCTTAATCCTTAAGTAACAAAAGTTTAAATAAAATTAAACCAAATGCCTTAAATTTAGAATTATGGCATTCTATTTACTAATAAAGCCCATTAATAAATAGAACATCAAAAAATGCCAAATCAAAACCTTATAGCTTTATGTTGAAGAAATTACTCCTCCTCCTTTTCGTTTCCCTATGGATTACCACGGAGATTAATGCACAGTACACCCAGCCAAAAGACACCTCAAAAACCTATGGCCCGTTTGAATTACTCACCAGCTATTATGAAACGAATTTCAGACCTTTCAAAAAAAGGAATTGGTATACCGGTACAGCGTTTTCACTGGAAGATAAAAGCATGGAAAACACCTCCCGCCTGTTTGATAAAGTGCTCACCGGAGACAAATTAGATTACGACCTCACCTTTAAAGGCGGTTATTTTCTAAAAGACTATGTCATGGTGGGTTTAGACATTAACTATTCGCAATATAAATTCACCGGCACCGTTTTTCGGGAGCCCGATACCCTTCAGAGTAATAGCATCAAACGGCGGACAAAAATTTACCCCAACATCACCACCTACTTCCCCCTCACAAGAAACGAACGCCTCTGATTCTACAATAAATTTGGCCTGGGCATTGGTTTCGGCCATGACCTGTCAAGGGATATCAAACAAATGGATGAAATAAACAAAACCTATGCCTCTGTTGTCACTTTTGATATTGGCGTTAGCCCCGGTATCATTTTCTTTGCCATGGAAAACTTTGCGTTTGAAATGGGTTTAAATCTGATAGGGTACCAACTGGAGTATAAGGAAACAGATAAGAATGACAGTGAGAAATCTTCCTCGCTAACCCAAAATGTAAATTTTAAACTCAACCTTCTTTCCCTCAATTTTGGACTGGCCTATTATTTTGGTGCTAAACCACACAAATAAATTAGTGCTCATGGAATGGAAATGATTCTTTTTGACGTAAAATGGCATAACATGAAAAAAACCAACCTTCTAATAATTGTCTTAAGTATTTTCTTCATCTCCTCCTGTATCAAAGAAGATTTCTTTGGCTTATCACCTTATGGAAATATCAAAAGCATTGAGGTAAGTAATCAGGCCAAACAGGCGGTGATTGATAATCAAACAAAAACCGTGGAGATAGAAATACCCCCCGGCGTGGATCTGAATAATATCGTATTGCAGGAGCTTTCCTTGTCATCCTTCGCCACAGCCGATAAATCAGAAGGTGATCCCCTACCCCTTTCGGAACCGGCCCCCATCAATATTACCGCCGAAGACGGAAGCCTGCATACCTGGACCATAAAAGGTGTGGTGGCCACCAGTAATCCACAACTCGACAACTCAGATTTTAACCAATGGTACCAGATGCCATCCGGCTACTATGAACCGGGAGAAAACGCTGAAACAACCATTTGGGCCACGGGTAATCCAGGATCTTACACCCTTAAAATTATTGCCGTCACACCATTGGAAATGACGGACGAGAACCGGGCAGTAAATATGCAAACCATGGATAATGGCCCGTTAGCCGGCATGTTTGGTGCCCCCATCTCAGCTGGCTCCATTTTCACCGGTAAATTCAACACCGAAAACATTGATCCTTCAAATCCGGCTGCCGCCATTGACTTCGGCACCCCTTTTGCCGGCAGACCTCAAAAATTCAAGCTCAAATATAAATACAAACCCGGCCCGGAAAATAAAGACAAAAAAGGCAACGTATTACCATTCGATGATTCCTGCGACATCTATGCCCTATTGGAAGTTAAGTCAGCGGGAGAAATAAAACGCCTAGCCACCGCCTGGTTCAGAAGCAGTGAAACCAAAGAAGAGATGACCGAAATGGAAGCAGAATTCACCTATGGCCCCCTGGATAACTCTTTCCCCGACTACATGAAACCCAAAAATCATGGTTTCGTGGATGATGGATCCCAGGAGTTTATCCTCCCAACACACATCACATTTGTGGCTACCTCCAGTTTCGACGGAGACAATTTTGCCGGTGCCATTGGCAGCGAACTCATCATTGATGATCTGGAGTTCATTTATGAGAAGTAATGCTGATTAGTGGTTAAAGGCCTATTGGCTTTTAACCACTAACTGATCTTTAATTGACACCAGTATGAAGAGGCAGGTCCGCATAACGCTTCCTTGTTCCTTTATCATCCCCTCAATAGCCTTTTCTTCAAAAAAGCCTGACCAATAATCATTCATCCATATTTTTGCCTTAACCATCTAAAAAAAGAACCTTTTTACAAAAAAACAATGCTTTGCCACACCCTAAATATTTCAATCTGACACTCATTTACAGGTAGCAAACTATAATTCCTCATTCATTTCTGAGCAATCGTTCGAATTCGCACATAGACCTGTTACATTTTCGCACGAATATCAACATCAAAGACAAGGCATTTCCATCCTAAAATACACCATAACTACTACTTACATTCTCTGGCACTCCAATTGCAATACTCTTATCGAACGCAAACTCAATCACATTAACTTTGGAGGAATTAGTCATGAGAACCACAGAATTAAAAAAACTAACCGGCTTGTTTTTCAGCTTTGTAGTATCAGTTTTCGTATTGACATCATTTACTGTAACAGGCCAAAGACCTTCAGCTTATACTGAAGAGCATGTAGAGCAACAAATCGAAGTTGAAGTATGGATGACCAACCTGGAAGGATTCTTCGCTTACGAAGAGGAATCAATAGAAGTAGAATCCTGGATGACTGATTTATCTTCATTCTATTCCAATGACGAAGAAGAGATAACAGTTGAAGAGTGGATGTTTACTTTTGCCGACGAAATTGAAGCCCCCCTGGCAATTGAAGAATGGATGACCGATCTGAACTCGTATGCTTCCAATGAAGAGGATGAGTTACCCATTGAATCCTGGATGACCAGTCTGGATGAATTCCTGGATATTGAAAACAATGTTGAGATCAGACTGGCAATGAATGAAGAACAATCAATTGAACTGAAAGAATGGATGACAGATATCAATGAATTTCTGGATCACCTGCCACTTCAAAAACTGGCCACTATTCAGGCACTATGTTGTGATGAAGAACCACCCACATATACCGCACTTCATACATCTAAAAAATAATTCTCTCCGCGGTTCTTCATGACACTCATTATAAAAAAACAAACTTAACCCCAAAAGCCAACCAATCGGTTGGCTTTTTCAATTTATCGTCATTTTAACAGGCTTTCACCATACTGAGGATAATTGGTTTTAATCCACTGAAGAAAAACTCCACCGCAATCACCATTACAATCAATCCCATGAGACGCATCATCACGTTAATCCCTGTCTCTCCCAGAAACTTCATGATTTTTCCCGAGCTCAATAGGATAATATACGTCAACGCAATCACCAGAAAAATAGCAAAGACTAACACCAACATCATATTGATTGATGAGGCATCCTCCATGAGCACAATGGCATTGGTAATAGCCCCAGGTCCACAAATCATAGGAATGGCCAGCGGGGTAACGGAGATGTCATTCACGTAACTTTTCACCTCCGACTCCTTGATCTTAACTTTACCCAAACGAGCCTGAAGCATATCCATCCCCATTAAAAAGAAGATAACGCCTCCCACTATCCTGAAACTATCAACAGAGATACCAAAGAACTTAAATAAAAGCTGCCCGGAAAAAGCAAACAGAAAAATGGTAATAAAGGCAGCAAAGCAAGCCTTCTTGGCCGTTCTATTGCGATTATCCTCTGTCAACTCGGTGGTCATTGTCATGAAAATTGGCATCGCTCCAAATGGATTGATCAGGGTAAAGAATGACGTAAACGCTAAAATGCCAAAAGAAATAAACTCATTCATCGTATTAGATTTATAAAAATAAAAGCTGCCGCCCACTCCAGCTCCTGCTCTACCCAATCATTAACGGCACAGAAATTCAGGCGGCAAATTTGCATTTTATAACAGAGATCAACAAGCAATAGATCGTTAGTTTTTAACCGAAAAACATCATTTTAAACTGCAAAATAAAACTCACTCACGATGAATACACAAAAGCATCACTTATCAGACACTATTTTTCAAACAATTAAACAAATCCTGACCCGGCATGGCATAATAGATAAAAGACAGCAGCTATTCTACTATAAACTCGACATGATCTTTTCAAATCGTTTCTCACTCAATATCTCATGGGTCACAAACCGTCCCTGATAAAACAGGCTGAAGATGGTAAACGGGATGACATGGTTTTGTGCCTGTTCAACACTACTTATTTTCTCAATCTTCAACGGCATTCCTTTATTATCGGCAATCCTCTTCAATTCGGTATTCACATAATACTCCGTAAAAGGGCAACTGTTGGTGTAAAACACGGTAAGTCCTTCCTTATTCTTACACACAGCTTCTTTCGTAACTGATTTAAATACCGGATCGGGCGCATCGGGCTTCAATTTTTTATACCACAGCTCAAAGTAGGGAGGCCCCACATCGCAACGCTCGAATCCCTGCCGCTGAAAAAACTTTTTATCATTTAAAAAAGGACGCTTCTTTTCGCCCGTTACCACCACTACCCCATTTTTATCCTTTGAGTCCGCCAGGCAGGCCTGCAACAACTGTTTCCCATAGCCCTGCCCCTTATATTTGCCCGACACCCAGAAGCAATTGATCATCATATATCCCGGGGCATGAACCGGTGCCCAAACATTTTCAGCCGGGACGTATTCAATAAATACCTTACCACGAACATCGAACTTTTTAAATACATAACCCCGATCAAATTGTTGGGTTAAAAACTCTTTTTTAGCCTCATAACCGGCCTGACATTTTTTATCCGCAATGGCACAACAGATGTGCTCCTTTGCAATATTATCAGAATTAAGTGTGATTATTTCCATGAGTAATCGAATTAAAACAAATCTAAAAATAGTAATAATAGTTAATCCAAAGTATTATCATTTTTCTCCTTCGAACCATCCGATCCCTAAGGATAGAAATACAATTGTCACAAATTTTCGGGATAATTATTTCAAATCCAAAGTTTAGAACTCCCAAAGGAGTTTAATCCTTATTTCCCTTTCCCTATTACTCCCCTAATGTCCTGTTTATCAAAAAACGATTGAGATTCCATATTCCCCATCCGCCTGATCGCCCCCTATTTTGAACACATGACCGCTTCAGAAGTAGCAGGAATCATGAAATGGCCACCAAATTTTATTTACTTTTAGCCAAACTTTTATTTGCGATGAAAAAACAAACAAATATTATTAATAAACAAGGCTTTGGAACATCTCCTGTCTTTTTCACCGCCATATCAACCATACTTGGCGCCATTCTTTTCCTGCGATTTGGTTATGCCATTGGAACCACCGGTTTCTTTGGCGGCCTGCTCATCATTATTCTCGGGCACCTGATTACCATGCCCACCGCTTTTGCCATTAGTGAAATTGCCACCAACACCCGGGTGGAAGGCGGCGGCGAGTATTTTATTATCTCCCGTTCTTTCGGGCTGAACATCGGAGCAACCATTGGTATTGCCCTGTTCTTTTCCCAGGCCATCAGTGTGGCTTTTTACGTCATCGCCTTTACCGAAACCTTTGAGCCTTTTTTTGATTGGTGGAATAACAATTTCGGATGGGAACTGCCCCGCCAGGCTATCAGCATTCCGGTGATGGGCATATTATCCCTGCTTATTCTGAAAAAGGGTGCCAATATGGGCGTAAAAGCACTTTATTTTGTAGTGGTCATTTTGTTTTTATCACTGCTCATGTTTTTCCTGGGGCAACCTTCGGCTGAAGAGAGTGCCCTTATCGGAAATCAGAACTTTGGCTTCTTTAATAAAAAAGAGTTCTTCACGGTATTTGCCATCTGTTTCCCGGCTTTTACCGGTATGACTGCCGGCGTTGGTTTAAGTGGCGACTTAAAAGAACCGGGAAAAAGCATCCCGCGCGGTACCATCTGGGCAACCCTTGGGGGCATGCTGGTCTATTTTGCCGTCGTATGGAAGATGTCGGTCTCTGCCACTCAAGCCGATCTATTAACGCACCAGTTAGTGATGAAAAACATTGCCATTGGGGGAGCCATTATCATTCCGTTGGGACTGGCCGCCTCCACCATTTCATCGGCATTGGGATCCATTCTGGTAGCACCTCGTACCTTACAGGCATTGGCAGCTGACCAATCATTTCCGTCAAGAATCATTAACCTCTTCCTTGCTAAAGGGAAAGGCACATCAAAAGAGCCCTTTAATGCCTCCCTGGTATCTATCGCCATCGCCTTTGTATTTGTGGCAATAGGTAACGTCAATTTCGTGGCGGAGATTATTTCCATGTTTTTCATGATTACTTACGGTTCACTTTGCCTGATCTCATTCCTGAATCATTTTGGTTCAGCGCCATCTTATCGCCCGCGCTTTAAATCAAAATGGTACTTCAGCCTGGCTGGTTTTCTGCTCTCCGTATGGATGATGTTTCAGATCAACGCCGTGTATACCATATTAGCGTATGCTGTCATCACGCTGATCTACCTGTACATCAATTTCCACCACAGCGACCGCAAGGGACTGGAATCCATTTTCAAAGAGTCGCTCTTTCAGCTGAATCGTTTTCTTCAAGTATATATGCAGAAAACCCGCAGCAAGGCCAAGCAAAAAGAGTGGCGCCCGGCAGCCCTCTGTTTGTCATCCAACTCCTTTGAACGCGACAAGATATTTGAGCTGATGAACTGGATTTCGCACCGCCATGGCTTTGGCACCTATTTCCATTATATCCCCGGTTATTTTTCGCGCCAAACTTATACCAATGCCAAACAAGAATTGGATAAACTAATCCAAAATCAAAATGATATTCATAGCTCCTTATACATCGACACGATGATCTCCCCTTCGTATACCACGGCAATCGCCCAAACCATACAGTCACCCAGCATATCCGGAATGGAGAACAACATGATTGTATTTGAATACGACAAACAGCAACCGGAAGAGCTGGATAGGATCATTGACAACATCAACCTGACCAAAGCCGGTGATTACGATGTGTGCGTCTTTGGCATGTCCAACAAAACCATCAGGCACAGAAACGGAATACACGTGTGGATTAGACCGATTGACTACATGAATGCCAACCTGATGATTCTGTTAGGTTATATCATTCTTTCACATCCCGACTGGAAAAAAGGACACATAAAAATATACAGTATCTGTCCCGAAGAACACATAGACAAAACCCGTGAAGAGCTGGCTGAACTAGTACATTCAGGCCGCCTGCCCATTACCTTATCAAATATTGAGATTTTACCGGTAAAAGAAGATGTAGCCGTAAAAGTTATGATTAATCAATACTCCGCAGATGCCGGATTAACCATCGTCGGCTTCAGAGATGAACAGCTTAAACATGCCGGTACCGATATTTTTAAAGGTTTTACCAACGTGAGCGATATCTTGTTTGTAAATGCACATAAAGCAAAGGAGATTGGATAATCCCAGATACAAATCACTTGATTTTCTGTTTATAGATAAAAGAGATTTTGACCTACCGTTTTTTATTTTATAATAACAATTCCGATACAGGTTTAAGCTGAATTAACCTGTCAGAAAATCAAAAAACTTAAGAAATAATTAAGAAAGCAACCATGGATAAGACACATCTATCAGAAACAGATAAAATCTTTTTTAAGGATGGCTATAACCTGGCTACCCAGGGAACCGATTCCGCTTTAAGCAAAAAACAACTCCTGGAAGTTATCAGGCAACAATATGATGCCATGAATGAATTAATCAATGCTATTTCAACCCAGGCAGCCAAACAGCAGGTTCCAATTGACTGCAAATTAGGTTGTCAATGGTGCTGTCATCAACCCATTTATGGCATATCGCATGAATTTTTGTATTTATGGGAATACATCAGCACAAAGTTAAGTGATGATTTACGCCAAAAAGTGCTTCAAAAAGCCTTCGATAATTATCAAAAAAGAGGTCGACTTCAACAAAATGAATTATTAAACAGCAAAGCTCCTTGCCCGTTATTACAGGATGGTGCCTGCATGGCCTACGAAGCCCGTCCTATGGCATGTCGTATTTATATGTCCATGTCGGTTGATTCATGCAAAACATTTTTTGAAAAACCCGATGATGAAACCAACTACCCGGCCTTGTTGGAATTTCCATTACAAGCCGGCCGCATGATGAATGAGGGCTTTAATAAAGGATTAAAGGCTGCCGGCCTCAATGGTCGTGAATTATTAATGGAAGAAGGTTTGTTGATAGCACACAATAATGGTGAGACACTCGCTGGTGACTCCTTATTAGAACACCCGCTTTTCAATATTCAGAATGACTCACAACAAACTGAATAACACTTAAGTTAGAACATATAACATTCAAAGCGAAAAGGAAAGACGTCCTATAATTCCCTTCGCTCAAATCCTATAAGTCCGATACAACTTTTATGTATCGGACTTTTGTTTTTTTATATTCCATCCTAATACCCACATGTTTTTTTTAATGATTACATAAATATATTGGCTAAAATCACTTTGATCCTAACCATTTACTAAAGGAAGATATTTTTTATGATATCTATGAAATCATTATTTCTCTTTTTCCCATCCGGTACATTTAAAATGCCTGCGAAACTCTGCTATTTATATTCCCCTACTATCCAAATGAGCTTTTGAACCAACGTATTATTCTTTTTTATTGCCATACTGACCGGGCAATTTTATAAAGGATGATTAACAGATGGCAAAATGCCCACTAAAGTTTATTGAATGTAAACCAGAGATTGCAGAATGCCCACCGAAGTTCGTTGATTGTAAACCGCAGATTACAGAATGCCCACCAAAGTTCGTTGAATGTAAACCAGAGATTGCAGAATGCCCACCGAAGTTCGTTGATTGTAAACCAGAGATTACAGAATGACCACCAAAGTTGGTTGAATGTAAACCAGAGATTACAGAATGACCACCAAAGTTGGTTGAATGTAATCCGGAGATGGCTGAATGCCCATTGAAGTTTGTTGAATGAATCCCGGAGATGGCTGGATGTGGAAAAAAGAACATTGATTAGCCATTATAGCTGATTAAATATATATCGCAATATACCATTTACTCAATAACAATAGCCTTATACTCATCCATAAAAAAGCCTCCGGCAAAAAAAAATACCGGAGGCTTAAACTTATACTATTGGCAATAACCCAAGAAACATCTTCCCGTTCTAAGGTTATATATTACTCTTCCACATACTCATACCCCATTTTCATTCCTTTATCAACCGCCGGCAAACCATCTTTCATCCAAACAGGCATTGGCTTTTCCTTCAGGTAATGATCAAAGAATTGCATCATACGCCGACTTAAATCCTTGCAATTGGCTCTTCGGGTGAGGTTATGTTCTTCATCGTTATAAACCAACAACCAGGCCGGCTTATCCAACCGGCGTAGGGCCATGAAATATTCAATTCCCTGGTACCAGGGCACGGCACCGTCATTATCGTTGTGCATCATCAACAATGGGGTCTCCACCTGGGGCGCAAAGAAAACAGGAGAGTTTTCAATATACTTATTGGTCTTCTCCCACAAGGTACCACCAATGCGGCTTTGTGTATGTTCATACTGGAACTGACGACTCATGCCCGTTCCCCAACGAATACCGCCATAGGCACTGGTCATGTTACTCACAGGAGCACCGGCCATACCGGCCCTAAACATATTGGTACGTGTAACCAGGAAAGCCACCTGGTAACCTCCCCAACTTTGTCCCTGGATACCTACCCGTTCGCGATCAATGAACGAAAAACGGTCGGCCATGGCCAATGTACCACTCACCACTGCTTCATAAGCACATAAACCAGGATCTCCGGCACGATAAAAAATATCCGGCACAAACACCACGTAACCATTACTGTTATAGAAGGTTTTATTAATCACCGACCGACTGGGGCGCGGAGTGCTATGGCGATACAAATCATCTGAATTCCGCTCATAGAAATAAACCACCACGGGGTATTTCTTTGTCTTATCCAGGTTTTCAGGAGTATACAACAATCCCTGATGAACCAATCCGTCTGATGCCACCCACTCCACCAACTGAACATCACTCCAGATGTAATTATCCTGTTGTGGATTTGTGTTAGAAATAATCTTTGATTTAGAAAAGGAAAGATCAGTCACCTCCAACTCGGGATAATGACGAACGGTAGAGCGGTGCCATAAAACAGTACCTGCTTTCTTTGCTTTTTTTGCAGAATAAACCTTATAAGCCCCCATGGTTAACGGCTTCAATTCCTTTCCTGTTAACTGATAAAATCCGGACTGCTTATTTTTCTCATTAAAGGCTTTTAACAGAACCGGATTCTTTAAGTCGATGCCCTTCTCCTCCGGATCGAGTTGATTATAACGAAACCTGATGTGGTTATTGCGTCCTTGATTCTTTGTCAGACAAACCGGCCTTTTTTTCCCGGCCAGATCCAGCTGCCAAATATCAAAACGGTCATAAACAATCACTGATTTTTTATCGGCTGACCAGCCAACGATACCATAAGGATCAGGTTCACTGGGCGTGTCATGTTCTTCATAGAAAAAAGGAACATCCAGACCTTTTGTAAGGGCCTTTACTATTCCCGTCTCAATATTTTTAGAATAATAACCACTGTCTGCAGGCTCGTACCACACGAACCACTTGCCATCAAACGACAATTCACACTCCATGTATTGCCGCTCTTTCAACATCGATTTTTTACCGGTATTCAAATTCACCAGGTAGATATCCGAGGCCCACTCACCATTCCAACTGGTCGCCCGCTTATATGGTTTACTGTTATAACCAACGGCCATATCTAGATCACCTTCTTCCTGAATATCTACCGTTAGCAGATCTTCAGATTCAAGCTGAAAGAGTTTATTATCCTTTAAATTACAAACACATAAATAGGCCCGATCCTTGTTCTTAGACAAATGCTTTTTTTGCATGGGCTGAATTTCAATATCCTGCCAGTTCCATACATCCAAATGTACTTTTTCCTCTTTTGTCAAAGTATCTTTCTTCTCTGGTTGAAGTCGCTCGCCAGCTCCAAAGAAAAGACGCCGGCCATTTTTTGAAAAGTAAAGACTTGCTTTGGTATTCACGCTCCATGTATCGGGCAAAGCGGGGTGCAAGGTATCAACCAGCATCACCGGCTCTTTCATTTTTTCATCCCAATGGTACAACCGATAAACCTTACGCTTGGTAGTGTCATTGGAAAACAAGAACGCACACTGATCACCCTGATAGGCCGAAGCGATCTTTTCGATCTTACCCGTTGCTTTAAACAAAGTATCCAGGCGCCAGGTTGCAGGCGAAAACTTCAATACCACCGAATGCTCCGTTGAATCGCCAATGCTCTGAACAGCATAAGCAGCGTTCCCATTCTTAGCCACGGCAAACTTGGTGGCCTGTTCCACACACAAGCTATCGCCTGTAGACGGACGGTAAAACACCAATGGCGTACCTTCTGATTTAAAGGCTTTCTTCTTTTTCTTATCGGCTTTATCGGTCTCCTCTTTTTTAGAAATCGTATCCTTTGGTGCAGCCGCTTTATCAAATGAAATAGCTAACCAATCGCCCCCATCCTTAGGCACTTTAAAGCTTTTAACTAACGAAAAAGCTTTATCTACTCCGTTGGTCAGGTTTCGTACAAAAAGAGAATCCTTAGGAAATTTATCTTTCTTGACTTTATCGAGTTTTAATTGCTTAATGGAATCTGCCTGAGCTACCACATTAAATGCCCAGAACTCACTGCCAGCTGCGAACACGGCCTTTTTCCCCCTGGCCACAGAATCCCGGGTCGCTTTTTCTTTATCATACAGATAAAGCCACCCATCCCCTTCCTGGGGATTAATTTCATAGGATATCCACTTTCCATCGTTGGATATTTTTTCACTTCTCAGACTTTTCCATTGATTATAATCAGAAAAAGTTAGTGGCTTTTTGTCCGGCACCTCTTTGGCGCCAACCATACCACAGATAAAAAACAGGCCAATACCTGTGAGTAATTTTGTTCTTATCGTCATGCCTTATGTTGTTAAATTGAACTTTCACACAATTAATCCTTCACCTAAAATACCTAATGGATGTTTATGTGCTTTTTTCACAGTCATCACTTTAAGTATTAAATCCCGCTCTATTTAAAGCGAGGTGTTAAAACTAATAAAATAAGTATAGACCGAACATAAAAAAGCGAACATTCTGAGGAGGATAAAACACAAAAAGCCCGGTCAATGACCGGGCTTTTTGTGTTATGTATTATTCCAATTAAGCTCCAAGAGTAGCCACCATTACTGCTTTAATGGTGTGCATACGATTTTCTGCCTGATCGAAAACGATAGAAGCACCTGATTCAAATACTTCTTCAGTTACTTCCATACCGTCTAAACCAAATTTCTGGAAGATCTCTTCTCCCACTTTAGTTTCACGGTTGTGGAATGCTGGCAGACAGTGTAAGAATCTACAACTTGGATTACCAGTCATTTCCATTGTTTTCTTATTGATTTGATATGGAGAAAGCAATTCAATACGCTCTTTCCAAACTTCATCAGCCTCACCCATTGATACCCAAACATCAGTATAAAGGAAATCACATCCTTCAACTCCTTTTTGAACATCATCAGTAATGGTGATAGAGGCTCCAGTTTCTTTAGCTATTTCTTCACACTGCTTAACCAATTCAGCATCCGGCTGCAATGATTTAGGACCAACAATACGTACGTCCATTCCCATCTTAGCACCACCTACCAACAAAGAGTTAGCCATGTTGTTACGGGCATCACCCAGGTAAGCATATGATACTTGTTTCAAAGGCACAGTACTATGCTCCATCATAGTCAGGAAGTCAGCTAAAATCTGAGTTGGGTGGAACTCGTCAGTCAATCCGTTCCATACAGGTACACCAGCATACTCCCCCAATTCTTCAACGATAGTCTGACCATAACCACGGTACTCAATACCATCATACATACGGCCTAAAACACGGGCAGTATCTTTCATCGACTCTTTGTAACCAATTTGAGATCCTGATGGTCCCAGGTAAGTCACATGAGCACCTTGGTCCAGGGCAGCCACTTCAAAAGAACAACGAGTACGGGTAGATGATTTTTCAAAAATCAACGCAATGTTCTTACCTAAAAGGCGAGGTTGCTCTGTTCCTGCATATTTAGCAGCTTTTAGGTCTTTTGCCAAATCCAACATAAAACCAATCTCTTTCGGAGTGAAATCCAAAAGTTTCAGAAAATTTCTGTTTCTAAGATTAAAAGCCATGATATATTAGTTTATAAAATTATTGTTCTTCGTATTTATTTAAATCTGCTTCGATATAATCCATGGTAATCTTTGTACCATATGATTTGTCATCCAATTTCTTGGACTCGGTAATAATACTTTTTTCTCCGCCTTTTTCGATGAAATTAAGCGCAGCTCTGATTTTAGGTGACATGTTACCTTCTCCGAAGGTACCATCCTCCAAATACTTAACGGTATCTTTATAATTCAAAAACTCCAGCTCCCGCTGCCCAGGCTCCCCATAATTAGCATACACGAACGGCACATCGGTCAGAACATAAAACTCATCCGCCTTGATGCGGGCTGCCAGCAATGAAGATGCCAGATCCTTATCAATTACCGCCTCAGAAGGTCTCACATGACCTTTTTCATCGGTATAAACAGGAACGCCACCACCACCAACGGCAATTACAATTGCACCTGCACGAGCATTTCGCTCAATCACCTCCCAATTCATTACTTCCTTGGGCATTGGAGAAGGAACTACACGGCGATATCCACCCACCTGTTTCTTCTCTTCTTTATAAATCCATCCCTTCTCGGTAGCCATTTTATCGGCTTCTTCCTTGGACACCATTTTCCCAATACGTTTCGTTGGATTGGAAAAAGCGCTATCCTTGGGATCCACCTCAACCATGGTCATCAATGTAATAATATTACGTTCTAAACCATGATCTTTTAAAACATTCTTAAGAGCCCGCTCAATCATATAACCAATCCCCCCTTGAGAATCGGCTACACATACATCCAACGGTTTTTGTGGAATACCATAAGTTTGTTCGCCGGCATCGTTTTGCATGACGATGTTACCCACCTGGGGGCCATTCCCGTGCGAAATTACAATATTATAACCTTGCTTCAATAAAAAAACAATGTTTTCAAGTGTATCGGTGGTATTTTGCTCTTGCTCTTCGATAGTACCTACCTGGTTACTTCTTAAAAGAGCATTACCGCCAAGTGCAATAACAGCTAATTTACTCATAGGGTTGTGCATTAAATAATTACACTAATTTATTATTCTCTCGTTTATTATTGGTGTTCAAAGTGCGATATAACACTTTTTTACATTTCTAGGAAATGATTATTATCATCGAAAGCACCTAACACACCTATCTGCATATGTTCTTTAACATTTAATGATCTGACAGCCATCACTTGGCTTTTTTTGATTAATTAACACAATTAAACTATAAAGGGAATCTGCTACCTCCTATTTTATTTCTACTTTTGACCTAATGCCTTCCTTTAGGTATGTAATTTGTCTCCTATGAAACAACACCTGCTGTACCCGCTAATTATTGTTTTTATCCTTTTAGGATGTACTGACATCAATAGAAAAAACTTCAAATCAGAAGGAACTATTGAATACCGCATCGATTATCCACCTGCCTTAAAAGAGGAAAGTATTGCTACTTTTCTTCCTGAAAAGATGACCACCTTTTTTAAGAAAGATCACTTCAAAATTAAACTCACGGGTAGTTTCAATCTTTATAACCTGGAATATTTATCCCGATCCGGTGGTGATAGTTGTTTTACTGTCTTTAAAGTCTTGGGTAAATCTATGTTCTATCCCTTGAAGAAAAAAGAAACGCTATTTCTGTATAATGATCTTGGTCACCCCAAAGTGAAGATCTATAAGGATTCTATCAAAAATATTGCAGGATTTGATTGTCAAAAAGCCGTTTTATCCTTTCCCAAACCGAAAACTCCCAAAATGACTACCTATTTCACTAAAGAGCTTGGCGTCAAAAACCCAAACAGGAATACCCCCTTTAGTACGATACCTGGTGTACTGATGGAATTCAGCCTCAACTATCAAGATATCTCGCTTAAACTAATTGCAGAAAAGTTTAACAACGAACAAGTGGAAAGTAATGAATTCATGCTTCCATCGGACTATGAAACCACCACACAAAAGGAGATGGAAGATATAATTGCCTCTCTTCTGCAATAAACAAACAAGCACCATTTCACTCTTTCGTCATCAAAGAATTTTCAAGCTTTTCCTTCAAATAGGAAAGGCTTTTATTATTTTTGTTCTCGCGTGTATGAGCACATTGGATTTATTAATATTCAAAAAAAGCAAGATCTATAATGTCATTTAATAACGACTCATTACCATGGTAAAATTGGTTGTTATAAATGTTCAAACACACAATTTCTCACCCTGAGCAACTGAATAAAATATGGCAAAACAGAAAAAAAAGAAAAAAACTAATTCAACTCCCATTAATATACGAGCAAAGCAATGGCTGGAAAACCTGAAGCATTTTCGATTCCGTTTTTTCTTCGGGATTATAACCGTGTGCTTCGCCTTTTATTTACTTCTGGCCTTCTTTTCCTTCTTTTTTACCGGCTATGCAGACAAAAGCAAATTTGACCTGCCCATGTGGGACCTGATTGCAAGCTCCGAAATAGCCGTTCAGAACTGGACCGGAAAACTCGGTGCCTACCTGGCTGACACCTTCATTAACCAGGGATTTGGTGTCGCCTCTTTTTCATTCATTGTAATTTTGTTCGTTCTGGGTTTTCGCTTTTTGGGGGCCCGCATCCTCCCGCTGCGAAAAACCATTTTCCATGCCTTATTCATCACTATATGGGTCTCGTTAACACTTGGCGTCTCCTTTTCCAGTACTGTTAACGAACGCTATCTGCTTATGGGAGGTACACATGGTTATTTCCTGAGCATCTGGCTCCGGGCTGCCATTGGCCTGGTGGGTACCATCATCACCATCTTTTCCGCAGCCATCATCTATTTATCCATTACGTTTGACGATTTCTACTGGATGCTCAAACGATTGTTTACAAAAAAAGCCCCTGACTCATCCACCAAAGATAACCTTACAAAAAAACAGGAGGAACCAACAACTCAGGAACCATTAACGGAGATAGATAATGAAATATCAGAAGAGCCAATTGTAACCCAACCAATAGCTCATAACGAAATACAAGACGCAGAACCGGAACAACTATCCTTTTCAACAGACAATAACGAATCTCAAGATTCCAGTATTGCAGAAAAAGGTGTTGCCTTAGAACTGGATACAAAAGTTGATCCCGCCCATCGGAAAGAGAGCAATGACATTGACCTTAGTCTGACCATCGAAAAGGCCGATCAAGAAGAGTTTATCGAAGAACCAGACGATGATGAACCATTGGAAGATTACGACCCGACCCTGGATTTGTCATCCTATAAATTACCGTCCATTGAATTATTGGATGATCACAAAAGTGGTGGTTCTGAAGTTGGTGAAGAAGAGCTAATTTCAAACAAAAACCGCATCGTCAAAACACTGGAGGACTACAAAATACAGATCAAAAGTATCAAAGCCACGGTAGGTCCAACCATTACACTGTATGAAATTGTACCGGCGCCGGGAGTGCGTATCTCCAAAATTAAAAACCTGGAAGATGACATCGCTCTGTCACTGGCTGCCTTGGGTATCCGTATCATTGCCCCGATTCCGGGCCGTGGTACCATTGGTATTGAAGTACCTAATTCAGAACCCGAAGTAGTATCGATGCGCACAATTATCGCATCCAAAAAGTTCCAGAACACAAAATATGAATTACCCATTGCCTTTGGTAAAACCATTTCCAACGATACCTTCGTACTCGACCTGGCCAAGGCGCCTCACATGTTGGTGGCCGGTGCTACCGGACAAGGTAAGTCGGTTGGTTTGAATGCCATCATCACCTCCCTGTTGTATAAGAAGCACCCCTCACAACTTAAATTTGTACTGGTTGACCCTAAGAAGGTGGAGCTTAATATCTATGCTCAAATAGAGAATCACTTCCTGGCTAAAATGCCCGATGAGGAGGATCCGATCATCACCGATGTACAGAAAGTGGTCAATACCCTTAATTCGCTTACCATTGAAATGGACGACAGGTATGACCTGCTCAAAAAAGCACATGCCAGAAATATTAAGGAATACAACCATAAATTTGTCAAACGGCAATTGAATCCCGAAAAGGGACACCGCTTCCTGCCATACATTGTGGTAATCATCGACGAGTTTGCCGACCTAATTATGACAGCAGGTAAAGAAGTGGAGATGCCTATTGCCCGTATCGCCCAGCTGGCCCGGGCTGTTGGAATACACATGATCATCGCCACCCAGCGACCATCCACTAATATCATTACCGGTGTTATTAAAGCGAACTTCCCTACCCGGGTAGCCTTTAAAGTAGCCTCCATGATTGACTCCCGCACCATTCTGGATTCACCAGGCGCCAACCAGCTTATTGGCCGTGGTGACATGCTAATATCACAAGGAAGTGACCTGGTGAGGGTACAATGTGCCTTCGTGGATACTCCTGAAGTAGAAAAAATCAACAACTCCATTGGTGAACAACGCGGCTATGCATCCGCATTTCTACTTCCCGAATATTCCGGTGGTGATTCCGGAAGCGAACCAGGTGAGGTGGATATGAGTAAACGCGACCAGATGTTTGAAGAAGCTGCCAAGGTAGTGGTAGCCAACCAATCCGGATCAACATCTCTAATACAACGCCGTTTCTCCATTGGTTACAACCGCGCCGGACGTATTATTGACCAGTTGGAAGCAGCCGGTATTGTCGGCCCGTTTGAAGGAAGTAAAGCCCGACAAGTATTGGTTCCTGACGAAGTTGAACTTGACCGAATCTTAGAAACCTATCGGTAATGATTGATTTTGGAATAATTCTTGTTTATTTGCAACCTGATGCGACATGGCATGAAAATGATTATTAACACAAGGGTGCATGATTTAATAAATAGTGCGGTGTGAATAAGAAGAATCCATTTCATGTCATAAGTCGAGATACAAATATTTAAACAGATGAAACACCTATGAGAACAAGAATCAGTCTTGATTCTTAAATCATGGGCCTAAATTTTAAACAGATGAAACATTACTTTACAATCGCATTCACTTTAATACTTGGATTTACTCTGAATGCGCAAAACCAGGAAAAAGCAAAAGAAATTTTAGATAAGGTATCTGCTAAAACCAAAGAGTACACCACCATAAAAGCAGACTTTTCATTTGCCATGGAAAACCTTCAGGAAGAGATTTCCGAAATACACGAAGGCACGATCTTACTTAAAGGTAACAAATACAAAGTATCCTTAATGGGGGTAGATACCTATTATGATGGCACAATAATATATACCCACATGCTCGATGCTGAAGAAGTGAACATTTCGGAGCCGGATCCCGATGATGAAACAACACTAAATCCGGCAACTATTTTCACCATCTATGAAAATGGCTACAACTACATGTATGTGGGCGAAACCACTGAAAACGGAAAAACATTTCACGAAATAGATCTTTTCCCGGAAAACAGAGACAAACCTTTTTCTCGTATCAAATTAAAAATAGAAAAAGACAACCTTCAGTTATACTCATTAAGTCAAGTAGGAAAAGATGGCAGTAACTATACCATCACCGTAAAGCAGATGACCAACAACTCACCAATGAATGACAGCAATTTTGTTTTCGATCAAAATGCCAATCCCGAGGTAGATGTCATCGATATGCGTTAATAACCACCACACATATATCTTATTAAAATCCCAACACGTTGGGATTTTTTTTGCTCTATAATCAGGTCCGTAAAAAACACTCCTTCAAAAAGACACGTCTTACTACATCTTTTGCTATTTTCGTCAACCAAGAAATACAATACAAACCATGGCAGCAAACTTCAACGAAATAATCACTAACCTCCTGAATTTTTATGATTTTAACCACAAAACAGTCATTGCCGTTGGTGCCGGAGGTGGTCAACTGGTCGAATATGCCCATGCGTGCAAACAAGTGATTGCTATCGATCATGACAAGGAGGCCATAAACAGATTAAATGAAAGGTTGCAACTATCAAACCTTGAGGATAAATTCACAATTATCAACTCTGATTTTTACCAGGTTGATCTCAAAGCAGACGTTGTTATGTTTGAGTTTTGCCTGCATGAACTCCAAGACCCTAAAGCTGCAATCATTCATGCCCAAACCCTGGCCCCACATGTCATTGTAGCCGACCATTGGCCTGACTCCGAATGGGCATATATTGCCGATGAAAAAGAAAAAGTAACGAAAAGCTGGACGGCATTGCAGGATTTCAAGTTAAAGAAAAACACAACACATACCCTCTACCAACAGTTTGGCAATTATGACGAGCTTTACCAAAAAATTAAGGTTCAGGGTGAAAAATCAATCGAACGTATCAACCATCTGAAACAAAAACAAAACATTCGTATTCCTATGCCTTATGGCTTTGTACTGATTTAAAAAATCTGCTTCATTCCAGAAGTTAAACCATACCATGATCTATATTCTGACTTCCATACTCAGCGGCCTGTTTACCCTGATTACCTTAATTTTAGTCATTATCCATTCCAGAAAGAAAAAAGTAAGAAACCAATGGCTGGCTGCTTTCATTTTGTCACTTTTCATTTTTTGTTCTGCTTCAGCCATTAGTGCAATCAAAACAGCTATAATAGTTAAGGACATTGTCATAGAGGGCACAAAAGAAGGGATTGCCGAATTATGGCGGGATGACAGGGCATTTTTGTTGGATTCAACCAACATCAATACCCAAATCAAACGCTTAAAAGAGTATGCTCCAAACAACTTCAAAGGGAAAGAACCAAAATCCTTCTATACCTATTTTGGCTTTCGGGATTGGTACCGTTTTCCACTGGTATACCCCTATTCTCTTAACTGCATTGATGAAATCAACAAAGGGTATTTGTGTGATGAAAGAGAGGTAACCAACCTTCAAACAGATGGTAAAAAAACCAACCAATTAAACATTGGAGACATTTCAGAAATTGCCTTTGATAAAAACATGCTTTTAGCAAAGAGGGGGTTTGAAAACCAACCCAAAAGCTACCTGATATTTTTCTTCGACAACCAACGAATAGAGAACTTCAAAACCATGCAAGAGGTGATGAACAGAGCCCATGAGCTAGATTATTCCGGCCCTGAACAATTTATCACCTTAAAGGAATATGCACTTCTCTTCTGACAGTTGACCTTTATATAATTGCGACCAACCCCCAACCCAATTCCCAAGGGGCTTATATGCGCAAAGAAAACCAAGCGTATAAATTTCATCGCCATCAAACAACTTTCAGAGCAGTTTAAATACAACACAAAAAAGTTCTTCATATCAACATTGTAGCATTAAACAAAATGGCGGACCTATGTGACACTCACAACAACACTGTTGCGACACTCACAACAGTACTGTTGCGACACTCACAACAGTACTGTGGCGACACTCACAACAGTACTGTGGCGACACTCACAACAGTACTGTGGCGACACCCACAACAGTACTGTGGCGACACCCACAACAGTACTGTGGACACTCATAACCATATTCTGTTTCCTATTTAACGAGATAAATCTAAGAATCTATTCAATCCCTGATTCGCATAAATACTACAAAAACTGCTACTTATAACATTCCAAACCATCCAGAATAGAATAGCTGAATACTATATGGTATTGATTTGGAGTTTCCAGCTCTGTCACTACTTTAAAATTCATAACCCATATACCGAAAATATCGAGCCTGTCGATTTTTTCTACCTTTATCCAACCAATACCTCCCCCAATTGTTTTTCTTAAAATCGATTGAGAATATGAAGTATGTATTGACCTTTGCATTAGAGATGCTTAATCTATTAAATGCCATGTCGCCCTATCTACTGTTGGGCTTTTTTATCGCCGGCATGTTGAAGGTGTGGTTTCCTCAAAGGTGGATCAACCGGTATATGGGCAAAAGCAATGTGGGAAGCGTAATCAATACAGCATTGCTTGGAATCCCGCTGCCATTGTGCTCCTGCGGGGTGATTCCAACAGGTATTTCGTTTTATAAAAACGGGGCTTCAAAGGGATCGAGTGTGTCATTCCTGATCTCAACACCTCAAACGGGCGTGGACTCTGTGATGGTTACCTACTCGTTACTGGGTCTCCCATTCGCCATTATCCGTGTGATTGTTGCCCTTATTACCGGGGTGGCAGGCGGGATATTCACCAACAGTTTGTCAAAAAATGAACCAGTAAACACATTTGGGGTGGGCAGCGCCTGTAAAACATCGGCACCTAAAACAAAGCATGGATTATATCGGGTGTTTCACTACGGATTCTATGAGTTTTTGATGGATATTGCCAAGTGGTTGTTGGTAGGCCTACTCATTGCAGGTGCCCTGGCCGTTATCATTCCTGATAATTTCTTTGCCCAATACCTACACAACGAACCATTGAGTATGCTTACGGTCCTAGTCGCATCGGTGCCCCTGTACATCTGTGCCACGGCATCGGTACCCATCGCTGCAGTGCTGATGCTCAAAGGCCTTTCACCCGGGGCAGCCCTGGTACTTTTAATGGCGGGTCCGGCTACCAATGCCGCCACCATCACAGTAATCAAAAAAGTATTTGGCTCAAAAACACTGACAGGCTACCTAGCCTCAATCATTCTGGGTGCAATGTTATTCGGCATAGCCATCAACACCTTCCTGCCACGTGAGTGGTTCGCCTTATCATCAGATACTATGCAACACATGCACCATCATGAGCTACTGCCTGAATGGTTCCGGCTAGCATCCACAATCACCCTGCTGGGCCTGATCGCTAACGGTTATATGCGTCGCTGGCTGAACAAAAGAAAAAAGGTATCGACCAACTCTTCTGCGATTCAGGCTTACGTCCTGTTTAATGCCCCTGCAGGGGAAAGTGCTCCAATAATTAACAACTTATCATTTACAATTCCTATGCAACTTAAAACCGTGAAACTAAAAGTAACCGGAATGACCTGCAGTCACTGCAAAGCGAGTGTTGAGGAAAATGTGAAACAACTTTCCGGTATTAACAGTGTAAATGCTGATCCGGGTAAAAACACAGTAGTAATCAACGGATCGGAATTTAATCTGGATGAAGTCATAAAAACAATCAATGGTTTGGGATACGAATACCAGGAAACACTCTCCTGATTGTATCCGTATTTTTATAATTTTGCCATCTCAAGGTGTATAAACTTAAAAGGGAATCCGATGCTTCCTGGCGACAGGGAAAGTTCGGAGCTGTCCCCGCAGCTGTAATCCCGATTCCATATATTTGGAGTCACGCTTTTAACGTTTCTTACCACTGTTCATTATTTGAATGGGAAGGAGTTAAAAGTCGGGAAAGCCAGAAGACCTGCCTTGAGATGATAAGATTCTTATACTTCGGGGAAAAGTGATGACTCAGTTTATTTATAAATAGGTAGCCTGTTTATAAATTAGCTGTTTACTACTTCCTCTCCTGAAGGTTTAACTCATTAAAAACAAAGACCAATGCAGGAGTACATAACAAAAGTATCATCAAACTTGGATGAGCAGATTCAAAGGAAAATTGATTTAAAAACCAAACCACCAGGATCACTGGGTAAACTTGAAGAAATCGCCTTTCAAGTCAGCCGCATTCAAAACAACCTCTCTCCTACCCTATCCCATCCAGCCATTGTGGTATGCGCCGGCGACCATGGCATCACCGCTGAAGGCATCAGTCCTTTTCCACAAGATGTAACCCACCAAATGGTATTCAACTTTTTGTCAGGTGGTGCCGCCATCAACGTCTTTTGCAGACAAAACCACATCAACCTATTAGTGGCCGATGCAGGGGTAAATTATGATTTTCAGAACAATGACCAACTCATAAATACAAAGATTAAAAAAGGTACGGCCAACTTTGCAAAAGAACCGGCTATGTCGGTTGACGAATGTAAAAAGGCGATGAAAAATGGGGCTTCCATTGTAGCAGATTTACATTTAAAAGGATGTAACATCATAGGCTTTGGGGAGATGGGGATTGGCAACACCACAGCGGCAGCAGCCCTGTTGTGCAAATACGCAGGCATTTCACCCAACGAGGCGGCAGGTCCCGGCACCGGACTAAATCCGGAAGGGGTAGCCCATAAAGTAAACGTATTGGATAAAGCGCTTTCATTGCATGCTAGCGTATCCGCCCCTTTAGAAATCCTGGCCACATTCGGTGGATTTGAAATTGCCATGATATGTGGCGGCATGCTTAAAGCAGCAGAACTTGGCATGATCATTTTGGTAGATGGTTTCATTGTTACATCCGCCCTCATTGCGGCACATGCGATGCACCCTACAATCACCGACTACTGTATCTTCACACATCAGTCTGACGAACGTGGCCATCAACTCATGCTCGCCCATTTAAAGGCAAACCCTATTTTAAACCTGGGACTGAGACTGGGAGAAGGAACCGGTGCAGCGTTAGCCTATCCGCTTATCCAGGCGGCCGTGAACTTCATGAATGAAATGAATAGTTTCGAAGATGCGGGTGTAAGTAATAAAGGTGAATAATTATTCCATACGGACCTCTGTTCAGGCAGAGGTCTTTATATTTCGATCTACATGTACAAATTAATAAAAAGAGAGATAGAACTTCTATTTACTGCAATGGGCTTCTTCACCAGAATTCCCATTCCAAAACGCATCTCTTTTTCGCAAGAAAACCTTAATCGATGCAACCGCTATTTCCCACATATTGGAGTCATAGTGGGCGGCATAGGTGCACTTGTCTATTATGGAGCTACATTCCTACTCCCTACTTCTGTTAGTATCCTGTTATCTATGATCGCCACCATCTGGATTACCGGTGCCTTTCATGAAGATGGGTTCGCAGATGTATGCGATGCCTTTGGAGGCGGCTGGAAAAAAGACCAGATTCTACAGATCATGAAAGACTCCCGTGTGGGAGCCTATGGTGCCATTGGTATCCTTCTTTTATTAATGCTCAAATTTTTGGCCCTCCTACATCAAAACACCTCTTTAATTCTATTAACCATTGTTGCAGGACATATTTTAAGCCGAAGCATGTCAGTATGGACCATGTATGCACTATCCTATGTCAGAGAAGACGAAACCAGCAAATCTAAACCAATTACCAAACACCTTCGTCTAAATGACTTTTTAATGGCACAGGTCATTGGTATTATCCCACTGTTTTTCTTTGACAGTTATTATTATCTTCTGGCATTTTTCCCTGTTCTGACAGCCAAACTATTACTTGACAACTATTTTAAGAAATGGATAGGCGGATACACAGGTGATTGTCTGGGAACAATCCAACAGGTCACTGAAGTTATTTTTTACCTGAGTATTTTGTCCATCAACCATCTGCTATGACAAAAGAGATTTTCCTCATTCGACATACTACACCCAATGTTGCCCAAGGCGTTTGCTATGGACAGCTGGATTTAAACGTGGCAGACTCCTTCCGAAAAGAAGCGAAACAAATTCGGGATGTGATTAATAACAATAGTATCAGAACCGTTTATTCCAGTCCTTTGATAAGATGTACCAACTTGGCACAATACCTCTTCCCAGAGAACGGTGTGATGTATCTGAATGAGCTAATGGAGATGAATTTTGGACAATGGGAAGGTAAAGTATGGTCCAAAATTTCCCCGGAAGCATTGAAACACTGGAGCAACAACTTCTTAACCATCGCTCCTCCAGAAGGAGAATCATTTTCGCAAATGATTGACCGTGTAAAATATTTTTGGTGTAAAAACATATTAAAATCGACGGAAGACTCCATAGCCATTTGCACACATTCTGGTGTAATGCGCGTAATTGCAATGGAACTGTTGGGTATCCCGCCTGATAAGATTTTCAATCTGAAAATGAATTACGGAGCAGTAATAAAAATTCAAATCAACCAAGATTTTCACCAACTGGAATTTCTAAAAGGATAATATGGCCATGGCTAAAATCATATTCATTACAGGAGGACAACGATCAGGTAAGAGCTCATTCGCACAAAAACTAGCTTTAGAATTAAGCTCCCAACCCATCTACCTGGCCACCTCACGTATCTGGGATGACAACCATCACCAACGTATCAAACGTCACCAGGCCGACCGCGGCCCACAATGGACAAATATTGAGGAAGAGAAAAATATCAGTAAACATGATTATTCCAATCGCGTGGTCTTACTCGACTGCATTACCCTTTGGCTCACCAACTTTTTCTATGATAACAACAGCGACGTAGACAAGTCTCTGAAAGAAGCAAAACAAGAACTAACTTTATTATCCCAACAGGATGCCACGTTCATCATTGTTTCTAACGAAATAGGCATGGGCGGCCATGGGGAAAATGAAATACAGCGTAAATTCACCGATCTCCAGGGGTGGATGAACCAACATATCGCCCGGCAAGCCCAAGAAGTGTTCTTAATGGTATCGGGTATCCCGGTAGCTATCAAATCTTTTTCTTCCAATCCCATTCAGTAATCTATTGATTCCAATCAATTAAAACAATAGTCCGTTAAGCTTTTGTAAGTAACTGAATAATAGTTTATATCTATCTAATAGGCAAAATCGTTAATGGTCTAAATATAAAAGTAGTGTAAATCAGCCTAATGTCTATTATCTAAAATCTAACAATCTATTATGAAAATACACTCATGTTATTATACAAACATAGAGGGGGCGCCTCCCGGCGCCCCCTCACTCACACAACTAAACCTTTAATCTACGTCCCACCACAGCTTAGTCGTTTGTATATTTTCAAGATAAAAAACTATTCTTCATCCCACCAATTACGATCGGTTAATGTTAAACCACCAGGCATATTGTCCACATTATATTCTCTTTCACTTTGAGGGTAAGGAAATCTGCGAGGAATCTCATCTGTTTTAGCTCCGGCTGCTAACTGCAAGTTAAAGATATCCGTATGTCTCCTCCAGTCTGAGAATGTTTCGTCTTGAAGGAAGGTAGCCAGATATTTACCCTTCATAATTTTATCAAGAGTAATAGTAGCTCCTGTTTCAGCAGCATTTCTACTTTCCCATTCCGAATCAGATACACCAAATTGAGCTAATGAAGCTTTCACCGCATCATTATACGCCTCAGCAGCTTTATCCTTTTCAGGAGATGCCTTTGAGAAATAAGCCTCTGCCTCAATAAACTTCACCTCTGCATAAGTCACTAAATTAACAAGCGCATCTGCCTTCGCAAAAAATTCTCCAATTTCTGATTCACCAGGATCACTTGCTCCAGGAAGAAAACCTTCATAGGTACCATCTTCCTTGGGCTTTGCATAAATAGGTAATCGTGGATCGGTATCACCCCCATTTTTTAATAGGTCTACAAGATTTTTACCAACACCGCCAATATACCCTCCACGCTGATCTAAATATTGATAAAGAGGAGCTTCCTCAACCTTAGCTGTTCCAAATCGGAAACTCATGTTATCATCATTAGAAGCGAAAGCATTAGGAATAGCAGCAAGCGCATCGGTATAAGCCGCATCTCCCTTAACCTTTGACAAATGAATAGAGAATCTTGCTTTTAGTGAATAGGCCGCTTTTTTCCATTTTGCTAATCTTGTAGGAAGATACTCAGGATCTGTATTTCTATAGATCAAATCGTCAGACAAAGGAGAATTTAAACTTTCTGCAGCATCAAGTTCCGCAATGGCTTCATTCAACAAAGTAAAAAGTACACCATAAATCTCTTCCTGCGTTTGATATTCTGCAGTAATATTACCCTCATCTCCAAGAAAAGCATCTTCATAAGGCACACTGCCCCACATGTCAGTAGTTACACCTAATTTATAGGCCATCATAACTTTTCCAACACCCGAATAATGTGGAGAACCCTCTTCCGTAGCCTGATCAATAGCTTTTCTAAGATCCATTAACGTTCCTCCATAAGTATAAAATTTCCATAGATTTTCAACATCTGCTTCAGTCGTACCATAAGTTTCATGACGTCTGGCATGAGTTGAAATACCTGTAATGTGTTGTACCCAATATCCAGTATATCGAGATAATTCACCTCCAGCCGAATATGCAATCCCAGCTTGAGCTGATGGTAAAATCAAACTAACAGGAACGTTGGTAGGTTGATTGGGATCAACATTTATCTCTGAATCAATCCACGATTCGCAAGAGGCCAGGCCAAAAGCAAATAGAATCAATAGTATATTTATTTTATTCTTCATAACCTAAATGTTTAATTAGAAATTAACTTTTAACCCAAAAATATAAGATTTGGTTCCAGGCATATTAAAATAATCAAGCCCCTGAGCATTATGAGCTCCCATCAAACTTGTTTCCGGATCCACACCTGTATAGTCCGTGATCAAAATCAGATTATTACCCGTGAAAGACACACTTGCTGATCCCAAACCAATTTTACTGATTAACGATTTTGGCAATTGATATACAAGACTTACTTCACGCAAACGTATCCAACCAGCATCTTCAATAACAGGCTCTGAAACACCATCCCAACCATTATCATGAGTTCCATAATAAGTTTCATCCAGTGTTATTTCTTTAGTATTTCGCTGTCCAGTACTTTCAACAATACCATCCAACACAACTTTTTTAGTGCGATCTTCGGTAATTTGATGCGTACCAAAGTATTTCATTACATTTTTAGTACCATTCCAAACTTTCCCACCTTGTTTAAAATCCAAAAGACCAGAAAGCGTTATCCCTTTATAAGAAAAAGTATTGGTAAGACCCATAGTCCATTCTGGTAATGCATCACCTAAAAAGACCATGTCATCATCCTTTATCTGGTAACCATTATCATCTATTAGCAATTCACCAGCATCATTTCTCTTCCATTTAGTGCCGTAAATTGAGCCATAAGATCTACCAACAATAGCACGCATTTGGGCACTAGTAAATCCACCAAGTGACACATTAGGTACACCTTCAGCCAATTCTGTTACTTCGTTTTTATTTTTAGTAAAATTCACTAAAATATCCCATGAGAAATCAGGGGTTTTAATCGGTGTTCCATTCAGAACAAATTCAATCCCTTTATTATACATTGAAGCAGCATTCATAACGATATTAGTATATCCAGATGTACCTGAAATAGGAACACTTAATATCAAATCTTCATTCTTATTATCATAGTAGGTAACATCTAACCCCAGTCTATTTTGGAAAAATCGTACATCCAAACCAACTTCAAATGATTTTAATTTCTCTGGTTTCAACTTATCATTACCTTTTACATCACCATAGATAAAGCCAGGCTGTCCATTGAATGGGAAAGAAATACCATCAGTTGACCCATCACCATAAGCTGCTTGCTCATAATAAGTTTCTGTAGCATATAAAAATGCATCATTCGCCAAAATAGAATAAGATGTTCTTAATTTACCGAAACTTAAAGCAGGGAAGTTATCAAATACTGGTAATTCTGAAAATACAAAGCCAGCATTCACCGATGGATAAAAGAAAGAATTATTAGCTTCAGGTAGTGTAGTAGACCACTCATTACGGCCAGTAGCGTTTAAGAATAACATATTCTTATAACCAATTCCCAAATCTGCATAAAACGCAGCCGTTCTTTTTTGATTCACAGTCTCTCTAACAAGCTGAGTAGCTGTGTTTGACATATGATAAAACTTAGGTATAGTCAGCCCATCACCCTGAACATAAACTTGCTGGTAATAGGTATCATACATATTCCAACCACCCATCGCGGTAAAATTTAAATCACTCGAAAGCTCTTTATTATATGACAAAATTAAATCCGAGTTAATATCTCGATTAAAATGTTCATCTTCTTGAATTTGACCAGCCCTTTTATCATTCGAATGGATGGCCATTTGTAATTTCCGTTTATCAGTATAAACATCTATCCCCAATTTATACCTTAATTTGAGGTTTTCAATAATATCCCACTCAAATCCAACGTTTCCAATTAAACGATCAACTCGGTCTCTTAATTGATTGTTGTTCACTGTCCAATAAGGATTATCATACCCTGTATAACCCCTATAAGATCTTTGACGACCATCCTCAAACTCATAACCATCTGAATTATCAAAAGTTGGAGAACACCTTAACAAACCCAACATCACTCCAGACGTATTAGATCCTTGTTGAACCCGAACACCTCCTGAATGTATATAATTGGCAGATCCTAAAAATTTGAATTTCTCTGTTGCTTTGAATTCGCCAGACATCATGAATGAATACTTTGAGAATTCGTTTTCAGGTACAACACCTTTGGATTCCAAATTACCAACTGACATATAAAAGGTACCATCTTTTCCCCCACCACTTATACTAATTGAATTGTTAAAAGTCAATCCTGTCTGGAAAAAATCAAAATGATCATAAGCTTTAGCTGGAATAGCCTTTCCTCCCGGTGTACTTCCCTTGGGAACCAAATGACCTAAAGAACTCCATTTATAGTCTGTTGCACCATCATATTCTAATTCTGAAATAGGGGCTCCCCATGATGTAGCGCTGAATTCATGATACTCCCCATCATAACCTTGAGAGTATTTATCTTGCAGTTCTGGCACTTGACTTATCTTATCAACCCTAACACTACTATTGAAACTAACATTAACAGTTTTACCATCAGTCATTTTACCTTTCTTAGTAGTAATAATTATGGCACCATTAGCGGCACGAAGACCATATAATGAAGTAGCAGCACCACCTTTAAGAACAGACATACTTTCAATATCTTCAGGATTTAAATCGATAGCACGGTTAGAAAATCCCACACTTCCAGTTAAATTATTTTGTCCGTCATCTGGATTTCCTGAATAATTCTGGTCATTGTTAATAGGAATACCATCCACAACAAATAATGGTTGATTATTTCCTGTAATAGAAGCTGCACCTCGAATAGTAACAAACGAAGACCCACCGGCAACTCCACTTGAACTTGTAACTTGTACTCCAGCTACCTTCCCACTAATAGAATTTACAAGGTTCGCATTACTAGACTTAGTAAGCTCTTCAGACTTAACATCTTGAACTGCATAACCAAGAGCTTTTGATTCTCTTTTAATTCCTAAAGCTGTTACAATTACCTCCTCAACTCCAATAGTTTCCGGATCCATAACAACATTGATAACGGATCGCCCCTGAATAGTGATATCCTGAGTTATCATCCCAACAAATGAGAACAACAAATTAGTGGCATCTTCAGGAACGGATAAAGAATACATTCCATCTACTCGGGTGATCGTTCCAATTGTAGTACCCCTAACAACTACAGAAACCCCTGGTATGGGTTCCCCATCCTCACTACTGGTTACTTTACCAGTAATAGTCTTTGTTTGGGCCAATATGACATCAACACCCATAAAGACAATTAAGGACAAGATTAAAGCTAATCTTCGCATAAAACAAAAGGTTTAAGTTAATAATAATGATATAGGTTTTAACTAACGCATGTGCGCACAAGAACTCCATTCTTTTAAAATACCATACAATTAAAGCATTAGTACATCTTAAAAGCTATGAATTAATTTACAACGAGTTATGTCCTGCAAAAAACTGAACACACCACACCTGTTACCATGTCTTAAACAAAAACATGATTAATCACGAGATTACGTAAAACTATCCGGGACTTTTTTTAGGAGAGAAACGGTTTCTAGTGTTCATAGACTAAAGGTTTAAAATTAATAATGGCGATAAAGGTTAATTTTCTTTAAACTATTAAATTATAATGGCGATCAATAATAGTTTCTAATTTTCCGTGGTCAAAAGTAATTTATTTCAATTTAAAATCAAATTTGCATTTTTAATTACAACTCCAATCTTCAAAGCCAGCCTTAGCTTTCACATGGAATATTCACTCTTGAATCACTCTTCACAAATTTAGCATTTGAAAACAAACAAACAAATTTTTCTTTAATTTTTGTTAATTTTTCTTAATTCCTTTTCGTGCAATTATCACTCAATACTGCCTACTCTCAACTACAAATACTGAAAAACACAACTATCCAAATGTCAATAATAATTTAAAGACAAAATCCCTAACCATCTGTCTGGCCCCACTTTATCTCCAGCACGTATAAAAGCAAATTTAACTGGTACATTAATGCGTTTACATACATCTCAATCCAAGTATTAATTACAGATCTAATAATCTTAAAAATCCAAGTTCTTTTAATCCACCATCAAATTACAAATAGCTTATTCAAAACCAATAATCTAAAACGTACAAATAGATCTGTCTTTATGAACCGTTGCTAAAAAAAAGGAAACTTAGGCGCTTAAATGTAGAAAAACATTCAAAAAGCAAACCCTATCCATACTTTATTACATTCCTCCATTTATTTCACTATACAGCTCCCTGCACAGCGACTTTTTAATCCAAAAGGTCTGTTCATCACAAACTAAAATTTCAACGAACCATGGCATAGATCAAACCTTAAATTCCATTTTGATTCCAAGAACCAATCAATTCTTTCTTTACTAAATACTCATACTTATCACCTGACACGCTTTCTTCTTTTACGCTTTTTAACTCTCAGCTTTGTTTTTTTATTTTTTTTAATCTTTCCAGTTCTCTTTTTTTCTTTTTTTAACTTTTACAACCTGCTAATTCTGTAACTAACAAAGCTTGTTTTGTGTTATTCTATACACTTTTAATATTTTCATCACTTTTTAGACTATTATTTGTTGATTTTATAACATCCGAAGAGCTTATTCTATCATTCTGAAGACTTTTATCATATGTTTTCATGATATAAATCTCTGCATTTATGTGTTAACTTTTTGTTTACATCCTATACTTTTACTCCTGCTTATTTTTAATCTAAATTCCATTATTTATGAACAGATTTTTTTATGCCTGTTTTATCTTGCTTACGCTGGGTATGCATAATTTGTATGCCCAAACGCAGCAAGTAACAGGAACAGTCACTGGAAAAGCAGATGGACAACCCATCCCTGGTGTATCCGTAGCAGTAAAAGGTACCACACTTGGTACCATTACTGACATAGATGGTAACTATTCATTATCTCTATCAGAAAATGCCGAAAGTCTTCAATTTTCATTTATTGGCATGAAAACCTTGGAAATTGCAATCTCCAATCAAACCGTGATCAATGTCCAAATGGAAAGTGATGCTATTGATGTGGACGAGGTAGTTGTTACAGCCTTAGGCATTAAGAGAGAAGAGAAATCTCTTGGTTATGCAGTAACTAAAGTAAAAGGAGAGGAATTAATGAAAGCCCAGTCGGCCAATGTAACAAGCGCGTTGTCAGGTCGTGTAGCAGGTGTTAACATTACATCTGGGAGTGGCATTGGAGGATCAACAAATGTTGTGATTCGAGGCGGTTCCTCTATCACTCAAAGCAACCAGGCTTTATATGTGATCGATGGAATACCCGTTAGTAATACATCTGTAAACACAGGAGCTGCAAACTCTGGCCGTGGAGGTTATGATAACGGTAACGCAGCGGCAGATATTAATCCTGATGATATTGAATCAATTTCTGTACTAAAAGGTGCTTCCGCAACAGCTCTATATGGATCGAGAGGAGCTAATGGTGTTATTTTAATTACCACCAAAAAAGGAAAAACAACCAATAGAATTGGGGTAAACATCAATAGCAGTGTGCAATTCCAAAAAATAAACAGAGCCACTCTTCCTGAGTATCAAGATCAATATGGTGGTGGAGACAACATTTTATCATTAACCCGTGACGGATATAGCAATTGGTACGGGGATAACATTAGTGGTGGCTTTCGAACCAGAACAATTGATGGTGTTGAATATAAAATCGTGGATTATGGCACTGATGAATCATGGGGACCAAAATATGATCCCAATGTTCAGGTAGTTCACTGGGACGGCATCGATCAAGATGGAAATATTACGGAAACACGCCCCTGGATCAAACCAGAACATGGCCCTGAAGCCTATTTTCAAACAGGGATAATGTACAATAACAATATCTCATTGGAAGGCGCAAGCGATAAAGGATCATTTAGGGTTAGTTATACCAACCTTGATCAAACAGGAACAACTCCAAAAAGTGAGTTAAAAAAGAACACTTTAAATTTTAACGCGACTCAAAATCTAAATGATAGATTATCTACCACAGTAGTAGGAACCTGGACTAATACTAAAACAAAAAACAGGCCCAAAGTAGGTTATGATTGGCAAGCTGGTAATAGTTTCATGGCAACAACAGCAATGTGGATGCAGACAAACGTTGACTATAAACGATTAGAAAACTATCAATATGCTAATGGCTTACAAAGAACTTGGAATAGGTCTTCATTTGAAGATGGCCATCCCAACTATTGGAATAATCCTTATTGGGTAGCAAATAAAAACTATCCAACCGACGAAAGGAACCGTCTGGTAGGAAGTTGGATGATAAACTACAAAATTACCGATTGGCTAAATGCCATGGGACGAGTAACAATGGACCACTATGATTGGTCTATTGAAACAAGAAATGCGAATCACTCAAAAGGAACTTCTAGCTATGACGAATATACCCGCATCGCAACAGAATTAAATTATGATTTTATATTGACTTTCAACAAAACGATTAACGATTGGAGTATCAATGGTCTGCTTGGTGCTAGCCAAAGAGACAACAATTGGAAGTCAACTTATAATTCAACAAGAGATGGTATTGTACTAGATGACCTGTACAATATTAAAAATAGTAGAAGTGCTGAAATATTCTACACACCTCAATACTTAGAAACAACTGTTAGAAGCATTTATGGTACTGGTAGCATTGGTTATAAAAACCAATACTATTTGGAACTAACTGCACGTAATGATTGGTCCAGTACTTTACCAGAAAACAATAACAGCTATTTCTATCCAAGTATAACCGGTAGTTGGATATTTACTGAAGCTCTTGATTGGAAACCTTTATCTTTTGGTAAACTGAGGGCTAATTATGCAGAGGTAGGAAACAGTGCAACATACGCAAGCATTTTAGATACCTACGCAAATTACGGTAATCACGGGGGCGATAAAGTATTCAGATACAGTACTCGGTCTACAAAAAACAATTCAAATTTAAAACCAGAGAAAATAAAATCTTATGAGTTAGGATTTGATACCAAATGGTTTAATAACAGAGTTGGATTAGATTTTTCCTACTTCAACAAATTATGCGTTGATCAAATCATTGATGGAACAGTAAGTGCAGCAACTGGCTATTATCGTCAATGGATGAATTTAGGGGAACGTGAAATAGCTGGATATGAAATAGACTTATTTTTAAATCCTATTCAAACGAAAGATTTTGCATGGGATATGAATATAAACTGGTCAACTTATACAGATGAAATTAACGAATTAGCACCTGGAGTTAATTCTCACATACTAAATAATAACGATGTATTTATTGTTGCCAGAGTTGGAGAATCATATCCCATTATTACCGGTAATGACTACAAGCGGGATCCTAAAACAGGTAAAAAATTAATTAATAAACAAGGATTCTACGAGATCACAGATGAAGGTCAGAAAATTGGAGAATTGACTCCTGATTGGAGAGGTGGATTAACTAACGATTTTAGATATAAAAACTGGTCGTTACATACTCTAATAGATTTTAAAATTGGAGGCGATATATACAGTCAAACCCATCGATGGGGAAGACAAACAGGTATATTAAAAGAAACAGTTGGAAATAATGACTTAGGTAATCCTTTAAGAGATCCAGCTTACGTGTACGAATACGATGAATCATATTACGATCAAAGAGTCCGAAGCAAGGATGGCGATGGTAATGATATATTGGCTGAAAACCCAGGCGGTGTAATTTTAGATGGCGTTGTAGCGGAATATGATGCTAACGGAAATATAATTAAAACAACACCAAACGAAACAAGAGTCGAATGGAAAGACGCTCTAGACTCAGGCAATAATCCGATGTCCGCTTCAATTTTTGACGCTAGCTATGTTAAACTGAGAGAGGTCGCCTTGGAATACAGATTTAACAAAAATATTTGTGAAAAATTAAGAATAGCTAATTTGAGTGTTACATTAATTGGAAGAAATTTAGCTATCATACATAGTAATGTAGATCATATTGACCCTGAACTTACTTATGGAGCAGGTAATATTCAAGGAATGGATTATGGTACACTTCCTACCGCACGAACTTTTGGTTTTAATGTAAAACTTGGATTTTAATTTTTATGACGATGAAAAGAAAAACAAATATTTTAATTTACACTCTAATGGGTCTTTTTTATCTGGCTAGTTGTAGTGATAGTTTGACAGATAAAAACATCAACCCACTTGAGCCAGCTGAAACTAATCCTAAGTACTTATTACCCACAGCACAATCAATCATCATGGGTCATGTATTCAATAATGATGTGAATAGCAATATCACGATGATCAATGCCCAATATTTCTCACAAACAGATTACGCTGATGAAAGTAATTGGAATTTTCGAGAAGGAATGCTATCCAGCTATACAAGTGGATTTTATGATGCCATAAAACAACTGGATGAAATTAGAAGACTCTTGGATCTAGCAGAGGAAGGTGCATATTCAAAAGAAGAATTAGCTTCATGGAATTTGGTTTTAACCACTCTTGAGACATATTGTTACCAAAATATCACTGATGTAAATGGCCCTGCTGTATATAGTGAAGCAATGGATATAAAACGTCCAACGCCGAAATATGATAGTCAAAAAGATATCTATAGTTCATTGTTGGAAAACTTGTCTCAAGCAATACAAGCATGTGATGGCACTGTTAACATTAAGACAGGAGAGCAGGATATGATTTACAGCGGAGATATTTCGAAATGGCAAAAATTCGCTAACAGCATGCTCTTACGTTGTGCCATGCGGGTTATCGAAAGACCTGAATTAAATTCCGCCAAATACATTGCTATTGCAAGAGATACTAAAAATGGGGGCTTAATTAACTCTAACAATGACATTGCCGGACTAAAATATCTTGACAGTCCTTCCGGAAATCAAATGTATGAAAGCTCATACAATAATAGTTCACTTCCGTTGGTAGCGAGTAACACCATTTATGACTTACAAGAAAAACTCAACGATCCGCGCATCGATTTATATTGGGAAAACCCATGGGGTGATAATGGAGGACTTAATTTCGGTAGTACAGGAAGTTGGTGGAGTTATAGCTGCATCAATCAGAGCATTATTGGATGGAAAAACAAATACAATGCAGGTGCCAGTTGGGCAGATCGCCCAACTGCAAATTTTCCAGGCATTTTCATTGATAAAGCAGAGGTAGACTTTTTCTTAAGTGAAGCGGCTGTCAGAGGTGTAATTTCAGACATTGATGCTACACAAGCTTATAATGATGGCATCAAAGCTTCAATAGAGTTTTATGCCAATTTCACGGATCCTAGCCTCGATTTATCCGATGAAATTGAAAGCTATATTGCAGGGGAATTAGTAAATCTAAATTTAGCTTCTTCGCCTGAAGACAAATTAGAAAGAATTGGCGAACAGAAATGGTTAGCACTTTGGTTACAAGGAGCAGAAGGCTGGACAGAAATTAGACGATTAGATTCTCCAAAATTGAACAGACCATCAAATCCTGTGAGCACAGTTTCTGATTTTCCAACCAGGTTAAAATTCTCTTCAAGAGAAAAAGATATCAATAGCGCAAATGTTAAAAAAGCCATTGAAATGATGGGACAATCAGAAGATTTATACACCACAAAACTTTGGTGGGATATAAAATAAAACAACTCATTTCATTAAATGAACTCAATTAAGCTGCCTTAACAACCAAAGTTAAGGCAGCTTCTTTTTTATGCTCTCCCCTCATTAGCCACCCTAAAACACAAGGACGCTTTCCTTTCATTAAACACAATTATCAATGTTATTTCTCATCCACAAAGAAATCTTTGCAGATAGATCCACCCGTTAAAAATAAAGCCTAAAAACCTCTTCTCAAGGCACAATTATTTGCTTTTCCTGCCCCACTTTTGCCCACACACACCACACTCAATTAAAAAACAACCTATCTTCTTAAGATTTGTGATAAAAAAATGCCTCATTAGTATCGTTATTAAAAATCCAGAAGTTAAATTTGCTACTCGAAAAAAATAATTACAATGGGACGCGCATTTGAATATAGAAAGGCCAGAAAGCTGAAACGCTGGGGAACGATGGCCAAAACATTTACGAAAATTGGAAAAGAAATATCAATAGCCGTTAAACAAGGGGGACCTGATCCACACACCAACTCTCGGTTACGGGCAGCAATACAAAATGCCAAATCTGCCAACATGCCTAAGGATAATGTGGAACGAGCCATTAAAAAGGCATCCACCAAAGAGCAAAAAGACTATAAGGAAATCGTATACGAAGGATATGCACCCTTTGGCATTGCCATGATTATTGAAACAGCTACTGATAATCCGGTAAGAACAGTTGGGAATGTTAGATATTATTTCAGCAAGCATGGTGGCTCATTAGGCACCACGGGTTGCGTGGAATATATGTTTGAGCATAAATGCAACTTCAAGGTAAAAATGAAGGAAGGCATTGACCTTGAAGAATTAGAACTTGAAATGATTGACCTGGATGTTCATGAAGTTTTTGAAGACGAAGGCCACATCATGATCTACGGGGAATTCGAATCTTTTGGACCGATCCAAAAATATCTTGAAGATCATGAATTCGAAATTGATAGTTCAGGCTTTGAACGTATTCCTCAAGAGACCAAATCACTTACTGAAGAACAAATGGTACAAGTTGATAAAATGCTTGCCAAGTTCGAAGAAGACGAAGATGTAACCAATGTTTTTCACAACATTCAGTAACAAATAAAACTTCTTAAAAAAAACGCGATACATGAAAATGCATCGCGTTTTTTTATTCCCTCACTCTCCATGCTAAAACCCATCGCGTCAAAAACTTTTTATGACTCATCCCCATTCCTCGTTAGCTTTAAAAAGATAAATCAGATCATCAGTAAAACAACCTGGTTACTTCCATCCGTATCTTTGACTAAGGAAAATAGTCTTCGGAAAAATAATGACCGTAAGGGTATATCTATTCCAATAATAACCCAGACACAGAGTAATCGCAGGTTAATCCTCAATTCATCAATTTAATTTACGCTTAGGTCGCAACTTTTACCAACACGTTGTCCAAATTGAATGTTGTATTTTAATTCATAATTCTAGGTGTTATGAAATTACCATTGAGTTTGATATAATTAGTGTCTCACGAGTGATATTGGTGTATTTATTGGCAAAATATTTTGGCGAGCAGTAAATCATCTTGATACTTTGTACTTGATACTTTTTACTTTTCTGGCTTGTCCAGGTTAGGTCTAATGACTATCATCTACCAAGTTCGCATTTACTCAACAAATGCGAAAAGGCCTTGATGTTGGGAAGCGCGGGAGCCGGTCAAATAAGCGAGCCGGCATAGGCGCGACGAAGATGAATGCGGGAATTCTGGCATGTGGGTTAGCAAAAATTCATCAAGGAGGTGGGTGGAAGCTTTTAATTGGAGCGAAGCGGAATTGAAAATCAGCGAAGCTAAATCACGAACACCAAAATAAACACTCTGTGAGTAATTGACTAGACCTTTTTGCTTCGTTTTTGGGGCAATGCCAAAATATGAAGTAGGGTTTGGGACAACGTCCCAATAAAACTATTCCTGAAGAACTAAAACTTATATATCAATTAACCCTCTTGTTAAGTTGTTATATTGGCGTCAATATGGCCAATGGCCATCTCTTACTATCATATAACAAGGTACCGATTGCAAATCGATGCTAGCAGGAGCAAACGAGAAGTCGCCCTTGAATATATCGACACTATAACACATTAAACCAAATGACGAGTCGGACCATGATGTTGGGAAGCGGGGGAGCCGGTCATACCGATTAGTGATTAAAAAGACCACTTAATGCGCTTCGCTTTTAATTGGTCTTTAATCCCCGTTTTACGGGACTGTCCTTACGTC
>RHGE01000343.1 GCA_004296775.1 Marinilabiliaceae bacterium JC017
ATGCAGAATGTTGTGTGACCGGTTGGAGTCTGAGCATTGCACCTCGTTCGGTTGGAACTCACGACGAACTGGAATCGGCTGTGCTGTGAGCTACTCACATTGACATAAGTAGTATATGACGCTAGTCAGGAACAGAATGTCTGGCAGCA
This sequence comes from Marinilabiliaceae bacterium JC017, assembly GCA_004296775.1. GTDB lineage: Bacteria > Bacteroidota > Bacteroidia > Bacteroidales > Marinilabiliaceae > JC017. The sequence continues at coordinate 150 of RHGE01000343.1, forward strand.
GAGAGACAAGAGGATCGAACAGTAAGCAATGGAAKGAGAATGCAATTTATATGAAAATACATGAACAATGAAGTGTGCGCCATTTTCAGACAATTGAYGGTCGTTTTGCRAATTGAGCATTTTCTACATGGTTGWTCGAATTTACYAACAGGTTGTTTATTTGTTGACAAATACAGTCKATTGTTCCCCACTGGTGTTCTTGTTCACTACTYTAATTTGACTATTGACGTTGCAGTCTACTGAATGAGGTTTTCTGACGAAATGAGTAGTATGTGAGGTGTGTGATGTGTATTTGGTGAGATGAGGATAGATGAGTGTGGTTGTGAGAGGATTTAGTGAAATGAAYGGAATTTTGGTGGTGGACGAATCGGCATTGTGCATCAGCTCATCTMTTGTGCTGATGTACGGGTGTGATTGATRATTCGCAAAGAGTAATTTGAATGTAATCTGGTGGATAATGAATAGGAGAGAGAGGGAGAGGG
>RHGE01000344.1 GCA_004296775.1 Marinilabiliaceae bacterium JC017
AACGAATTTTAAACCATTGTGTGAATTTATGAGCTTTTCAACGAAAAGCAATTCGTATAATTCGATAAATTCGCGGTTGGTAAAATGCTTGCAAAGCAAGCTTTATAGGTTTTAAATACATATGGGTAAAACTTGGAAAATATAGAGAAGGAGTGGAGGGGAAAGGTGAAAAATTGAAAATCTGAAAAGGAGAAGTGATGATGTGAAGTCAATTTAGCCACTGGATAATCGTAATATCGAGGAAGTCGATGAATAACTCCGTGTCACTGTGTCTTCGTGTTCGAAATATATTGTATCTTATTTGTCAGTTTTATATCTGAATTTAATCAGAAACGTCCATTTGGATAATTGCTAACTGAAGTTTCCCATGTCTTATTATAAAACACTAAATTTTAAGTATCAGCAAAGAATACCAGAGAGATATTAATTGATTATGAGTAAATTACATTTGCTGTTGTTTTTAACCGTGAAGGCTCTATTCTGAATAATGGATGATTTGAATTAATTCTAACCTGAACAAGCCAGAAAAGTACCGGGATTTGAGGTGTGATGATAATATTCAATCGTACACACGTTCCTAGCGTTTGTAAATCCACTATTCAACCCCCTAAGATTAGGGGGACTAAGG
>RHGE01000345.1 GCA_004296775.1 Marinilabiliaceae bacterium JC017
ACGATTCATCGCACCTGACATACATTAATAAATATTAACAATATGAAATTTCAACTCATTGTTTAGGGTTTGTTTAATTTTCTACACATACACATACGATTCTGCGAACTTCAAAAAGCATCGGGAATAACACCATGAAAAAAATGCTACTCGCTACTGCGCTGGCCCTGCTTATTACAGGATGTGCTCAACAGACGTTTACTGTTCAAAACAAACCGGCAGCAGTAGCACCAAAGGAAACCATCACCCATCATTTCTTCGTTTCTGGAATTGGGCAGAAGAAAACTGTCGATGCAGCCAAAATTTGTGGCGGCGCAGAAAATGTTGTTAAAACAGAAACCCAGCAAACATTCGTAAATGGATTGCTCGGTTTTATTACTTTAGGCATTTATACTCCGCTGGAAGCGCGTGTGTATTGCTCACAATAATTGCATGAGTTGCCCATCGATATGGGCAACTCTATCTGCACTGCTCATTAATATACTTCTGGGTTCCTTCCAGTTGTTTTTGCATAGTGATCAGCCTCTCTCTGAGGGTGAAATAATCCCGTTCAGCGGTGTCTGCCAGTCGGGGGGAGGCTGCATTATCCACGCCGGAGGCGGTGGTGGCTTCACGCACTGACTGACAG
>RHGE01000347.1 GCA_004296775.1 Marinilabiliaceae bacterium JC017
CAACTCCCCGCAACTTTTCGCAGCTTATCACGTCCTTCTTCGCCTCTGAGAGCCTAGGCATCCTCCATGCGCCCTTTCCTACTTTCTTATTCACCGTAGTTGGTGTTTATGATTTTGATTTGCCAATATGTCAATGATCGTTTTGCTACTTTCTAGCGTGTGGAGAATATCGGAGTCGAACCGATGACCTCCTGCGTGCAAGGCAGGCGCTCTAGCCAACTGAGCTAATCCCCCGTTTTTCAGTTAGCAATTAACAATAAACAGTTATCAATACTCGTAACTGTTAACTAAGATACTGTCAACTGTAATCTGGTAGTCCCGGGCAGACTTGAACTGCCGACCCCTACATTATCAGTGTAGTGCTCTAACCAACTGAGCTACGGGACTATTGCAGCAGTCGCATCGTACCCTGTTACTACAGGGATATGCTTACTTGCTTTTTGTTTTTGGATTATACCTACGAGATAAGAGTTATATCCTCTTGTCAGTTTGGTGGGAATAACTCTCCAGAAAGGAGGTGTTCCAGCCACACCTTCCGGTACGGCTACCTTGTTACGACTTAACCCTAGTTACCAGATTTACCCTAGGCCGCTCCTTGCGGTTACAGACTTCAGGTACCCCCGGCTT
>RHGE01000349.1 GCA_004296775.1 Marinilabiliaceae bacterium JC017
CCCGGACCCTAGTCCCTTTTTGGCATCGCCCCAAAAAGGAACCAAAAAACTCTAGTCAAATAAACGCTTCCGCCCGCCTCCTTGATGAATTTTTGCTAACCCACTGGCCGGAATTCCCGCATTCATCTGCGTCGCGYCTGCGCCGGCCCGCTTATTTGACGGGCTCACGCGCTTCGGATCATCACGGTCCAGCTCGTCGATTGGATTTTTGCGTTATTCTGTTGATTTGTATTGGAGGTGTCAAAACTAGAGGTAGGATCCGGTTATATAGTCGTCAATATGGGCAACGGCCATCTCTGACTACTATATAACTTTTTTAATCCTCACTAAATATGTACAATCAAACCACCCCGATTTTCATTGCTTACTCAATGAAAATCACCCCTCCTAAATCTTTTCTACTCTTTATACTGATTATTGTTAAATATCCAATTGTATTAATTAAAGTGGATAAGTTGTTGAAAAACAGCAAAAAACAAGAGCGAAAGTTTCATAAATAATGTTATTTTGCGTATCTTAATAGCATGAAAGACAGGAAGTTTGTTGGTTTTTTCCGGGGTTACTTACCAGATTATAGAATCGAGAAAAGAGCAGAAAAAGTTTTAGAAGACATGCTTAAATGTGG
>RHGE01000350.1 GCA_004296775.1 Marinilabiliaceae bacterium JC017
ATGCATTCACGTGACTATAGCAAAGGAAAATATAGCACCGTAAAAGAACATCTTTGTTCTGCACATCAGCACTACATGGACAGAAGCCCGGAGTATTACCTACAAAGAGCCCGGAGTAAATCCATTGGATTACATCAGCTTTTTGAGATTTTGTTTCAACAAAACAGATATCCGGAGCAGCAATACCGTACCTGCGATGGTCTTTTAAGACTTCAACGCAATAGTGATATTGAGAAGTTTGAAAAGGCCTGCCAAATGGCCATTGAGTATCAAAGATACAGCTACACTTTTGTTAATAACATTCTCAAAAACAACATGACAGATAAGCAAGAACATACCACCGAGACACCATTGCCATCGCATCAAAACATCAGGGGAAGAGATTATTTTAAACAAACATCAATAAATCACAATTAGAATGAAACAGATTGAATCACAATTATCAGACTTGCGTCTGCATGGCATGAGCCGCAGTTGGTCAGCTCTTTTGGAAACCAGAAAACATCATGAATTAACCTTTTCTGAAGGTCTTGAAATTCTTCTGCAAGCCGAACAGGAGGAGCGTAAAAATAAGCGCTTCGAACGGCTTAATAAGAATGCCGGATTCAGATATCAGGCCTCC
>RHGE01000351.1 GCA_004296775.1 Marinilabiliaceae bacterium JC017
GTTTGTGAATAATCGAAGAGGTTTGATTTTAAAAACCACCCCGTCTGGTTGCTCGTCCCTCCAACCAGCCACCCCTCCTTTGAAAAAGGAGGGGAAAGTGGAGTGAGTTCGCAGTTTTGCTGGTTTTTCCACTTTACGTCTCCCTCAAAATCTTTTTACAAACCGAAAACCCAGGGACCAAATCCAGTCGCAGTAATTTTCCCCTCCTAAAAGTTTTAGTAGGGGTGATTTTTATTGAGTAAGCAATAAAAATCGGGATGGTTTGTGAATAATCGAAGAGGTTTGATTTTAAAAACCACCCCGTCTGGTTGCTCGTCCCTCCAACCAGCCACCCCTCCTTTGAAAAAGGAGGGGAAAGTGAAATGAGTTCGCAGTTTTGCTGTTTTTTCCACTTTACGTCTCCCTCAAAGTCTTCTTACAAACCGAAAAACCAGGGACCCAAATCCAACCGCAGCAATTTCCCCTCCTGAAAGTTTTACTACTCTTTTAACTCATTATTGTTTAATAAACTCATAGCAAGTGCATATCCTTCATATTTGATTCTAAAAATATCCAAGCCACATTTTATTGAGATATAGCCTGGTTTAGATTGGGATGCATATCCGCTCCATCCACTTAATCT
>RHGE01000037.1 GCA_004296775.1 Marinilabiliaceae bacterium JC017
CGAAGATGAATGCGGGAATTCTGGCATGTGGGTTAGCAAAAATTCATCAAGGAGGTGGGTGGAAGCGTTTATTTGACTAGCGTTTTTTGCTTACTTTTTTGGGCAATGCAAAAAAGTAAGTAGGGTTTGGGACAACGTCCCAATAAAACTATTACTGAAGAATTAAAAACCTACATATCAACTAACCCGCTTGTAAAGTTATTAGCTTGGCGTCAATATGGCCAATGGCCATCTCTGACTATTATCTAAAATCTAACGATCTATTGTTAATATAATTGGGCGTCCCCCTTCGCTTGAGGCTCAGGGCCGGGCTTTCCACTCCTACTCCTCGCCCCGTCACACCAATCCAACCCGTCGCTGTGGGGTATCCGTTACAATCCCTGGCCGGATCAATTCGCAGCTGTTCCAAATTGGAATATCATGTATTACCTCTTGCTTTTGCTTAAATCGCCGCATTACCGGCTTTTTGGTTTTTCAGGCATTTCACCAGTCGTTTTCTGGATATGGCCGATCCATGTCCGGGTAAAAAAGTATGGCAGTTTGTGTCAAGCAGCAACTCCCAGCTTTGAATCATCGCTTCCACATCATCGGCATAAGGTGGAAAAATGGAGTGTTTAAAAATGCCAAATAATGTATCGCCAACCAAGGCAATCTCATCTTTGATAACAATACTGATGGAGCCCATGGAATGCCCGGGTGTAGGAACCAAACAGATATCATCAAATGGCGATTCCAGTTGCATGGTTTCAGTTACCTGCACATCAGGTTGCACGGCATCAAAGTGAAAATGCGTCTGAAACTTGCTATTCCCCAGGTGAGACAGCCAATAAGTCATAATGTTGGTACCCTGGGGCAACGGACTCTCACCCTGTTCCAGGAAGAGGCCTTCCTGGTCGCCAACAACCACTTCACATCCAAACCTATTTTTTATTAGGGCAGCATTCCCACAATGGTCAAAATGTGTATGGGTCAATATCAGGTATTTTAGTTTTCCCGCCTCATCCGCCTGGTCGGCAACCAGATCAATTAAAGCTTTCCCCACATTGCTTTTTCCTGTATCCACCAGTATTAATGCTTCGCCTCGTTCAATGAGGTAAACATTACTTCGTCCTTTCAGCACCCTGGAAACACGATAACCATCGTTTAAAGAATAATCCATTTCATCTGTTTAAAAAAGTTAAACCTAAGAAGTATCAATACCCAAGATTTATTAGCAAAGCTAATAACAAAAGTCCCTTTTTAACCATTCGCCAGGCTAGTTTAAATATTAAGCGAAGTCCTTCATGCGGGAAGGGGCAGAAATTTCATTTCTGAATGTTTCTGTTTATATCTTGTTTTTATTAACTAATCATGTTGGGTGTGGTAAGTGATTGTCATGATCTCTCGTAGAACTCACCCATTCAATGTTTGTTTATTACCTATTTGGTTTGAGGATTAAATATAAGCATGAATGGGGCTCTCTGCCAACTTAAGAACAATTAGCTGTTACCATTCACAAATTTGTTTCAAATATCTCCCTTGACTTTCAATTTTTCTATTAGTAAGTTGAATATAAAAAATGGCATTAAAAAAGGATAAATATCGCTTTGCTATCGATACTACAGAAGAACTTTCAGAAGGATTACGCCGTAATTTCAACGAGCAGTTTGACTATATTACCTACCAATGTCACCAACTTAACAACTTCAATATCGCTGTTCATGAAATCCGGAAAGGCTTCAAACGTGTTAGAGCGATGCTTCGCATTGTCCGGGGGGATATAACCGAAGAGCTTTACCATTACGAGAACGACCGATTCAAAAATCTGGCTGGTTTTCTTTCTGAGATCAGAGACCTGCACGTTATTGCTGATGAACTCAACGAACTTTATAATGCTGGTGAGTTGGATATCCCGGAACCCACTTTTCTTAAAGTAAATCATTACCTCCAAAACCGACTGGATAAGACCTGTGAATCTCTTACCAAAAATGAGCATGTTTTTAAAAAAATTGAAAAGGGGGTGGAGCAGGCCAGGCATGATTTTGTTCATTGGCCCGTGAATCATCTGGGACCACACACCATAACTCAAAGTGTAGGCCGCATTTACGACCAGGGAAAAAACAGGATGCTTAAATCCCAGGTAAAAAATGCTCCCCTTCAGCTTCATTACCTGCGTAAGCGCATGAAATACCTGATGTATATGGCCCAATTGATTGAACCTGTGTGGAAGGACTATTTTGAAGGATTGATCAGATCGTTGAAAGAGGCCTCCGACAGCTTGGGACAAGACCATAATTGGGTTGCTACCATCGCCTTTATTCAAGGAGCCAGTTCCTCCATATTGTCTAGCTATAACAAACAAAAAATGATCGGAATTCTCGAAGATCAGCGTAAACAGTTATTGGTGGAGATATGGCCGCTGGTGGCAAAAATATATACCGAGGACCCGGAAGATTTTGTAAAAAGAGTAAACAGTTATTGGTTATTGGGACGGCAACAATAGAGTTTTTTGTCATAGTAGGTTTTCATAGGAAAGAGGATATCCAGTTTGGGACATCCTCTTTTTTTTGGATGGGGCCTTTATTCAAATCATATTAAGATCTTGAATGCAATGCCAGTCTGTTTCCTTCTGTATCCAAAAATAGGGCCATGTAGCCGATCTCTTCTTTGATCAATGTTTTTGGCGAAATGATTTTTCCTCCTGCTGCTTCTACCCGGTTCAATTCGACATTCAAATCAATTGACCTGGGGGTAAAATAAATCAGTGGCCCGTTAGTGGAAGGTTTATAATTATCAGGCTGAAAAACCAATGCTCCTGCAGCTCCCAAACCATCTTCAAACCGAGGAAAGAAAGCCATATCAAACGGCCCCATTGGCTCCCTGTTCAATTTCACATCAAAAACTGTTTCATAAAATTTTATGGCACGCTCCATATCAATAACAGGAATTTCGAACCATCCGACTATGTTCATCTTTTTTTCCATCATTTGTTTTTAAGTTATCAACAGCGATAAAATCGGCCTTCAGTGAATAATTGTCAAGTCATAATCGACAATAAATAAACAGTAAACAATTCTTATTTACATCTTATCAACACAATGAAACAAATCGAAGGTCTTCGCGTACTCACCCACAAACACAATTGAACAAAAGATGAGAAAGGTAATTTGGATAACAACCGTACTTTCCGTACTGCTGGTCGGATGTATGGGCGATGAATTTGAAATAGACCGTATTTCGGACGAGATAGAGCTATCGCCGGGAGTTTCACTTCCGTTGGCTTATGCGGGATTGACCATTAAAGATATTTTATCGGATGAGACAGATAATGTCAGGTATTACAAAGATGCGGAAGGTAATGAACGTATCATGTTATACCAGGTGGATGATTCGGTGGAATATGTAGGGATAAATGACTTTTTCAGGATCTCAACGCCTGAAATCAATGTACCTGTTCCGTTTACCTCTTTTAATATTAGTTCTGAAATAACTGCACAGCAAGACATTTCTTTTAACATCCCCGCAGCTTCGATATCTAAACTGGACCTCTCATATCGGATAGTTTTCGATGCTTCTGATTTTGTAGTTCCTGTATCATTGGAATTGTTTATGCCATCCGTCAATGCTCCGGAAGGAAAGAAAATTATGACTGAGTTATCCGGAAATGAGGTAAAGGAGTTTGTCTTTAAAAATGATCAGGTCACCCTTTCGGATAACAAGCTAAATGTTAATCTAACGATACGTCCGGTCAATACGGGTGGTTCCTTTCCTGCTGAAACCGGATCATTACGACTTAAAATTGATCAATTTCAGGTGAGCTATGTAAAAGGATCTATGGGAGAAAATGCCGTTGAGATAGATAAAGGAAACTACGAATTTGATTTGGATATTTTTGAGAAATTCAACCATGGATTGACGTTTGATAATCCTAAGTTGCATACCATGTTTACTAATTCTACTCCGTTTCGTGGTCTGATCATGCCACAATTTAAAGGTGTTTCAGAGGATGGGGAAGAACTCCGGATTGAGGCGCCTTTCATGGAGATGAGTGCTTGCCCCACAGGTGAAGCGTTTATCAGAGACACTTCTACCTACGACAAAACCAATTCCAATGTGACGGCATTTTTTGATTTACCACCTAAATATTTGGAGTATACTGGTAACCTGGTGCTAAACCCCAATGGTGAAGTCAACGATGAGATAGAATTATGGGAGGATGACCGTATTTATGTGGGCTACATGATTGAGGCACCTATTGAACTTGTACTAGACAGTGAAATGGATGTGGATACTGTTGATATTTCAAGCAGTGATGTGTTGGATGACCTTGAAAAAGCCACTCTTGTCATTGAAAGTGAAAATGGCTTTCCGTTTAATGCACACGCAACAATTGGTTTTTGGGATGAAGCTTCCGAATCAATCATTGAGACAATTGAAACAACAGTTATCGAACCTGCTGCTGTAAATAGTGAAGGAATTACTTCAGAACGGATCGTTGCAACTGAAAAAATTGAATTGACTCCCCAACAAATCGAAAACCTTCGTCAAACAGACAAATTGTTCATAACTCTCAGGCTCAGTTCAACCAACTTTGAGAAAGAGCAGGTCGTAACACTGTTGGCAGATAACAAACTGGATTTGAAGATCAGCATGAAGGCACAGCTGGAGCTGAATCAATAGGAAGGAACAATTGATAGGAGAAAGGGAAAATCATCATGAGAAAAATTCTATACATTATATTATTATTAAGCAGCTGTTTGACGGGTATCCAGGGGCAGGACAATGCTTTTATGTTTCTGCGGGGAATACCGCAAACCACACAATTAAATCCGGCTTTCAGGCCAATAAAGGGAGCCTACTTTTCCCTTCCGGCAGTTGGAGCTGTTAAAATCAATAGTACTAATACCGGCTTTGCCTGGTCTGACGTGATACGCCCGGGAACAGGTGTCAAATCCGACTCATTGGTTGTTGACCTTGATAACCTGGCGGGCGTGCTAAAGGATAATAATGCTTTTATTACTGAAGCCTCTTATCAACTTATCGGATTTGGTTTCTATACCGGTAATAGTTTTATAACTATTGATATCAACCAGAAGATTAAAGGTCGGATTGCCTATCCTTCTTCGCTTCTTGATTTACGATATGGCAACTGGGATTATGAAGGGAATAAACCTATCAACCATTCTTTCTCAGATATTTTTATAGATGGAATGGGATACACAGAATTTGCTTTGGGTTTTTCCAAACCCATCACCGATGATATTACCATTGGGGCGCGTGTAAAGTATCTGTTTGGAGCGATGAACATGAAGACCGAACAGTTCAAACTCAATGTGGAAACATTGGACAATGGGGATATGCGCGTGCAGTCCGGTGGTGAAATTGTTACATCTGTACCGTTAGTTGTAGAATACGACGAGGATGGATATGTTGAATCAGTAGAGTTTGATGACTCTGTAGATCGCGCTAATTTAGTAACCAACAAAAATCAGGGAATTGGAGTCGACCTGGGATTAACCTGGCAGGTTATGGATCATTTGACCTTAGGAGCAGCTGTCAACGATTTGGGTTATATCAACTGGAAAAGTCACACCAATAAGTTTACATCAGATGGTACTTTTTTATTTTCCGGTCATGATATTGGGTCAGTGATATCAGGTGAAGAGGATGACACTGATTATTGGGAGGAGCTCTCCGACTCATTAAAGAACACCTTTAGAGTTAGTGATGAGGCTTCGAGCTACAGGACAGGATTACAGGGAAGTTTTAATCTTTCTGCCAATTATAAGCACCGCAATTGGTTAAATATGGGAGCTGTTACCCGCAACTATTTCGTAGATGGGAAATGGTATCCGGAAATGACTCTGGCAGCCGGGCTTTCGCCAGGTAAAGCTTTGTCAACTGTATTTACCTATTCGATGAAAAAGAATGCCTATGCTAATTTCGGAGCCGGTTTAGCCTTAAGAGGCGGTCCTTTGCAGCTCTATTTAGTCACCGATAACCTGGATGCCTTGACAGCTCCGCACCGGGCGAAAGCTGTTAATGTGAGGATGGGTTTGAACCTAATATTTGATTAAATAACATCTTTATAAACTTTCAGAAATAAAAAGAGGCTGCTTCATTGAAACAGCCTCTTTAATTTTTGTTGAAAGACAATTCTAATTAGCCTTTCTTAACAATCTTTACTGCTTTTCCTGTCTTTTTAATTATGGAATCAATGGAGATTTCTTCACCTACGGCTTCTTTCATCCAGGTATTAGGTGTAAGTGTTCCCAATCGGTAAATACGTTCCACCTCTTTGGCAAAATCAGTGGATTGCAGGTACTGTTCCACCTGGAATTGAATTAAGTGACCAAAGGCATAATTTGACAAATAGATAGGGCTATTCACCATGTGCGAATAAATTGCCAGAATGGGTTCATCCTTAATGCCGAAAACAGGAGCGTAATACTCATTCCATATTTCCTTAGCAATGGTATCCACTGCCACTTTTAACTCTGCAGCTGTTGCATTAGGATTGGCATACATCCATTTCCACATCCGCTGATCAAGTAATGAGACACCCATAATCTCATAGGTCGACCAGAAGTTATCAAGAATCTGTAATGCTTCTTTTTGAGGATTTTTATCTGAAATACCCAACAATTCCAGGTCGCGTTTCTGGAAGATAAAAGCCAATGCTTCAGTAAAAGCTGTATTGGGCACGCCATTAAGCATATAGTAATCCACATCATATAATGAGGTGGTTTGCTCCACGTTGTGTCCAAATTCATGCACCGCAATATTATAACCTTTGTAATTCATCCCTGACTCGGGAATACGGGTCCGCAAGTGAGCCTTTTCGCCTCGCATGGAAGCTCCCCACGCATGACCCGAGCCACGAGCTGCATCCACATCAATCTTTTCTGCCAGGTAGTTAGCTTTTTCTGGAGTGAAGCCCAGTGTCATCAGCATTCTTGGAAGATCCTTTTTTAATGCAGCTGCATCGGGGTACCGGCTTTGAGTTATTGCATTCAGGCTTTCTTCATTGATACTACTCCGTGCTTTAAAACCATCATACCAAATATCCCAGGGTTTAAGGTCACGGCCAAGACGTTGAGAAATCAGTTCTCCTACTTTCTCTAGTTCTTTTGAAGAAAGGAACTTTTTAAAAAGTTTTTCTGCATCTGGCTGGGTTATCTCCATACCGCCTTCAAATGCTCTACGGATAGCTGTATTCAAAGGGCTATAAGCATCCATGGCCTTCATGGCGTGAAAATTATTCAGTATTTGTTGATAGCGTTCATCAGGTTCTGGTGAGCTTTCAATAGTTTGTCCGTTTTGGTAAACCAAATTAGTATACGGATCCCATTCATATGCATCTGAATTAATAACACGTTGAGGGATGGTTTGAGCAATAATACGTTTCATCACCTCGTAAATCATTGCTTGTTTATCCAGTCCCTTTTCGGCTTTACTGTAATTGGCCTTAATCTCGTCACGAAGGTTCCAATGTGAAAGCAATACCATCTCCTCCGGGAAGAACTGATCGCCACTGCTATTTGTCAGATGTCCCATATGGATATTGTAACGGGCAATGTACATTTCTGATGCCGATCCAATTTCAGAAGCTTTCTGTAGTAGCTCAGACGGTATGCGAGCAGTGAACATATCTCCCAATCTGGCAAATGCCCACTCTTGGCGAGTCCAGCTTTTTCCCAATTTCTCTTTATCCTTCAGGTTATAGTAGGGGAAGTTCAATGCAATATAAAATGCCAGTTTGTTGCGGTACATATCCTCAATCAAATGCGATCCGGCGCTATAACCACCAAACATCTCGTCGATAGTAAAGATATTCCCCATGGGTTCATGTAATGGGCGTTGTAAGTCTAACGAAATCTTATTGAAGTGTCCGTTAAGGATCTCTATATTTCGACTTACTTTTTCAAAGAAAATGTTTAGCTCTTTTTGGTTAGCAATGAATTTTTCAGCACAGAATATTTCAAACTCTATTTCATTACCGTCACTGGTGCGCCAAAGTGATGCCACATGTTTAACGCCTCGCGTAATCCGATCCTCAACATTTTTACCATGTTTACTAATCAGTGATTCTGTAATTTTCTTAATCATTGAATTGGAAATGTTTGGTTGATCCTGCTTTTCATCTGTCGTACAGGTGTCCTTTTGGCAACATCCAAAAAGCATGGAGGCAACCGTCATTATGGCAAATAATTTTTTCATGTTGGAAAATTTTAAGTTGTTGATTGCGATTGAGACCAAATTTAATGATTATGAGACATGTTCCTTAATTTTCAGTTACTCTTTTTGGTGATGATTATCGAGATGGTTAACTAAAAGTGACAACTTACCTGATTAAATAGTCAGTGATTACATTTCGATTTTTCTGTAAACACTAAATTACCAAATCGCTTACAGCATTTGCAAAATAAAAAATGACTCCTTATCATTGCAAAACTAAACCGATTTAGTAATGTCCAAAGTTTCTCTAAATGTAATAGCGCTTGAAGCTGGAGTTTCCAAAACTACAGCTTCTATGGTATTGAATGGAAAAGGGGACCAGCATAAAATTAATGCAGCTACCCAGGAACGTGTTAAAACCATTGCCCAAAAACTTAACTATCGTCCAAATCAATTAGCCAGAAGTTTTTCTCAAGGAAAAACCATGACTATTGGATTAATCGTACCAAATATTGCAGATAGCTACTATAGTAGTATCGCTTTATACCTGGAGCAAAAGCTGGCAAAGTCATCCTATCAACTAATCATTGGCAGTACGCATGAAGACCCGCAAAAGGAAAAAGATCTGCTACTTTCATTCATTGATCGCCGGACGGATGGTATTCTAATAGCTTCCACGCAAAAGAATAAAACGGATATAGAACAAGTTCAAAAAGGAGGAACGCCAGTCCTCTTGTTTGACAGACACTATCCGAATTCTTCGCTGCCATATGTGATTGTTGATAACTATCACGGAATAAAAATATTGGTAGATCATCTTTTTAAGCAGGGGAAACGTGCCATTGGCTATGTTGGACTCGATCTGGATTTAGACGCCATCCATGAGCGCCAAAGAGGATATCGTGAAAATTATTGTGACCGTTTTAATATGCAAACCGATTACATCCGATTGATAAACTACGATAATTACGCGCAAGAATGCAGCATTGCAGTTAAAGAATTAATATCCCAGAGGGTAAGCGCCATAATTTTTGAAACTCATTATTTAACACTGCATGGAATAAAGGCATTAACCGAAGAACATGTTCGCTATCCCGAACAAGTATGTATCGCTAGTTATGGTGATCATGAAGTGTTTTCCATCTTCTCACCTTACATTACAGCCCTTGAGCAACCTGCCCGACTGATTGCCGAAGAGTGTGCTGCAAAAATATTAGACATGATTGACACCAAAAGCATTCATCAATCCGTCGAAATAAAGCTTAAACCGCAGTTAATTATAAGAAATTCATAAATATGAAAAAGATGAAGACAAGAAGATTAGGGGTAATCATCGGTCTGTTCTTATGCGAACTAACCATGTTGGCTCAAATAGCAGTCAATAATCAGATGGCATATGAACTTGGTATTAATGCCAATCAGTATACTGAAGGCTATAAAAGCGATAATGGAATGGGGCACTTTGAGTACCATTCTCTGTTAGGAGCAACGACACCGGCGTTGTTGGTGAGATCGACTTCTGAACCCATTGAATGGCAATCGGCATCAATACCTAAAAAGATAACCTCGCCATTTATTGAGTTTCTGTGGCTTGCCAGTGCCGAAGCAGGTGGTAGGACCCCGGTGTTCAATCTTTATATCGAAAACCTAAACCGGTTTACCTTTTCGCAAGGAGAAGCCACAAGTTGGGAAAAACAGGGACCAGACGGAGCGCAATTGAAATATTTTCATGTAAAATCAGATCAGCACGGAGATACTCATGGTTACATGTATCTGAGAATCCCTAGAAAATGGGTAACGCCGGGAGTACCTGTAAATTTAAAAATTGAAGGAAACGGGAAGGGAGGAACAGCTTGGTTAATGGTCTATCAAATTGATAATATTTGCCAGTTTTTATATGAGAAAGCTTCCAGGGAAGGCTGGCTTGACCTGAACCTTCGTAGCGGTCAATTAACGATCCAGTCTTCAATCAAACAAGCCAATAAGAACTATCAACTTGTTATTGGAGAGGAACATTATAAAGGACGCCTGAATAAAGAAGGAAAGTCTTCCATCGCACTTACTACTGCCAATGTCAGAAATATGCCCTGGCGTATCGATCTTGAATCCGCTCTATCCGTTTCAGGATTTAACTTTACCGGAAAGGAAAGTTTTTATTGCTTAAATAAAAACTGCACCATCACGGATGTAAACGCTACAGGAACAGATAATAATTGGTCGATGAAGGCACAGATCATTTATCAACCAGAATTAGTAAAGCAGGTTGAAAAGCTTGCCGGTTCCGGCATTTCAAAAGGGACGATTTGCCTGATGAACTCCAGTCATCAGGATATTGCCTGGATGGATGATGTGGAGAAGTGTGTTGTGGAGCGGGACACCATGCTTATCTCCCCAATGATAAATGATGCCCTCACGAAAGAGAGTTACAGTTTTGACATTGAAGATGCCCTGATCATCGAAGAATATATCAATCGTCACCCGGATAAGAAAGATGATTTGATGCAGTTAATAAATGATGGAAAAATAACCGTAGGTGGTACTTATACCCAACCTTATGAAGAGATGTACTCCGGGGAATCATTGGCTCGCCAATTCTATCTTGGTAAGAAATGGCTAAAAAAAGAGTTGAATGGTTACGAAGCAGATACCTATTGGAATGTAGATGTTCCCGGACGTACGCTCCAAATGGCTCAATTGATGAGCAAGGCCGGAGTTGATAAGCTCATTATCAGTAGGCATGCTAAAGGCGTTTTCAACTGGGCAAGTCCGGACGGATCAGCTGTTAAAACCTATTCGTCCGATCATTACAGTCTTGATTACAACGGGTTAAACCGTGATTTCTATGATGCTGCAGCTCATATTGCCCAGGCAGCACTATTCTGGGCAAAGGGATATAATGACCTGGATTCAGCCAAAGCAGTTATGCCTATCTTTTCCGACTGGGATATGAGTCCGGCAAAAGATTATTCAGAACTCATAGAACAGTGGCACCGCATTAAATATTATGAGAACGAGCAGGGGCAACTAATCCAAATAACTCTACCCCAAATTAAACTGACAACAACAGCTGATTTTATCAACAAAATTTCAGCTAATAGCTCATCTCTTCAGACCATCTCGGGTGAACGGCCAGCACTCTGGTTATATATCCATGGTCCTTCTCACCAAAAGGCTGTTAGAGCTAGCCGTGAAGCGGATCGCATGTTAATAAATGCAGAGAAATTTGCCAGTTTTGATGCACTTACTAGGGGTTCTTTTTCCCTCTATCCGGAAAAAACGCTTTCACAAGCATGGAAAGCCAAGATCTATCCCGATCATGGTTGGGGTGGTAAAAACGGTGACATTACCGATGCTATTTTCCAGGCTAAATATGAACATGCCCTTGCGCAGGCTCAAAAACTTACGCAGGTAGCAACAACAAACATAGCAGGCCGAGTAAAAACTAAGGGGAAAGGTATCCCATTTGTTCTTTTCAATGGCCTGAATTGGGAACGTCAAAGTACGGCCACGGTAACCTTTAAGTTTGATGATCAAAAGATGATGGGAATAGTGATCAGATCATCTGGCAAAAGGGAGGTGCCATTCCAATACACATCAATTAAAAAATATCCTTCCGGCTTTCTGAAAGAAATAACCGTAGAAGTTATGGCACAGGTTCCGGCACTGGGTTATTCCACTTACTATGTCACCTCTGCCCAAACATCACCGAAGGATAACAAACTTCAGTCCCCACAGCAACTGGAAACCGATTATTACCAGATCATCCTGGCTAATGGAGGCATCTCTTCTATCATCGAAAAGGCAACCGGCAAGGAGCTCATTAATTCAGATAATTTTCTGGCAGGGGATGTTTTTACTATGCGATCCGAAGGAAATGGTGCCGGTGAGTTCGTTCAGGTGCAGCAACCTTCCATGGAAGGATTTGATAAAGTAAGTACCCATCATCCCAATTGGGTGCCGGTAGCTGATGGACCACTTTTTTACGAACTGGAACTGAGACAGCCCATCCGACATGCCGTGGTGGCTACTTCTATCAAAATATATAAGCACTTGCCACGCATTGATTTTAATGCCTCCTTATTAAATTGGGATGGTGAATTATACCGGGAGTTCCGAATAGCTTTTCCTTTAAAAGAGGAATTCAAGCAGGTAGCCTATGAAGTTCCTTACGGAATATTGCGGGTTGGCCAGGATGAAATGGAAGGATATGCTGGTGGTATTGCCGGAGGGAAAAGTTATAACACGCCTTGCAAGGATATTCATCCAAGAGGTATCACCAATTGGATTGGCGCCTACAATAAAGACCTGGCTGTTGTCATCTCATCGTCTGTAGCTGCTGCTGATTACATTGACCCGATAAATACAAAAGCTACCACTCTTCAGCCAATATTACTGGCTTCCCGGCATAGTTGCCATTGGGAAGGTAACCCATATCCGCAAACCGGGGATCACCACTTCGCTTTTAGCTTAACAACCACTGGAGCCGGACTGGAAGAGGCAAATAGAAAAGGTGTGGAAGCCAATGAACCGCTTTTAGTGGTTGTTGAGCCGGAACAAGTTGTTAAAGCTCACTTGCCGGAGCGTATGAGCTTTTTATCAGTGACCGACAAAGATCTGATAATTTCGGCCATTAAAAAAGCAGAAGATTCTGATGATCTGATTATCCGTTGCTATAATACCTCTGGCAAGAATAAAGAAGTTGAGATAAACTTATTCAAACCCATAAAAGCAATGGAGCAGGCAACCCTGATTGAAGAATCGCTCAAACCAATTCCAACGGAAAAAGGAAAGGTCAATGTGTCAGTGGGAAAATATGGCATTGAAACCTTTAAGGTGAATCTGGATCATTAGATAATAGTGATCTTTCAAATTCAGTAAAGCGTCAGAATTTAAGGAGTAGAGATCAAAAAAAAGCGAGCCATCAGCCCGCTTTTTTTTTGATATGTTATCAACACTATTGATTTCCTAAAATTAGTGGTAAACCGTTTTCCGCAGAACCTATTACCACGACTTTAGCATTGGGGGAATTAGCTAACGATAAGGTGGCATCGATTCCCTTTTGCTTTAATATTTTATCAGTCAAACTGGCGTTCACAATATCGTTATACTTGGCGATACCTTCAGCTTCAATATGACGGCGCTCGGCTTCACTACGTTCTTTATCCAGCTTAAACTGATAGGCCAGGGCCTCTTGTTCTTGCTTAAGCTTGTTCTCTATGGCCTGTTTAATTTGCTCTGGTAATTGAATGGAACGAATTAACAAAGCACGCATATCAATATTGTTTTGCTTCAATACGGTGGCTGTTTCCTTTTTAATGGCATCCTCTACCTCATTTCTTTTGGTAGAGAAGATTTCTTCGGCCGTAAAACGTCCGGTAACACTCCTGACTGCTGAACGTACTTCAGGAATCACAAGGATATTCCCATAATTAGGACCGAAAGTTTCGTGTAATTGCCCGATTTTATTGTGTATCGGATTAAATCTTACAGATATGTCAAGATTAATGGAAAGACTGTTTTTGTCCAAAACATCCATTGTTTCTTCCTTTGTTTGTTCCATCACACTATAGACAATCAACTTATTCCAGGGGGCTATGATACGAAATCCGGGATTAAGAATGTTTTCATTATCCAAACCAATGGTATAAGGATGGAATACCACAGCGCGTTCGCCAGGTTGTATGGTCCAGAACATTCGGCTACCGAAGAATACCACAAATAGAATGGCCAGTACCAGAATGATAATAAGGGGAGAAAGTTTTGATTTCATAACTATATTTTATTGATTTTCTCTAAATATAAGGGCAAATTCTTTAATTCAAGGCTCTTTGATATGATCATTCAGAAAGTTTATTACTTATTAACATGGTTTCTAAACTAAAATTAGTTCTCTGGCGCCATTGGCAACAGATATAATAATGCATTCCTCTAATCGCTTTATTATTAATTGTACAAACCTGACAATTATTCATTCAAGATAAATATCACTTTTGGCTCGTGTTGAAAAATAATTTTTTCATGAAACATGTTAGAAGGTTAGGTAAGCACAAGCCTACGATTACCAGATATCTGGTTTTAGAAAGAACTTAATTTCCGTTAAAAAACGAATGATCTCCTTGCCCAGAAGTCTTCTCTTGTTGAAATCTTTCCGGGCAATGAAAATATGATGGATTTACAAATAATCAACGGGATTCTCTAATGCTTTTACAAATGGCGCCACGGCACGTTCATAAATGCCATGGACATAGGCGATCGCCATGCCATAATTAGTTACCGGCACTCCGGCCTCTATGGCAGGTCGTAACCTGTTGATTAATTGTTTTCGGGTAATCATACATCCCCCGCACTGGATAACTAGCGCATAGTCGTTGATCGGTCGTTCTACTTTGTCTAATCCGCTTACTACATCATAGTGGATTTTCTTTCCGGTATAATTGGATAACCAACGTGGAATCTTCACACGTCCAATGTCATCACAGGAAACATGATGGGTACAAGATTCTAATAATAATACCCGGTCGCCGTCTTTCAGATCACCAAGTTTGGGTGTGCCTTTCAGGTAATTATCAAAGTCTCCTTTGAAATGAGCCAGCACAATACTAAAACTTGTTAATGGAATATGGGCAGGGATAGAGGCATCTGCTTTCAAAAAAA
Source organism: Marinilabiliaceae bacterium JC017 (assembly GCA_004296775.1). Lineage (GTDB taxonomy): Bacteria > Bacteroidota > Bacteroidia > Bacteroidales > Marinilabiliaceae > JC017. The sequence goes on from RHGE01000037.1 coordinate 14,812, forward strand.
TCTGACTGTCTGTAATGGCAAGGGTTGGATTGATATTTGTTTTCCTTAAAAAGGCATCCACTTCCCGCTCCTTTAACACTATGCAGATGGCATCGTTATCCAGAATGTCGCGAATGGCCTGAACCTGTGGTAAAATCATCCGTCCTTCCGGTGCCTCAATATCTATCGGGGTTATCAACAACACAATGTCACCGTATGAAACCAAATCGCCTAATAGGGAAGGGGTTGTGAAGGCCGCTTCCGGAATAGCCTGTTTGATGTTTTTTATCAATGCATTAACATCGCCCTGTTTGTGATCAAATACCATAACCGATTTAGCAGACGATTGCTCAAGTGTTGGTAGTAACGAAGCTGACAGGGGTTCAATATCCTGCTTGCCATGAACAATAATAAAAGGGGTATTTAATTTTTTGAAACGGCTAATCAGGTTTTGTTCTTCTTCTTCAAAGGTGTTGGCCGTAATAACCAGAATGGCTAAATCGATCTGTTTGATTATCTGCAGCGTTTTATCAATCCGTTTTGTTCCCAACTCTCCCACATCATCAATGCCGGCCGTATCAATTAAAATAACAGGACCAAAACCTGTTATTTCATAGGATTTTTTTACCGGATCGGTAGTCGTACCGGCCACATCAGAAACAATGGCCAACTCCTGCCCGGCAAGAATATTCACCAACGTACTTTTTCCGTTATTTCTTCTTCCGAAAATACCAATATGCGGTCGACGTTCCTTTCCCATGTCAAAAAATTTTAGGCGGTAAAATAAGAAAATAATCCTTAAAGATACTTGCAGAGATAGTTCTGTAGAAAAAAAAGGCGGGAAACATGCCACTATTTCCCGCCCCCAATGCTAGGTCGATAGCATAGGAATGTGCGAATTGTACGCTGCAAAATTAATTTAACACCAGAAAAAACCATGCTAATCGCCAAAAAAAAATTCACGTTTAATCCATAATAGCAGTCAATCATTATTTTTTTAAATCCCTTATAATCATTTCGATCTTTGGAACAGACAGGTCTGATAGGTATTCATAAGGCTTGGTGTGCTTCAGATATTGCTTGTTATCAATCGTTCGTTATGGAATCGAAAATTGACCAGAGATGGATTTGTGGTGGTTTCAATGATTGCATCATTGGTGTTTATGTTACAATTACGCATAATCTATCCAACAGGTAATTGCAAATAGTTAATAGACTATTGATTATAAATACTAGTGTTAATGAGAAGCCTCATGGGACTTTTCTGTTTGATAAACCTGTATAAAAAGCTACTTTTAGCTGGTTTTGCCGCGTCTTCTGTTAGTATCAGTGGCTAAGCATCCAATTGTTTTTATATTAATATCCAAATAGAATAGACTTATGTATATCGTATCACTCACTTATAAAGTGCCCAATGATGTGGTCGACGAATATCTGGAAGCTCATGTTGAATTCTTAAAAGAGCAGTATCACAAGGGACATTTCCTTGCTTCCGGGCGTAAGGTGCCCCGAAGCGGTGGTGTTATCTTATCCGGAATTGAAAGTATAGAGGCGTTGAACCAGGTGATCAATCAGGATCCCTTTAAGCAAAACGGGGTGGCAGATTATGAAATCATCGAATTTATTCCAAGCATGACTTGTGCCGAACTGGATTTTTTAAGAACGACCTGAATCAGGATAGCAGGTTGATGGTTTTCTTCATATACCGTTAGTCTGATAGGTAGAGGCCGGTCCTCATTATAACCACCGGAGACATTTCTACTGGTCGGAGTGTGAATTAATGGTACAGAAAGGCTTTATCCATTTTGTGATGAAGCCTTTTTTTAGCGGAGAAGAGACGGATGCGTTCTGTATTTCTATGGGATTGGTGCAGGGAAATACCTTGTTAATACGGACTATTTGTAAGGCTTTGATGGTTGTTAATCCAAGTTATTTGATCGTTCGACTAAAATTTTTCAAAGTTCATGGAAAAATGAATTATGAAGCTTGACATTTGATAATTTTGCGCCTGAAAAAACCTGAAATATTCATGAAAAAGAAAATTCTATTAGTGGTGCTGTTGTTGGGATACTTCATCCGGCCTGGCAATGCACAGAATGAAAAATTTAAAGCCCTTTTTATCTTCAATTTTACCAAACACATTGAATGGAGAGGTGGTAATCCATCTGAAGATTTCGTTATTGCTGTTTATGGAAACTCGGAGGTAATTGATGCGCTTCAGACCATTGCAAAAACAAAGGCGGTAGGGAATAAAAAGATTAAAGTGGTGAAAGTAACCTCTCCCGATGATCTTCCTGATTGTAAGATTCTCTATTTGCCGCCTTCTAAAAGTAATCGTCTGGATGATGTTTTGCCCCATTATCAGAAGGGGCAAACGCTCATTGTTACAGATAAACCCGGTTTGTCTCAGAAAGGCGCTTCCATAAATCTGATTGAGGTGAATGGGAAGCAGAAGTTTGAGATTTCCAAAAGCAATATTGAAAAACAGGGATTAAAGGTAACCTCTTCACTACTAAGTCTTGGTATTGAAGTTTAAATTAGAAAGACATGATAAAGTTGAAAATATTAATTCCTTACATTTTAGTCTTTTTGCTTCTTCCATCATCTCTTTTTGCGCAGGAAACAAAAGACGTTTTAAACTTGACAAAGTCAGAAGTTCTGAAGTTGAGCTATGAAGAGCTTACTGAATTTGATTTGGCAGACCTGATGCAAATGGCAGAGATTGTGGGTATGTCCACCGATGAGTTGCTGGAGTTGGCCATCGTGTCGGCGTCCAAAAAAGAGGAGTCGTTGTTCGATGCGCCCTTAGGAGCTAGTGTGTTGACACGGGACATGATTAAAAAAGCCGGGGCCACCTCTATCATGGAGGCGCTGCGGTTGGTGCCGGGCGTTATTGTGCGGGAGCAAACACCGGGTAACTATGACATTCATTTACGGGGCTTTGATGCCATTGATCCCAATGCATTGATCAATTTTACCACTAATTCACTAACGTTGATCATGATCAATAACCGCATTGTGTACAACGAATTTCAGGGTAATACCTATTGGGAGTTGTTGCAGGTGAGTGTGGATGATGTGGAGCGCATAGAAGTAGTAAGAGGACCGGCAGCTGCCCTTTATGGACCCAATGCTGTTACCGGTATGATTAATGTTATCACCCGGAATCCCAACGATAAACAGGGATTGCAGGTAAGTTCCTATTCCCAGGCCGGCACGCCTAAATTTCATTCCTATTCGGCAGGCGTGGGCTATAATGGTGACGGGCCATTCTCCTTCCGGATGTCCGGGCAGTATGATTTACGGGAACGTCACAACGTGGATTATTATGTGTTGGGACCCCAGTTAACTTTTGGTGCCAATGGCGCACCGGTGACTGATGCCGATGGTAACCTGGTGATGACACCTCCGGGATTTGTTAATAAGATTACCGAGACGACGCTTAACGTGGCCGGCCGTGTTCCCCTGATTCCTGACCGTCCAAGTACAGATACTGTCACCAATGTGAATGAACGCTATCCTGATCCGGAGAAATCATATGACCGCTACTCGTATAACGGGCATGTGAACTTTCACAAAGGGGTTGTTGATATGAACCTGATGGGTGGATATGCCGCGGCGACGGTTCAAAAAGCCTTTGCGGTAAACAACATGGCGGCGCTTAGTGCGGATGAGTCTTACAATGGATTTGGTCACCTGTGGGGAACGGTTAATAACTGGTCGGTATCTGCCGATTTTAATCAAGGGAAGCTTGAGACCCTGGGAAATGGCAGCTCCTTGCGAGCCACCTACGACATTGCCAATGCTGAGGTGCTTTATGACTGGAACATTGGAGAAAACCTGAATATTAAACCAGGGGCTTCTTATCGTTATGCCAGTTTCTATGGTCGTATCCTGGGAAGTGAGATGGTAGATGCCAATTACGAATTAGTAGAAGATGAAGGCGATAAGGTAAATACCATCCTGAGTGGTTTTGTGAGGGCGGAATATAAATGGAATAAGTTCCGTTTTATCGGTGCCTTGAGAGCTGATAAATTTAAATACCCCGATGAGGTACATTTCAGCCCGCAGGTGATTGGTACGTATAAGGTAAACGACGGATTAATGTTCCGGGCTTCCTATGGACACGCCGTGCGGTCGCCGTTTATGATTAACCTGTTTACCAACCTGCACATGAAATACCCGGTGAATCCAACGCCGGCCGCTGTGCTCGGTTATTTGCAATCGAATGGAATTAATTTTGATCCCGGATTCCGTTATGACATGGTTTACCTGGGAACAGAAAATCAAAATGCCGAGTACGATCTGCTTTCCACTAATGAGTTTGAAGTGGGTACCCGTTTCAAACTAAACCAATGGTTGTCGGTGGATGCTGAAGTTTTCTTCCAGGAGTTGAATGGGGTGGATGTCTTCAATAAAGTCGCTACCGGATTTGATGCCAGTGGGATTATGACCAAGCAAGAACTGGTGAAGAGTGATACCATCTCGTTTATCACCCCCGATATGAAACCGCAGCAATTCGGATCGACTGTTACATTTTTTGGTAAACCGGCTGAGAAAATCGATTTTCAGGTATTTGCTACCTTTCAGACCACTAAGGTGAAGGATTACTATGTGTTGGATGAAAATGGTTTTGTGAAGCCGGGTGAAACAATAGACCTGGATCATGAGAATACGCCATCGTGGTTTGGTGGCTTCAATGTGAATTACAATCCCATTAGTAAGTTGCATCTTAACCTTAATGGTTATTTCTATGGGGAGCAAACCCTGAAAATGAGCAACGGGGTGATGAACATTCCTAACGAAACAGTCGATGCCAACCTGATCCTGAATGGAGTGGTGGGGTATGATATTTTCAAAGGCGGACAATTATTCATCAATGTGAAGAACTTTGCCACCGGTGAAAAACGACAGTTTGCCCTGACCGATAAAATTGGGGCTACCTACCTGGTAGGAATCAATATTGATTTGTAAGAACTGATACTGTTTTATTAATATGGAGAAAGGTCATTCATTTTATGTGGATGGCCTTTTGTTTTTTATTTGAGGAATTATTTTAATCACCAAGGGATTACAGAGCGGATTGGTTTCTATTTTTTTAAGATTCTACCGGCTATCTATTACTTATTATTTATATATTTATGATGCATAAAATAATGCCAGATTAATATCTGACAAATCTAAACCACTAATCATTAAAAAATGAAAACAAAAAACCTTACCAACACCTTCTTTTTTCTTTTCACCGCCCTTGTTATTTCTTTCGTATTTGCACTTTTGCATTTGGGGTTGATAAACACCTCTTTTTATGAATTAGGAAGAGTTACCGAGGGAATGTTTAAGCAATCTGTTTTGCCGTTGGTCTTAATTGCAATTTTATTTAGAGAAATGAAGAGAGTTAAAAATTCCTTCTTATTTCTTTATGCTGTTCTTATCATTACATCCTTTTTTACCATTGTTGATCACGGCCTGATAAATACTTCCTCCTATGAAATAGGAAGATCTGTCGGGGTTATGTTTAGACACTTTGTTATTCCATTAGTAGTAACATCAGTTGCATTTAGAGAACTGAAAAGAGAAATCCAACGCAGGATGCTATAGGAAAAAATGCAGGTACAAAATGCTCAAAAGGCTTCTCCAAATTGATGGAGAGGCTTTTTTTGTGACCGCACTGCATTGCCCTGTGAAAGAATACTACACAGAGTTATGAACACTCTCATGAACAGTGTCTATTTAAACAAGGGAGCTTCAGAAAACGCCCTGCGACCTTGCGAGAAGGTTTCGGATCTTCCCGAAAATGCCAAACGACCTCGTGGGAAGGTTTCGGATGTTCCCGAAAACGCCAAACGACCTTGCGAGAAGGTTTCGGATGTTCCCGAAAACGCCAAACGACCTCGCGAGAAGGTTTCGGAGGTTCGCGGAAACGCCCTGCAACCTTGCGAGAAGGTTTCGCGGGTTCTTTATGAGCATCGTCTCAAGTCGGTTGGTTATTATTACTAGTAATCGGTCATTTTTTATCGATCTGTTAATTTCTCATCTCATTCCTTTTTTTTCGATGTTCATCACCTCTTAGTTCTGGATATACTTTATAAGTAAGAAGTTTGTCTTGTTTTCTGAGAGGATAAATAAGGTCAAAAAATAATAAACCCATGAACATGAAAAAGAACAAATCAAGAATACTATCCATCTCCATTGCGCTAGTGTTGGTGTTGGTGGCTTTTATGGTAGTAAAAGCATTGCCTTCGGGGACGGAGGAAGTGAATGATCTGAATGCCGGACAGGCTGGTACGTTGGTTGAGGTGATCTATCCCGAACTGGGTAAGGTGGAACATTCGTTTACCGCTACCGGAAAACTACGGGCTACCGATCGGTTTGAGATATTCTCGCAGGTAGATGGCCAGATGTTACCATCGGCACGTTATTTCAAGGAAGGAAATTCTTATCAGAAGGGGGAAGTGATGCTGGCGGTGGATCAGCAGGAGTATGAGATGACTTTGTTGGCCCAAAAGAGTGATTTCATCACGTTGATTACCTCTATTCTGCCTGATCTGAAATCGGATTATCCCGATTCGTATCCCTTATGGCGTAAATATATATCTGTTTTGGATGTAACCAGTCCTTTGCCTGAATTACCTCAGCCAAAGAGTGAGCAGGAGAAGTTTTACCTGTCGGGAAAAGGTGTATTAAGTAATTATTACAAGATATTATCGGCCGAAGAGAAGCTGTCTAAATATACCATACGTGCGCTATTCAACGGGGTGGTTACTGCCGTGAAGGTGGAAGCCGGAACCGCCGTTCGTATGGGCTCCGAATTGGGTACGCTCATCAATACGGGCAGTTATGACCTGGAGATTACAGTGCCTTTAACTTTATTGGGTAAGATTGGTGTGGGTACGCCGGCTACGTTACATTCTTCAGAGATAGCTGGCAGTTGGACTGGTAAAGTGGTTCGTATCGGTGGCGATATTGATGAACAGTCGCAGAGTGTTAAACTCTTCATTCGTACTGCAGGCGCTGTTTTGAAAGAGGGCATGTTCCTGACTGCCCGGCTTCAACAACAACCTTTTGAAAATGCCATGAGCCTGCCGCGTAAAATGGTGGATGATCAAAGCCGGGTCTTTATCGTTAAAGACGGACAACTGCAGCAAACACCGGTAACGGTTTTAACCCGCCAGGGGGATGCGGCGATAATTAATGGTCTGCCCGAAGGCACAGCTATCTTATCAACCGTAGTGAAAAGTGCTTATGACGGCATGCCGGTACGGGTAACGGCGAAAAGGTAAAGAAAGGAAAAGGCGGTAGGCAAGCGGATGTCAGAAATGGAAGATCCTTCTGTTTTTTGGCCTGGCTATGCCCGGATACTTGCCACTCACATCTTGATACTGGAACAAAAATGAAAAAAATAATTGCATACTTTATAAAGTTTCCATTGGCAGTGAACCTGCTGATGGCATTGGTCTTCTTGTTTGGGTTGATTGCCCTGGCGGGAATCCAGAAAAACTTCTTTCCCAATGTGCCCCAACGTAACATTTATGTGGACATTCTTTATCCGGGGGCATCGCCCGAAGAGATTGAAGAGGGGGCCATCCTGAAGATTGAAGAAAATATTAAAGGTTTATCCGGGATGGAACGGGTTACTTCTGTTTCCCGGGAGAATGTGGGAACGGTGACCATTGAAATGTTGAAAGGCACCGATATGGATGAGGCGCTCACCCGGGTGAAAAACGAGGTGGAGAAAATCTCTTCCTTCCCGGTAGCAGTGGAGTCAGTGGTGACCTATAAGCATGATGATACCAACTTTGCCTTCAATTTTGTGGTGACGGCCAAAGAGGGTCGGCAGGTGTCGTTAAAGGGCTTGAAAGAGATGGCACGTAAGATGGAGCGTGACCTGTTGCGCATGGATGGTATTTCAAAGGTAGAGATTGGGGGTTATCCCGATGAGGAGATCGCTATTCTTTTGAATGAACAAGCCATGGAATCGTACCAGCTCACCTTTTCTGAGATTGCCCGGGCGGTGGCTTCCACCAACCTTATTATGACGGGCGGAAGTATTAAAGACGGGAAGGAGGAATTCTTTATCCGGGTGCGTAATAAAGCCTACCGGAGCGAAGGACTCGAAGATATTGTGATTCGTAACTCGCCTCAGGGGGGTATCATCCGGCTGAAAGATGTGGCTGTCATTAAAGATCAATGGGCCGATACGCCTTCGGAGGTGTTGTTTAATGATGAACAGGCAATTGTTATTACTATTAATACCACTTTTAAAGAGGATATCATAGATGCCACGGATAACATTAAGGCTTATATAAGCCGGTTTAACAGTGAGCAGGATTACCTGGAGGCGGAGATCATTCGTGACATGAGTGACACCCTCAACCAGCGTATCGAATTGTTGATGGATAACGGTATTTTAGGGATTCTGCTGGTATTGTTCTTCCTGTCTCTGTTTCTGAATCCGCGCATTGCTTTTTGGGTGGCAGTAGGGATTCCCTTTTCCATGATGGGGATGTTTATTATTCTGCCGGCCACAACGGTTACCATTAATATGTTGTCGTTATTCGGGTTGATTCTGGTGCTGGGTATTTTGGTCGATGATGCCATTGTGGTGGGTGAGAATGTCTATCGGCACTGGCAGATGGGTAAGAGTCCGGTGCAGGCCGCCGTGGATGGTACGTTGGAAGTGACGGCGGCCGTTGTATCGGGTGTGCTGACCACCGTGATGGCCTTCTCCTGCTTCATTTTTATCGATGGCCGCATGGGTGATATGTTTAAAGAGGTGGCGATCATTGTCATTGTCATTTTGGGCGTTTCTCTCATCGAAGGTTTGGTGGTCTTACCGGCTCACATGGCTCACTCCAAAGCGTTACAAAAGGGCAGTGGCAGTAAATGGAAAAAATACATGGGCTGGGCCGAGAAAGGCGTGGAAGTATTTCGGGATAGGGTCTATCAACCGTTGTTGAAAAGAGCGATTCATTATAAAAGTGTGACCATCGCTGTTTTTACGGCATTGTTTATTCTTTCCATTGGTATGGTCTCCAACAAACTGGTTGGGTTCACTTTTTTCCCCGAAGTAGAGGGTGATAATTTTACGGTGACCCTCACCATGCCTTCCGGAACTGAGGAGGCGGTGACGCAACTTGAATTGGATAAAATTTCCCGGGGAATATGGGAGGTGAATGAAGAGATGCGGGCGTTACAACCCAATGGACAGTCCATCGTGAAGCAGACTTTTCAACGGTTTATGGGAGCGGGTAATAGTGCCATCATTGAGGTGACTCTTTTGGATCCTGAAATACGGAGCTCGGGTACCGCTGAGGTGATCCGGCGTCTGCGTGAGAAAGTGGGGGAGATACCGGGTGCCGAAACCCTGCAATACGAAGGATTCAATCCTTTTGGAAAGGCAATTATGATATCCCTGGTTGGTGATGATAACCAACAATTACAGGCTGCCAAAGAGGAGCTGAAGCTGGCATTAAAAAGCATGCCTGAGTTAACCGATGTGTCGGACAATGCGCCTGTTGGTAACCGTGAGATTGAGATTGAACTGAAAGCGAAAGCCCATCACCTGGGCGTGACGGTTCAGGATGTGATAGCACAGGTGCGTGAGGCGTTTTTCGGAAATGAAGCGCAGCGGTTACAGCGTGGTAAAGATGAAGTGAAGGTGTGGGTGAAATACAATGAGGAAAACCGTCGTTCCATCGGTCAGCTGGAGGAGATGAAAATACGCCTGGGCAAGGGGGTGGCTTATCCTTTATCAGAGTTGGCCACGTTGAAAACAGTCAATGGTATTTCCAATATCCGCCACCTGGAATTTGACCGGGAAGTGCAGCTGGGAGCCAACCAGACGGATCCCCACTCCTCATTGCCGGAAATTATTCAGAAGGTGGAAAAAGAAGTGCTGCAACCGCTTTATCAGAAGTATCCGGGTGTGAAGGCTGTTTACGATGGTCAGAAACGGGAAACCGATAAATTGGCTAGGTCGGCCAGGGTAATAATCCCGGTAGTATTATTGCTCATGTTTGCCGTTGTCATCATGACGCTCCGCTCTGTCAGCCAATCTGTACTTGTGTATATGTTGATTCCGCTGAGTTTCATTGGTGTGGTGTTTGGTCACTGGATACATGGCGTGTCCCTGAGTCTGATGTCGGGCATGGGAATGATTGCCCTGGTGGGTGTGATGATTAACGATGGCCTGGTATTAATCAATGCTTTAAACTTAAACCTAAAAAACGGTTTGGCTTACAATGATGCCTTACTGGAAGCGGGTATATCTCGTTTCCGTCCGATCCTGCTTACTACTTTAACCACGGTAGCCGGAATGGCGCCCATGGTGTTAGAAACCAGTATGCAGGCCCAGTTCCTGATACCGGTGGCGTTGTCCCTGGCCTATGGAATGATCATGGCAACCACCAGTACCCTCGTGTTATTACCGGTGATGTTGTTGTTGGTAAATAGCATGAAAGTGAAATGGAAGTCGTTCATCAAAGGTGAGAAGGTAACACCGGAAGAGGTGGAGAATGCAATCAAAGAAATGAAATACAACTATGAAGAAGTTTAAATATATCCTCGTTTTGGGCATGGGGATGGTGACCGGCATTGTGCTCGGGCAAAATACCGCACCAACTGCCGAGGTAATGACCTTGCAGAAAGCCATTGAAACAGCCCTGGTGAATAACTACGATCTTAAAATCGCAGGTAACACCCTGGAGCAGGCCAGGAATAATAACTCGGTAGGTAATGCCGGGCTGTTACCTTCCATTTCGCTTAATGGTGGCGCTGAATATGCCAGTAATGATACCGAGATGGAATTCAATGGTGCCGGCAGCAGTGGTGTAGTTACCGTTGATGGGGCCGAATCGGTCAGCTATAATGCCGCGGCCCGGATTGATTACACCCTCTTTGATGGATTTGGGAATGTGTATACTTACAAGAAGTTGAAGCAAACCAATAAGATGCAGGAGACTTTGTATCGTCAACAGATGGAGCTGTCGGTGATGCAGGTTGTTAATAACTATTACGAGGTGTGCCGGGCGCAGCAAAACTTAAACCTGGCCAATGAGTCCATGCGTATTTCGCGTGAACGGTATAGCCGTGCAAAGGATCAGAAAGCCTATGGACAAGCTAACCAACTGGATCTGCTAAATGCGGAAGTAGATATGAACAGCGACAGCATGTTCATATTGCAGTCCGAACAAAGCTTATTGATGTCAGTGAAAAACCTCAATGTGGTGATGGGGATTCCGGTGCAGGAAGTGTACCAGATTGATGAGAGCATTACTTTTCGCAACGATCTGACAGCTGACAAAGTGTTAGCAGGTGTGATGATGAACAACAGTGGCCTGCTGTCGCAACAGCAGCAGGAGGTGATCACACACACCAACCTGAAGATTACACAGGCGGCGAAATATCCCTCTTTGTCAGCCTACGGGCAATATGGTTATAGCCGGCAGGATAATGATGCCGGCCAGTTGCTGTATAACCAGAACCTGGGGACCTCGGCAGGTGTCAGCATGAAGTTTAATGTATTCAACGGCCGTCAGCAACATACCCGTGAGCAAAATGCCAAGCTGGATCTGGCCAGTCAGCAGGAACGCTCCCGGCAATTTCATGCGGAACTGGAAAGGGATGCCGCAAATGCCTATACCGATTATGCCTATAAACGCCGGATGGTGGATTTGCAGCAGGCCAGTTTAAAACAGGCCAAGCTGAATTTTGATCAGACAAAAGAGATGTTTCAACTGGGGCGGGTCACGTCCATTGAGTTTCGTACCGCTCAACAAAACCTTTTGAATGTGGCCAATAATTATAACGATGCCCGGTTTCAGGCAAAAACAGCAGAGTATAACCTGCTGAAGTTAACGGGGGAGTTGATAAAAGAGTAAAGATTGCAGGGTGGCAGGTTGAATGACTTTCCACCCTCCTAGCTTTTTATTATAAGAATAAGTGAGGGCGCAGAGAGTAATTTCAATCACTTTTGCCCTTCACCTTTTACCTTTTTACTTTAACCTTTGATCTTTTCAATAGTATCTTGCCAAACCATTTTTGTTTCTGATATTTGACGCGTGATTTAACAACTCTATGAACTCAGTTATATGACATCAAATAAGCTTAAAATATTACTGATACCACTCATCACAATTTTGATGATGGTTACTTCCATATTGCTCATGTTGCTTTTCGGATTTCGTACCTATGATCAATTACAAGTCCAGGCATTCAGAAAATTAGGGTATGTCTTGGGTAATGCAACCTTTGCGGTAATCGTTTATTATTATATTATCAGTTGGTTCAATAAACGAGTGGTTTGGTCAGAGAAATGGTTGAAGCGTATATTGCTTGACATCACAGTCGTATTAGTGCATTCTGCCATATTTATTTCATTCGCTAATTTTGCTGTTAAAATGGGTTTTGTTCCTCACCGGAGTGAAAGAGTCCGTGAGTTTTTATATATCATTCCTCTCATGATGAATAGCCTGTTTTTGGTTATGATAGAGATGATTTTGGCTGTGGAGGAGCGTAATAAGCTGGAGATTCAGGTAGCTCAATTGGAGAAGGAGCAGATCAATGCCAAATACGGAGCCCTGAAAGAACAACTCGATCACCATTTCCTGTTTAATAACCTGAGTGTGCTTTCTTCTCTGATCTATGAAGATGTCGAGAAAGCGGATCATTTTATCCAGGATTTTTCAGCTACCTACCGGTATGTTTTGCAAATTAATCAACGTAACCTAGTTAAGGTACAAGAGGAGCTGGCGTTTATAGATACCTACCTTCATCTCTATAAATTCCGGTTTGAAGAGGGGTTCTGCTATGCGTTACATGTGAATACAAGTCATTGTAATTGGATGATTCCTCCGTTAACGTTGCAGGTGCTGGTCGAAAATGCCATTAAGCACAACATGATTTCACGCCAGAAACCTTTGTGTCTGGAGATATATAATGATGGGGATCAATTAATTGTTAAAAACACCATTCAACCTAAACAGGAAAAAGCCGTTTCTACTCAAACCGGGCAAGTCAACCTGGTGGAGAAATACCGGTTATTAGGAAAGGAGCTTCCTGTTTTTCTTGCAGAAGAAAATGAATATATAGTCAAAATACCCTTAATTGCACCCGATGAAGACTAAAGTATTGATTGTGGAGGATGAAATGCCTTCGGCCCGAAAGTTAAAAACGTTTTTGTCACAACTGGAACCTGATTTTGAAGTGGTGGACATCCTGGAATCTGTTGCTCAAACAGTGGCATTTTTAGAGACTCAGTCCGTTGACCTGATATTTCTGGATATTCACCTGTCTGATGGCAATAGCTTCGGGATCTTTGATCAGATAGAGGTGACCACCCCTATTATTTTCACCACTGCCTTTGATCAATATGCCATTGATGCCTTTACCCAAAACAGCATTGGTTATTTGTTGAAACCGTTGAGCAAAGAGATGCTGGAGGCCGTCATTAAAAAGTATAAACAGATTCATCAGATGGTTGCACTTTCTGATACCAGTATTGATTATCAGCTCTTGGGTAAGATGATGGCGCAACAACAAATACCCGAGTACCAGGAACGGTTTATGGTCTATTATAAGGATAAGATTAAAACGGTACCGGTGGAGGAGGTGGCTTATTTCTATGCCGATGGCAAAGCTGTTTTCATGTGTCTATATAACCACCAGACGTTTGATGTCAACTTTACCCTGGAACAGCTCGAAGCCAAGTTAGATCCCAAATACTTCTTTCGTGCCAATCGAAAATACCTGGTGCACATCAAGTCGGTGGATGAGGCTGTGGTATTCTCAAAAAGTAAATTGAAATTGCATCTTTCGCCCAAAGCACCCTCTGATGTCATTGTATCGGTTCAAAAGGCCAGTAAGTTTAAACAGTGGTTGAGTCGATAGATGATGATAAAAGACCAGTTAAAAGCGTCGCGCATTAAGTGGTTATTTTAATCACTAATCGGTAAATCAGTCTAAGGTCTATTATCTAATGATCTATTGAAGTATAGTAGAAAAGAAATAAAAAAGGCTTCACCATATTCAGGTGAAGCCTTTTTTGTAACAATATCTCAATCTTAGATCAATAATTCTCTATTGAATCGCATCAGGGGATTCCCCTTTTACCTTCCATTAGCCACTTGGTTGGAGAATATTTGTGTGAACACGCGGTCTACCAGTTTTTCGTATGTACTGTTCTCCGGATAGATCGGCTTTAGAAACTCCACACTTACCTTTTTAAATGGTTTTGGAAACTTGCTGCCTTTCGGTAAGGCGTCATAGGCTCCTTTGATGGATACCGGCACGATTGGAACATTCAACTCGCGGCTCAGGATGGCAAATGTCTTTTTAAAATCACCCAGTTTGCCGTTTACCGTACGGGTTCCTTCCGGAAAGATGATCAGGTTCTTTTTCTTTTTCAGTGCTTCTCCCATTTTCTGAATGGATTCCTTCAAATCGCGGTTCAGGTCCATGATGATGATGTTGTTGCGGTTGGCCAGAAACTTCATCCAGCGCTGACGAATATGCTTCTCCTTGGCATAGAAATAAGTATTCTTTATTGTTTGTCTCTTTAAAAATGAAGCAACAAATAATCCGTCAAAATAACTTTGGTGGTTGGGCGCAATGATACATGGCCCCTCCGGGATGTTATTGATGCCACGGCCTTTGAAACGGAAATATATCCTGAAAAAGTATTTAGTCAGTTTCACGAAAATACGTCCGGTAACCCAGGTACGAGGTAAGTGAAGAGTGACCTTCTCCTTCAATATCTTTGTCCAGTTTATTTTCTCCACTTCCATCTTTACCCGTTTGTGCGAGATGTATTCGCTTAACTTGAGTACTGAAGTGAAGCCTACCAGCTGAGGGATCTCTATTTCCACCCCGAAGGTAGATGAAAGAAATACCTGCAAACTTACCTTATCCAGGGAATCAAGCCCCAGGTCAAACTCTATGTGGTGGTCCGGTCTTACCCGGCAACTTTTCTCTTTCTCCAGGTACTCTTTTATGATGTGATATTCTTTCAGATCAATTTGTTCTTCTTGTTCCGGTTGTTCCTGGTTTTCCTGGTTCAATTCGGCCAGCTTAAAGCGCCTAAGCTTGCCCAGGCGGGTGCGTGGCAGCTCTCCATTATAGATGGAGAAGAACATGATTTTTTTGTAGGGCGTTACTCCCTGGTTGTATTTGTCAATGACCAGCCATTTTATCTCCTTATGAATGGCTGCCACATCGGCGCCTTTCATCAGTTCCGGGGATGGTACAATGATCGCGCGCAGTTGATCCTTTTCCTGGTAAACACCCACCTCACTGATGAAAGCAGCATAACTCTCCAGCTTCTGTTCGATCTCCACCGGATTGATGTTTTTACCATTGGATAAGACAATAATTTCTTTCTTTCGTCCGGTGATGTAGAGATAACCTTGTTCATCGAAATACCCCAGGTCACCGGTATATAGCCAGCCATCCTTCAATACCTCTGCCGTCTCTTCCGGCCGGTTATAATAGCCTTGCATCACATTAGGTCCCTTCACCACAATTTCTTTGTCACGAATCTCCACTTTGGCCAGGGGTAGCACATGTCCCGGGCTACCGATTTTTACTTTTCCCGGACGGGTAAAGGTGATCATTGGAGCGGCTTCTGTCATGCCAAAGCCTTCCAGCACTTCAAAGCCCAGGGTGCGGAACGTATTGCCAACTTCGGGATCAAGGGCTGCACCGCCTGCCACCATAAAACGGATGGCACCGCCAAACTTCTGATGAACGGATTTAAACAGCATTCTTGAAAAGGCATAGGAATTGATTTTAGCCGCCAGGTTAAACAATGCTTTGGCTACCGGGCTTTTTTCAATCTTATCTTTGATGCCTTTGTATATAGCCGTGTATAAGCGAGGCACGCCAATCAGGATGGTGATTTTGTTTTCCTGTAAAGTTTTAAGGATATCCTCCGAAGCCATGGATGGCGCCAATGCTACTTGGGCGCCAATGTTTAAAGGCCCGACTAATGTTCCCATTAAAGGAAAGATATGATGTAAGGGCAATAGCATCATTACCCTGTCATCGGGGTTGTAAATCGGTACATCAATGTGTATAGCCGCAATGTTAGCTTTCAGGTTTTTGAATGAAAGCATCACGCCTTTGGGACTGCCGGTGGTACCCGATGTATAGATGATAACAGCTGTTTTTTCATCGTCGGAAGCGATATTGGCTAGCTGCACCTTGTCTCGTGGTTGAATAGCTTCATAGTCGTCAATCACAAATACCTTTGGTGAAATACCCGCACGATTTATTGCCTCGGTCAGCATCATCTGCTTCTCCTTTGACACGAATATTACTTCCGGCCGGCAATCATTTAAGATGTATGCCACATCATCTAACGACGACATAAAGTCAACGGGAATAGCTATGGCATCATTTATCCAAATGGAATAAAAGGCATAGACCCATCCAACACGGTTTTCGGAGAAAATAACCACTTTATTGGTTTTTTCCTCACTATACAACTGTGCAAAAACGTTTGATTGGTGATGCAGATCATCATATGAAATACGTTTGTCACCATTGACCAGAGCGGTCTTTTCTCCAAGATTTAAAATCATCTGTCCTAAATTAACCGTCGCAAATATAAGAATAAATAAATACCCCTCTTTCCTGCATCAATCATACTACTTTCTTACTCTTTGACAGGTAATACCTATTAGCAGATAGTTAACCAATGGGAGGGACTATCCCAACATAGTGCCTCTTAAAGTCAATATTTATTAATCCTTCTAATTAATTGTTAAAACTAAGGTGCACATGGGGATTTAAGAGAATACTTTTTTTTCAAACGCATAAGAAGTTATTAACAACACCATCGCCACTAATGCAGGGCCAAACTGTCCGTCTCCGGCATTTAAATGGGCTGAGAAAGCCAATAGAATATTAAAGAAAAAGCCCGCATAGGCCCACTCTTTTAAAAAGGGGGAAAGGCGGGTGATAATGGCTACTATTCCCAGGATTTTGGCCAGTGCTAAGGGATAAATTAGGTATATGGGGAAGCCCAGTTTAATAAATGACTCACTGACCGTTTGATGATAAAACAGGTACATGCCTGCTGACATCATCATGAAAAGTGAAAATAGCCCGGTAGCTATGCCGTAAATAATTCTGTCTCGTTTTTTCATACCATGAGAGTTATTTTATAGAGAAACAGTTTTTTAGGTGAAATGTTGAAGAAAGTGGGAAGTGACCTGTTTCTCATCCAAGAGCTTAAATCTTATTTTTGATATTTGGCAGGTCTCCTTTTGTGGTAATTGAATTTCACTGTAACATGAGTGGAGGCTATATGAATCACAAAGTTGTTTGTAATAATTAACCACTTCACCCGCTAATGCCTGAATTAATCCCTATTTTTAACCGGTACATAAATCCAATAGATTGTTAGATTTTAGATAATAGACCTTAGACTGATTTACATCAATCTCATTTTTGATCTTTAATAGTTTTAATAATCAAAGAAGCATGAACTGTTTTTAGTTATTACAAAAGCTTAACGAACTATTGTAAATTGGTACTGTCTAATTTATCAACCATGACAACAAAAAAGAAGCAATTGACCGATCTGCCTAATATTGGAAAAGTGTTGGCCGAAAGATTGATTGAAGCCGAGATAGATTCACCGGAAAAATTGGCTGCCCTGGGGAGTGAGCAAGCCTTTATTCGATTAAAAACCATCGAACCTGATTCCTGCTTTAACAAACTTTGTGCCCTCGAAGGAGCTGTTCAAAACATCCGTTGGCATCAACTCGCTGCCGAACGAAAAGAGGCATTAAAAGTGTTTTTTCAACAGGTGGATCATTAAAAAGCCCCAGGGCGCCGGTAATATGAATGATGAAAAAAGTTTACCTAAGGGGGGATATTTCGTAATTTGACAAGGATACGATGAAACATCCAGGAAGATGATTAATAAAGAAAAACTCTGCGTCTCAGTGTCTCTGTGTTTGCCATCTATTATCTCATATCTATCAATCTCTTGTCTAAAATTTAAACCGATGAAATTTTAATTCACCATACCATGAAACAGTACAATAGATGTTTTCTTTCGGTCGTTGTTATATTCTTTGTATTAACAGCATGTGATTCATCAAAGCCAGCCAATAATTTGCATTTTTCCCTGGAAGCCACCACGGAGATGGATAAGTCGGCTTTTAGCTTCCGTGAACTGCAATATGTTCCGGTTTATGCTGAAGTATATCACATTGATCAATCCAAATTATTTCCGTTAACGGCTACGCTGAGTTTGCGTAACACCAGTTTGCACGACACTCTTTATATAGCAAAGGTGGATTATTACAATACAACCGGAGATTTGATTACACGCTTTTTGAATGAGAAGGCAGTGCTTACCCTCAAGCCTTTGGAATCTTATGACCTGGTGGTGGCGGGTGATGCTCTTGAAGGTGGCACCGGGGCTAATTTTATGGTGGAGTGGGGGCGTTTGGGTGGCTCGGCGGAGTTGCTCATTCAGGCCGTAATGGTGAGTACCAGCGGGCAGCAGGGCTTGTCGTTTATTACCGAGGGGAAAGTGGTGGAACGTTTTGGTGAGGAGAAAAACAGTACCATTCAGTAGTGCGTGAAATACAATTAAATGACCAGTCAGACGGACGGTGCATCGGGTATTAATGGTAAATATATATGGTGTATTAGGCGCTTAGGCCGCCACTTTTACCAACATGTTGTTCAAATTGAATATTGTATTTTAATTCATAATTCTAGGTGTTATGAAATTACCAATGAGCTTGATATAAGTAGGTCTAATGTCTATTATCTAACAATCTCTTGTCTTTTTAAAACAAACAGCAAAAGGCAACATCCCTCGAAGAGGCTTTTATTCAGGTTACTCCTGAATAAACATAGTCTCTTATTTATCAACAAAACGCTAACGATTTAAACAATTTAAAAACGAATAAATATGGAAACCAAAGGAAAAACTATTGCCCTGATAAGTTATATCACCTTTATTGGTTGGATAATTGCCCTGATTTTGCGCCAGAATGAACGGCCGCAAAGCGAACTGAGCCGGTATCATTTGCGTCAGGCTTTTGGTATACAAGTGCTCGCTTATGTGGGGTCCTGGGTGTTGGGATGGATTGCTGTATGGTTTAATTTCTTCTTCATTGTGCGTATTTTTGGGATTCTTGTTTTTGTGTTGTGGCTGATTGGGCTTATCAATGCCATAAAAGGAGAAATAAAACCTATTCCTTTCGTGGGTGATTTCTTCGAGGAGAACCTTACTTTTATAAAATAAAGGAACATTTGATAAAGGTACCCGCCCGGGTACCTGTTTGTATCCCCCTGTTGGTTATTGCCTGAAACTGATTACCCCTTTTACTCCGCCTGAGTGATGACCATTTTTACGGGCCTCAAGATGTATGTTGCCTGGAGAAAGTTCATCCAAAACAATGGTTGCGGTATCATTAAGTTTAAATTCATTCAGGAAGTTCAACTCAACCGAATGAATGGCCGATGTCATTGGTTGCTGTTGTGCGATGGCATCTAAAAACCAATCCAGATACCGGGCATTGTTAACATGGTGGTTCATGTCAATGTCTGAATAGGTCACTTGGCGGCAGACTCCGGATGTTTCTTCCGGAAGCGACGGCAGGTCACGAACCAGTCCAGGGATAGCCGTTTGGTCCGGGGTATACGCAATTTGATCGGCCCATTTATTTAATCGCTGAGGCCGTAAGTTTTGAGCGTTCAGCATGAGCCAGTCTGTTGTTGCTTTAATGATCACCTGATCGTTAGCGTCGCGGACAATAAAATCCCGTACCGAGAACAACCGAATCATTTCGCGGGGCCAGGTTTCAATGGTAATGGTTTCTCCCATTTTGGGAAGATGAATGGCCTCCATGTGCAGGCGTGATAATACCCAAAACAGCTGTTGCGGGGAGAGCTGCTCAAAGCCGACGCCCAGGCGGGAAGCATGATTGGCGGCCGCCTCCTGTAAATACCGCATTAGATAGGAGATGGATAAGGTATTGTCGGGGCCTGCGGCAAAGGTTGGGATGGTTATTGTTTCTTTATAAGGAGAATTGGTCATGGTGCAATTTTTAATATTGCATGTCATGAATGGCCAGGTGTTCTTCCAATAATTCATCGGCGGTATTGACGCACTCTTTGCAAGTGGCCATTTTGTTGGCGCGAATGGTGCGGCAGGATATGGCGCCTATCTTAGCGTTAAACTGTTGGATGAATTCGGCGGGGTTGCCCTTGGTTTTTTCGATGACCTGCGTGGCGCTATAAAGGGCGCCGCACATACCTGAAGGGGCTCTGCCCGCTCCACATTTCGACATTTCCGTGGTGAGATCTTCCGGGATGTTTAAAATATTTTTCCATCGGTAGGCAACGGCCTGGGCGCAATTATATCTGTATTGAGGATGGTGGTAAAAATAGACGGCTTTTTTGTTATTCATAGAAATTATAAAAATCGTTCACACCAGTTATTAAACCGGATGATTTGGTTTTGCCCATGTTTCTCCATGGACGATCTGATTTTTTTAATGCTTTTGGCTTTGGTTAACTCCCGGCTTTTGCTGAAAAATTTATCGGCGAAACAGATGATTTCTTCTTCCACCGAAACAGGAAGCATGTCTCTTCCCGGAACTGGAAGTTTTTGATCAATGATTTGACCCAGGCTTAATCCGGCTCCGGTGTGGCGTTCACAAACAAGGGCATAGTCATGCAGCCCTTCTTTATCTAAAAGTTCGCGTCCCAGGTAGCCGTGGCAAATATAGGGATGGGGGCCGAAGCATTCCAGTTCTGCTGCATTGGTCATGAAAATACCAATATCATGAAGCATGGCGGCTTCTGATACAAAGGATGCATCAGCATGGAGTTCCGGATGTTTGGTGATTACTTCAAGGGCCAGGTCACGTACGGCTTTGCTGTGTTCGGTCAGGATGGTCCAGCCTTTGCTGCCTGGTTGGTAGTATTTATCAATGATCGAAGATGCTATCATATTCTAATTAATGCTGTGCAAAAATAAGAAAAGAAGTTGATTTTCCATTGTATACGGCAAACCGCAATTAGGTTACGGGTAAATGTCTTTAAAAAAGTTAAAAGGTATTAATAAATGGTTGTCTGTCAGGCAAAAATTAATTAAGCGTGTTAATAATTCATGGAAGCGCTCCGGAAATCACTCAAAGGCGTTGGAAAATGGCTCAAGGGTTTCAGAAATCATCCAAGGGCATAAGAAAATGACTCAAGGGCATGGAAAAATCATTCAAAGGCATGGGAAAATGACTCAAGGGCTTCAGAAATCACCCAATGGCTTTGGAAAATGGCTCAAGGGCTTCCGAAATCATCCAAGAGCATAAGAAAATGACCCAAGGGCATGGGAAAATCATTCAAAGGCATCGAAAAATGGCTCAAGGGCTCTGGAAAAGACTCAAGGGCTCTGGAAAAGACTCAAGAGCTCAGGAAAACACTCAAGAGCATCAGAAAACACTCAAGGGCTCCGAAAATCATCGGGGAGCAGGCATGCAATCAAAAAAAAACCTTTACAGCGCCTCAGAGGTATTGTAAAGGTTTTAGTTGATTTTAGATAACCGGTTATTTATGTCTTTTCATTAATTCCCGGGCCAGGTCTTCAATGCGGTATCCCTTATAAGTCAGTAGCACGATGAGGTGGTACAGCAGGTCGGCTCCTTCGTAAAGGAAATTCTCATCATCGTTGGCCATGGCACCAATAACGGTTTCAACTGCTTCTTCCCCTACCTTTTGAGTAATCTTCCGGATGCCTTCGTTGAAAAGTGATGTGGTGTAAGAACCTTCCGGCATCTCCTGTTTTCTTTTGTCAATAAAATCCTGGAGGGTTTGCAGGAAGTAGATATCATCCTTTTTATTCACTTCATTAAAACAGGTATCCTGTCCGGTGTGACAAACCGGTCCTACCGGATTGGCTTTTATTAACAGGGTATCATTGTCACAATCAATAGCAATTGAAACAACGTTCAGGAAGTTCCCCGACTGTTCACCTTTGGTCCACAGTCTTTGTTTGGTGCGGCTGAAAAAAGTGACGCGGCGTTCTGCTTGCGTTTTATCAAATGCTTCCTGGTTCATAAATCCCAGCATTAAAACTATGTTGGTGCTGGCATCCTGAATGATGGCGGGAACAAGCCCGTTTCCTAATTTTTCGAAATCAATGTTCATGACTAATTTTTATGTGGCATAAATGGATATGCGATTCTTTTATAATCTGATTGGAATCCCCTGTTGATGTAAATATTGTTTCAATTGGGGGATGGGTATTTCATTAAAGTGAAAGATACTGGCTGCCAATCCGGCATCGGCCTTTCCAATGGTGAATACATCTTTGAAATGTTCCATGGCCCCGGCGCCTCCGGAGGCAATGATGGGGATGGAGAGACTTTCGGACAGTTTGGCAAGGGCTTCGTTGGCAAATCCCTGTTTTACGCCGTCGTGATCCATACTGGTAAACAATATTTCACCGGCTCCGCGCTCTTCTGCTTCTTTGGCCCATGAAAACAGCCGTTTGTCGGTGGGGATACGACCGCCGTTGACCGTTACAATCCATTCGTCCCCCTGCTGGTGTTTGGCGTCAATGGCAACCACCACAAACTGACTTCCGAAATTTTGAGCCAGGTCGTTGATAAGTTGCGGGTTTTTAACCGCCGAGGAGTTAATGGATATTTTATCCGCTCCGGCATTTAAAAGGGCTTCAGCGTCTTTTACTTCGCTGATGCCACCCCCCACCGTAAATGGGATGTTGATGTTTCGGGCAATGCGTTTAACCAGGTCCACAAACGTTTTGCGGCCTTCGTGGCTGGCGGTGATATCCAGGAAAACCAGTTCGTCGGCACCTTGTTGGGCATAAAGAGCTCCCAGTTCCACCGGGTCGCCTACTTCTTTTATCTCAACAAACCGGACGCCTTTGACGGTTTGGCCGTTTTTTATATCAAGGCAAGGTATAATGCGTTTTGCAAGCATGTGTTCAATTTTTTATTATGGGTTGACGGATAGCCGTGGTTTATTAATTGTGAAAAACCATTTGCATGGCACCGTGCTGTTATTGCGTTTACCCCACAAATTTTTCTAATTCTTTTAAGCTGATACGGCCTTCATAGATGGCCTTTCCAAAGATCACCGCGGGGATATTTGCTTCCTGCAGTTGCTCAATGTCCCCCAGGTTGCTCACTCCGCCACTGGCGATGAGGTAGAGATCGGGCAGTGCCTGCATAATGTCGCGGTACAGGTCGGTGGCCGGGCCTTGTAACATGCCGTCGCGGCTGATGTCGGTGCATATCACCTTGCGGATACCTTTATTGTAATAGTTTTGGATGAAAGGAATCAATTCCTCTTTGGTCTCTTCCAGCCAGCCGGTCACTGCAATCATGCCCTCTTTGGCATCGGCCCCGAGAATGATTTTTTCTGCGCCGTACCTGGTGATCCAGCTTTCAAATTCTTCGGGCTTTTTCACTGCAATGCTGCCGCCGGTAACCATTTGTGCACCGCTTTCAAAGGCAATGCGCAGGTCGTCTGAAGTTTTCAGGCCTCCGCCGAAATCAACTATCAGGTTGGTTTTACCGGCAATGGCTTCCAGGGTTTTGTAATTGATGATGTGGCCGGCTTTGGCGCCATCCAGGTCCACCACATGGAGCCTTTTTATGCCGTGGTCTTCAAATTCACGGGCTACCTCCAGCGGCTTTTCGTTGTATATTTTTTTGCTGTCATAGTCGCCCTGGCTGAGGCGAACACATTTTCCGCCGATAATATCGATGGCCGGGATTATTTCAATCATGATCAGGTTACAGGTTTAAGAAGTTGGATAATATTTTTTCGCCTGCCTTGCCGCTTTTCTCCGGGTGAAACTGGGTGGCAAAGAAATTGTCTTTTTGCAGTGCCGAACTGTAAGGGAGCACATAATCGGTGGTTGCCGCCGTGTCGTGTCCCATGGCCACATAGTAGCTGTGGACAAAGTACACATACTGTCCTTCCAGGGAGGCATCAAACAAATCGCTTTTCAGATCATAAATCTGGTTCCATCCCATTTGCGGCACCTTGAGGTTGCCGGGGTTGGGTTGTGGCAGTTGAAACCGGCGCACTTGTTCATCAAAAATATTTAGGCAGGTGGCGTCTCCCTCTTCTGAATGGCTACACATTAGCTGCATGCCCAGGCAAATGCCCAGCACCGGCTGTTTCAATTCTTTTATCAGGTTATCAAGTCCTGTTTCACGCAGGTATTTCATGGTGGTGCTGGCTTCTCCCACACCGGGGAAAATAACCTTGTCGGCCCGGGTAATCTTTTCGGGGTCAGCGGTTATCTCGGCCGAATGCCCCAGCCGAAGCAGGGCATTGTTAACCGACCGGATGTTTCCTGCATTGTATTTAATAATTACAATATTCATGTGTGCTTAGTGGTGAATGGATATTAGTTAATTGCCTTGGGCCAGTTTTCCTATTTTCTGTACCAAAGCATTGAATTCTTCTTCATTAAATAAACGGGTCAGAAAAACGATTTTTCCTGATTCGTCAATTAAGACATTGCGTGTTACGCCCGTTTTTTTATCGGCATACAAACCAAAGATGTCAGCATCGGGATCCAGTGCCATGTGGTAGGTGATACCGGTTTGTTTGGTAAAGGTCTTTACTTTTTCCAGGGGCTCATCACGGTCTACGCCAATAACCACCACATTTTTATTTTTATAGGGTGTCCATATTTGCTTTTCAATGTGTGGCATCTCTTTCCGGCAAACGCTGCACCAGCTGGCAGTGAACTGTAGCATGATGATTTTACCCCGCAGGTCGGATAGCTTTTGGGTAGTGCCATCGGTGAGGGTCATGGTGAAATCGGGTGCCATTTCGCCCACCTTAACAAGATATCCCCGGTCATCGGTCTGTTTTTTTTGGGCGTTTACCTGAACAGTAAGGGTAAGCATTGCAGCAAGGATCAATAAATACTTCTTCATAATTTTGTTTTTTAGGCAAAAATGACTGTTCTGTTTTTGTATACCAATGTTTTTCTGTCGATGTGGGCTTTTACGGCCCTGGCTAAAACCACTTTTTCGATGTCTTTTCCTTTTTGAACCAACGAATTTACATCGTCATGGTGTGACACACGAATAATATCCTGCTCAATGATCGGGCCTTCATCCAGATCATTGGTGACATAATGGCTGGTGGCTCCAATGATTTTAACACCGCGTGCATGGGCGGCATGATAGGGTTTTGCCCCGGCAAAGGCCGGCAGTGAGGAGTGGTGAATGTTGATGATTTTATTGGGGAAATGGTCAATGAAATCGGCCGACAGAATCTGCATGTAACGGGCTAACACAATAAAATCAATGTCATATTTCCTGATCAAAGCCAGTTGTTTCTCTTCCTGCTCTTTTTTATTCAGTCCCTGAACAGGTATGTGGTGAAAGTCAATGCCGAATTGTTCGGCCACCGGCGCCATGTCGTTGTGATTACTGATGATGAGCGGTATTTCAACAGCCAGCTCATTGGAACGGTAGCGGGCTAGCAGGTCATATAAACAGTGGGCATGACGAGATACAAAAACAGCCATACGGGGAGCTTTCCGGGAGAAATTTAATTTCCATTCCATCTGAAAAGGGGTACCAATTTCTTGTTGAAAAGCACCGGGCAGGGTTTCTTCATCCATGGTAAAGCCATTCATGTCCCATTCAACGCGCATAAAAAAGCGTTTTTCTACATTGTTAGCATGTTGGTCAAGTGCCACGATGTTGCCATTTTTCGACCAAATGAAGTCGGTTACCCGTGCGATGATACCTTGTTGATCGGGGCAGTGAATGCGTAAGATGGCGGTGTTTTTGTTGCAATTCGTCATTGATATGCTCTTTTTCTGATTAATGTAGATAAATATTGCGTGTAAAATTAATGAATTGAAATTATTGACGTCTGAATTGCATTAATTAGTTAGTCTTTTTTATTGATTGTATGAAATCTGATATTTTTTCAGGGTTATTGCCTTCATTATTTAACAGGTTGATAAATGCACTTCCCACAATGGCGCCCGCTGCATAATCACAAGCTTTTTGAAAAGAAGCGCGATCGCTAATGCCAAATCCTATCAGGCGGGGCGAGGCGAGTTGCATATTATTGATGCGTTTGAAATAACGGGTTTGTTGTTCCGAGATCTCCTTTTTTGTGCCGGTTACCGAAGCGGAAGAAACCATGTAGATAAAGCCATTGCTGTTTTTATCAATGAGCTTTATTCGCTCCTCCGGGGTTTGAGGCGTAATAAGGAAGATGTTGCTTATCCCTGCCTGCGTAAAAAGGGCTTCATATTTCTCCCGGTATTCATCAAAGGGTAAATCGGGGATGATCACGCCATCAACACCTGTTTTGCGGCATTGTTCCACAAAGCGTTCCATCCCGAATTTATGAACCGGGTTAAAATACCCCATTAAAATCACCGGAATAGAGAGCTGGGGTCTGAGGTCAGCTAGTTGTTCAAAAAGCAGGTTGATGGTCATCCCGTTTTTAAGGGCGGTTTGACCACTTTGTTGAATGGTGGGGCCATCGGCCAGCGGGTCTGAAAAGGGCATACCTATCTCCACCAGGTCGGCACCGGCCTTTTCCAGTGTTTCCAGGATCGGCAGGGTGTCGGTTAACTGAGGGAACCCTGCGGTGTAATAGATGGAGAGAATGTTTTTCTTCTCCTTAAAAAGTTGTGCTATTCTGTTCATGATTAAAATCCAAAATGTTGCCTGTATGTTTCCATGTCTTTGTCGCCTCTTCCCGAGATGGTAATTACTACGTTCTCTTCCGGTTTGAAGGTGAGCTTTTTCAGCGCGGCCAGGGCATGGGCCGATTCCAAAGCCGGAATAATGCCTTCGAGTTGTGTCAGCTCCAACGCAGCGTCGAGAGCCTCCTGGTCGGTGACGGATAAAAACGTTCCCCTGCCGGTATCCTTCAGGTTGGCATGCATGGGCCCGATACCGGGGTAATCCAATCCGGCAGAGATGGAGTAGGGTTCGGTAATCTGGCCGTCGTCATCCTGCATGAGGTATGTTTTACTGCCATGGATAATACCTTCATCCCCCATGGCGATGGTCGCCGCCGTTTCACCTGAGTCTGTGCCCAGGCCGGCTGCTTCAACAGCCACCAGTTTTACCCGTTCATCCTCCAGAAAGTGATAGAAGGAGCCGGCGGCATTACTTCCGCCACCCACACAGGCAATGACACAATCAGGATGATCTTTTCCTCTTTTCTCTTGCATCTGTTGCTTGATCTCTTCACTGATAACAGCTTGTAGCCGGGCAACGATATCGGGGTAAGGATGCGGTCCCACCACCGAACCAATCAGGTAAAATGTGTCTTCCGGGTTACAGATCCAGTCCCGCAGGGCCTCGTTGGTGGCATCTTTCAGTGTTTTGTTGCCGGAGCGGGCGGGAATGACTTCTGCCCCCAGCATCTTCATGCGGGCCACGTTTGGCGCCTGCCGTTCCATGTCGGTCTCGCCCATGTAAACCACACACTTGAGTCCCATCAGGGCACAGGCTGTGGCGGTGGCCACGCCATGCTGACCGGCACCTGTTTCGGCAATGATCCGTTCTTTACCCATCTCACGGGCAATCAATATCTGCCCCACCGTGTTATTTATTTTGTGGGCGCCGGTATGGTTCAAATCTTCCCGCTTTAAGAAGATGTTGGTATTGTATTTATCAGAGAGTCGTTTTGAGAAATACAACGGTGATGGGCGTCCCACATAATCTTTCAGTAAGTTTTTATATTCTGTTTGAAACTTGTCCGATTCGATGATCCCAATATATTTGGCTTTTAGATTTTCAATGTTGGGATAGAGCATTTCTGGTATGTAAGCCCCGCCAAACCGGCCATACATTCCTTTGTCGTCAACCTGGTATTTTTTCTTTTTAGTCATTGCTTCTGATTTTTGTGATGAATGCCTCTACCTGGCTCAAATCTTTCACGGCCGGGGCTGTTTCAAAACGGCTGTTGATATCTACCGCATAGGGATTAATTGAGCTTAATGCGCTGATGTCTTCGGTATCTTCCAGCGTAATCCCGCCGCTTAGAAAGAAAGGGCGGTACTGGTTGTATTTCTTCAATATGTCCCATTTAAACTTATGACCGCTCCCGCCGTGTTCAGGAGTGCGTGTGTCAAACAGGAAAAAGTCACAGTAATCCTGGTAGCGCACGGTGGTTTGAAAATCAAAGGTTTCGTCCACTCCAAAAGCCTTAATTACCCGTACCCCGAACTGTTTTATTAGAAAGCACTTTTCCGGTGATTCACTTCCATGAAGTTGAACAGCGTCCAGCCGGTAATCGGCAATCGCCTGTGCTATCTCCCCGGTTGAAGCATTCACAAAAACACCTGTTTTCGTAATGTTGCGGGGAATGCTGTACATCAGTTGCGGTGTCAGCGCTTTGCCGATATACCGTGGCGATTTCGGGTAAAAAATAAATCCGATATAGTCGGGCTTGAGCGCTGTTAACCGGGTTATATTACCGGCGTCGCGCATGCCACAAACTT
Source organism: Marinilabiliaceae bacterium JC017 (assembly GCA_004296775.1). Classification (GTDB taxonomy): domain Bacteria; phylum Bacteroidota; class Bacteroidia; order Bacteroidales; family Marinilabiliaceae; genus JC017. The sequence continues at coordinate 43,295 of RHGE01000037.1, forward strand.
TTACTTTAATCTCCTTCATGGCCGGGTAATTAGTTGTTTATGGCATTGTTGATCTCTGAAATAAACTGCTGACAGGCCCTGCCGGGATTGTCAGTTTTCATGAACTGCTCCCCGATCAGAAAACCATTAAAGCCATGCGCCTTCAGGAAAAGCAGATCTGTTACGGAGTGAATTCCGCTTTCTGCCACCTTGGGTTTATTGGCAGGTAGTAACTGCGCGAGTCTGACTGAATGTTGCAGGTCCACCTCAAAGGTTTTCAGGTTGCGATTGTTGATGCCAACCATGTCCACATAAATATTAATTTTCTCAATTTCTGATTCGTCATGTATTTCCATCAATACTTCCATGCCCAGGTAGTTGGCCAGTGCCCCCAGTTCGTTGGCTTCTTCCTTGGTAAGAATGGCAGCAATGAGTAAAATAGCGCTGGCGCCAATGGCTTTCGCTTCGTACACCTGGAAAGGATCAATGATAAAGTCTTTCCTTAATATGGGCAGGTTAGTGGCCTCACGTGCAGCGGTGAGATCTTCATTTCGGCCACCAAAAAAATTGGCATCAGTCAGCACCGATAAAGCCGATACTCCTGCTCGCTCATAATCTCTTGTAGTCACGTCCACCCTGGCGCTGTTATTAATGATTCCTTTTGAAGGTGATTGTCGTTTGAATTCTGAAATAATACCAGTTCCCGATGGATTTGTCAGCGCACCTTTCATTGAAGGAACGGGTTGGTTGAAATGACGGAAATACATCAGTTCTTTAATGGAAACCCGCTCTTTGGCCAAGGCTATTTCCTGCTTTTTGTGTTCAACTATTTTATCCAGGATGGTCATGTTTGCTATTTTAAGTTGAGGAGTTTGGTTAAAACATTTTTGGCCTTTCCTGACAGAAGAGATTCTCGGGCTTCCGCGATGGCTTCTTCCACTGTTTTTTTAGGCGAATAGCACTGTAGCGCCATGGCAGCATTGGCTATTACCACATTGTTTTGAGCTTCGGTGCCCTGACCGTCCAAAATAGTGGTGAATATTTTCGCTGCTTCAGGTATCGATGCACCGCCCTGTATCTGTTCAGCATTAATTTGTTCCATCCCCAGGTTAAAAGGGGATAATAGTTTTTCACCCTGGTTGGTGATAACCTTAAAATCGCCTGTAAGGGAAATCTCGTCGTAGCCGTCCAGGGCATGAATAATGGTGTAGTTCTTACCGGTTTGTTGATAAATATAGTTGTAAATACGGGCCAGCTCCAGGTCGAATACACCCATCAATTGATTTTGGGGAGAAGAAGGATTTACCATTGGCCCCAGCATGTTGAAAAAAGTCTTAATGCCTAGTTCTTTTCGAATGGGTCCAACAGCCCTCATTGCCGGGTGGAAAAGAGGGGCGTGCAGAAAGCATATGCCGGACTGATCCAGTTGTTGCTTTAATTCATCTGCCTTGTTGGTGAATTGGTAACCTAAATACTCCATCATGTTTGATGATCCGCAGGACGAGCTGACGCCATAATTTCCATGCTTGGCAACTTTGGCTCCTGTACCTGCCACCACCAATGAGGCGAGGGTTGAGATATTAAAAGTGTTTTTACCATCTCCGCCTGTGCCACACAGGTCGATGGTATTAAAGTCAGAGAGATCAACGGGCAGGCATAGTTCCAGCAATGCATCCCTGAAGCCCGAAAGTTCATCGACGGTAACCGTCCGCATCATGTAAACCGACAGAAAGGCGACAACCTCCGATTTGTTGTAGGCATCCCTGGCGATGTTAATCAGGATGGTTCGAGCCTCCTGCTTCGACAATGTTTTATGGTCGAAAAGGTGTTTGAGTGTTTGTTGTAACATGATTCCTTGTATAATTTCCGTTAACAATTCCTTTTATTCCTGCATTTGCTTTAATAGTTCTTTAGACGCTTAGACAGTAAATTTTACCAACATGTTGTTCAAATTGGATGTCGTTTATATTATTAATAGTTCATTAAGCTTTAGTAATCGAGTGATAATTATTTCATAATTCAAGTTGTTATGATATTTCCACTTGATAAGGTATGAATAGGTCTCTTATCTAAAATCTAACAATCTGTTGTCTTGGTCCATTGATCAGCTAAAACCAACATCCTTCAAAGAGGCTTTTTTAGTCTACTGCTGAAAAAACATTTTAGTCTCCTGAAACGATTTGTGTATAATACTTTTAACCTCAGGGAGCTGTTGTTCGTTTTATCTATCCAGCCAGTTTTTTAACATTAATTTTCCGTGTTCTGTCAAGATGGATTCAGGATGAAATTGAACACCCCTGACATCATAGGTTTTATGCATGAGTCCCATGATTTGTCCTTCCTGATCTTTTGCTGTTATGAGCAATTCGGCCGGTAGGTCCTTTTCATTAACCACCCATGAGTGGTAACGGCCGGCCAGGAATGTGTCCGGGATATTATTAAACAGGTATTCATTGCGGTTGACCACCGAGACCGGGGTTGCTACGCCATGGTATACTTTATTCAGGTTGTAGATGCTTCCGCCAAATACTTCGGCAATGGCCTGACAGCCCAGGCAAACGCCAAAGATGGATTTGGATGCCGCATAAGTCTCAATGACTTCTTTAAGATTACCGGCTTCGTCGGGGATACCAGGTCCGGGTGATAAAATAATTTTATCATAGGCTCCTACCTCTTCCAGGGGAATTTCGTCATTGCGATAAACATCAACCGGGGCATTAAGAATCTCTTCTGCATAATGCACCAGGTTATAGGTAAATGAATCGTAGTTATCTAATACTAATAGTTTCATGGGTCTAATTTTTTATTGATTAAAACTCTTTGGCCAGATCAATGGCTTTTTTTAAGGCGCCCAGTTTGTTGTTTACTTCATTCAATTCGTTTTCAACAACCGATTCAGATACTACACCTGCACCTGCTTGAAAGAATAGTGTGTTGTCTTTACTCAGGAATGAGCGAATCATAATTGCCTGGTTAAAGCTGCCGTCAAAACCAATGTTGCCGATGCATCCGCCGTAATAACCCCGATTTTGATTTTCTATTTCAGAGATTAATTCCATGGCTTTATATTTTGGTGCTCCGGATAAGGTGCCGGCCGGGAATGTGTCAGCCATCACCTGGCTGGTTGAAATATTTTCCTTCAATTGCCCGCTGACATCAGAAACAAGATGCAGAACGTGTGAATAGTATTGAATTTCCTTGTATGTGTTAACCGTCACCTTGTTGCAATTACGACTTAAATCATTGCGGGCCAAATCGACCAGCATCACGTGCTCGGCATTTTCTTTTTTATCCTGGCTCAATTGAACTGCCAGTTCTTTATCTTTTTCATCGTCACCAGTGCGTTTAAAGGTGCCGGCAATGGGATTGATGGTTGCTTTTTTGTTATCAACAATTAATTGTGCTTCCGGTGATGAACCGAAAATCTTATAATTCCCATAATCAAAATAGAAAAGATAGGGAGACGGATTGATATTTCGAAGTGCCCGGTACACATTAAATTCATCACCTGAGAATTTTCTGGAGAACTGACGCGAAAGAACAATTTGGAAGACATCCCCGCGGTAGCAGTGCTTTTTACCTTCCTCCACCATGGCCATGTATTGTTCATCAGTCAGATTCGATGACTCAAGCGCATCGGGAGAGAAACTAAATGTTGGAATGGTTCTGCTGTAAAGGAGTTCAATCAATTTATCCGCTTGAGACGGTGCGTCTTTTTGCAGGTTTTCGATGAGGAACAACTGGTTGGTAAAGTGATTGAAGGCGATTATGTATTTGTAGAAGACATAGCGCATTTCCGGTATTTGGTAGTTCTCATTTTTTTGATCCGATAAGGTGATGTTTTCAAAATATTTAACGGAATCAAAGGCCGAATATCCAAAAAGGCCGTTGACTTTTATCGGACAATCACTGTCTTCAATATGAAAGGAAGCTAGAAATTCATTTAAAAGGTTAGGTAAATCTGTTTTTGTGTTGATGGCATACGTTTCTTGTTCTTTGGAGTTTGGCGCGCCAATTCTTACGCTTCCATTGTCTGCAATAAATTCATAGATGGGTTGAAGGCAGATGAATGACAGGGAGTTTCTGTCACCATGATAATCGGAGCTTTCCAAAAGAATGGTATTGGGGAACATATCTCTTAGTCTGAGATATATGCTGACTGGTGTTGTTACATCTGCAATGTTAGCAGGGATGCGTGTTGATTTGCTTTTGATATCGATTGTATTCATGGTATGGTTCATTTTAGATGTTGATAAAAAAAAAGAAGGCTTGCCGGGTGTCCGGCAAGCCTTCTTTTAGTTCGTATATAGATACATGGGGCCATCGCCTTCACCTCCCGGATGAAAGATACAAATGATGCCACCACCAAATATTTCGAGATATCAAATTCATTTCTTTTCTGCGTTTATTGTTTGCAAATATTTTGAATCTTTTTTTAATATCCAAAAAAAGTAATGAATTATTAATTTTTACCTGCTTTTTCAGACAGATTGCTGTGCGTTGTCATCTTTTGATATGATTTCTATTGGATTGTGTGCTGGCTGATGCTGCCAGCAGGTGTTTTGACGGCAATAAAAAAGCCCAAAGAAAACATCTTTGGGCTGTGGGGTATAATGACAATATTTTATTCAAAAATATTACGCATGCGGCTGAAGAAACTGTCTTTCTCGGCCTTGTCGGGATCGAAGGAACTGGATTCTTTTAGTTTTTCAACCATTTTCTTGTCTTCCTTTGATATGTCTTTAGGAATGTATACTTGTATCCTTACTAGAAGGTCTCCTTTGCCATAACCGTTAACTTCCGGCAGACCTTTCCCTCTTAAGCGTAGAATTTTTCCTGGCTGTGTTCCCGGATCAACTTTAACTTTTACTTTTCCGTCAACTGTTGGGATTTCAACTGGTGTTCCCATGATTGCATCAGGGATACTGACAAAAAGATTGTATATAAGGTTGTTGCCATCTCTTATCAGATCAGGATGTTGTTCTTCTTCAATGAGTAGGATCAAATCGCCGTTGATACCGCCCCGTCGGGCAGCATTTCCTTTTCCGGAAACTGACAGTTGCATCCCTTCTTCTACTCCGGCGGGAATGTTTAATGTGATGATTTCATCATCTCTTACAATCCCTTCACCAGCACATTGGGGACATTTATTGGTAATGATTTTTCCTTCACCACCACATGTCGGACAGGTGGAAGAAGTTTGCATTTGTCCCAGAATCGTGTTGGAAATCCGGGTTACCTGACCTGAGCCATGACATGTAGAACAGTTACTGTAAGAGGAACCATTTGCTGCTCCGGAACCGCTACAGTGCTTACACTCAACGTACTTTTTAACCTTGATTTTTTTCTCAACACCATTGGCAATTTCCTGTAGGGTTAGTTTTACCTTTACCCGTAGGTTGGAACCTTTGTTTACGCGTCGGCCACCGCGTGATGAGCCGCCAAAACCACCAAAGCCACCGAAACCGCTGAAGCCACCGCCAAAAATATCTCCAAAATGGGAGAAAATATCATCCATGCTCATGCCGCCACCGCCATAGCCGCCGCTTGCTGCACTACCTACACCGGCATGACCAAACTGGTCATAGCGTTGTCTCTTCTCAGCATTAGAAAGTACCTCATAGGCTTCTGCGGCTTCCTTGAACTTCTCTTCTGCGGCTTTGTCGCCCGGATTTTTATCCGGGTGAAACTTAATAGCTTTTTTACGATAAGCCTTTTTGATCTCGTCCTGTGAAGCACCTTTGGATACTTCTAATATTTCATAGTAATCTCGTTTCGACATAATAAGATGTGGATTTTATTCTCCTATAACCACTTTAGAAAATCTGATAACTTTTTCGTTGAGTAAATATCCCTTTTCAACACAGTCGATGACTTTTCCTTTTAATTCATCTGCCGGTGCAGGGATTTTTGTGATGGCCTCATGTAAATCGGTATCAAACTCTTTCTCTTTGGCATCAATTTCTTTTATCCCTTGTTGTGAAAGGAAATCCTGGAATTTGTTATAGATAAGCTTGATACCCTCTTTGACTGCTTCAATATCTTTTGCTTCATCCAGGTGAGCAAGTGCACGGTCAAAATCATCAATGACTGGTAACAGAGATAATAAAATGGTTTCACCTGCCGACTTCGTTAAATCCATTTTTTCCCGCAAGGTACGTTTGCGGTAATTATCATATTCTGCCGATAGTCTCAGGTATTTATCGTTTATATCGCTCAGTTTGATATTAATCTCTTTAATTTTTTCATCACCAGTGGCTTCTTCCTCTGCTTTGGGTTGTTCCTCTTGCAGTGTTTCTTCCTCTTGCGGCGCGTCTTTCTCTTTTGTTTCAACCGCCTCTTCCTGGTTCACTGTTTGATCAGCTACTTTTTTTTCTTCTGTATCAACCGCTTTTTTAGATGATTTCTTTACCATGAATCAATGATTTTTTAGAAAGCAATAAAGCTCTTTTATGGTCTTATGAATAATATTCAGTATCAATTTTGTGTCGACAAATTTATACAATTTCTTTGCCATAACCGTTGTCGGCGACAAATTGTCATATTTGGGTGAATTTTTATTAATAAATCTGTTAAAATGACAAAGACAGTGTCATTTATGTGACACTGTCTTTGTTGATATAATTGTAATGAATGTTTTTAAAATCGTTCGTTAAACTTTTGTGATTATCTGAATGACAGCTTGAGATTATTTGGTGATCAAAACTTTCTTGGCGTTGTAAATGAGCCAGATGAGAATCAATCAAAAGTCTATCATCTGAAATCTGACGATCTATTGTTTTTATTTAAGCAAGTTATTAAGCATTTCATGTAATGCTTGTCCTCGCAGGTTAGTTGCAACAATTATGCCTTCACCATTGATCAGGAAGTTGGTAGGTATTCCTCTAACATGATAGATGGCAGCTGGTTTACTTTCCCATCCCTTTAAGTCACTCACGTGATATTCCCATGATAAATTATCGTCTTTTATTGCTTTAATCCAGGATGCCTGACTTTTATCAAGCGATACGCCAAAGACAGTAAAGCCGTTTCCTTCCTTGAAATTTTGGTTGTTAAATTTATTGTACGCACTTACTACATTGGGATTTTCACGTCTGCAAGGTCCGCACCAAGAGGCCCAAAAGTCAATAAGTACCATTTTTCCTTTCAAAGAAGATAATGCTATTTCTTTTCCTTTAGGGTTCTTAAATTTCAAATCCGGGGCCTGGTTTCCAACTTTTAGTCCAACTTTTACCTGACTATCGGATTCAATGCCAAATGATAACATGGCTAAGGTAACCCCAATTGTAAATAATATCCTTTTCATGCTTTTAACTTTGTTTGAAGGATTAGTCGAAGATTAATCGCTGTCCTTACAATTTAATTTTATGAAACAGGAGAAAAATAGTAATAAGAAACTATGTTTTTTCAGAAGTACCCTGAAAAAAAAGCCTTTTCGAGGGATGTTGCCTTTAGTTTGTTGTTTTAACAAGATTCATTATACACCGCGGAGGCGCTGAGACGCAGAGATTATTCATCAATTGGGAGTTGAGATTGTTCTTTGGAAAATACAGGTTGTTTCAAAATATTTCTATCTGTTTCAATGTATCTCCATTTATCTCTAAGTGTTTCCATCTATTTTTCTCCTCTAACTTCTGATCTCTATCCTCTCTATATATTTCCATCTAATTTGAACAACATGTTGGTAAAAGTTGCTTCCTAAGTGCCTAATTGTACTAATCTCTTTGCAGGAAGTTCAGAGAGGCGTGGACCTTGTCTATTTTATTGCTATTAACAACAATACGGCCGGTTCCATCGAGGAGGATGTTTTGTGGGGTTGAGATGTTATACATTTGAGCAAGAGGACTACTTATTCCTTTGAAGTCACAAATGTGATAAAATGCATTAATTTGATCACGATCAATGGCTGAGTTCAGGGGGGCATGGAAGCGATCAAGGGATATGAAAACGACTTCAAATCCTTGTGCATTGAAAAAGTGGCTGTCTTTAAATTTAGAATAAAGATCAGTGATGACATGATTTTCAATTCTTGATTGGGCATCATAGGAAGCCCAAAAATTGATGAGAATCATTTTGCCTCTTAAGGAATCTGAGACTAATTGGTCTCCGTTTATTAATGAAGCTTGAATTATTGGTGCCTCATCTCCTATATTTAGTCCAATCCTTGGAATTTCTTTGTTGTTGTTAAACGACAAGAAACTCATTCCCGCTAATATAAGCACTAGTGTTAGCTTTAGCTTTTTCATAGAGCTCTGTTTTAAGATAAAATCCGAAGTAAAGTTTGAAAAAAAAAATTGCGGTGTTAAGTAGTTTTAGATTAACCTGCCAGATAAAGTGATGAGTGGTTGAAAAACGCAAGCAAAAGTATGTCGTAAAACACAAATCGGCAAATTACTGTCTGTTGGAAAAATGATGATATTTTTTATATTGGGGTAAAGGGATTGTAACCTTCAGAAAATCAAGCAAAAGAATATTTTATAGATGGATTTATTTGCGTTTGAAATGTTAATGAATTGAAAAAAACGAAATATTCTAATCGTTAAAGAGAATAAAAAAAGCACTCAAGGGACAAATTCCTGCTTGAGTGCTAAAATTTCTTCTTGATTTATAGATTAAAGCCTGGTGATTTTTGCTCCTATTTTTCGAAGGCGTTCATCAATCCTTTCGTAACCTCTATCTATTTGTTCTATATTTTGTATCGTACTTTTGCCTTGTGCTGACAATGCTGCGATAAGCAGAGCTACGCCTGCTCTGATATCAGGCGATGTTAAGGTAGCTCCGCGCAATGAATTTTCCTTATTTAGACCAATTACGGTAGCTCTGTGTGGATCGCATAAAATGATGCGTGCACCCATGTCAATGAGCTTATCGACAAAGAACAGGCGGCTTTCAAACATTTTTTGATGAATAAGCACGCTTCCATTTGCTTGGATCGCAATCACCAGGAAAACACTGAGTAAGTCCGGTGTTAATCCCGGCCAGGGAGCATCTGCAATAGTCATGATGGATCCATCGATAAATGTTTCAATGGAATAGTGGTCTTGTTTGGGAATATGGATATCATCACCAATAAACTCTATTTGAATACCCATTCTTTCGAAGGCAAGAGGGATAATTCCTAAATGCTCTTTCCCAACATTTTTTATGGTGATGCTGGAATTGGTCATTGCTGCCATGCCAATAAAGCTACCCACTTCAATCATGTCGGGTAAGATGGTATGCTGGCAGCCATCGAGTGATTCAACTCCTGTTATGGTTAATAAATTGGAGCCAGTACCTTGTATGTTTGCGCCCATTGCACTCAACATCTTACAAAGCTGTTGGACATATGGCTCACAAGCGGCATTGTAAATAGTTGTTGTGCCTTTGGCTAAAACGGCTGCCATTATGATGTTTGCCGTTCCGGTAACTGATGCTTCATCCAATAGCATATAGGTACCATTGAGATTGGATGCCTCTACGGTATAAAATATTTCATCAGGATTGAAGTTGAATGTTGCACCGAGTTTTTCAAACCCAAAAAAATGGGTATCAAGGCGGCGGCGACCAATTTTATCTCCTCCCGGCTTGGGAAAATACGCTTTCCCAAAACGGGCTAATAGCGGTCCCATAATCATTATTGAACCTCTTAAGGCTGAGGCTTTTTTCTTAAATGACTCCGATTGAAGAAAATCAAGATTTACACTTTGCGCCTTGAAATGACAGGTGTGACGATTAGGCCGGTTAATCTCAACTCCCATTTGACCTAATAGCTTAATTAAGTTGTTGACATCAAGGATGTCCGGGATGTTGTTTATAATGATTTCTTCGCTGGAAAGAAGAGTTGCACAGATTACTTGTAAAGCTTCATTTTTTGCTCCCTGAGGGGTGATCTCCCCTTGTAGTTGATGACCACCTTCAATAACAAAACTACTCATTAGAAACGATCTTTGGTTTGCAAAGTAATATTAGGATTTTTCTCTGTCGCTGGTTCGTTTCTGTGGTCTTTTTTTTCTGCTGCGGTGGTTCGATTCTTTGTAATCAGGAATCTTTAGGTTTTCATCAATGGTCAATTGATTATTTGATAGCATTTTAATGTCATTAAAGATGCGATCATCATTGACTGAATCTTTGTTCCAAAGATAAAGGGATTTTTTCATGTGGTTGGCGATCAGTAGAATCAGCTTCTTTTTCTCTTCGCCCTCTTCCATTTCGATCGCTTTCCCTATCAGTTCTTCCACTACTTTGCCATAATGACGATATCTTATCTTGCTTGTATTGTAAGGAAGTTTTGTTGGGCGGCGATACAAAATTGATGGTTCCGGCAATTTGTAGGGAAACTCGATGTCTATTTCGAAATTTGCCATTATTGCCAAATGGTCCCAAAGCTTATGTTTGAAGTCACTCACATCGCGTAAGTGCGGAAACATATTGCCCATAATGGCAATAATCGATTTTGCCGACTTCGCTCTTTCCTCGGGGTCTTCAATCGCTTTGGCATAGTCAACCATCTTTTGAATATGGCGCCCATACTCAGGAAGAACCAATTTCTTTCTATTGGAATTATAATCCATTATTATTTTTTATAAGGTAAAAGTCTATTTTATTATTAAGGTTGGTTAAACAGAGGTAACCACATTTAGCCGGATTTTGTGGTAGATAACAACACAACCGGGACAGGTAACTGTTTTGCGCAAAGCTAGTTCAAAATTTTAAGTTTGGCAAATTTGAGTAATAATTGTTTTCGTCCTGCATTTTTAAATTCAACTGTGGCTTTTGCGTTTGGTGCAACACCTTCTATGTTAATTACTTCTCCTTGGCCAAATCGGTCGTGTTCTACGGTCATTCCGGCCTTAATTTGATCAGCAGAGGCTGCCTGATAATTGAGACTTATTTTGGATTTTGATTCGTTGGTTGATTTTTTGTAGTTAAGCGTTACTTTATTTTTAGGGGATGAACCCATGGCACTTCTGAGAGAAGGTCTCTGCATTTGAGGTTGACTTTTTTCCCGTGAAGGTAAAATGTCTTCATTAGCCAGTTCCAGGTATTTTTGATCAATATCACCGATAAAACGGCTTGGTTTGCTAAAGGTCAATTCTCCATATTTATACCTGGACCGTGCAAATGAGATGGTACATTGTTTTTCAGCCCTGGTAACCGCCACATAAAATAACCGGCGTTCTTCTTCCAGGCCTCTTTTTGAATCGGATGACATGGGCGAGGGGAAGAGGTTTTCTTCCACCCCTACGATATAAATGTTTTTGAATTCAAGTCCTTTCGCCGCATGAATCGTCATCAACGTAATTTTGTCAATATCATCAGGGTTGTCTGTGTCCTGATCGGTAAGCAGGGCTACTTCTTCCAGGAAGTTCACCAGGTTAGCTTGTCGGTCTTCTTCCAAATTGGTGGTGGTAAAGTCCTTGATACCATTTAATAATTCATCAATATTTTCAAGTCGTCCCTGACCCTCAATGGATTTGTCCTGATGCAGTTCACGCATGATGCCGCTGGTTGCGGCAATATCACTGGCCATGTCATAGGCTGAAAGTTGGTTGAGTTTTGCCATGAAGCCAGACATCATGGCCGCGAAACCATGTAGTTTTTTCAATGCACCGGCATTCAATCCTGTTTGTGTAACGGATGGGTTTATGATTATTTCCCACATGCTATGGCCAGTTGCTTTAGCTGCCTGGGTCAGGCGATCGAGTGTTGTTTTGCCAATGCCGCGTGCCGGGTAGTTAATGATGCGTTTCAATGCTTCCTGGTCGTTGGGGTTGACGGTGAGCCTAAAATAGGCGAGCAGGTCCTTGATCTCTTTGCGTTGATAGAAGGAGAGACCTCCATATATTTTATAAGGAAGATTTCGTTTGCGTAAGGCTTCCTCGAAGACGCGCGACTGGGCATTGGTGCGATAGAGAATCGCAAAATCCTGGTAGTCGAGTTGCTGATGCAAGTGTGTTTCGTCAATGTCGTTGCTGATAATCAGTCCTTCTTCAATATCAGAATAGGCTTTGATGACACGGATGGGAATACCTGTGTCGTTCTTTGAGAATACATTTTTATGTATCTGGCCCTGGTTTTTGGCGATGATGCTGTTAGCAGCGTTGACAATGGTTTGAGTGGAGCGGTAGTTTTGCTCCAATTTGAATAGTTTATAGTCCTTGTAATCGTTTCGGAAGTTGAGGATATTTTCAATTTTAGCTCCGCGGAAACTATATATACTCTGGGCATCATCACCTACCACACATATGTTTTTGTGTTGCTCGGCGAGTTTTTTGATGATGAGGTATTGGGAAAAATTGGTGTCCTGGTACTCATCTACCAGGATGTAATCGAATTGTTGTTGGTATTTTTTCAACACCTCCTCATGATCCCTGAACAGGATGTTGGTGTTTAACAGCAGGTCATCGAAATCCATGACCCCGGATTTATAACAGTGTCGCATGTAGCGAGTGTATATTTCGTACACCAATGGTCTTTGTGCGGCTTTGTCACTGGTTGTTCGATGGACATCGCGGGCATAACTGACAGGTGTGATGAGGTCATTTTTGGCTGCGGAGATACTTGAGAGTACGGCTCCGGGTTTATAAACCTTATCGGGCAGTCGCATTTCTTTCACGATGGACTTGATCAGGTTTTTTGAATCGGTGGTGTCGTAAATGGTGAAAGACGAAGGGTAACCCAATTTGGCAGCTTCCAAACGAAGGATGCGGGCGAAGATAGAGTGGAAGGTTCCCATCCATAAATAATTGGCCATTTGGGGGCCCACAATACCGGCAATACGCTCTTTCATTTCACGTGCAGCCTTGTTAGTAAAGGTAAGGGCCAGAATCCTGTAGGGAGGTACACCTTTCTGTAATAGATGCGCTATACGTAGGGTGAGTACTCTTGTTTTGCCTGATCCTGCCCCGGCAATAACCAAGGCTGGTCCTTCTGTGTTTTCAACTGCTTCTTTTTGAGCCTGGTTTAATCCGTCAAGATAATTATGCACTATATTATAAGTTTACCTGTTTCAATATTGAAAAAATACTACTAGAATTTGCAAAAATATAAAACTTCAGGTTGTATGCTCCGGCAATTTAAAACTAAAATTAGTCGTTATATAGAGAAATATTATAGTTTTGAAGAAATAATTAAATGCAAATGATTCGACACAACACTGTATTATTCTTAGTGACACTGATCGTGACCTCCTGTTTTACTGGTGTTGACAGTAAAGCGCAAATAACTTCCGGGGATGCTGATTATATGGAAATGGCCCAATATCCTTCCGGTGAATCGTTGGATCCGGTTTTTTATTATAAGACCATAGCCAGTGGTTCTTTAGATGTGGCAGTGGGGGCAGGAACACAAGCTTATAAATTTACCTGGTATAAGTATGATGGGAGCAACTATGTTTTTGTGAAAGAGGAAACCGGAATTGTTTCTCACCTGACCAATTTGACAGAAGGTAGTTACCAGGTAGTTGTGGATGACGGGGCCTTTGTTTATTATAGCTGGGTGTTTGAACCGCAGCTGACAGGTGTTGAAATAGAGGTGGTAAAAGCCAATTGCAGTAAACTAGCCTTGAATGCGAAGGTCGATCTGATCAGCAAGGTTTATTTTGATCCCCGGGGTGATCGAACGCAATTGGTGCCATTGGATTACGGATTAACTTATAAATGGAGTTCAGATCCTGATGGGCCCATAGAAGGAAAAGACAAACAGGAGGAAGAAATTGAAGCGCCGTTTGAGAAAACTACCTATAATGTGGTAGTTACCGACAATGTTGGGAATCAGGTGGAGGATGATCATGAATATAAGGCCATAGCCGTAGAAGCCGAGTTTTCATTTGAAGAGGTTGCTCGGGGTATTGAACATGAACTGGATACGGTAGGGCAGCGATCGGCACCTTTGGTGGTGAAGTTTAAGGATGAGTCGAAAGGAGGCATAACGGCCTATGAGTGGGACTTTGGTGAGGCAGGAAAGCGCTATGAGAAGGAGCCGGTATTTACGTTTCAGTATCCCGGGACTTATAAAGTATTCTTATATGTGGTGAATGAATCCGAAGAAAGTGGTTGTGAGAGCTATTCCAAGGAAGTAGAGTTTTCTATTAAAGAGGGTTTTCTGGACGTACCTAATGCTTTTACGCCTAATGGAGACGGGGCTAACGATGAATTTCGTGTGGCTTACCGGTCGTTAAAAAAGTTTCACCTGGTGATCTATAACCGGTGGGGGCGAAAGGTGTATTCTTCCAATAATCCGGAACAAGGCTGGGATGGAAAAATAGGCGGCGCAAAAGCTTCTCCGGGGGTGTATTTTTATGTGATCGAGGCAGAAGGATATGAAGATGGAGAAAATTATAAAAGGCATGGTACGGTGCACTTGATCAGGGGGAGTTAAATAGTTTAGCCGATTAAGATATAAGGGGCTCTCGCAAGGGGCCCTTTTTTAGTGTTTGGCCACCTGGATAGTCCGGTGTTAGCTGACCCTCTACAGTTGGAGTTTTAATAAGATTAGATCAACAGTTTGGTTTTAAATCCTCCGTTCGGCAAAGCGTCCCGCTTTGTCGTTTAAACCATGGCCTCTGGCCAGAAGAATAAAATGAATTAGGCGCTTAGGCCGCAATTTTTACCAACATGTTGTTCAAATTGGATGGAAATAGAGAGAGGTTAGAGGTCAGAAGTTAGAGAGAGGAAATAGATGAAAACACTTAGAGATAAATGGAGATACATTGAAACAGATAGAAATAGATTGCTCTTATCATTGTTAATCTCGAACAACAACCGGCTTGAGGCAACATCCCTCGAAGAGGCTTTTTTTCAGGATTCTCATGAAAAAACATAGTGTCTTACGGGTGATATTGGTGTATTTATATGGCGAGCAGTAAATCATCTTGATACTTTGTACTTGATACTTTTTACTTTTCTGGTGGAAATTCCGGTGATACTGACCCCCTCGTCCGGTCATATTGACCCCCCTTGTGGAAAATGGTTCAAAGAGCGGGATGAGCTGACAATATTACCGTTTTTTTCTTAAACTCTCACCTCTTAATTCAATACGATAGGAAGTATGCACCA
>RHGE01000354.1 GCA_004296775.1 Marinilabiliaceae bacterium JC017
AGCCCCCCCATCAATCAAGTTGGGAAAGGTCAACGCAATTGCTAGTGTCGTACGTGCCGAGCATAAGATGCTCTGCTTGGGATAAAAGGTTTATTCAACCCAATACCCAATTCCGCATTCCGCATCCAAGATTACGAATACTTACACATAGGCCGTTGCCACCACTACACTGTGATAGCGTGACAATGGAATATGAGAAGCATTACTAAGATCAGCGAGCATTCCCAATAAAAGGGTGCAAGCCGATACAAAGACAAATATTAAGGGACACTCTCTTCCAAGTAGGTAGCTAACACAGAAACCAAATCAAGCCCAATGATGCTCTCTAAGCAATTGGGRCAAACTTGATGATGCGCACGTAAAACAGTTCGCTGCACAAGCAGGGAGCCKGTCCACCCACRCATTTTAGGCACCACTCACACACCGTCACGTTACTTGACARGCTRCMAMCCAAYAAATCAYGACTYGCAAGCATTTTATTTAAAGCAAGCAAGATCRTGAATTAATCAAGAGGAGCTATGTCAACACCGCTAGGTGCGAAAAACAAATCGTAAAAACATGCGCTCRATCTCACATAACAAACACCGCGCAGCGTAGCGCAAGGTCGCACGTCG
>RHGE01000355.1 GCA_004296775.1 Marinilabiliaceae bacterium JC017
TCTCTGAGTCAACCTTCTGGCGATTCACGACCATTCAGCAACCACTGGTAACAACTTATTTACCCTCGCAAAATGCTACCGACGTAGCTATAAGTACCAACTTTGAATTGACTTTCGACAAACCCATTCAATTCAACTCTACCGCTACAACCCATTACATAAACATCTACGAAAACAATGGACAAACACTGGTGGAATCCTTTGAATTCGCCGATGGCACTAACAACAGAGACACCGAAGTATCAATTTCTGGCGACAATAAACTCGTTATTAATCCTGATAACAACCTCACCTATGGAACGCCCTATTACATCACCATCGATGCCGGGGCCATTGAAGGAACCGATGCCACCATCTTCCAGGGTTTCTCTGAGTCAACCTTCTGGCGATTCACGACCATTCAGCAGCCACTGGTAACAACTTATTTACCCACACAAGATGCTACAGACGTAGCACTAAGCACCAACATTGAATTGACTTTTGACAAACCCATTCAATTCAACTCTACCGCTACAACCCATTACATAAACATCTACGAAGACAATGGACAAACACTGGTGGAATCCTTTGAATTCGCCGATGGCACTAACAACAGAGACACCGAAGTATCA
>RHGE01000356.1 GCA_004296775.1 Marinilabiliaceae bacterium JC017
TTTTTTGTTAAAGGTATCTCTCAACATGATGCCGGAGGTATCAAATGTTTATAGGAGATTAAAATGAAATAATCTACGACTCCAGTCGGAGTCGCATGTAAATATATCGTATAAGTCTTCAGGTATAGTATCTCTTGTGAGATTCAGCATTAGTGCCATCGGCACGACAGTATGGTAGGCAATAAAGAATGCATTAAACAGAGTGTCGTAGGTATGACAGAATAAAGTAGAAGCACTAATGTAATGGGGTTAAAACCGCGAATTCAACGAATTATTTTAATGAGATCCTATTTGTGTCTCGGCGGCTCCGTGGTAAGAAAGTCTTGATATGGACATGATTAACAGGATTTACATGATTTTTCGAATCGCGAATTATGCGAATTAGACGAATTGTTTTAATGAGATCTTCTTTGCGTCTCGTTGCTTCGCGTTAAAAAAAAGTCTTGATATGGACAAGATTAACGGGATTTATATGATTTTTCGAACCGCGAATTATGCGAATTAGACGAATTTTTTGTTAAAGGTATCTCTCAACATGATGCCGGAGGTATCAAATGTTTATAGGAGATTAAAATGAAATAATCTACGACTCCAGTCGGAGTCGCA
>RHGE01000357.1 GCA_004296775.1 Marinilabiliaceae bacterium JC017
AGTGATTTTCTTATTCTGTTGGCGGAATACAGATAGGATTAATGCATGTTCCGTGCAGAATTATGTTCAGGTGTGGTGATTGGCTATTTCTTAGTTATTCAGCGCTAGTGGATACTTGGAGAGGACTCTAGAATCTTCAATTCCTTGAAGACGGTTCGACGAAGTTATACGAGACAAGGAGTCTGCAACTACATTGTCTTTCCCAGAAATATACTGTGTATCTGAAGTAAACTGTGAAACGTAGCCCACTTGTCAAGAATCTAGGGGAGAGTACTTTTCCGAAGACAAGGTCGAAGAAAAGATGAGGGCTTTGTGGTCAGTGATAAGAATAGATTCCCTATATTCCACAGAATGTTGAAAGTGTAGCTAAGCACTATACATGGCTAGGAGTTCCCTRTTGAAATTGCCATACCTAAATTCAATGTTTTAAAAACGTCTCAAGAACAGTGCCAAAGGTTATCACGTGTTGTATACTCACTGTCGTCAACCAAATTGATGAGTTACGCATTTTGAAAGAGTTGGCCTATTAAGGGTCTCATAAGAGATGAGCAATCCGGTATGAACCGTTGGTTGCATGAATACTGTGAGCGTCAATAGAGTGCCC
>RHGE01000358.1 GCA_004296775.1 Marinilabiliaceae bacterium JC017
ACCTGAAACTCATCAACAAATCAACCTGAAACTCATCAACAAATCATTCTTCTCGCCGCCACCCACACACGACCAATCCATTCTATTCCGCACACAAAAACTATACTCCTATCTATTCAATCCACTCTCTCTCTCCCTCCMTCCATCTCTMTCTCTCTCTCGCCATCATCAAACCAACACCACCGTCGCCGCTCCTACAAAATAAACAAATAAAACACAAAAACAACACATCAATTGCTCATCACAATATCCACATCGACCAACACAAAAACACTAAAGTCAGACATCCAAGTGACGGAGAACAACATCAATTCTCGAGTCAGTGGAAACCGCGAATGTATGGACAATTCATCATGAAACTAATATCAACTATTCAACATTCACACAACAACACACCTAGTTGATGCCTATCAACATACATCACACAAACACCCGTCAACTCACCTGAAACTCATCAACAAATCATTCTTCTCACCGCCACCCACACACGACCAATCCATTCTATTCCGCACACAAAAACTATACTCCCATCTGTTCAATCCACTTTCTCACTATCTCTCTCTCGCCATCATCAAACCAACACCACCGTCGCCGCTCCTAC
>RHGE01000359.1 GCA_004296775.1 Marinilabiliaceae bacterium JC017
CCAGTTTAGGAGGAACCGTATGCGGGAAATCTGCTCGTACGGATCTGTGGGGGAGCGGGGAGGTAACGAACCGCTCTACCCGGACAAATAAGCGGGCCGGCGCAGGCGCGACGAAAATGAATGCGGGGATTCCGGCCTGTGGGTTGGGAAAAATTCATCGAGGAGGTGGGCAGAAGCGTTTATTTGACTAGCGTTTTTTGGTTCCTTTTTGGGGCGATGCCAAAAAGGGACTAGGGTCCGGGACAACGTCCCGATTAAAATACAGAGTCTTCAAGTTCTGGCATACTAACAGAAGGTGAGATAACTCTAAATTGACGCTATCAGTACCTTGGGTTTAACGCAGATTCCAAGAGCCGCAGAGAGGATTGTTCTACACATCTACTAAAAGGATTCAAATACCCGTAATTCATTTTTTATTCGCTCGGTCACTCCTTTCCCCTCCTAAAAGATTTCTACTCTTTTAACTCATTATTGTTTAATAAACTCATAGCAAGTGCATATCCTTCATATTTGATTCTAAAAATATCCAAGCCACATTTTATTGAGATATAGCCTGGTTTAGACTGGGATGCATATCCGCTCCATCCACTTAATCTAGAG
>RHGE01000360.1 GCA_004296775.1 Marinilabiliaceae bacterium JC017
TACTCAACAAAACTATCGATCACTCGCAAACTCAATCACCAACACAATCAAACATTCACTCAATCACTCAATCACTCACTCACTCACACTCAACAAAACTATCGATCACTCACAAACTCAATCACCAACACAATCAAACATTCACTCAATCACTCAATCACTCACTCACTCACTCAATCTATCAATCAATCACTCACTCACTCAGTGAATCAATCAACCAATCAATCATTGACCAACTCATCACATCACTGTCACAATGATCACACTGTTTGCGTGTGTGTCTGAGTGTTTGGGTGAGACATCGAGTACGAGTATGATTGTCGACTGTATGGAGGGAGACATGACAGATCACGGAGGTGAGTGGAATTAGCTGTGATGTGCTGACCGATCAGACGGTCACMTGTTTGGCACACTGTGCACAAGTTTGTCGAMCACTGYCAAGCACACAACCGACYGAACCTTACAACGTCAKCYGACACTTGCTCATCACACTGATCGTTACAACCAGAAAATCGTGCCGAATCACACTTACAACCACTTACACCTGACTAGTCGCAAGACGCTTTAAATACAGTTCGTTGCATTCCTCACAGTATCACC
>RHGE01000038.1 GCA_004296775.1 Marinilabiliaceae bacterium JC017
TTTTTGCATTGCCCAAAAAAGTAAGCAAAAAACGCTAGTCAAATAAACGCTTCCACCCACCTCCTTGATGAATTTTTGCTAACCCACATGCCAGAATTCCCGCATTCATCTTCGTCGCGCCAACGCCGGCCCGCTTATTTGACTTGCCGGCCCGCTTCCCAACATCATGGCCTTTTTCGTATTTTTTGAGTAAATGCGACCTTGTTATATGATAGACATTAGACTGATTTACATTACTCCCAATTTCAGACCATTAACACTTTCGGCTATTAGATAAATTGAAGTTATTTTTCAATTACTTACACAAGTTTAACGAACTATTGATTAAAATACAACGCTTGTAAAAAAATCAGTCTATGGCAATATTTTATACGGAAATAAGCAGTAACCCGGGGATTTGAGGGTAAAGGTCTCTTGTGTTTTATCGATAGTGGGGTTAATTTTAACTACCTGCCTGAGTGAGGTTAATAAAGAGGTGGCTTAATTCCTTATTTTCTCAAATATAAAACCTGGAATGACTGTTCGGTGGATGATATTGCTGTTTCTATGGGCGTGGAGCTCTACCATGTGGGGACAGCGGTATTTATTGAGGGGGCGTGTAATTGATGCCCAAACCACCGAGACGTTACCGGGTGCCAATATTGTGATTCAACAAACCGGCACCGGGACTGTTTCCGATTCGGAGGGCTATTTTGAGCTGCGGAATGTACGCACAGGGATGGCCCTGATGATTACCTATGTTGGCTATCAGTCGCACGAACACGTTATCAGACTGCCTAAAGATGCTTTCCTGGATGTGGCACTGACACCGCTGGTGATTGAGCAAAAGGAGGTGTTGGTAAGGGGGGAACGGCCCCTGCACGAAAAGGCTGAGATGGGGCAGGTAACCTTGACCCGTGAAGAGATAAAAGCTGCCCCCCGTTTCCTGGGGGAGGCCGATCCCATGAAGGTGTTACAGTTGACGCCCGGTATTCAGACAGCGACCGAGGGCGATGCGGGTATTTATGTGCGAGGCGGCGGTCCCGGACAGAACCTGATTCTACTGGATGAGATGCTTATTCATTCCCCCAATCATTTGTTGGGTATTTTTTCGGTGTTTAACCCGGCGACGACCTCTTCCATTGAATTAATTAAGGGCGGCATCCCGGCTGAGTATGGCGAACGGTTGTCGTCGGTGATTAAGGTGAGCTCGGAGATGGAGCCCGACACACTGTTTCACGGCGAAGCGACCATTGGGACGGTGAACACCAGTGCAGCCCTGCAGATACCAATGAAGGGTTATAACAAACTCACCCTGGGCGGACGCATCAGCCAGTTATCGTTGTATGAAAAAATGTCGGAATGGACGGGCGTGAATACCTCTTTTTGGGAACGCACGCAATACGACCTTTATGATATGAATGGTCTTTTCCGTTTCCGGATAGGGGATAAAAATTATTTCTCGCTGGCGGGAATGACCAACCGGGATAAGTACCGCTACCAGAATAACACAGGCACATTTGTGTCGAAACTGAACTGGGGCAATACGGCTGGCGGCTTTAACTGGTACTATGTGGTGAATCCTTCCTATACCATCAAGCAACATGCCGGGGTGAGTAATTATCAGTTTGAAATGGCGTCGACATTCAGGGAGTATAACCTCAACCTTTTTTCGGAGATCAACGATATTTATTATAAACAACAGCACCTGATTCAGGCCAATTCACTGTTGATTAAAACGGGTTTTGAATACCATAAAACCCGGCTGATGCCCGACCGTATTGATGCTGATTTTGATGAACAAGCGGTGCAACGCAAGGCCGAACTGCACGGCCATGAGCTGGCTTTTTACTACCAGCAGGAGGTGCCCCTCAGTGATCGATTGCGGTTGAATACCGGGGTGCGTGCTACCTGGTTTGGCCACACGGGGCCTTATACCTCGTATGAAAAGAACAATGCGGGACAGGTGGTGGATACCATCCGCCATGGCAAAGAGGAGTTGCTCAAACAATACCTCACCATTGACCCACGGCTGTTGCTGATTTATAAGCTAAAGAAACGCAACAGTGTGAAGGCCTCCTACACGGTAACTACTCAAAATATACACCTGGCAACCATCTCCAGTGTGTCGTTGCCAACGGACATTTGGCTGCCCAGCACCGTTACCATTCCACCCGAACGGGCACACCAGGTGTCGCTGGGATATTACCAGAGTTTCAGTCGCTGGAACTTTTCAACCGAATTGTATTATAAACGACTTATCAACACCATTGAGTTTGCCGGCGGATTGCTCACTACCGGCGACCAGAAAAAGATTGAGGAGAATGTGCTCCAGGGCAATGGCAATGCTTACGGTCTGGAGCTGATGTTGCGAAAATCGAGGGGTAAATTAACGGGCTGGGCGGCCTACACCCTGGCGCGCACCGACCGCAAATTCGATGAATTGAACGACGGGCGTACGTTTCCGGCCAAATATGACCGGCGGCACGATTTATCCATGGTGGCGGCCTACAAACTGAGTCCGCGCATCAAGCTGGCAGCGTCGTTTGTGTATGCGTCGGGGAATGCCATGACCATGCCCGAAGGACGTTACATCATCCAGGGAAATATTGTGAACGACTACGGCAAGCTGAATGATTACCGGGTGCCACCCTACCACCGGCTGGATTTAAGTCTGACGTGGACCCTTCGTGAAACGGCCACCTGGACTTCGTTAATCAATTTTTCCATTTATAATGTGTATAACCGTCACAATACCTATTTCATCTACTTTGATGTGGATGGTGACCTGGATGCTTATGACCTGGTTATTGAACCCAAACAGGTAGCTCTGTTTCCTATTATTCCGTCAATTGCCTGGACGTTTAAATTTTAAGCTGTTGAAAACTTTTGAATGAATAAAATAACTAATGAATCAAACACTAAATTTTAAGTATCTGCAAAGAATACCAGAAAAACACTAATTGATGATGAGTAAATTAATTGACTATGGTTTTAACCGCGAATTAGACGAATTAAACGAATTTTAAACCACTGCGTGGTTTTATGAACATTTCATAGAAAAGCAATTCGTTTAATTCGATGGATTCACTGTTGACAAAACACCTACGGGATAGGAATATCCAAAGGAAAAAATGTTAATAACCCCGTGCGGAACTCGGAAATGATATTAACAACCTTGAAAAGGATTGAACTTATTTGTAATTGTAGAGAATCAATAACTTTCAACCCTTGATTCGCATGATGTGCAAATTAAATTGACTATGGTTTTAACCGCGAATTAGACGAATTGAACGAATTTTAAACCACTGCGTGGTTTTTAATCCGATAAATCTATGGTTGGCAAAATGCTTGTAAAGCAAGCTTTATACACAAATGGGAAATGTTAGTAAAATATTAACTCAGAAAAAAGACCATCTCATGTCAAAAAACAATTTGATGAAGATCCCATTTTCGTACATGACCATTGTTTTAATTTTCCTGGCTTGTCAGCCGGAGCTGGACATTGATCCCGAAGCATACCAGCAAAAAATTGTGGTGGATGGCTGGATTGAAAATGACCTCAACGCCCATGTGAACTTAACCTACAGCTCACCTTACACGGGTGCCACCGATTCGGCGGCCCTGCGTAAACTGGTGATCTCAACCGCTAAAGTGACCCTGTTCGATGGCACCAATACCGAGGTGCTGATCCTGCGCCGCGACGAAACGTTGTTTCCCCCTGTTTTCTATCAAAGCCATACCATTAAAGGTGAAATAGGGAAAACCTATGAGTTGACGGTTTATCTCCATGGTGACACCATCACTGCCTCTACTACCATTCCGGAGCCGCCCGAAATGACTAAACTGTGGCTGGAACCGGATGCCGAAGCCGACACCATGGGGGTGTTGAAAGTGGATTTTACCGACCCCATTGAAACGGTGGATTTCTACCGGTTCGAAACCAAGGAGCGTTCTTCCGAAGAGGGTTTCAGACCGGTGTGGTTACCCAACTATTCCGACAAAACATTCAACGGTGAGCAGGTATTACTAACCCTTTACAAGGGAAAAGACAATCCGCTGGCTTCAAAACAAGAATTTCTCTTTCACCTTAATAAACCGCTGACGGTAAAAGTGAGCCGCATTGACGAGGGGGCTTTTGAATTCTGGGACTCCTATGAAGATGAGGTGCTCAACGGTAAAAATCCCTTTGCGTCGTCAAATCGATCGGTGAAGCATAACGTAGAAGGTGCCCTGGGCATCTGGTGTGGCTATGGGGCTTATTATTATTTGGTGACTTATTGAGAAGATGAGATGTTGAAAAGGTGAGAATTTGAAAATTTGAGAAGGGGAAAATTTGAGAATTTGAAAAATTGAAAAGAGGAAAAGTTGAGAAACTGGGGAGGTGGGGAGATTGAGAAGGTGAAAAGAAGAGTTGTTTATTACAATCGAATATTTCAACAACGAAAATAGAATACCTGCCCGTTATACCGTGTTTTTTTCAACGATTGAATGTTTTGCATAATTCCAGAGTGTTTATCCGAGACGCTTAAGTGTTTTTCCAATGTTGATTTAATGGATAATTTGGGTGAAAAGGGTGAAACAATATGGCACGGCCATTCCGTTCAAACGGAAAGAGTGAAACAATCTTGCGCGACCACTCCGTTCAAACGGAAAGGGAGAAACAATTCTGCGCAGCCATTCCGTTCAAACGGAAAAGGGTAAACTGTTTTGCGCGACCACTCCGTTCAAACGGAAAGCATGAAACAATTCTGCGCGGCCATTCCGTTCAAACGGAAAAGGGTAAACTGTTTTGCACAACCATTCCGTTCAAACGGAAAGAGTGAAACAATTCTGCGCGGCCATTCCGTTCAAACGGAAAGCGTGAAACAATCTGGCACGGCCATTCCGTTCAAACGGAAAAGGGTAAACTGTTTTGCACAACCATTCCGTTCAAACGGAAAGAGTGAAACAATTCTGCGCGGCCATTCCGTTCAAACGGGAAGCGTGAAACAATCTGGCGCGGCCATTCCGTTCAAACAGAAAGAGTGAAACAAGCTTGCGCGATCATTACTTTTCTTCCCTAATGAAAAAAGGCCGTCCTGTAAACAGAACGGCCTCTTGATCGGTGATGGAATATATTATTGGATTCCCATTTTTCCTTCCAATTCGGTGATAAACTTAGTGAGTTCATCCTCGAAGTTTTTCATGCTATCGGCAAAATAAGTTTCTGCATCTACTTTTGAATCATCGGCAAAGATAAACAGCAGGTCAATGTCTTTATGGCCGTTATCATCGGTAACAACGGCTTCTACCTTCGCAATCAGATTACCTGAATCGGCATATTTAAGCTCCAGCCTAGTATGGTCGTTAATGGCTTTGACCAGCTCAGCCATTGCAGCTGCCTCATTGGTTTCCGGCATTTCAAAACCACCATCTTCACCTGTTGTGCCATATTTCTGCATGATGGTTTGAATCTCTTTTGCTAACGCATCTCCGTCAACCACCCCGTGCACAACAATGTTTTCAATTTGAAGGGTTGTTTCCACGGTGTTTATACTTTCGGTGGACACCGATCCTTTTACCGAGAGGATATGTTCCACAATAATCCTTTTATCTTCTTTAAAAGTATAACGCCAGCTGGCTTCTTCATTATTGGTGTTTTTCAACTCCATTTCGAAAATAAACGGTAGCGGCGAGAAGGTAATATTAACCGACTGCGGAATGCCATTGCTATCAAACGTATTATTAACCTCCAAAGTACCTATCAGCTCTTCCCCGACGGTCATTTCTGCTTTAAACGTTTCAACCAGTTCTATTTTCTTACCATTCATTTCCACCTGTTGACCAGCTTTAAAATCGGAAAGAATAAGTGTTGCGTTATTACTTTCAGCAGCAGCAGAAGCCGGGAAATGATAAGTAGCTGTTGCACCTTCGGTTGAACTGTGAACAAACGTATTTTGTGCCTTGTCCCAATCCCATACACCACAACCTTCATCCCATAACTGAGACAAGAAACCCTGCTGATCCAGGCTAATCTCTTTCAGTATAGTCATCTGGTCCTGCAACGGCTCTTCATTCGCCATACTGGTTCCCAGTAAAGCCATCGCTTCAATGAGTTTGTTAGATGCCAACTCGGATTGACTATCTAACAATTGATTCATGTTAATGCCGGCAGTGGCAAAATCTGTTTCTGACAATGATTTTAAATCGCCTACCAGTTCTATCCCCTCTTCTTCAATATTCGCTTTATCCTTTTCAACACCAAGCGGACTGAATTTCTCCACTGTTTCGTCCTCACTGCATGAGGTAGCAAACACTACCAATGCAATAATGGCTAAAAGGTTTACGGCAATTTTCTTCATAATTCTATTATTTATTGTTTCCAGACTATTCTTTTCAACACGTATTATTGAAATCTCAGGGTAGGTAAAATGGTTGGGTTACGATTTAAAGACAATTGAAAATTGCTTTACACGTAGAACCTACTACGGTCAACTTTCCTAAAAGTTCTGTTTCACAGGTGATTTGTGGTGATTTTTTTGTCATAACCGTTTCCGATTTTCTGAAAACGGCCGCTGCTATTGGGAAACCGTTCAATGGGATTCATTATTAATCTAATTGTTTGATCTCCTTTTAAAAGGCCTTGGGATGAGTTTTAGGAGTAATGGTTGACCTTTAGGTCTTTTGTCTATCACATAAGCTATCATTGCACTCAATCTTTAGGAGCATTAGAGGATAAAAAATAACGACCTGCTATGAATGACAAACGGAATATGAGGATTTGATTGGAGGCGATACAAAGGAAAAAATGATGAAATTTCCAATTTGATAGACAAGTAAAAGGGGCTCCGTTAGAAACCCCTGGTTTAAAAAAATCTTGCTTAAAGTGGAAAAAATTAAGCTGCTGGTTTTATCGCAAATGATTCAAACCGGTAGACGCGTGCCACCCCGTTGATAAAAATGGCATGCACCCGTTCTTTCGCATGGAGCCGATCATCCTCGTACTTCACATCAAAAATTAAACGGGCCGAGTTCCTGTAATCGCCATAGGGATAATTGCCATACGAACGTGCATGACCTGTGGCAGATGACATGAGCCAGGTATCGGGGTACAACTGTTTCCAGGTGGACCAGGTGGTTTCAACCAGGTGAAAATGCTTTTGACTCTTTCCGGACAACTCACCAAAAACACCCTTATCCAACAACTGCGACCACCGGGTATGGGTTTTCCTATCGTAGGGTACAATGTTGCTGTTATATAATAACCCGGATACCCCAAATGTGGAGATAACACCCTGTATTTTCCGGTCCCAGGCGGCGGCTGTTCCGGTTAGCGGACAATAGATGATGGCAAAAGCGGTGTCGTCAACCTGGTCATTAACGATCTCATGCCAGTCCAGAATGTCATGCGGGTACGCTCTTATTTCATCACCTATCTTAATGCCCACCACCAGGTCGGTGCCTTTAAGAAAGCTTTCCTGCCCGGCAGCATCAGTGAACATGGGATTATCCACCGACGGAATGCCATCAATACCGGGGCCACCTGACACCACTTCATTTTTAGGCACCAGCCATCCGTCTGTACCGGTAATGGTTTCTCCCGCATGTTTCCCGGGATCATTATCGGGGTAGATCTCCGTTCCCGGAAAAAACGTGGCAATGGAAAACCAATAGCCCATGATGGCATTGGTAGCCACGAGTTGCTGTCCTTTGTCGGGGCCTTCTACGGCTTCGCCAAAAATATCCCATTGATTCCCTTTTTCATCTTCCATAATAATTGGGAAACCAGCATCAGAAGCCACAAAATTGTGTAACTCACCGTTTACTTTCCTGGAAAAAGAAACAATGAAGTTATTAACAGCATCACCGGCCAGCACCAGCTGTTGTCCCTGGAATTCATCTTCTATCACCACCACGCCTGGTACCGCATTATGGGTATTAAATTTTGGCAGTAGCATATCCTCATCGCCCTTTTCACAGGAACCGGCCCATACTATCAGTGCCCCCAGAAATAAACCTATTCGTTTCATACTCACTCCTCCTCACCATTTTATCCTTACTCCTAAATTTATTCGATATGTTGTTGATAACGGTGTACCGTTTAATTGTCGGTAGAGAGGCAGCTAGCCACCGAAATAAAAATCCAACAAATCAGCCGGTGAATAGGTAAGTGACGGCGTGAAGTAAAACCAGTTGTCACCCGTTGCCGGCACTTCTCTCCCACCCACATTCTCTCTTCGGTTTAAAACATTAGTCGTTTAAAAACAAAAAACCTATCAACAAATGATAAAAAGTGAATTATTGAAAGAAGTGAATTTGCATTAAAAAAGGCCAACTCACGGTGATGAGTCGACCTTTTTAAACAGAAACAACCTTTACAATAAATCGTTAAATTTTAGATAATAGAACCTAGACTGATTTACATCAATCTCACTTTTTGGCCCTTAATAGTTTTGACAATCAAGGAAGCACAAACTATTTTTCAGTTAATTACAAAAGCTAAACGAACTATTGCCTTTATTAAACGCCTAATAAATAATTATGAACTTGCTTTGCTGTTTCACGCCCTTTGGCAATGGCAGTTACCACGAGGCTGGCACCAGAAGCCGCATCACCCGAGGCAAATACGCCATTCTGGCTGGTTTGATATTTTTCATCCACCTTGATGTTACCACGCGGATCTAATTCCAGCTCCAGCTCTTTCACCAGGCCTTCATGCACCGGATGCACAAAGCCCATGGAAAGGAATACGATCTCTGCATCAATCACACGAGTGGTTTCAGGTTTTTCAGTCATCCGCCATTTTCCCTGGTCATCTTTTTGCCATTCCACTTCCACTACTTCCACTTGTTTCACCTGGCCATTCTGACCAATAAAACGTTTGGTGTTGAGGCTCCATTTTCGCTCGCACCCTTCTTCATGCGACGAGGATGTTTTCAGAACCGTGGGCCAGTATGGCCAGGGATTATTGGCAGCTCTTTGTTTTGGTGGCTTAGGTAATATTTCTATTTGAGTCACGCACCGCGCCTTTTGTCGATTAGATGTTCCCACACAATCGCTGCCGGTATCTCCACCACCGATGACCAATACATTTTTACCTTTTGCTAATATGCGTTCGCCATTCTTAAATTCTTCGCCGCGGTTTACTTTATTCTGTTGCTTCAGAAAATCCATAGCATAATGAATACCCTCCAACTCTCGCCCTTCAATGGAAAGGTCACGGGGTTTCGTGGCACCAATGGTTAAGACAACAGCATCATATTGATCTTTTATCTCCTTGCCTGTGATGGTTTTTCCCACAAAAGTGTTGGTAACAAAACGGATGCCTTCAGCCTCCAATATTTGAATACGACGGTCGATTACCTTTTTATTGAGTTTAAAATCAGGAATACCATAACGAAGCAATCCGCCTACCACATCGTCCTTTTCAAAAACCGTCACTTCATGTCCTGCCTGGTTCAACAAATCGGCCACTGACAGACCGGATGGTCCGGAACCAATGACCGCCACTTTTTTCCCGCTTCTCTTTTCCGGGATACGAGGCATGATGTAACCGAGGCTAAAGGCCTTTTCAACCACCGAAGCTTCATTTTCCCTGGTTGTCACGGCTTCTTCATGAATGGCTAATACACACGATTTCTCACAAGGATGGGGACAGATGCGGCCGGTAAATTCAGGAAAGCTATTGGTAGAATGTAATATTTCGCTGGCTAACTTCCAGTTTCCTTTATAGACGGCATCCTGCCATTCGGGTATTTTGCTGCCTACCGGACAAGCCCAGTGACAAAACGGCACACCACAATCCATACAACGGGACGCCTGTAACCGGCGATCCTCTTCATTCAGGGTTTGCTCAACTTCCCCATAATCGTCTATCCGCTCTGAAAGAGGACGGTTACCACTTTCTTTTCGAGCTATCTTAATAAATCCTCTAGGATCTCCCATAACGACTAAAATATTTTCAAAAACCGGGAGCGGTTCCTTTGAACCATCTCTCATTCTCAATACTCCCTGGTTTTTTACTTAATTAAACAAGACAATTTCTTACTCTCTGATATATGGTGCATCTTCCGTTTCAAGCAATTTCCGCTCTAGCTCTTTAATCTTTTCTTCTTGCAGCACCTTCTTATATTCAAATGGGATTACTTTCACAAACTTAGGCAGGTAACGCTCCCAATTGACCAGAATCTCCTGAGCCTTCAAACTATTGGTGTGCAACAAGTGCTTATTAAGCATGAATTGCAGTTCTTGCACATCGGCATAATCTTCAACAGGCATAAGGTCTACCAATCCCTTGTTGCAGTAGTAATCAAAGTTACCTCCTTCATCGAGTACGTAAGCTATTCCGCCACTCATACCCGCCGCGAAGTTTCGACCTGTTTTTCCCAGGACAACCACACGGCCGCCAGTCATATACTCACAACAATGGTCGCCAACACCTTCAACCACTGCCATGGCCCCTGAATTACGAACCGCGAAGCGTTCTCCGGCGACTCCTCTCACATAGACGAATCCACTGGTTGCGCCATATAAAACCGTGTTACCAATAATGATATTTTCTTCCGGCTTGAAGGTTGAACCAGCAGGAGGTACCACAATTATTTTTCCGCCTGATAATCCTTTACCCAGGTAATCATTGGCATCTCCATCTAAACGGAAACTAACACCTTTGACCAGAAATGCTCCAAAACTCTGCCCCGCGGATCCATTGAAGGCACAATTAATGGTGTTCTTCTTCAATCCTGCTTCACCATATTTCTTGGATACTTCCCCGGAAAGCATAGCACCAATTGTTCGGTCGGTGTTATGGATTTCTTTGGCAATCCATACTTTCGAGCGATTTTGCAAAGCCGGTTGGGCCAATTTTATCAACTCGTGATCCAGTACATCGGCTATTTTATGCTGTTGGGCAGTGGTATTGTGAATAGGATATTTCTTAGCCTCTTCCGGCATATAAAGTAAGCCAGACAGATCAATCCCCTTGGTTTTCCAGTTACCTACTGCTTTATTTTGCTCCATAAAGTCGGCCCGGCCAATGATGTCATTCAATGATCTAACGCCCATTTGAGCCAGGTGTTCCCGCACTTCTTCGGCAATGAAGTTGAAGAAATTCACCACGTATTGGTATTTTCCAATGAAACGCTTTCGCAGGGCCTCATCCTGAGTGGCTATACCGGCAGGACAAGTGTTCAGATGGCATTTACGCATCATAACACATCCCAGGGTAACCAATCCGGCAGTGGCAAAACCAAATTCTTCGGCACCTAACAGGGCCATTTTGATCACATCCAATCCTGTTTTCAACTGACCATCGGTTTGTAATTTCACGCGCCCTCTCAGGTTGTTCATCACCAGGGTTTGTTGGGTCTCTGCAAGACCTATCTCCACGGGCAATCCGGCATTTTTGATCGAACTGGTAGGGCTGGCACCTGTTCCGCCTTCTGTACCACTGATCACGATCAAGTCAGCATGGGCCTTAGCCACCCCGGCCGCCACGGTTCCTACACCATTTTGCGACACCAGTTTCACACTGATACGCGCCTTGGGATTGGTACATTTCAGGTCGAAGATCAACTGGGAGAGGTCCTCGATGGAATAGATATCATGGTGAGGCGGTGGTGATATCAAGGTAATGCCCGGTGTTGAATTACGCAGCCGTGCAATAATTTTATCCACCTTGAATCCCGGCAGCTGACCACCTTCCCCTGGCTTGGCACCCTGGGCAATTTTTATCTGCAGCTCATCGGCATTTACCAGGTAGTTGTTGGTAACACCAAAACGACCACTGGCTATCTGCTTGATCGCACTACGGGCAGGGGTATGGAAACGTTTGGAATCTTCTCCTCCTTCACCGGTATTACTACGTCCGCCAACGGTATTCATTGCTAAGGCCATGGCTTCATGAGCTTCTTTGGAGATAGAACCATAGGACATGGCACCGGTCACGAAACGCTTCATGATCTCAGAAGCCGGTTCCACTTCTTCCAATGGAATTGGTTTCCGCTCTTTAAGCTGCAAGAAGCCCCTCAGGAATAACGGTGTGCTATTATCTTGATTTACTTTTTGGCTAAACTCTTTAAATTTCGCGTAATCATTTTGTGATGTAGCCCACTGGAGCAATCCGATTGTTTCAGGGTTCCATCCATGTTTCTCACCATATTTACGGAAGGCATAAGCCCCTTTGGTGTCAAACGGATTTTTATCAAAGGCGGGCTTGAAGGCCATCTCATGAAATAAATTGCTTTCACGGGCAATCTCTTCAAAACCTACACCACCTATCTTGGTAGCAATGCCGGTGAAATACTTATTTACTACTTCACGGGAAATCCCTACCGCTTCAAATATTTGAGCTCCCTGATAACTTCGCAAAGTGGAGATACCCATCTTCGACAAAATCTTTAACAAGCCTTTATCAACAGCTTTGATATAGTTTTCACGGGCCTCCCCATACTCCATGTTCAATTTGCCTTTACGCACCATTTCATCAATGGAAGCAAAACAAACATATGGATTGATAACACTGGCTCCAAAACCCAGCAAGAGGGCATAATGCATTACTTCACGGGCCTCACCAGTTTCCACAATCAATCCTACCTGTACCCGTTTCTGAGCTTTAATCAAATGGTGGTGAATGGCTGCCACAGCTAACAATGAAGGTACGGCCACCATCTCTTCACTCACCTGACGGTCAGATAAAATGATATAATTTTTCTCTTCATCCACTGCTTTTTCAGCAGACTGACACATCTGGTCCAATGCCTTTTTTAGTCCTTCACCACCGGAGTTGGCAGGGAACAACATTGGAATAGTGGCATGTGTAAACTCTTCCCGT
Source organism: Marinilabiliaceae bacterium JC017 (assembly GCA_004296775.1). GTDB lineage: Bacteria > Bacteroidota > Bacteroidia > Bacteroidales > Marinilabiliaceae > JC017. The sequence continues at coordinate 12,794 of RHGE01000038.1, forward strand.
CTGTAATCTTTTATTTTTCCCAGGTCGGTATTGGTCACAATCGGGCTCTCAAATTTTATGGAGCGACAATGTGATGGCGCTTCACTTAATAGGTTCTTGGCTACCGATCCAATGTAATTGGTTAAAGCCATTACCAAACCCTCCCTGATTGGGTCGATTGGCGGGTTAGTTACCTGCGCAAACAATTGCCGAAAATAGGAGAATAGCAGTTGAGGTTTATCAGATAATGCCGCCATAGGGGCATCATTCCCCATCGACCCGATGGGTTCACTGGCCGTATTGACCATGGGAGCAATCACATGGTCAAAATCCTCCTTATTATAGCCAAATACTTTCAGGTACGTCTCGTATTTATCTCCGAGCCCTGAAGGTACGCGATGCTGTACTTCAATATCGCGCATGCGGATACGGTTTTCTTTCAACCAGTTTTCGTACGGATGCTGTCTTGAAAGTTGTGCTTTTATCTCTTCATCAGGAATGATAATCCCCAATTGTGTATCTACCAGTAATAACTTACCTGGTTTTAACCTTCCTTTTTCTTTAATCTCTTCCGCAGGGAACGTTTGAACACCAACTTCAGAACCCATTACGATCATATCACCTTTGGTAATCACATAACGTGAAGGGCGCAATCCGTTCCGGTCCAATGTACCTCCGATGTAACGACCATCGGAGAAAACAATGGAGGCAGGACCATCCCATGGTTCCATAATGGCGGAATGGTATTCGTAGTAGGCTTTCAGACTTTGTGGAATGGGATTTTTACTGTTCCAGGACTCCGGTATCAACATACTCAAGGCATGCGGAAGTGTCCGGCCGGTCAGGAACAGGAATTCCAATACGTTATCCAGTGAGGCAGAATCGGATTTATCCGGTTCTACTACCGGGAATATCTTTTTAAGATCTTCCCCAAACAGATCAGATTCCAAAAGGCTCTCACGCGCCTGCATCCATAAGCGATTACCTCTGATGGTATTTATCTCACCGTTGTGGGCCATAATTCTGAATGGCTGCGCCAAATCCCATGTGGGGAATGTATTGGTACTAAACCGGGAATGCACCAATGCAATGGCACTTTTAACTTTCGGATTTTGAAGATCCAGAAAATAATCTCCTAACTGCTCAGGAGTAAGCATCCCCTTATATATGAATATTTTTGAAGAGAGACTTGGGATATAAAAGCCCTCTTTCTCTTTTAATGCTGACTCACGAATGAGCGCTTCCGTGCGCTTTCGGGCAATATAAAGTTTGCGTTCGAGGTGATCCTGTTCATAATCACCTTTAACAAAAACCTGCTTGATTCGAGGTTCAGTGCGTTTAGCTATTTCGCCAATGACGTCATTATTAACCGGTACATCGCGATAGCCTATTAGGTCAAGCCCCTCTTCCATGAAAGTTTTATTCAAAACTTCCTGGCACAACAAAGCTTCTTCTTCATCTACCGGTAGGAATAGCAAACCAGTTCCATATTTTCCGGAAGCAGGCAAGTCAAAACCCAATGACTCACAAAACTCAGTAGGTACTTGCATCTGTATACCTGCACCATCACCGGATTTATTATCAGAACTTTCAGCTCCGCGATGCGTCATGTTAGTTAATACTTCCAGTCCTCGGAGAACAATATCATTCGACTTAAGCCCTTTGATATGGGCTACAAAACCAATTCCACAATTGTCATGTTCGTTTTTGGGATCGTACAATCCCTGGGGTCTGGGAAATCTCTTCTGCATCATATTTATAAATTAAGGAGGAAATATCTCTGAAATCTTACCTCTATCTGACTCTTGCCTGTATCGGGAATACAGGACTCAAAAAATAGAAAACAACCACACTTACGTTGTGATGATTTTAAGCGTATTTTACTTTCAATCCGAAACAAAACTAGCTTAAATAACTATTAACTCCAAATCAACTTGTAATTTAATAGCTGATTTTTATGACTTAAGACATATTCTTAACATGACTAATGTCACAACCTCAGTTTCTTATAGAGATGTGAATTTCTCTTTTATTTTGTCAGTTAATGGTTTATTGATTTTTTGAATTCGCCGTCTCAAACCTTTTTAGCAAGGCATTATTTTGTTTACCGATTTCCTTTGATGCACACATGATCATAGTCTGTCTATTGGACAATTACAAATGTTTAATGAGCTTTTACAATAGCAATGCAAATAGTAGTAATTGAAAACATCGGTAAGGCCAGTGTACGGAGGCGCTGAGATTTTTCATCAATTGGAAGTTGAGATTGTCTCAAAATATTTCTATCTGTTTCAATTTATCTCTAAGTGTTTCTATCTATTTCCCCTCTAATTTCTGACCTCTATCCTCTCTATATATTTCCATCTAATTGAACAACATGTTGGTAAAATCTGCTTCCTAAGCACCTAAAAATTAACCTTAATCCTTCCTGGTTGAAAAAAAAGAAAAAAAATCCTTTCACCTTATCACCCCTTTTCTGATTTGAGGTGTCTTATATATGGAAAGCAAAAGAATACTGTTTTCAAGTAGATTCATAGGTCATGAATTGGGGTTGTAGCCCAAAGGCATAACAATTCATTAAAAAGGTTTAGATTCTATAGGATAATGGCTACAGCCCCATTCATTAAATCCATGATTTCCTTTTAATCCTTAAAAAACTACAATCAAAAAAAAGGCCACTGAATACTCAGTGGCCTTTTTTTGTTTTATATGCATTTGAAAAATTTCTTTTTGGATTACCTCTCTTTAATACTCCCCCAAATGAACGAAGAGAAAAGTCATTTATGGAGAACCTTAAGCCAAGAGCAGATCTATTTCATCGTTAAGGGTATTGTTCTTAATTTTCTCACTCACCCAGGATCCCTTCTCTATAAGGTGTTTTTTTAATAATAAGAAGTAAGTAATTGGAAATTCATCTTTTTGCCACTGCTGTTCATAATTCAAAAGTCCCATCTCCTTGATAAAAGTATCGAGACGCTGAACAATGGCTCCATATAAATCAAGAAAATCACACACCCCGTCAATTTTTACTTTTCCGGTTGATTCATCAAAAATATCAAGGTATTCAATAACCTTTAAGTGAACCTGCTTACCGTCTTCTGTTGAAAGCACCCATTTTATACCGTTAGACTCAGCATACCAATCGATCCAGCTCATATTTTCCTCACCCCAGAGATGCGATGGTTCAAAAATAAGGGATGCCATGCCTTTCAATAAATCATACAATGGATTACTCACATTGGTCACCTGAAAGGAGACCGATTGCTGATGCAGTGATAACGTCCCTGATGCGATACCTGGCTTTTCTATTTGATATAAAAATGATATGGGGGTTTTCATACCTGTCGGGTTTTCTCGAGTATCAGGGGAAATATGCTCCTTTAGATTCAGGTTTGATTTCACATGAATATTGTTACCTGGATTTAATTATTCAAAAACAACGTTAAATATAGAAAAGAACTTTGAATAACAATGTGCTTTCGAATTATTTTAATCGGATCTTCATTTTATCAAATCTTTTAAGCTATAGCCCATTTTCAATAACGCATCATCAGAAAGCACTTGCTGAATCAGGATTTCATCCATACACTTCAAAACACTATTGGTAAAAAAAACATTTTTTTTATGATGCTTCATGTAATGTGCCATTTCTGCCGCGCCATGATAACCAATATAGGGAATCAATGCAGTGGTAATTGACGGATTAGAATAAACAGGAGAAATATCAGATGTTTGAGAACTTATATTTACTCCTTTAACAAGGTTGTCGGCAAACGTTTTATCTACCGCAATGAGTAATTGTATACTCTCCAGTAAGGCATGACCAATAGTTGGAAGATAGGCATTTAACTCCAAGCAACCTTGTCCACACAACTGACTTACCAATTGATCATTTGCATACACTTTATGCACAGAACTAATAACAAACTCAGGAATGACCGGATTTACCTTTCCCGGCATAATAGAACTCCCAACCTGCCGTTGTGGAATCATCAGCTCACGGTTGTTCATAACATCTGCAGCTAATAACCTGAAATCAGCAGCCATCTTTTCCAAATTCACTGCATGTGCTTTCAAGGTAGCATGAACCTCTACCAACGAATCAAGGTTGGCTGTGGTGTCCAACAAGTTTTCACTTCGCGTAACCGGAAGACCGGTGATTTGCTGCAGTTCATTCACCACTTGCATGATAAAAAAACGGGGAATAGCCAATCCTGTTCCAATGGCGCCCCCTCCCAGGTTCACTTCCTTTATACGCTCAAAACACTTCGACACCCGCCACCAATCTCTGGAAAGCGCATTATTATAGGTACTAAAAAGCTTATCATACGAAGAAGGAATAGCCTCCTGCATCTGAGTATAGGCCTGTCTTAACCGATTTCTGTTTTTTCCTTCCTTCGCTTCAATTTGATGCCTGAAATGGTTAATCACTTCTTCCAGCTCCTCCAACAAACTCATAGCCGCAACCTTCAAAGCTGTAGGAATAACATCATTAGTCGATTGAAAAACATTGGCCTGTTCAAAAGGATCAATTTCATCGTACTGTCCGGGCTGTAGCCCTAATTGTACCAAAGTGGCATTAGCAATAATTTCATTGACATTCATATTAATGGATGTCCCGGCACCGCCTTGCATGGCTGGCACAATAAACTGATCAAAATACCGTCCATGACTAATTTCTTCAGCCGCCCGCTGCATAGCCGCTATTTTTTTATCATCAATAAAAGTAAGAGGTAGTTTTTCAGGATCGTAATTTTCCAGGGCGGCTGTCTTAAACTTCCGATAGGCTTGGTAGCAGGCTAACTTCACCACACCTACAGCCCGAAACCACTTTTCATTAAAGAGGGCATTATCAGGAAAATTTTCACGTGCTCTAACAGAGTGAATCCCATAAAGAGCATCTACGGGGATCTCAACGTCACCAATGAAATCAACCTCTTTTCTCATCGCGTGCTGTTTTTGAAATTAGTTATTTACGGATTGGAACGATAGATTTTTGACAATAGCCCTTAAACTGATTTACATCTAGCTCTTTTGCAAGGCTATAAAATTATAGCTGTCCAATAATTGGAAAAGATTAAGGATCTATTGGTGCTATAACAGAAAACGATTGACCATCCCAAATTTAATAATCAAATCCGATCCCCTTAACCAGTTCAACTTCTCTCCCGAGATCGTTATGCTTTTTGCAAATGCTTCCTTCCTTATGCCATTGGACGGGCATAAGCCTTTACGTCATCAGCTGTTATCACATCTTGACACAGGATGATAAGGCGCTCAATAACATTTCTGAATTCCCGGATATTCCCGGACCAACTGATCGCTTTCAACTCTTCCAACGCCCCTTCTTCAATGGGCTTAATCTGCATACCCAGTTCTTTGGATATATTCTTATTAAAATGATCAGCTAATAATGGAATATCTTCTTTCCGTTCGTTCAGAGAGGGTACGTGAATTACTATCACACTCAACCGGTGAAAAAGGTCTTCTCTGAAATTTCCGTTTTTGATCTCTTCTTTAATATTCTTGTTGGTGGCGGCCAATATCCGCACATCTACTTTAATATCCTTATCACTTCCCACCCGGCTAATGATGTTTTCCTGCAAGGCACGTAATACTTTTGCCTGAGCGGCCAAACTCATGTCACCAATCTCATCCAGGAAAATTGTCCCGCCATTGGCTTGTTCAAATTTACCTTTACGCTGTTTGTGAGCCGAAGTAAAAGCCCCTTTTTCGTGTCCGAATAATTCACTCTCAATCAACTCAGAAGGGATTGCCGCACAGTTAACCTCCACAAAAGGTTGATTTATCCGGTTACTCTTCTCATGGAGCCAACGAGCCACTAATTCTTTACCAGTGCCATTTTCCCCGGTTATCAACACCCTTGCATCAGTCGGAGCCACCTTTTCAATCATCTCCTTCACCTTAGCAATAGGCTCAGACTCTCCTATCATCTCATAGGTTTTAGACACCTTCCGCTTGAGAACCTTCGTTTCTGCTACCAGATCTTTTTTCTCGATGGCATTGCGAATGGTCACTAACAACCGATTCAGATCCAGTGGTTTTTCAATAAAATCATAAGCACCCTTTTTGATGGCTTCAACTGCTGTATCAATGTTACCATGCCCGGAAATCATAATGACTGGCGCTTCTTTCCCAATTGAAATAATCTTATCAAGCACCTCCATGCCATCCATAACCGGCATCTTTATATCACAAAGCACCACATCGAACTTTTCACTCTCAAACATCTCAACGCCCTGTTGGCCATCTTCAGCCAACAAAACCTCATGACTCTCATACTCAAGAATGTCTTTTAATGTATTACGGATACTTCTTTGGTCATCAACAACTAATATCTTCGCCATCGTCTAGGTTAAGTTTTTACAATTCGTCTTTAATAATTTGATGGATCGCACCTTCTTTCAGCGCAAAAGCACATTGCCATACATCATTAATATGCAATTCCCGCAGGATGAAATTAATAAAAATGCTTGCTAATACAATCATATCAACCCTATGCGGATCTAGTCGCTTCATCTGTAAACGCTCCTCAAGTGTTGACCTTAGGAATTTTTGATGTAACTCATTGAAGTAGGAAACAGGAATGTAGTAATTAGTTATTTTCGACATATCCAGGTGCGGATGATGTACTCCGGCAATCATACTGGCAATGGTATCAAACGATCCGCTTGATCCAATCAATGAATCCACCGGATACTGCCTGAGTGCTTCGAACAGCAAGGACAATTCGGGTCTCAGATAGTTCTCTACAGCTTTTACTTCATCACGGGTAATTGGTTCGGATGGCTGAAAGCGATCAAGCAAACGGGCTACTCCCAAATCAAAGCTGTGCTTCCAAAGAACACCCTCACGGTTGGCAATAACAAACTCATTACTCCCGCCTCCGATATCCAGAATAAGAACACGTTGATCTCCGATGGGAACTACCTGTTTCACACCGTCAAAAATAAGCTGTGCCTCATCATGTCCGTTGATTACCCGGATATCAAGCCCCAGAGTCTCTTTCACCCGGTCAATAAAATCTTTGGCATTTTCAGCATTACGCATGGCCGCGGTAGCTATGCACACTGTTTTATCTACCTGATAATCCTCTATTGTATGAAGATGTGTTTTCAGGGCCTGCATACCCCGTTCCATGGCATCAGGTAAAATGGTGCGGTTATTAATCCCCCCTTTGCCCAATTTAGCCGGACACTTGGTTTCAAGAATAATCTGGTAAGAATGCTCACTACTTATTTCTGCAATAAGCAGATTAATGGTATTTGTTCCCAGATCGATTATCGCTATTCTCATGAATTAATTTTTTACGACCTCAAAAATACATAAAATTATCTGCCATCAAGAACGAAAAAAGCCGGGGTGTTATTTCCCGGCTTCATCTGTTTTTTCTCACTTTCCGGAATACCTAAACCATTTCCAGAGCTCTTTATATGATACTTTTTTACCATACATTAATATACCAGTCCGATATATCCTGCCAGCAAACCAGGTAGTAAACACAAAACTCGCGGATAAAATGACCATAGAAAGGATGATCTCCCATACTGGTATTTGAAATGGAATCCGTGCCATCATAACAATAGGTGAAGTAAACGGAATCATCGAAAACCAAAAAGCAAGGTCACCACCCGGATTACGAAAAGCTGCCATGGCAATGTAGATAGACAAAATCAACGGCATCATCACCGGCATTACAAACTGCTGACTTTCGGTTTCATTGTCAATAGCAGCACCCACTGCGGCAAACAAACCGGCATATAACAAGTAACCCCCAATAAAAAAGAATACAAACGCTAATAAAGTGCCTACCAGATCCAGCCCCATTGCATTTTCAATCATCTCATTAAATTGAGCAGCAAATTCGGCAGTCTTTCCGGAAACCTCAGTTTCTGACATTGACTGAATAGTTTCTATTTGGTTTGATTGATCAACCATTGTGGATCCGGTTGTTGAAACCATTGTTTTAATCCCAGTAATTATAATGAAAGTAAAAACAACCCATATTAAAAACTGTGTCAGTGCAACCAAAACGATACCAATGATCTTACCCATCATTAACTGAAATGGTTTTACTGATGATACAATTACCTCTATGATACGGTTGGTCTTCTCCTCAACCACTCCACGCATTACCTGCGTACCATACATGATTACAAAAAAGTATATCAGCATGGCAAAAACAATTGCAGCCAACATGGTAAATTCCACTGAACTCTCTTTTTGTGAACCATCTTCTCCCAATTTAATGGTGGCAACCTGTACATTAACATCGTTAATGTGATTGATGATTTCCTGCAAACCATCAATGCGATAGGATTCAAGGCGCTCTTGTTCCAGAAAATCCTCCAAATTACGAGCAATATGCCCTTTCACATCAATGGTAATTTGAGCTTCAGAGTATATTTTTACGGCATCCGGCTGTTTCTGCAAATCATCAGTAATAATTATATATGCATCATATCCCTTGGTTTGGTAATCCTCTTTCACAGCCTTTTCCTCGCTTATACCAAGCCATTGAAATTTAAGATATTCAGTATCTTCAATAACACCGGTATATTTCTGCGTATAATCAATGACGGCGATATTTTTTTCGGTTGTATCCTCAAAAGATGCAAACCAAGCAGGAAGAACAAACATTGCCGCAAATAACAGAGGTCCCAAAATAGACATGATTATAAAAGATTTCTTACGAATTCTTGTCAGGTATTCCCGTTGTATAATTAATGCTGTTTTATTCATAACTATTGGTTTTCAAGTTTGGTTATTGATTGCTTTGCTGAACTACTCGAATGAAAATATCATTCATATTTGGTAATACTTCATTCAGACTGATTATCTCAACATCATTAATAACACTCGACAACAACTGATTAACAGATCCCCCTTGCCCCATCTCAATAAAGGCCGAAGTATGTTGATTAACAGCCTGCGTTTCCCTGATTTTAAACGGAGTGGCCAGCTTTTCACTTAACACATCAATATCTCCATTAAAATCCAATTTTATCAAATGCTCTTTGTAATCATGTCTGATTTGCTCAATTGGTCCATGCAAAATGATTTTGGATTTATTTATCAAAGTGATATGATCACAAAGCTCTTCTACCGACCCCATGTTATGTGTTGAAAAAAGAATGGTAGCCCCTTTCTTTTTCAACTCCAATATTTCATTTTTAAGCAAGTTGGCATTTATGGGATCAAACCCACTAAAAGGTTCATCAAATATTAACAATTCAGGTTCATGCAATACGGTAACCACAAACTGAATTTTCTGTTGCATGCCCTTGGAAAGCTCTTCCACTTTTTTATCCCACCAAGGTTGAATTTCAAATTTCTCAAACCAATACTTCAACCGCTTCAGAGCGTCGTACCGGGATAGATCTTTCAAACGAGCCAGATAGAGAGCTTGCTCCCCCACCTTCATCTTCTTATAAAGACCTCTCTCTTCAGGTAAATAACCAATACGCCTGATATCAGAAGGATTAAGCTTGTGCCCATTCAGCAGTATTTCTCCGGAATCAGGACCTGTTATCTGATTAATGATTCGAATCAAAGTGGTCTTACCAGCGCCATTGGGTCCTAAGAGACCAAATATCGTATTTTCAGGCACCTGAATATTGACATGATCCAGTGCTAGGTGTTTGGCATATTGTTTTACAACATTTTTCGCCTCTAAAAAAACCATGGTTTCAATGTTTAAAATTGTTAGGTTCAGAATGCAACCGGTGAAGTTATAATAAAATGTCAGTAATTCATGAAGCTTCCCGATTCAATTATCAAGCTTATCAGGAAACAACAACATCATTCTCCATTATCATGTTACAAAAAAACGAAACTAAAAACACCTTCCCGGATTATGGTCATAGGGATTGAAAAAAACATCGTAAACCATAGGAATTCAATTACAACAAGACTCAGTCCCAAAATAATTCTCTAAACTTTTCGATTAAATCGTAAGCATTTGAAATGATGTTTATATTTTCGCAGCCGGAAATGTTAAAATAATTTTAAGTTATTATGAATCAATCAGCACCTTTAGGGTTGCCAAAGCAAATTATAATAGGAATCCAATTCTTGTTTGTTGCCTTTGGTGCCACTGTTCTTGTTCCGCTATTGGTAGGCATTGAGCCATCTATTGCGCTATTTTCTGCGGGTGTCGGAACCTTAATTTTTCATGTTATCACCAAGGGAAAAGTACCTGTGTTTTTAGGGAGTAGTTTTGCCTTTATTGCCCCAATTATTGAAGCAACCAAACATTTTGGTTTTCCTGGAACATTGTCCGGTATTATTGCTGTTGGAGTGGTTTACTCCATTGTTTCCGTAATTGTTAAACTCAGAGGTGTTGCATTCATTGAAAAGATTTTTCCTTCTGTTGTGGTAGGACCGGTCATCATGGTAATTGGCCTTTCACTCGCTTCGGTAGGTGTAGACATGGCCAAAACCGATTGGCTAATCGCAGTGATTTCATTACTAACTGCCATTGTTGTGGTTGTATACACCAAAGGGTTATTGCGTTTAATCCCTATCTTTTGTGGAATAATCGCAGGTTACACAGTGGCAATTATCCTTGGAAAAGTAGACTTTTCCACCATTCAAGAAGCAAAATGGTTTGCCCTTCCTGCTTTCACTGCACCAGAATGGAGTTGGAAAGCCATTGTATATATGATTCCGGTAGCCATCGCCCCGTTAATTGAACATGTTGGTGATATGTATGCTATTGGTGCTGTTTCGGGCAAGAACTACATAAAGAAACCTGGCTTGCATCGTACCATGATGGGTGATGGAGTTGCCACTTCATTAGCAGGATTCTTGGGAAGTGTACCCAACACAACCTACTCTGAAGTAACCGGAGCTATCTCCTTAACAAAAGTATGTGATCCAAAAATTCTTCGTATTTCAGCCATCACCTCAATCTTATTCTCGGTTGTAGGAAAAATTAGTGGCTTTTTAAAATCTATTCCTCAATCAGTTTTAGGTGGCATCATGTTATTATTATTTGGTATGATCGCCAGCGTAGGGATAAAGACGTTAGTTGATTCAAAAGCAAACCTGGACAAAACCCGTAACCAAGTCATCGTCTCAGTAATATTAACCGTTGGAATAGGTGGCGCTGTGGTTAACTTTGGAAACTTCTCATTGGCCGGCATAGGACTGGCTTCAGTTGTAGGAGTTGTATTAAACCTAATATTGCCAAATAAATCACGCCCGGTAAAAATAAAGAATAAATAATCCTCAAACACAAAGCCCTGACTCCATAAACGTCGGGGCGTTTTTTTGGTAATTATCCTTCCCCAATCAAGTTAACCAACAGCTATTCTAATTAGTTTTCAGACAAAACTTTGAACCACCAAATATCAAACTACAGGATAAAGGTAGTTCCGATATCACAAAAACAAACTAAGATTTCGTGAATACAAAAGATACACTTTCCAAAAAATAATCATCCACTCCAGCACGCTACTAATCAAATAAATGTCATTTTTTCTAAAAAATTATTAAGAAATAGTGTTACGATTTCCTACTTCTGCAATTAACAGGTTGAATAGGGTTCAAATCTCAATTTTTTTAATTTTTCATAAATAAAGCATGATCTATGAATATAAATGAAGACATGTTAAGTGCCTTCGTACGCAAAGGTGCCAACACTTGGGCCAACGTAGAGTTAACTAAACACAAAAAAGTAAAAGTGATGAGTCAGATTAAAGAATCATTGCAATCAATTGCTAATCCTCGTGACGAAAACGAGGTGAAAATTGAAATTATAAGGCAAACCTGCAGGCTATTAAGTGAGCTATACCCTAATTATTCTAAAGATGCAGAGAAAATATTGAATCAATTTGAAACCCATCTCAGGATTAACAGTATGGCTGTTCTACCTTTTCATGAACTGGATGAATTAACATTCAAAATATTTGTCCGCAAAACACTTATGCAGAAAAAATTCAATTAACAACTTCCCGGTACAGATTTCTAAAATTCATCTCTGCATCCTAACTTAAGCATTGTTGATTTAACGATTGTTAAGACGATTCTTAGAAAGAATAGCTATTTTTAGCGCACAAAGCATTATTCCATGGATCGTTATTCTTTTATTATCGCACTCTTAGATAAGACTATCTGGCCAATAACCCTTTTTATTAGCCTTTTCATCATAAGAAAGCCACTTAAAGAATTAGTTCCCTTTTTAAAAAAAGCAAAATTTAAGGATCTGGAGCTAGAGTTCGAAAAAGAACTTAATAACGTGTCCCAACAAGCAGCCAACGAGTTTCCGGACTTTGAAGACAATTGGAGAAACCACCTGATTATCTTAGCGAACAATTACCCTAACCAAGCTGTTCTCGAAGCATGGAAAGAAATTGAACAACGGGCTTACCGCTTAATTATAAACAACAACCCAGCCATAAACCTCTCTAAAACTACTCCATATAAACAAATGGAAGAGATATTAACAAGTAAAAACCTTGTGGAAACAAGAAAAACAAAGGTTTTTAAGGATCTTCGTTTATTAAGAAACAAAGTTGCACATGCCCGCCAATTCAGTGTGACTCCCGAACAGGCAGTAGCATTTATAACCATTGCTATTTCTTTTGCGGAATATCTGGACGAAAAAATCAGTAATACACATTGTTAAACTCCTGACTGAAATCAACTAAATCATATCTTTTACGTTGTCAGAAAATTAAATTGGATTATGAATTTTAAAATAAGGCGAATTGTATCAAAGATTAGAGTAACTGCCATTATATTTTCATTTACCATCTCCTTAATGGCACAAAATACTCCGGTAAAAAAGGACACAATTAAAGCAGAACGCAATTTAAAATTCAGCATATTAGGAGGCCCCGGATACACTCCCGATTTCGGTTTTTTAATTGGAGGTAGTGCTCTTTTTACATTCAAAATGAACCCCGTCGATACCATCCAGAAACGGTCTGTCGTACCAGTAGCATTTGCAATCATGGGATCAGGAGGATTCAATCTATTCAGTCGTCCACAAATGTTTTTTAATGAAGATAAGTTCCGCATTTTCGGCCAGTTCATTTACAAAGACATTACTGAAAACTACTACGGCGTAGGCTATGAAACCAATAAAGACCGGGAACGTGGCAGCACAACAACAGAAAACAGTAACAGAGGCATTCAGATAAATCCCATTTTTCTTTTCCGCCTGGGACAATCAAACTTTTTTATGGGCCCGCTGGCCGATGTCACGCTAGATGATATTTCAAATCCCTCAGAGGGAGTAATTAATGATCCTGATTACATTGACCAGGGCGGAACTACTGATGGCCTCTCTTTTTTTAATACGGGATTGGGACTTGCAGTGTCATACGATACACGAGATATCCCGGCGAACGCCTACAATGGCCTCCTCCTTGATTTTAAATCAACTTATTATAGCAAAGCATTCGGAGGGGACAATGATTATGGATTAATATCGCTGGAATACCGCCAATTTAAAGAACTCAAGTTTCTGGGTGAAAGGAAGTCATTGGGATGGATGGCACAAAGCCGTAACTCATTTGGTGATGTTCCAATTACCCGCATGCCATTTACCGGCTCTCCATTCGATTTGAGGGGTTACTACATGGGGCAATACCGCGACAAGTCCAGTCATGTGGCCATTATTGAATACCGTAACATGTTTAATACCTCCAGCGAATCATTTTGGGGAAAGATCTATAACCGTTTAGGTTTTGCGACCTGGGCCGGCATGGGCATGATTGGTCCTAGTATTGGCGAAATCGAAGGTGTACTGCCCAACTTTGGAGCTGGTTTGCGAATTGAAGTACAACCCCGCATGAATTTCAGAATGGATATTGGTAAAAATCCCATTAACGACCAAACATTACTTTATTTCAATATGACTGAGGCTTTTTAAATATTTTACTGAAAGCTTTGATTAACATTTGAAAATCTGAAACATTTTGTTGAATCATCAGTATAGAAAGTGGAAAAACAGGCTGAGGTATTTATATTATTTATTCATCTAATCTAACTTATTTATGGAATCATTTGGTATACTATTAATTAGCATTTCTTATCTGGCTTTTGCTGTCTTAATGATTGCTTCATCCTGGCGAATTAATGAAAAAGGTGATCAACCGGGTTGGGCTTGTCTAATCCCAATCTATAATGCAATTGTTTTTTTAAGAGTAATTGGAAAACCCTGGTGGTGGTTATTGATAATGATTTTTGTCCCTGTTGTTAATATTGTATTTGCTGTATGGGCTATAAACCTATTATCCATGAGTTTCGGCAAAGGTGTTGGATTTACTTTAGGATTAATATTTCTTCCTTTCATCTTTTACCCTATTTTAGGATTAGGCTCAGCTCAATATCAAGGTCCTGCAGGTCTAAAATAAAACACTATTCCCTCAGCCTGTATAATATATTAAATAGCACAAGCGCCAATGACAATCATTGGCGCTTGTTGATTATTTATATGACCTGCTTAATTGAAAAAGGCCGCATGAATAGCCTTTATTGCTCTTTCTCTGTCTTGGGAGGCTACAACAAAATAGGTTGCAACGCTTGAAGCTCCGGATACTATCATTTTTACGTTTATATCCTCACATGCCAGGGCTGAAAACAACCTTCCGGCGATACCGGGATGATCCAACAATCCTTCGCCAACCGCAGCAATCGTTGAAATTTGTTCAATGGCCACCAATTCGGTAACAGCTGACAACTGAAGTGCTTCAATAACTCCGAAAGCTTTCTTTATATCTTTGGCCGACAGCAAAATATTAATGGCAATTTGGGACGTAATCACTGACTTGATATTAATGCCAGCCCTGTCGAGAGCCACCGACACTTTTGCCAAGACCCCCTTTTTCATACCAACATCAGCACCCCGCAGTTTAAGAATACAAAAGTCATCGCTGTAGGTGACGCTTTTCACAATACTATCGGTGATAGTCTTATAGGTCTGCACAACAGTTCTAGGAGTAATACTTTCATTAAAAGTATCTATGTTACCAATATGAATAGGGATACCCACCTCCTTTAAAGGTTCCACGGTGCGAGGATGGAGTATACCGGCGCCAAAATAGGAAAGCTCTGCTGCTTCAGTATAGGTGAGTGTTTCAATACGCTTTGGACAACTCACAAGCTTTGGATCAGCACTCATGAAGCCATCCACATCTTTCCAGACATCTAAGGATTCAGCGCCCAGGCAACGAGCTAACGCGGCCGCAGAATAATCACTTCCACCACGTCCCAGCAACGTTACTTTTCCTTCCTCCGACACGCCGTAAAAACCTGGTACGACAAAGACTTTCTCAGCATCTAATCGTCGTTTCACACCTTGCTCGGCGGCCTCGTAGATTACAGTAGCATTTCCAAATTCGCCATCAGTTATCAACGGCATCTCCTCCGGCAAGGCTTCCTCGGCATCTACTCCTTTACTGGCAAGAATACCTGCTAGAATAAGCGAACTTAACCGCTCCCCAAAACTTAAAATCACATCTTCAACAAATTCAGGTACCGCACCTATATAATGAACACCAATCAGGTACCGTTCCAGCTCTTCAATCCGCCTCTCAACTTTATTAAGTGTGTCCCGGGCCCATTTCTCATCATCAAAATTCTCTCGAATCACCTCCTCTTTCATCGTGAGTAAGAAGTTCGTAAGCCCTTTAATTTTACTTTCATCTTGCTTAACCTCTTCCAACGATTTGATAAGGTGATTCGTAATACCATAAAAAGCAGAAACCACAATAACCATTGGCCTGTTATAGGCCTTTATAACGTTAACAAGTTTTTGAATATCTTCTTTCTTCTTCAGATTTGAACCACCGAATTTGGCAACTACTTTTCTCATTTTCTGTACTTCATTTTAAATGCTAGTTCGTTAAACTATTTTTAAATACTTACAGCCAATTGATCATTAAATGTGCATCGAAATTGTTATTGAATTTGAAATAAACCTAATGCATATTGGTCTCATGTCTATTATCTAAAATCTAACGATCTATTGTTACATACCAAATGCTTATTCATGGGATATGGTACATGCTACCCCATAGCATACAATAATTACATTTACACATTAATTACAATGTGTATCCCCAGAAGCTTGTATCTTAATACAAGCGATTGTTTTCTACAAGCCCCCCAGGGGCATTCGTTTAAAGTACATGTTTCCTGTGATTAAGTGTTTAAATTCATTAGTATCCCCCTTGGGATCAGGTTTTGGCACCTTGATTAAAAGCTAATCCGGTTGCCAGGAGTTCGCAGAGCCTGTCTCTCCCTCCTTCTGAATAAACTCAAACACTCCAAAAATACCTGATAGATTCTTTTGAAGCGGCTCAAAACTAATCTTTAGGATTCATAAATCCAAATCCAGCGGAATACCTCAAATATTATTTTTCATCAAAATAAATGCAGAATTTATTTTGAGAAACAAATTCAGGTCTTAACTTTGCAACTCAAAGTACTTTCGATATGAATACAAAAGAATCATCCATAGAAGATATAAAAGTGATTCGCCAGATGATGGAGAACTCCTCAAAGTTCCTGTCACTTAGCGGCCTTTCAGGAATAGCAGCCGGCACTTTTGCTATTATCGGAGCAGCCATTGCCTATTTTTATATAATGGATGCCGGCAATACCATCTATGATGAATATTTAGTAGCCCTAAAAGGTGGCAACACAACCAATATCAGAATGGGACTACTCTTTGATGCTCTTTTTGTATTAACAGGGGCTATTGCCTCCGCCTGGTACTTTTCATGGCGTAAATCAAAAAATAAACAAACAAAATTCTGGACCCCTTCCACCAAAAAAATGGCCTGGAGCTTAAGTTTTGTATTACTGATTGGTGGCTTGTTCAGTTTGATTTTAGCCTATCATGAGAACATTCGTCTGGTGGGGGCCGCCATGTTGATTTTTTACGGTCTGGCGCTCATCAACGCCGCCAAATATACCCACCGGGACATTCAGTATTTGGGCTATATAGAGGTTGCCCTGGGACTATTGGCCGGTATATTTCTAAATTACGGCCTGCTGTTCTGGACCTTAGGCTTTGGTGTGTTCCATATTGTTTACGGGGTAACCATGTATTATAAATATGACCGGGAAAAGCAACAGATATAGTATCGAATACTTAACAAGGTAATTTATTGATATAGAGAAACAGCTTTCAGATGAAGGAAATAATTGCCAAACTGAATAAAAATTTCGAAAACAGGGTGCGCCTGGGCATCATGTCCACCCTCATGGTTAATGAGGAGATGGACTTCATTGCCCTGAAAGAATTACTGGGTGTCACCGATGGCAACCTGGCAAGTCATCTCAAAGCATTAGAAAAACATGACTTAATCTCTGTAAAGAAACAATTTGTGGGACGAAAACCTAAAACAACTTACCTCATCACTCAAAATGGGCGAGTTGCATTTGTCGAACACCTCAACGCATTGGAACAACTATTAAAGAAGGACTAATTTTTTTTATTTATTCACTTTGAATTCCAAAGTACTTTTAAATATTTGATCATGGAAGAAAATATAAAACAAAAAATGCAAGACAACTGGTTTTACTCCATTACCGGCAAACTGGTAATGATCGGAACTATGGTACTTATCCTCCTGATTCCATTGGGAATGATAAAAAATTTAATTGAAGAACGTCAGGACAATGAGCGCCAAGTTGATTTTGAGATGCAGGAACAATGGGGAGGTGCTCAAACCTTATCAGGCCCCGTTTTAAACATACCGGTTTATTTCCGGGAGAGTAACAAGAACGGGGAACGTATTCTCCGCAAAAAATGGTTACACATCATGCCTGAAGACCTGCAGATCGAAGGTGCCGTATCACCCGAAATCAGGTATCGGGGCATTTATAAGAAAGTACTATTTAATTCAGACCTTCATCTGAAAGGACACTTCAGTATTATCAAGAACCTACCCGGAGACATTGAAGAAATTGACTGGAGTGATGCCTATCTCACCCTTGGCATCTCTGATAACCGCGGGATTAAAGGCGAAGTTCTCTGCAACATGGCAAAACGCACCCTGGAGCCGGAAGCAGGATTAGTTACCAATGACTTGAGCAACTCTGGTATTTCGTTCAAATTGGGCCAACTTACCGAGGCTTTTGCCCAGGATTCCCCTTTTGACGTTCAACTGAGCCTGAGTGGTTCCAAAGGGCTCTACTTCATTCCGCTGGGAAAGAAAACAAAAGTGAAGCTCAACTCCGACTGGAAAGACCCGAGTTTCACAGGCAGTTACTTACCCGTCAAACGGGAGATCACAGCCAAAGGATTTACTGCTGAATGGGCCATTACCCACTTAAACCGCAATTTCCCTCAACAATGGGTAGGAGATAGCTATAACATCGAGAGCCAACTTTTAGGCGTTGACTTATTTGTACCGGTACAACATTATCAGAAATCATTAAGATCAGTAAAATATGGCATGCTCATTATTTCCCTTACCATTCTGGTTTTCCTATTTCTGGAACTCACTAAAAAGAAGAAGATCCACATTTTTCAATATTTTCTGGTGGGCCTGGCTCTGGTTTTGTTTTTTTCGATATTAACTGCGTTGAGTGAACACATCGGGTTTACCTGGGCCTACCTGGTCGCCACACTGGGTATTGTTTCAATGGTAAGTTTCTACTCGTATGCCATCTTAAACGATAAGAAACAGGCTTTATCCATCTTTTGCCTATTATCCATCATTTATGCCTTCCTGTTTGTACTGCTTCAGTTGAATGATTACGCCTTCCTGGCCGGTAACATTGGCTTGTTCATCGCCTTGGGGGTCATCATGAAAGCTTCCGGCAAATTGTCACTATCAGAGCAGGAGAATATGGAACAGCCCGTTTAATCCCCTGTTCATAACTACCCATATTTTATAGAATAAAAAAGCATAGCTCCTACACTCCAGGAGCTATGCTTTTTTATTCTAGTTATAACAAGAAATTAACGGGCGATTACCAACAACTCAAAATAGTCAGGTGTTAACCGACATCGGGAAAAATTTCCCACTTCCCCGCCAAAAATCTCCACTTCATCGAGTCCCAAAGATTTCAACATCCATGTTATCTCTGAAGGGGCATAATAGCGTTCGTTGGTATTTAAGAAGAAGGACTGACCATCATCATCCGTCATCTCTACATTAGAATGCTCCCGAAAGGTTACCCAATCAAAGGTGAGCAACGAATAATTGGCCCCACTCCCCTGTTCCATAAATTCTTTCACCGAATGAAAAAGCGGAAACAAGGCATTCAGGCAGGTAAACACAAATTGCCCCTTTTCCTTCATGGCCGCTCTGGCATTTTTTAATATGGCATAATTCATCTCATCCGTCTCCATAAGGGAAAAGCCACCTTCACACAGCATGATGACCAGATCATATTTCTCACTACTCACGAAAGAGCGTGCATCGGCCTGAATGAAAGTAACCTCAACATTGGCCTTGACAGCCTTTTCACGAGCTTTCTGCAACATATTTTCCGATAAATCAATACCGGTAACTGCATACCCTCGCCGGGCTAATTCAATGGCATGCCGGCCGGTACCACACCCCACATCCAACACCGACAGGCGTTTATCGTGCTGCAGTAGCTCCTCCAGAAAATCTACTTCCTGAACAGTGCCCTGGGTAAACACTTCTTTTTCATATTTATTGGCAAAATTTGAGAATAACCTCTCATACCACTGCTGCTTAGTCATAGTACTTTTTTTAGACGATCATCAGATCTAAGTTGAACAAATAAAACACGCAATGCTTTTCAGAAGGGTACTGAAAAGTTAATAAATCCAAGCTGCCGGGCTACTCAATACCCCAAGGAAATAGCTTATAAAAATGATTTCACCTTCGATTACCCTTAACTATTTTAATTTACCACTCAAGCCGTGGAGGCTCTTACTTTGTTCACCTTTTATTTTATTTATAGGTGTTCACGATTTTCAATTCTCCTACAGTCGAGAAAGTAAGCAAAGAGTCCGCCGACTGCAGCACTCGTTCACCCACTATTCCTAAAGTTGATGAGACAGAAAGAACTCGCTCCGCTCAAACAGCTTTCTGTCTTTTCATCAACTTCAGGAAGTGGGTCCCGAACTACGTTGCTGAGGTCGGAATCAACACAACATTGCTTTTGTACTGCTAAAAGCATTCTCCCTACCGAATGCCCCCTTTTAAATGCTTATTTTTGCATACCGAAACAGAATATTTTAGTAGCATAAAATTGTTTGAGGTTTGAAAGTTATGAAACCTACCAAAAAAATCAAGCACCTAAAACGAGTGCTCCAACGTCGAGACGGTACTCCAATGAACAACATTTCTGCTACATTGTCACCATGTACAACAGACTAAAACGAAATAGATGGAACATTTAACATTAACAACCCCGGCTCTTTTATTTTCCGCCATATCACTCATTATGCTGGCCTACACCAATCGCTTTTTAAGCTACGCCTCCATCGTCAGAGATTTGCATACCCGCTTTAAAGAGCGCCCCAATGCCATCCTGTTGGGCCAGATTCAAAATCTAAAAACACGCTTACGCCTCACCCGGGCGATGCAGATATCGGGTATTTCGAGCTTGCTGCTCTGCGTCCTGTGCATGTTCCTGGTATATATTCAGTGGCAAACCACCGCTGAAGTAATCTTTGGCATTGCCCTCATCTTGTTGATCTTTTCACTGGGTTTATCCATTAAAGAGATTCAAATCTCGGTGAAAGCGCTGGATTTGCATTTGAGTGACATGGAAATGGATTAAACGAAGGCTTAATTTATCAGAGATAATGACCCGGCCTGTGCAAGAATTGTGCGAGTCGGGTTTAATTCTGAAAAAACAACCTGTATCATTTAGTCATTCTTCATCCTTTCAATTAAATAAGCCTTTCCTGGCATTTCGTACGACTTTTTCCAGTTTTACACGGTTTTTTTATGGTTTGAACTATTTCCCATCGGTTTGGAACGTATTTTAGATGGTTTGAACCATTTCCCAACGGTTTGGAACGATTTATTCCTGGTTTGAACCTTTTCGCATTGGTCTGACACGTATTTCTTTTGGTTTGGACCTTTTCGCATTGGTTTGGGACGATTTATTTCTGGTTTCTACTACTTCTCTTTTGTTTGTAAGGTTTTTACTTTGTTTTGTACGGTTTCTCCTCTGGTTTGAACGGTTTTTTTACTGATATAACCCACGCCCCAACAGATATGGATGATATTTTGGTTGGCACAATCCTTTTTCCAATTTGGACATGCTGATATAATTATCTACTCTCTTTCCCCTGTTATCTGGTAACTGTTATTTACTAACTGTTAACTGCTAACTGTTAACTGCTAACTGTACCCTGTTAGTTGCTTCCGGCCAGCGATTGCAGTGGATACCCCACAGCGGGGCATTGGCATGGGCGGGATGGGAAAGCGAGGAGTAGGAACGAAAAGCGCGGCGGCGAGCCTCAGGCGAGGCGGGACGCCAGAAAAAGATGTTCGATATGCGATTTAGGGGTTGAGGGATACGGTATGTGCGGTATACGGTATGAGGCATACGGCTTAAGGTTTAAGGTAGAGGGTTTAGGTTGCTAGCCAAACTTTTTGGGGGATCGGGCTGTTGAATAGAAAACTAAAAAATCAGCCATGGCATTTACATTAGAGATTGGAAATGAAGCGCCGGGTTTTACTTTACCGGCGACAGATGGACACACT
The DNA here is from genome assembly GCA_004296775.1 of Marinilabiliaceae bacterium JC017. GTDB lineage: Bacteria > Bacteroidota > Bacteroidia > Bacteroidales > Marinilabiliaceae > JC017. Next base: position 34,459 of record RHGE01000038.1, read on the forward strand.
TATTCGCTGAATGATTTCAGGGATGTGGATTATCTGGTTGTCTTTTTCACCTGCAACCATTGTCCGTATGTGATTGATTCGGACGAGGTGACCAGGCGGACTGCCGAGAAATATGCGCAAAAGGGGGTGCTGTTTGTGGGGATTAATTCCAACAGCAAACATACTTATGAAGCGGATAGTTTCCCCAATATGGTGCAGCGAATGAAGGACCACCGGTTTCCGTGGCATTACCTGTACGATGAATCGCAGGAGGTTGCCAGGGCTTATGGTGCCTTGCGTACGCCCCACTTTTTTGTGTTTGACTCGTCACGCCGGCTGGTGTATACGGGCCGGGGAGTGGATTCACCCAAGGATACAACCAAAATGAAAGAAAACACCCTGGAGGAGGTGCTGGAGGCGTTGACGTCAGGGAACCCGTTACCGGTGACCGTAACGAATCCCATTGGTTGTAATGTGAAATGGGAAGGCGAGGATGCCCACTGGATGCCGCCGGAAGCCTGCGACCTGGTTTAAACGAACCTGGAAAATACTTAGATATCAGTATCAAGAAATGAGTAGCAAGTAGCAAGATGCGAGATGCGAATAGCGAGTAAAAAGTATCAAGAAGCATAATCGGGATTGCAATATCTTCCCCAAAAAACACGATCATTACGGATAAGCGCCTAACGGGAGTCAACCATATTAGAAGAGTCTGCCAGGCAATGGACAGACTTTTTTTATGCACATGGGAACGCCATAATACAAAACGTCTGTGCCATAAAACCGATAGTCACATAGATAAAACCAATCCAGACCACAGGCACCATTTGATTTCTGAATTTTTCTGCAAAAAGGTGGTTACGGATGTTCAGGAACATTTCTACGCTTCAAAGTTTGATTTGGGCACATTTGTTCAATTATCTGTAACTAAATTTCAATTCAACTAATTACAGATCTTTTATTTTTCACCGTTGGATAATATTGGTGAAATTGCTGAACGAATCAGAAATAAAAACAAAAACTACTTGCCATGAAACGTCTATTACAACTCTTTATTTTTACGGTGACGCTCTTGTCACTTACTATTTTCTTTTCGGCGTGCCAGCCGGCCAAAGAAAAACCCACAGCCAAACATTATGTGTGGATGGGTGAAGGCCAAAATCATTCGACGGATTTTTTAACTGAGATTTTTTCGAAACTAAAAGATGCCGGTATCAGCGGCGTCATGTACCAGTGTCCGGTTGATAACTATGAACAAGCGGTAACAATTGCGCATCAGAACGGCTTGGAGCTGCATGCCTGGCAAACCATAATGCGGCATCCGGAGAAAGAGTTACTGAAGAACCACCCCGATTGGTTTACAGTAAGTCGCGATGGTAAATCTACGGCCACCAATCCGCCCTATGTGGATTATTATAAATGGTTATGCCCCACAAATAAGGAGGTAAGAAACTACCTGGTGAACTTTGTGGAAAAATTGGCTTCCATAAAAGGCCTTGATGGTGTGCACCTGGACTACATCCGTCATTCCGATGTGATTCTGCCCATTGAATTATGGGAGAAATATGACTTGGTGATGGACAAAGAATACCCCGAATTTGATTTCTGTTACTGTGATGAGTGTTGTAAGCGTTTTGAAAAAGAGACAGGCATAGACCCCCGGACACTAAAGGACACAGCACCGGATAATGAAGCCTGGCGCAAGTTTCGCTATAAAACGGTGACCGAAGTGGTGGATTTATTAACAGAAGCAGTGCATAAAAAAGGAATTAAAATTACGGCTGCTGTTTTCCCCACACCGACAATCTCCAAAACACTGGTTAGACAGGCCTGGGATAAGTGGTCACTGGATGCTTACTATCCGATGAACTACAATAGCTTTTATGAAGAAAAACCACAGTGGGTAGAAAAAGCCTGCGTGGAGGGCGTACAAGCTGTTGGTGACAAAGCCGAATTGTACAGTGGATTGTTCGTTCCGGCCTTAACACCGGATGAGTTTCGGGTAGCCATTAAGGCATCGAAGAAGGGTGGCGCAAACGGCATCTGTATTTTTACTCCTTATAATATGAATGATGACCATTGGGCCGTGCTAAAAGAAGAGATCGCCCAGTGGGATAAGCAATAGTTTCATCGAAAGGCGAAATAATTAAAAAAGAAAAACAGATAATGAAGCAGTTACTATTCATTTTAACAATAGCGTTAATCACGGCTTCCTGTGCTCCCAAACAAAGCCAAAAGGAAGTGCAACTCATTCCTTACCCGGTTGAAGTAGAACAAGGGATTGGCCAGTATGATCTGGATGACGCGGTGTTTTCGTTTGAAGGAGAAATTGAAGGAAAGAAAGCATTGAGTGCCTACTTCTCCCAAATGATGGCTTCCCAATTTGGAGTGACCCTGCAGGAAAACAAAGCCGGATCGGTGAAATTTTCAATCAACAGCCAGGTGCCGGGAGGCGAAGAAGCTTACCGGTTGCGTGTCAGCCCCAAGACGGTATCCATTGATGCCCAATCGGAAAAAGGTCTGTTCTATGCCATGCAAACACTCAGACAACTGGTGGAAGAAGAAAAAGACGGAAAACATTATTTACCTGTTATCAACATCACGGATTATCCGCGATTTGATTGGCGGGGGATGCACCTGGATGTGTCGCGACACCTGTTTTCTGTAGCAGAAATAAAGAAATACATCGACCTGATGTCTATGTATAAATTAAACACCTTTCACTGGCACCTGGTGGATGATCAGGGATGGCGCCTGGAGATAAAAAAATATCCTAAGCTGACGGAAGTAGGCGCCTGGCGGTCAAAGGTTGGCTTTGAAGCGAACCAGGAAAAAGGATTGAATAAAGATGATGGCCAGCCTTACGGTGGTTACTACACCCAGGAACAGGTACGTGAGATTGTGGCGTATGCCAAAGATCGCCAGGTAACCATTGTACCGGAAATTGAGCTCCCCGGTCACTCTGCTGCTGCCCTGGTGGCCTATCCTGAATACTATTGTGATAATGCGGGCGATCTGGAAATATGGACACAGGCGGGTGTTTCTGCCGGTGTGTTTTGTGCTGGAAAAGAGTCGACTTTTCATTTTTTAGAAGATGTTTTGGCGGAAACCATGGAGTTGTTTCCCGGTGAATTCATTCACATCGGAGGTGATGAAACACCCAAAGACACCTGGCTGAAGTGCCCCAAATGCAAGAAACGCATGAAGGCGGTGGGGGCGCATGATGAACATGAACTCCAGAGTTATTTTGTGGGACGCATTGAAAAGTACCTGAACAGTCATGGCCGCCGGTTGATTGGCTGGGATGAGATTCTGGATGGCGGCCTGGCACCCAATGCTGCTGTCATGTCATGGCGCGGGGTACAAGGCGGTGTAAACGCAGCTGAAGCTGGACATGATGTGGTGATGACCCCCATGTTCCCCTACTATTTTAATCATGTGCAAAACCACCAACCCAATTCCCCGGGGCATCCGGGAATAACTTCCTTACGCGATGTTTACACCTTTCCTTCCATTCCTGAGGATGTGTCGCAGGAAAATAAAAAACACATCATCGGCATCCAGGCTAACATATGGTCGGAGTACATTCCTGCCTTCAAACATGTTGAATACATGATGTTCCCCCGCACCTTTGCCTTGGCGGAAGTGGCCTGGAGTCCCGAGAAAAGGAGTTGGGACGATTTTTATGGACGCGTCCTCACGCAAGCCGAAAAGCTGAAAGACAACGGCGTTAATGTAGGGGACATCTCCTATCATGTGCGCATTGATGTGGCACCGGATTACGCAAAGAATTCGGCAGACATTACTTTCCTCACTGAGCGTCCTTTACCGGTTTATTATACATTGGATGGCACTACGCCAAGTCAAAACTCACTGATGTATAAAAACACGTTTACACTGTCAGAAGATGCACACATTAAAGCTTGTCAGTTTGATAAAAAAGGTGAAGCTCTTCACATAACAGAAAAGGAGATCATGTTCCACAAAGCCTTTGGAAAATCATACACATTGACTTACAAGCATGCCCCCCAATATGATGGTGGTGGTAAAAACGGATTAACCAATGGCTTTTTAGGCGTTTGGATCGGCGTGGAAGAAAAACCGTTAGAAGCCATCCTCGACCTGGGTGAAGAAACGAATATTTCGCATATCAATTCCAGGTTTAAGAACCAACCCATGTCTTGGGTCTTTGGACCGGTAAAAGTAACCTATTTCATTTCTGCCGATGGCAATAAATTTGACAAGGTTGCCGAGTTCGCCCCGGGCGTCACTAAAAGTGATGTGAATGAAATAGTACAGTATCCAGCCGATTTTGAAGCTGTTTCTGCACGATATATAAAAATAAAGGCCGATAATGTAGGAGTGTGCCCCTCCTGGCACCCGGCTGCCGGAGGGAAAGCATGGATTTTCTCAGATGAGATAATTGTGCGTTAAAAACAAAAGCGAGAATTTCTTAATTGAAATTCTCGCTTTTCCCCATTCACAAAATCAACTTCCCCACTTAATCTACCTTTTAACCTGTTCTATATCTCAATCATTTTTTGAAGTTTCTTTCTACCAAAGAAAATTCGGCTTTTTACCGTTCCAATTGGCATTTCCAGTTTTTTTGCTATTTCCTTGTATTTATATCCTTCCATATGCATCTGCAAAGGAACCTTAAAATCAGTAGTAAGTTTTCCCATGTAATGATTAATTTCTCTGGTTGCATGATGAACCTCGGGAGTCTCATAGGTAGCATATTTGTTCGATAAGAAGCTAACTTCATCAACCAGCATAGGTGCCTGCCGTAATTTATAACGACGCCTGTAGCTGTTAATAAAAGAATTTCTCATGATCGTATGCATCCATGCCGAGAAATTGGTGTTTAACACGAATTTTTCCCGGGAAGATAAGGCCCTATAATTTGTTTCCTGTAGAAGATCATTCGCATCATCTTGATTAGCAGTAAGTGATAAGGCATAATTCAACATTTTATGCTGAAGCCCTAGAAGACGGTGGTTGAATTGTTCTGCGGTCATAGGTTCGAAGTTTTTTTGTTTAACTTTAGTTGGAAACCTCAACACAATTATCAGTCCGTTTAATACTAATGTCAAGTATGTTCCCTTAAATTTTCATTATTTTTATATCATATTAAGATGTTATAACTATAGATTCAGGCATTCTGATCTATTTTGGTATACGGGTACTTAATTAAAATTCGAAGATGAACAAAAATTGCATTTGGATCAAATTTGTTTAAGTAAAAATTTACCTAATTAGTCAATTAAAGTCAAGTGCTACGTGTAATCAAAAAGGGATATTATTCATTTTGAGAGTAGAAAATGTTTTTTTGTATATATTTCAGACAACATGAATGAACATTAAATTTTGTGAGATTGTCATTCCCCTTGAAAAATAAAAGAACCGTACAAAATTTTTCAAATAAGTAATTGAGTTCTTCAATTATTTTTACCTTAGTCTTGGGTTCTGATTTGAAGAAATAAGAAAGCAATACTTAAACTGCTATAAAACATGGTTTGGATAAATAGAATCATTCAGTTTTACGTCGAAGGATTTAAATCCCTTTCGCCATGGGCCCGAACCCTCTGGTTAATCATCCTGTTAAAACTGTTCATCATGTTTGTTGTATTCAAACTATTTTTTTTCAGAGATACACTGAAGAGTCGTTACACTACCGATGAAGAAAGAGCTAACCATGTTATAGAACAATTAACCAATCACTAAAATCACATCCATAATGTTAGAAAGCATAGACTTGACACTCATTAACTGGTCGCGGGCACAGTTTGCCCTTACAGCCATGTTTCATTGGCTATTTGTCCCGCTCACTTTAGGCCTGGGTTTTATGGTAGCCTTCATGGAAACCATTTACGTTAAAACGGGCGATCCGGAATGGAAAAAACTAACCAAATTCTGGATGAAATTATTCGGTATTAATTTCGCCATTGGAGTGGCAACCGGCATTATCCTTGAATTTGAATTTGGCACCAACTGGTCGAATTATTCCTGGTTTGTTGGTGATATTTTTGGTGCACCTCTTGCCATTGAAGGCATTATGGCCTTCTTTATGGAAAGTACTTTTATCGCCGTCATGTTTTTTGGATGGGGAAAAGTGAGCAAAAAATTCCACCTTACAGCTACTTGGCTAACAGCCATAGGCGCCAATCTTTCGGCTCTTTGGATATTAGTTGCCAACGCCTGGATGCAAAATCCCAAAGGGATGCAATTTAATCCCGATACCGCCCGAAATGAAATGATCAGCTTCTGGAATATTTTATTTTCAGAATCGGCGGTAAATAAATTTCTTCATACAACAACTTCTGGCTTTGTATTGGCAGCCCTCTTTGTAATGGGAATAAGCTGTTGGTTTCTATTAAAGAAAAGACATATCCTTTTTGCCAAGCGCAGCATTATCATTTCTTCTGTGTTTGGAATCATCGCCTCACTCATGCTCATTGGCACCGGAGACAGTTCCGCCAGAGATGTGGCCACCACCCAACCCATGAAATTAGCAGCGATGGAAGCATTATATACAGGTAAAACACAAGCTCCTCTTATTGCTATTGGATTGATAGGAGATTCCAACGATGATCCGGTAACACCTGAATCAGAAGAGGATTTTCTGTTTAAGATAGAAATTCCCAATATGCTTTCTTATATGGCCTTCCTGAATGTAGATGCCTTTGTGCCAGGAATCAAGGATTTGGTTCTGGGAAATGAGGCACACGGTATCATGCCCTATAACGAAAAAATAAAACGAGGTTATGAAGCGCAACAAGCTTTAAAGGCTTTAAAAAAAGCACAAAAATCCGATCCTGAAACGTATAAATTAATACGCGCCCAATTTGAAGATCAACAATGGATCAATAATTACTTCAAATATTTCGGCTACGGCAATTATTATGACCCGGATCCGGAACAACTGGAGAAAAATGCCTTCAAACTGGTGCCTTCCGTCTCCCTGTCTTTTTATGCTTTTCACATAATGGTAGGCTTGGGCATGCATTTTCTGGCGTTATTCATTGTTGTATTATGGCTCACCTTCAAAAATAAAATTGAAACAAAACGATTTATCCTCTGGACAGCGGTTTGGACCATTCCGCTGGCCTATATCGCCAGCCAGTCAGGATGGATTGTTGCAGAAGTGGGGCGCCAGCCATGGGTTATTCAGGATTTAATGCCGGCTATGTCAGCCGTTTCTCAAATTGACAGTAGCTCAGTAATGATTACGTTCTGGCTTTTTGCAATCACATTTGTCGCGCTGGCCATAGCAGAAGTACGGATTATGGTAAAACAAATTAATATCGGACCTAAAGAAGGAGGAGACTAATAATGTTTGAAACACTATCACATCTCGCACTACAACAGTATTGGTGGATCATTATATCCCTACTTGGTGCATTTCTGGTCTTTCTAATGTTTGTACAAGGCGGACAAACATTGATAAATACTATTGGCAAATCAGATATAGAAAAAACTATGCTGATTAATACGCTTGGCCGAAAGTGGGAATTTACCTTTACCACCCTGGTTACATTCGGTGGCGCCTTTTTTGCTTCCTTTCCGCTTTTTTACAGCACCAGTTTTGGTGGAGCTTATTGGGTCTGGATGATTATCCTCTTTGCCTTTGTCATTCAGGCCATCGCTTACGAATTCAGAACCCGGCAAAATAATGTATTCGGACCTAAAACATATGAACTGTTCCTCTTCATAAACGGTTTTATCGGCACCATTTTCATTGGAACAGCCGTAGCAACCTTTTTTACCGGCTCCCCCTTCTCTGTTAACGAACTCAATCAATCAAGATGGGAAACACCATTTCACGGTCTTGAGGCTGCTCTGAATTTGCATAACCTCTCTCTAGGATTAACGGTTTTCTTTCTTGCAAGAGTATTAGGCTTATTGTATTTCATGAACAGCATTGATGACGAATCCATATTCACCAGGGCCAGGAAACATCTTCTTTATAATGCAGTACCATTTGTGGTCTTTTTTCTGACATTTACTATCTGGCTAATGCTACGCGATGGCTTTGCAGTGAATCCGAACACAGAAGAGGTTTTCATGGAACCATTTAAATACTTTAACAATCTATTAACTATGCCTATTGTAACAATACTTTTCCTGGGAGGTGTTGTGCTTGTTTTATGGGGTATCATTTCCAGTCTAATAACTACAAATACATCAGGCATCTGGTTTTCAGGAACCGGGACAATCCTCACTGTTTTCTCATTACTGTTATTGGCAGGCTTTAATAACACAGCCTTTTACCCCTCAACCCATGGAGACATGCAAAGTTCATTAACCATTATGAACGCCTCCTCAAGTCACTTTACGCTCACAGCCATGAGTTATGTCTCACTACTTGTGCCATTCGTTCTTGGTTACATCTGGCATGCATGGAAATCGATCAATAATACGAAAATCACAAAAGATGAAATGTCATCCGATGACATCCATATATATTAAAACTGCATGTAATACTCGATTCCTGAGTAAAAACAACTCACAGTAGAAGGTGATAAAATTGGCAAGTTCGCCCGGAACATCGGGCACAATTAAAAACAAAAAATCAAACAGATGAAATACCTATCAGCAATATTATGGTTTTCTTCTTTTCCGTTAACAATAATAATCAGTTATTATGCGATAAAGTTTTCATTGAGAAAATTTGAAGAGAAGATGAAAATAGAAGAAAAAGAAGAGATATAGTTACTCTTTAACGTATTAAAGAACCGGGACCTTATTAAATAAAGATCCCGGTTAATTTTTTTAGCGAATAAAAAACCACTGACCAACTGATATAACAATGTAGTAAAAAATAACAACGGCCACACCGCCTATCCCTAACCAAAAAATTAAAACAATGGCCAGTAATAAAAGCATAAACCGGTGTTGGTTTTCTTTCCATTTAATACTCTTAAACTTTAACGAAAACATGGGAACCTCACTTACCAATAAACTACAGAAGATAAGTACAGTCACCAATACCATGTACGGTTTGAGCCATCCGAAAGCATCCGTATAGTTCGCAAATGCATAAGCAAACGATGCTGTAAAAATACCGGTTGCAGTAGTTGTCAAACCCAGGAAATTTTCTGTTTGACGGGTATCAACATTGAATTTAGCTAAACGCAATCCGGCAAAAACAGTTAATAGAAAAGGCGAAAGAATCCAGGCCTGTTCAATTGTTGATAACTCAAAAAATAAACTGTCATAGCTTTTTGTAATCAGGTACTTTAAGATAGTAGATAATATGGCGGCCGGGGCCATTCCAAAGCTAATGAGATCAGCTAAAGAGTCTAACTCTTTGCCCATTGGACTGTAGGCTTTCAAGGCTCGGGCAACAAATCCATCGGAGAAATCAAATAATGCCCCGATAAATATTAACCATACCGCTAATTCAAGCTGTCCGTTAATAGCTGAATAGGTGGCTAATGTGCCACATAATAAATTAAGGGAGGTAAGGAAGTTGGGTAAATGTCTTGTTATTCCCATGGCATTTAATTTTGTGTCGAAGTTAAACGAAACCAGAATAGCATCAAAATCTAAAGTTAATGAGCAGTAGCAGAGCTTACCATTAATTTATCAGGTACTAGTTGACTAAAGTTGTATTTTTAGACGCAAATAACTACTGGAAAAGGAGCATTTATGATTAAATGGACATCAGACCTATCTGTTAATAATCTCACCATTGATAACGAACACAAACATCTCTTCTTGTTAATGGATCGGTTTTATAAAGGCATTATGGATAAATTCCCAAAGCTGAAATTGGAAGAACTGATTTTAGGACTCGTTAACTATACCCAGTTACATTTTGCAAACGAGGAAAAATTCATGGAACGGATTGGCTTTACTGGCTTGAAAGGACATAAAAAACAGCACCAGCTATTCATAAACAAGACCAATGAGTTTTATAACCGGTTAAAGAATGGCAAGATGATTTTATAATTGGAAGTAACCAAATTCCTTAAGGATTGGTTAGTGAATCACACCAAGGGTTCGGATCAGGAATATGCCCGTTTTGCCAAAAACCATCGGGCTAAGGCTGAAAAAACAATAATAATTTGAGACAAAAAGATGCGATTAAATTTGAATTTCTAGATTATCCACTTATTTTTGTGACGGAATAAAACAACCAATCATGTCAAACAATACTCATCATCACCATCATTTTATTCTACTCCACGGGTAGGCGGTGATTGATGTGTTTAAAAATATTAATCAGGCTTGCTCTAAAAGAGCAAGCCTTTTTTTATATCTAAAAACAAACAACATGAATAATTTTCATCTACATATCCATCATCATTCTTATCATTCAGGATAGGCTGGAATTATTATATCTAAATAAATGACAAGGCTTATCCAAATAAAGGATAAGCCTTTTTTATACCTCATTAATCTAAATACATTAATCAAATGGAAACTAAACTAAGAATTGCATTACAGAAAAAAGGTCGGTTAAACCAAGACTCAATGGCTTTACTGAAAGAAGCCGGAATAAAGTTTAATGTCGGGAGCGGCAAACTGGTAGCTTCTTCTCCCAACTTCCCCATCGAAGTGTTGTTTTTACGTGACGATGACATTCCCCAAACCGTAGCTGACAGTGTCGCTGACATTGGTATTGTAGGAGAAAATGAAATGGCAGAGAAAGGATTCAACCTGAAAATTGCTAAACGCCTGGGATTTAGCAAATGTCGTTTATCACTGGCTATCCCTAAAGCAATTGACTACCCCGGATTATCTTTTTTCGAAGGCAAAAAAGTCGCTACTTCCTATCCCGGGATTCTGAGGAATTTCTTTGCCGAAAAAAAGATAAACGTTGACATACACGAAATAGCCGGATCGGTTGAAATTGCTCCCGGAATTGGGCTAGCCGATGCCATTTTTGACATTGTCAGCTCAGGAAGTACCTTGGTAGCCAACCGCCTGAAAGAAGTGGAAGTAGCCATGCTGTCGGAAGCATTATTGGTGGCCAAGCCCGATATGGAACCAGAAAAACAGGCTTTGTTGGATGAAATAATTTTCCGGATTGAAGCCGTACAAGCATCCAACTCCAATAAATACATCCTTTTAAATGCTCCCAACGAAAAAATAAACGATATTGTACGCATTCTCCCCGGCATGAAAAGTCCAACCGTTCTTCCACTGGCAGAAGCAGGCTGGAGCTCTATCCACTCAGTGATTAAAGAGAAAGAATTCTGGCGCATTATCGGCCAACTAAAAGAACATGGTGCACAAGGCATATTAGTGATTCCTATAGAAAAAATGATCCTTTAAAATCAGCTTATGCAGGTATATAAATATCCATCATCAAAGGAGTGGCCGGCTATTTTAGCCCGGCCACAAGCCGATGTTCAAGACCTGTTCGAAAAAACGGGAAACATCCTGAAAGAAATTCAACAAACAGGTGATGAAGCCGTATGGCGTTATGCCCGTAAATTCGACAACCTGACAGGAGAAACCTTTGAAGTCACACAAAGGGAAATAGATGAAGCTTGCCTGTTGGTATCAAGCGACCTGAAACAAGCCATCATCCAGGCTAAAAGCAATATTGAAAAATTTCACCTGGCCCAGAAAGAAGGAAAACGCCAGGTAGAAACCATGAAAGGTGTTAACTGTTGGCAAAAAAGTGTGGCAATTGATAAGGTAGGATTATACATTCCGGGAGGAACCGCGCCTCTTTTTTCAACAGTCCTGATGCTGGCCGTACCGGCCAAGATTGCCGGATGTCGTGAGATCGTACTTTGCTCGCCAGCGGGAAAGGATGGCAAAATACACCCTGCCGTTTTATACACAGCTTCCCTGGTGGGCATCACGCGCATTTTCAAGCTGGGCGGCATTCAGGCCATTGGAGCCATGGCTTACGGCACCGAAACCGTGCCGGCTGTTTATAAAATCTTCGGACCAGGTAACCGGTTTGTGACGGCCGCCAAACAACTGGTGAGTCTCAAAGACGTGGCCATTGACATGCCCGCCGGTCCGTCGGAAGTATTGGTAATGGCCGACGAAAGTGCCAACCCGGCATTCATTGCTGCCGATCTACTCTCTCAAGCTGAACATGGCGGCGATAGTCAGGTGATCTTTGTGACCGATAATGAGAACCTGATTGACCTGGTGGAACAACAAGTAGAAGTACAGTTAACCCAATTACCACGACAAGAAATTGCCCACCAGGCATTAGGTAATAGCCGGCTAATTCTACTCAAAAACGTAAAAGAGATGATCAGTCTCACCAACCTATACGCTCCCGAACACCTGATATTATCAGTACGCGATGATGAAAAAGTGGCCGAACAGATCATCAATGCCGGAAGTATCTTCATGGGTAACTATACGCCTGAAAGTGCTGGTGACTATGCATCAGGAACCAATCACACATTGCCAACACACGGTTATGCTACTGCCTATAGTGGTGTAAATCTCGATAGTTTTGTGAAGAAGATTACTTACCAGAAGATCTCTTCAGAAGGACTGGAAGCTATTGGCCCGGTAATTGAAACCATGGCGGCTGCCGAACAATTGGAAGCCCACAAAAATGCTGTTACAATTCGTTTAAATCAACTAAAAACCAAATCATGAAGTCACTGGAATTGTTACTTCGATCAAATATCAGAGGACTGAAACCTTATTCCTCAGCACGGGACGAATACAGCGGCGAGGCCGCTGTGTTCCTCGATGCCAATGAAAATCCGTTTAATGAACCTTACAACCGTTACCCCGATCCCTACCAACGACAACTAAAAGAGCGCATCAGCCAGATAAAGAAAGTACCAACGGAAAATATTTTCCTGGGAAACGGTAGTGACGAAGCCATCGATTTGGTCTATCGCGCATTCTGCGAGCCGGGAATAGATAATGTGGTGTCCATCGATCCGTCTTACGGCATGTACCAGGTAGCAGCCGACATCAATAATGTGGAGGTAAAACGCGTCCCATTAACTAAATCTTTTGAACCGGATGTAGATGGCCTGCTGGATGCTGTTGATACCAATACCAAATTACTCTTCCTATGCTCACCCAATAATCCCACCGGGAATTGTTTTAAAGCCCGGGATATTGAACAGCTGTTAATAACTTTTCAGGGAATCGTGGTATTGGATGAAGCTTATATTGATTTTGCGCCGGATAAAAGTTTTTTATCCCGGCTCAATGAATTTCCCAACCTGGTGATCTTACAAACCTTTTCCAAAGCCTGGGGGATGGCTGGCATTCGGCTGGGCATGGCCTTTGCCAGCGAAGAAATTGTGACCGTTCTAAATAAAATCAAGTATCCTTATAACGTCAATATTCTAACCCAGCAAAAAGCACTGGAACTGTTGAAGGAGACTGACACCATGCAAAAATGGGTGAACCTTCTCCTTGAAGAGCGCACAAAACTCATTGAGCAATTGAAAGATTTTCAATTTGTACAACAAATCTATCCAACTGATGCTAACTTCATCCTGGTAAAAATCAACAATGCCAAATCATTATATAATTACCTGGTTGACCGCCGCATCATTATTCGTGATCGTTCTAAAGTATCGCTATGTAACGGATGTGTTCGCATCACCGTTGGTTCACCAGAAGAAAACAGTCAGTTAACCGATGCACTTAAAGCCTATAATGATGAGCAATAAAAAAAGAGTTCTTTTCATCGACCGCGATGGCACCCTTATCATTGAACCGCCTGTTGACTTCCAGGTGGACAGCCTGGAGAAACTGGAGTTCTATCCCGGCGTCATTCAAAACCTGGCACGGATCGCCTCCCGGCTGAACTTTGAGTTGGTGATGGTATCCAATCAGGATGGACTCGGTACCAGCTCATTTCCGGAAGAGACCTTCTGGCCGGCACAGAATAAGATGCTTAAAACCCTGGAGAATGAAGGAATCACATTTGATCATATTCACATTGATCCTTCCATGCCCGAAGACAATGCCTCCACTCGCAAGCCACGTACCGGCATGCTCACGCGTTACTTAACCGATGAGTATGACCTGGCCAACTCCTTCGTCATCGGGGACCGCCTCACCGATGTGGAGCTGGCCAAAAACATGGGTTGCCAAGCTATCCTATTGCAAACACCCGAAAAAGCGTCTTCTTTTATCAACACAAATGATCTCAAAAACATTTGTGCCATTACCACTGCCGATTGGTCCGACGTGGCAGCTTTCCTTTTCCGCGTTGAAAGAACAGCTCAGGTAATACGTACTACTTCCGAAACCGATATTGATGTACAGCTCAACCTCGACGGTACCGGCCAATGCCACATCTCCACCGGCCTCAGCTTTTTCGACCACATGTTGGAGCAGATAGGGCGTCACTCCGGTTGTGAACTTACCATCCTGGTCAAAGGCGACCTGCATGTTGATGAACACCATACGATCGAAGACACCGGCCTGGCACTGGGCGAAGCATTCAAGAAGGCATTGGGCGACAAGCGCGGCGTCGAGCGATATGGCTTCTGCCTGCCCATGGACGATTGCCTGGCCCTGGCGGCCATCGATTTCGGCGGACGCCCCTGGCTGGTGTGGGACGCTGAGTTCAAGCGCGAGAAAATTGGTGACATGCCCACTGAAATGTTTCATCATTTCTTCAAAAGCTTCTCCGATGCCGCAGCCTGCAACCTCAACCTACAAGCCAACGGCACCAATGAACACCACAAAATAGAAGGATTATTCAAAGCACTGGCACGCGCCATAAAAGCCGCCATCCGCAGAGATCCTTTCAACCAACAATTACCTAGCACTAAAGGTGTTCTTTAAAACAATGTATCCCGTTACACGAACTTGTCCTAACGTCTAACAGTGAACAATGAACAGTTAGCAATGAACAGTTAGCATGAAATAAAGTCTTTTGGTTTAGCCAATATATCCAGTCGGGGTTTTCAGCCCTGACTGGAATAAAAAAGAATCCAATACTCCTTTCAACAATCACGCACAATAACTGCACTCTAATAGATTCAACAAATAAATCACTCATCCTACCTTAACAGTAAATTCACATATTTCTCCCACTCCTATAATTTACATTCCAATTATTTTATATTTCACTAACACTTTTATGGTGACCCCCAATCATTGTGATTATCTGCATACCATAATTTTAAAGGAAAACAACTAGCCCGTTCATCTGTTTGAGTTAAATATTCAACATGAAAATTGTCATTAATTCATAATGTCAAATAGCCCATTGTTTATAGTTAAAACCATCTGAAAAATAGCAATCAGACAGAAAAAAAAGATATTGCACTAGTACTCCTAAAGCGGTATAAACTCTAGCATTCCTACAATAAATTATCTACTTTTGCGGCACATTTTTTTAACAATGTCTAATTAAAACCAAGAAGAATGAACAAATTTTACGGAATCATCATGGTTCTTTTTACGTTATGTTTTGTTAGTTGCAGTAGTGATGACGAAACCAGACCCGAAAACTATTTAACAATTAATGGTACCAAACACATTATTTCCACTGGAACTATCATAGACTGGGGAACTGATAGTGAAATTGAGTACCGCAAGTATAACTTAAGACTTAAGGATAAGCTAAGTAACCCTGCAAACTATATTAACTTTTCTATCCTATCTAATAGTACCAAACGACTAGAGGAAGGTGAATATACTTACCAATACTTACCTGAAAAAGGTGTATGTACCAATCTTGAAATTGGTTATGATTTAGAATATGACGCCGATAACGAACGCATTAAAGGAAGTTGTATTAATGAATACAACATGGAAAACCGGGCTGGTACCATAAAAGTTTCACAAGAAGATGGCGACTACCGTTTTGACATCAACATGACTTTTGAATATAAAGACCAAAACTACACCGTACAGGGATGTTTTTGGGATGTATTGACCAAGAATTAATCCAAACCTGATTTTACAAATTTTAAACTCTCAATATGAAAAAGTTACTATCAGTTGCACTAATTACCTTAGCATGTATCGTTACTGCTAATGCCCAAAAAAAGGATAGAGAAAGTATGGGTTGGTTAAAGTATATTCAATGCCCAACTGATCCTCTTCCACTTGATTACAAAACATATACACTAGATGTACAAGCAGCACATGACGATGCTTACCGAAGAGATGAAATCCTTGAAAAGTTTAGCTTTGCCGGATATGAGAAAGCTGCAGAAGACCAGGATGGCGATATTTCCTTTTACATAGAAGAATACCCATTGGTTAGCGGAGAATCTGAAAGAAAGAAGAAGCAGACTAAAGTAAAAAAAGATGGCGTTGAAACAACGAAAACTGAGTATTACTATGTGAATACTTTAAAATATAAGTACACACTAAAAATGTCTAATAAAGACGGCGAAACTATTCACGAGACAGCTTATGCAGGCGTTAAAAAAGTAGAAGGATCAAAAAGTACTTCTGGTAATACAGCTTGGGAAAGCTACAAGAAAAAAATGAGCGAGACTAAAGCCGGTATGATTCAAGAAGCTGTAGCTGGCTTAAGAACTGAAATAAACAACAAATTTGGTTTCCCTAAACACCAGCTCAGTGCAGTAGGATTTGCTATTAAGCCTAAGAAATACAACTACGATGAGTTTAACAACGCTCTGGAAACTTTGAAAAAAGCAGTTGTAACCAGTAACGAAACCAACCAGGATATTTCAAAAGTGGAAGCTGATCTTAAATCAGTGATTGCTGTTTGTGAAAAAGAGATTGCCACAAAAGAGGACAGCAAAAAAGCCAGGTTTAATCCCAAAGCTACAGCAGCAGCTTACTACAACATCACCATGTCATACATTATCCTGAAGGACTATGATGCCGCATTAACTGCATTGGCCAAAGGACGTGAACTGGATAAAGGCATTGGCGATGCTAATTACATTCAAACTTTAGTAACAAAATTGGCCGAAAGAAGTAAGATTTATAACGACTTCTTAAAAGCTAACTAAGAACAGACAACTGTAAGTACATAACTTATAGATAATGAACCGCTCCATGAACATGGGGCGGTTTTTTTTATCCTTTCGCCTTCCCTTAATACTAAAGCGCCTCACTTTTAATTGCGTCTTTAATACCCGTTTTACAAAGCTACCCATTCGGGATAGCATCATTCGCCAATACATGTGTCATTATGAAATATGGTTGGTATAACAGCTTTGTCCTGCCAGCATTCTAACCATAAACACCTAACCTGGACAAGCCAGAAAAGTAAAAAGTATCAAGTACAGAGTATCAAGATGATTTACTGCTCGCCAAAAATATTCTGCCAAAAAGAACACGAATATTATGAATAAAACTCCTATGTTTTTTCAGAAGTGACCTGAAAAAAAGCCTCTTCGAGGGATGTTGCCTTTAGTTTGTTGTTTTAACAAGATTCATTATACACCGCGGAGGCGCTGAGACGCAGAGATTTTTCATCAATTGGGAATTGAGATTGTTCTTTGGAAAATACAGGATATTTCAAAATATTTCTATCTGTTTCAATGTATCTCCATTTATCTCTAAGTGTTTCCATCTATTTCCCCCCTCTAACTTCTGACCTCTATCCTCCCTCTCTCTATATTTCCATCCAATTTGAACAACATGTTGGTAACAAGTTGCACCCTAAGCACCTAAATATAAAGTTGAATTTGATGATTAGAATGATGAAATTGAGTAACTCAACGGTTGAAAACATGGTTCTTCCTCTGCTCCCTTACCTTTAAAACACTTTCCATACAGGAGGAAGAATTGCCCAAGACTAATTACAAACATGAAATGGTATGAAAAAGATAAATTTTCAATGTATGGAATTATCCATTACCGATGATCCCGATTTTGGATGCACCGTCCAACTCAGCGACACAAAAGATGAGGAATATCAGAAAGAACTAACTATGGAGCAAATCATGAATTCCAAAGAGAAGTACCTGTTACTTCAACACAGCTATCCGGAAGAATACGATAACACTGATTTTTATTACCTGGAAACAACGGAAACAGATACTGAACTTGGAGATAATGACCGGATGATGATCAACATGAGCAAAAACGAAATATCATTTCAATGGGCAGGCGATCAGGTGAACATCGGGTTAAACCTGAAGGACGCAGAGTATAATTACTTAAAAGAGATATTAGAGAATCGTTTTCAGTCGAAGATTTTTTTGACTGAGCTATCACAATAGGCAACCTCGCCTATCCATAACAGCGCAACCACCGTCATTTTTTGTTAAAAAAGGGCATCCATTGTTGGATGCCACTCTTTTTAATCGCTATATGAATTAATCCCAATAATCATCATCATTCATTTCGATATCATCAGTAATCTTGATGATTTGAGAAGAAGTCACAATGTCTTTGCCGGGTAATACATATTCAACCTTAATGGAATAATCTCCACTACTGGGCGTAGGGAAATATTCCATTTCATAAATCTTCCGGAGCATTTCATCCTTAATATCCTCAGCTTTACTATACCTATCCAATAGTGCCTCCCTTGTTTCCAGATAATCCTTTGCCCATATCAGTGGAATCTCATTAATGATGTGAGATTTATCAGCCTCATACTCAAAAACGCCACTGGTTATTTCATCATCCGTTAGCTTCCTATTAAAATCAACCTGCCAAATTTCAAAATAATTTAAAGCTAGCAAACCTTCTTTGGAAAGGTCTCTGGACAGCTTTGCCCCAGGAATTATAGGGTAATGATCGTAAATATATTTGTAAGGCGACTGATTATACCAATCCCATTGATCCAACAGGGCGGTAATTTTCATCAAAGGTTGCTCCCTAAAGCCCTTTATTTCGTAATAATCAAAACACTCATCTGGTTCATCCAGATAAATAGTTGTACCAAGAAACGATGCATCTTTAATGCTGCCTTCCAATTCAACATCATATAAAAAACGAATTTCCCGATCCGCTGGTAATTTATCAAACAGTCGCTGATATTTACTCACCCTAAACTCATTGGAATAAACAACCTTTGAATTAGAGATTAATTCAATCCGATAAGGTTTTTCATGTTGCAGGTTAGTTGGAAAATCAAACCAGATGGTTTTATCAGTTTGACTATAACGCCCGTTCACAACGGCAGTTTCAATATTATCGGGTAATAAAGTAAATCGAAATTGCAGGTTATCCATCGCTTCTATCTGTGACAACCGAGCAGGATCAACCAAAAATTCAATATATCCCTGGGCATATTCACCCGGATAGAAATTGAATTGCCGTTCCAAGGGATAAGACGCAGCAATAAAGGCATCGCTTATTAATTCATTGGGAAAGGTGCCGGTGGTAAACGATAACGATTTTTCCTCCAGAATAATTTCACCCGCCGCATTTTTTAACGGCACCCACTCATTGTTCACCTTCTCCTCAAAAGCTACTTTCATATTCAGTTGATAAGCTGTATTCTCCTGAAAGTTATCAACAGGCAGCACCCGCATTTGTAAAGGCGACACCCAAACATTATCGGTATTGACCGAGGTACCGTCTTGGGTTATGGCAATTTCTTTCATAACCGCACGAACGTAACTATAAGCATGCCTATCTTTTGAGACAATCAGAACTTTATCTATAGAATAATTCAAAGAAATTTCCGGAAATACCTCTTTATACAATTCTATTTCGTTAATAATAGCTAAACTAGCTTTCGAACAATCATAAACATTCTCATCAAACTTCGCTGATTTAAACCTTTTTGTAATAACAGAAGTAGATTCCTGCGAATCCTCCAGTTGTACTTTCTCCCACTTATCACCAATTTTCTCATAGTAATTAAATACCAGGCAAAGTTCATAACTCCTATCAGCTTCCATTTTTTCAGTCAGATCGAGCACAAGGGTATCCTTATGAGCGTTGAAACGATAAGTAATCCCCTCTATTTTCTGACTATTATATAAAGCTGTAACTTCCAGTTGCTCTAATTGACATTTAAAAACTTGCTTATTATCATATTCCTTCTCTACTTCAAGTGGCTCTGACAAATAGACACAAAGCGAATCAAGCGGATACAAAAGATTCGAACCAGATTCACTTGCACTGATTTTCACATAGGGCTCAAGGAAATTTATTAAAGTAATCAAATCTACTTCATTACCAGGCTTCACCTCCTTTGATTCTTCTTCGCATGCCATAAATAACAACACAACGGCAAATAAAAACGCAATTTTTTTCATGGTTAAACTACTTATACTTTTGTAACTATTTTATATGCTATGATAATAATTTTGTCAAAATTAAGTTATTTCTCTTTCCCAATCGCTTTCTATCGGACTTTTCCATTTGTTTGATCCCCCTCATTCCTCCTTTTCCCTATATTTGCCTCCCCAATGATCAAGCCGTTTCATGAGGAACAGCAACCTGTTGATCGAACCCGGGCAATTATTATTATACATGGATACCTATTCAATTATTCTTATAGCCATTGGCTTATCAATGGATTCTTTGGCCGTTTCCATCACAAACGGATTAACCATTAAAGATTTAAATGCCAAAAAAGTATTAACCATCTCTTCGTCCCTGGCCATTTTTCAGGCGCTAATGCCGTTATTCGGTTGGCTGACCGGAATAGGTGTTGAAAAGTACATACGGGAAGTGGATCACTGGATTGCTTTTGTGTTACTATCATTTATAGGAGCCAAAATGATTTACGAAAGTTTTCAATCCAAAGAAACGGTTAATAACGTAGAGTTAAAACCCGTGACATTAATAGCCCAATCCGTTGCCACCAGCATTGACGCCTTTGCCGTAGGTATTAGTTTTGCAATCATGAATTTCTCCATTGCCACCCCTGTTGTAATTATTGGCTTAGTAACATTTGGTTTTTCCTTAATGGGTCTGCAGCTTGGTAAATTCTTTGAGAAATACCTGGGAAAATCGGTGGAAGTCTTTGGGGGGTTGGTGTTGATTGGTATCGGCGTTAAGATTTTGGTAGAACATCTGTTCTTCTAAAAACCTGTCTTTTACCTTTAGACACTTATTATGCTATCTTCTCCAATAAATCGCTCCGGCTTCAAATATTTTAACAACCAGACAAATTCAATATACACACAAGAGCATGATTAAAAGGAAGAATGCTACGCCTTAGCGCCTCTATATTCTCAGTCTATCATCTAAATTTAAAACATATGAAACACATTATTATCCTAATATTGAGTATTGCCTCCGTGAGTTTTGTCTCATGTGGTACACAAAATAAAAAAAAGTCAGGTTTGGCAGATCAAACCATTTATACAGGCTACCTGATCCTTGGACCCGAAGCTCAATCCTTCACCGAATGCAAAGGCAAAGCCATTTCCTACTGGATTAATGGCAACACCATTAGCAAAGAGTTATCGGCCTCCTACGAGGCATTAAGCCTGCCTTTGCCCTACTCTTCCATTTATGTTGAATTGACAGGTTCCATTGATACACTATCGCCACGCGAGGGATTTGCCTCGCAATACGATGGCTTGTTTACCATCGATTCAGTTGTGAAGGCAGAAGCTCTCTCGGCCGAGAATGATTGTGATGGTCGGTTAAATAATATCTTCGACAAAACATTCGAGAGCGGTGACATCGCTTTCAGGATACTGTCTGCCACCGGAAGCCTCAGTCCCTCGGTCATTATCCCGTCTGGTTTTGAAGAAGACAATGCCCCACAACACAAAGAGGTGGACGGTTCTATTCAACAAGTTGAGTTAACCGACCTGAACAGTGATGGCTATAATGAAATAATATGCTTCACCACCAGTGCCGGCAGTGGGTCATATGGCGATATCTGGGCCTTTGCTTCCAACAAAAACAAATCAATTTCCGAAATCTACCTGCAACCACTTTCTGATCCATCAGGATACATGGGCCACGACCGGTTTTATATTGAAGACAACCGGTTAAAAAGAGAATTTCCCCTCTACAAGGAAGAAGATACCAACAACCGCCCTACGGCCGGAAAACGAATTATCACTTACCAATTGGAACAGGGAGAAGCCGGCTGGCTGTTAACGGAGCAATCAGTTCAATGAGATAGCAGCACGCCGGATGAGAGGAAAACTTAAAAAAGTAACAGACAATACAGAGTGCTATCAGGGAAATCACTGTTAAAAATAATTTCACCTTCAATTGCTTTTAACTAGTTTAATTTTCCGCTCAAGCTGTGGAGGCTCTTACTTTGTTCATCTTTTATATTTTTATTTACTGACATTTCCCATATGTGATTAAAGCCTATAAAGCTTGCTTTACAGATGTTTTTAACAACCGCGAATTTATCGAATTATACGAATTGCTTTTGGATGAAAAGCTCATAAAACCACACATTGGTTTAAAATTCATTTAATTGGTATAATTCGCGGCTTAATCAGTATTGAATTGTAATTCACTCATAACCAATTAGTATTTCCATGTTATTCTTTTGGCATACACTTAAATTTTAGTGTTTTATAAGACATGGGAAACAGCAGTTTTACCATAAACCAAAATTTAAACTTCACGGTTGATAACCATCACACACAAGAATGATGGGAAGCATTCTCTCGGTTGATGACCATCACACGCAAGAATGATGAGAAGCATTCTCTCGGTTGATAACCATCACACACAAGAATGATGGGAAGCATTCTCACGATTGATTACCATCACACGCCAAAATGATGGGAAGCATTCCTCTAGTTGATTCCCTTTAAATACCAACAAGCACCTTCGGGCATCCAACCTAGGATTAAAGCCCTTTGTTCCCCATACTGATCATTGTTACAATAGAGCGTTAGATTTTAGATAATAGACATTAGACTGATTTACACTACTCTCACTTCCCGATCATTAACAACTTTATCTATTGAATAAACACAAACTGTTTTTCAATTACCTACAAAAGTTTAACGAACTATTGTGTTAATAACTTTATTTGATCAACACACTTTTAATACTCACAACCACAACATGAAACATTTTACTTACCGGCATAAACATGGGGTGCTATTAAACACTAGAGGCTACTGATCCGTGGAAAGAGGGTGGTTATGAAGTGGAAATTTGAAAAGGTGAAAATTTGAGAAAGTGAGAATTTGAAAAGATGCAATGAGGAGGTAAATTCATTTTACACACAGAAAAAGGATTACACAGTCTATTATCTCTTATCTATCGGTCTATCATATAACAAGGTACCGATTGCAAATCGATGCTAGCAGGGGCAAACGCGAAGTCGCCCTTGAATATATCGACACTATAACACAAAAAGCCAAATGACGAGTCGGACCATGATGTTGGGAAGCGGGGGAGCCGGTCATACCGATTAGTAATTAAAATACCCACTTAATGCGCTTCGCTTTTAATTGGCCTTTAATTATCTATCGGCATTACACCAAGTTCATTCTTAAATAGGTTTGGTGTAAAATAAGCGGGCCGGCGTAGGCGCGACGAAGATGAATGCGGGAATTCTGGCATGTGGGTTAGCAAAAATTCATCAAGGAGGTGGGTGGAAGCTTTTATTTGACTAGCGTTTTTTGCTTCGTTTTTGGGGCAATG
>RHGE01000361.1 GCA_004296775.1 Marinilabiliaceae bacterium JC017
ATCAAATTTGAATTCGAGGCAATGGATACTTTGTAAGCCAGTAATTACCGTTCGTTCCCTTAATTGAATTGCAATTAAACTCGGCCCAATCTTTTACTAAAAGGATTGAGCCGACCTATTTTGTATATATTTCTATATTTT
This sequence comes from Marinilabiliaceae bacterium JC017, assembly GCA_004296775.1. Lineage (GTDB taxonomy): Bacteria > Bacteroidota > Bacteroidia > Bacteroidales > Marinilabiliaceae > JC017. The sequence continues at coordinate 142 of RHGE01000361.1, forward strand.
GGATAGATACATACTTACTCTAGATATACAAGATCTTAAATACAAAACAAAATCTAAGACTAAACAACTAAAATCTTTTTATTGTTGTGGTAGATCCACAATTAATCCTATGGATCAGGATTGGAGTATTCTGTTATATCCCGTAGTTTTGGACCATGGATCCAGCCAAGTATCACAACTACTTATACCCATCCTGTATATTRTCCTTTTCGTTCCGTGTTGCAATAAAAACTTATAATTAGACGAGATTTTACGAAAAAAACTGTTCAGATTTGATGCAAATTTGACACGACATGGGAGAAACTGSTCTTTATATTTAATATTTATAATTAAGAAATTGAAAACGGATTCCATCATATTGAAGTGATATCCTGGATTCCCACAAAAGAGAAGAATTTTTTTCAACACTCATTCGTTATTAGTTAATAATCTTAGTGATTGGATCTATATG
>RHGE01000362.1 GCA_004296775.1 Marinilabiliaceae bacterium JC017
CCCTACTTTTTTTGGCCTAGTGGCGGAATCGGTGGGGAGTGGATATATAGATATAGCTCGCATGAGATTACGGGTGCGATCATACCAGCACTAGTGCACCGGATCCCATCAGAACTCCGCAGTTAAGCGTGCTTGGGCGAGAGTAGTACTAGGATGGGTGACCTCCTGGGAAGTCCTCGTGTTGCACCCCWCTTTTTGCGCRAATTCCTACCGCGCTTACTTAARTGACCGTTTATTGATTATTTTTTCCTCCCCCYGCCCCGCATTGCGGCGYARTRAAAKRGCGGGCGGCATTTATTTTTTCGGAGGTTTCTGCSGAGATTATTTAGTTATTTTACTGTTCYSCSAGCGGGGCCCACATWGCGGCGAAACAAAAAGWGCGGGWGGASCTATTTTATTTTATTTTTTCTGCGGAAAYTATTTCATATWCCCGCCCAACGGTCCCACGTTGCAGTGCATGCGGAAGAGGGACCGGCCCWATTTTTTTTGGCCTARTGGCGGAATCGGTGKGGAGTGGATAKATAGATATAGCTCGCATGAGATGACKGGTGCGATCATACCAGCACTAGTGCACCGGATCCCATCAGAACTC
>RHGE01000363.1 GCA_004296775.1 Marinilabiliaceae bacterium JC017
GCAAGGTTTTGCAGAAGCGGTCAATTCAAGACAACTTTGAATTTGATTTGAATTTAGGTACACTGTCTGTGGATACACCTGCTCCTTAGCAAACGATTCTGAGCCATGTRTGTCATTCAGGGTCTTTAACCGTCACCACCGCGTAGATATATCTGGTGGGMATTCTTAATGCTGTGACACTGATTTTGCTTCTCACTATGTCACATCAATTGTCGCTTGTGATTACCACCTGACATACCCTTGRTAGTGACAAGTAATGCCTCAAAATAGTGTTTCTATCGGGGTTGGCAAGACTACAATAGTCATATAAGTAACAGCATTATACCTACATTTATGAATTACAATTGTCCTAACTAACCTAGGATAAATTATGTATTCTAACTTGTGAATAACTGCTTTCAGGAATGCGACTATGACCACAGTTCAAATTTCTTTACCGGAAATCTAAGTAACAGAGATTCATGTGATCGTTTGACAAACGTATGACAGTATTTTATTAGCTCTTCTGAATATATTGTCTTTTCTCATGTGTAAAAGCACCAGTGTAACGACAACACTTATGAACCATATGGGAAATTGCAAAAACAATTG
>RHGE01000367.1 GCA_004296775.1 Marinilabiliaceae bacterium JC017
ATGAATTGAGTTCGTATAGGCATTTTTGATGCTGCTATTGAAATAGCCTTTCTGGCTATATTTTCTGCTACTCCGCCCATTTCATAAAGTATTCTACCTGGTTTAACGACAGCTACCCAATATTCGGGAGATCCTTTACCCGACCCCATACGTGTTTCCGCAGGTCTTACTGTAACRGGTTTGTCTGGAAATATACGTACCCAWATTTTTCCMCCACGRCGTGCATWTCGTGYCATTGMTCGTCGCCCYGCTTCTATTTGTCTAGATGTGATCCAAGCGGGTTCAAGTKCCTGAAGAGCATATCTACCRAAACAAATAYGATTRCMTCGATAAGATATTCCCTTCATTCTTCCTCTATGTTGTTTACGGAATCTGGTTCTTTTGGGGTTATAGTTGATGGTTKTTTCWCAATKCCATCTCTACTACAGAACTGGACATGAGAGTTTCTTCTCATCCAGCTCCTCGCGAATGAAAGGATTGAAAAATATTGCATTAAGATATACATGTATTTAACATGTATTTAATCAATAATCCACCGGATTCTTTGATATTTCATCTAATATATTCCAAATATATTGATTTTTTTG
>RHGE01000369.1 GCA_004296775.1 Marinilabiliaceae bacterium JC017
CCGGCAGCATCACGGGCTCTTATAATTCATCTACAGGCGTATTATCTATTTCAGGAAATGCTTCTTTGGCAAATTACCAGGCAGCTTTGCGTTCAGTGACCTATGAAAACACAAGCGATGACCCCAGCACAGCCTCCAGAACAATCTCTTTTGTCGCAAACGACGGATCTATTAACTCCAATACGTTAGCCCGCAACATTTCTGTATCAGCTGACAATGACCCGACGGTACTACAATCCCCTACCACAACAACGTTAAGTTATGCTGAAAACGATGGCGCCGTTGCCATACTCGATGACGTCACCGTGCAGGATATGGATAACACCAATCTATCCAGCGCAACTATTACTATTTCGGCCAATTTCAATGATGGTGAAGACCGGCTTAACTTCACTTCTTCCGGCAGCATCACGGGCTCTTATAATTCATCTACAGGCGTATTATCTMTTTCAGGAAATGCTTCTTTGGCAAATTACCAGGCAGCTTTGCGTTCAGTGACCTATGAAAACATAAGTAGTAATCCCACCACATCCCCCAGAACCATCTCATTTATCGCAAATGACGGTTCCATTAACTCCAATACGTT
>RHGE01000370.1 GCA_004296775.1 Marinilabiliaceae bacterium JC017
ACTGATGAAGGTTGGTCAGCGCTTCATGCTTGAATTTCCTTGCTCGATCTGCTATCTGCAACTCTTTCGTTAACATTTCTTTCACGTCTCTGGTTCGCTTTATGTTTCCAAATCACAGTCCCGAATTAAGGCATCCCACAGGGCTAATRCCTGTGTTTTCCCTTCCCTACTCACTGGCTTTCAGGGGACTGATTTCCCAGCTTTCAAACGGTACTATGGGGATGCTAAGACTGCCTTCGCCCTTCTCATTCWCTTCGGTTTCCCTCGTTCATGATACCACCTACGGTATTGCCTTTTCTTAACGCACCATCCAGGTGACAATACTGACCTGGAATGCCCGGATKGTTTCATAATGGTCAATCCTTAAACCATTTCTCGCKTGGAGGCGGGAGGCTCTCCCGTGTTCCCGTGTACCCCTWATCTGTCTTTGATCTACGCCAAGACCCCGGTCGGATCTAATAGCTTGTCAATAACACTATTTCGATATAGCCCCAACAATACCAAAAATTAAGGCTCCGACAAAAACAACCTTTCGAGGCTCAATAATAAACCTTCAACAGTCGCTGTTTACGCTTCATGCCAACA
>RHGE01000039.1 GCA_004296775.1 Marinilabiliaceae bacterium JC017
ACCCTACTTCATTTTTGGCATTGCCCCAAAAACGAAGCAAAAAACGCTAGTCAAATAAAAGCTTCTCCCCACCTCCTTGATGAATTTTTGCTAACCCACATGCCGGAATTCCCGCATTCATCTTCGTCGCGCCAACGCCGGCCCGCTTATTTGACGGGCCTGCCCGCTTCCCAACATCATGGTCTTTTTCGTATTTGTTGAGTACAATGCGAGCATGTTATATGATAGACATTAGACCTACTTATATCAAGCTCATTGGCAATCTCATAACACCTTGAATTATGAAATGATTCTTATACAATTACTAATACTTAACGAACTATTAACAGCATAAACAACAATCAATTTGAACAACATGTTGGTAAAAGTTGCTTCCTAAGCGCCTAACCACTTGAAAAACTCATCATAACCTGATTGATGAATTAATTATCAAACGATTACTAAAGATTAATGAGCTATGGAGATACATTGAAACAGATAGAAATATTTTGAAACAAGCTGTACTTTTCAAAGAACAATTTCAACGCTCAATTGAAGAAAAATCTTTGCGTCTCAGCGCCTCCGCGGTGCATAATGAATCTTGTTAAAAACAACAAACTAAAGGCAACATCCCTTCAGGCTTCTCCTGAAAAAACACAGGTACTTCTTGTATAAATAAACGAAAAAAGGGAAGCCAGTACGGCTTCCCCTTCGTCGTCGGAGATATAAAATCTTTAGTTATCGTCGTTTACTTTTCCACCCATCGATACTTTTTGCTGGATCTTGGCGGGGTTGCCTTTATAGTTAACGGTTCCCCCGGCCGAAGCGGTGGCGTTTAGTTTTTTGTTGGCTGTAACCTCAATGCGGGCGCCGGTGCTCGATTTGGCATATGTTTCGTCGCACTCCAGGTCGTAGGCCAGGTATTTACCGCCGGCGCTGGCTTTCACCTCCTGAAATCCTGCTTTTCCTTCAATCTCCATGCGGCCGGCCGATACGTTTGCCGATAGTGCATTTACATCTACGTCCAGTTCAATGCTTGATTCTGTACCGGCTCGCAGCGATAACTTGTCGGCTACAATGGTATTTTCTGCATCAATGCTGGCGCCGGTTCCGGCATCGATTTCACGCAATCTCACATAGGTCACATACACTTGCACGGCCACCCCTTTGTATATCCGGGTTCTCATCTTTAGGGTGAGCGTTTTATTTTTCAGTTCGGTAATCACATCCGAGGTAGAGCCGTTATTGATATGAACCTCTGCTTGTTCCTTGTCTCCTTCAATTAGTGTGATGTTAATTCCTTTGGTGGCCTTAACCTTATCAAAGGATCCCACCTTTCTTACCTGTTTCTCTTTCGCGTGCGTTTCCTGTTCCTGTGCTGTTGCCAGTCCTGCAATAAAAAGCAGAATGAGTAGTGTGTGTATATGCTTCATGCTTTCGTATTGTTTACGGGTGCGAAGGTATCAAAAACTATGCAAATAATTCTTTGATCTCCTCCTTTGTTAGGTTATTTAAAGGGTTGTTGTTGTTAATGAAGGTGTCAGCCAACTGCTGTTTGCGTTCCTGCAGCCGGGCAATTTTCTCTTCAATGGTTTCTGATGAAATGAATTTGTATACAAACACATTTTTTGTTTGACCAATGCGGTGGGCCCGGTTAATGGCTTGTGCTTCGGCAGCCGGGTTCCACCAGGGATTAAGAATAAACACGTAGTCGGCCTCGATGAGGTTTAGTCCCACACCTCCGGCTTTCAGTGAGATGAGGAAGATGCGGCAGTTGGTATCGTCGGTAAAGTTTTTTATCACTGCTGGCCGGTCGGTGGTGGCCCCGGTGAGTTTGCTGTATTTAATGTGCCGGGTGTTTAGTTCCTTTTCGATGAGCTCCAGGTCTTTTACAAAGGAGGAGAAGATAAGCACCTTGTGGTTTTCTGATATGATGCTTTCCAGATTTTGTATGATCTGGTCGAATTTCCCCGACGAACCGGTATAGGTTTCGTCGACCATTGCCGGGTGATTAGCCAGCTGGCGCAACCGGGTCAACGCTTGCAGGGCCATGAAGGAGGTGTTGCTCATGGCATCGTGTTCAATACTCTTGAGTATTTCGTTACGAATGCCCGACTTTTCACGTTCGTAGAATTTCTTCTGATCGGCGGTCATGTCGCAATAGAGCACTTGTTCGTTGATCGGTGGGAGCTCCTTGGCCACCATCTCTTTGGTGCGTCGCAGGATAAAGGGATTGATGAGTTGCTGTAGCTTCTGTTCCTTCTCTTCATCCTTATTCTTGGTGATGGGCGCTACATAATGGTTTTTGAAGAAGTTGAGACTTCCTAGCAACCCATTGTTGACGTAGTTCATCTGGGCCCATAAATCGGTGAGTGAGTTTTCAATGGGTGTACCCGTCAGTACCAGGTTATAGCGTGCCTGTAGCTGGGTGATGGCTTTATATAGTTTTGATGTGGGATTCTTGATGTTTTGACTCTCATCCAGGATGGTATAGTAAAATTCATACTGACTCAGGAAATCCACATCGTTGCGCACAACCCCATAAGTGGTGAGGACTACGTGATAGTGGCGCAATATTTTGCCAATCTCTTTTGAACGCAGGCGATTGGTGCCGGTGTAGATGTAGCACTTCAGATGAGGTGCAAATTTCTTGATTTCATTTTCCCAGTTGTGCACCAGTGAGGTGGGCATAATGATGATACTGGCCGGTAATGCTGAGGTGTTAAAGCCTTTCACTACGGGTGTGTCAAAGAGGGTTAACTGTCTTTCTTGTGGTGTTGTGTTTTCTTTTGTGTTTTTTTCTTCTTCCGGTTGTGTTTTATAGATATCGGCCAGCATCGCCAGTGTCTGAAGTGTTTTACCAAGCCCCATGTCGTCGGCCAGGATACCGCCAAATTGTAATTCATGCAACAGTGATATCCAGGAGAATCCTTCCAGTTGATAGGGTCTCAGCGTAGCCTTGATGCCTTCCGGTACCTGGCGTATCTCTGCCTGGTTTAATTGTTTGAGTTTTTCCAGTTTTTCCGACCATTGGCTGTTATTTGCTGCGGCTCCTTCCGGGGTGTCCAGCAGGTTGAAATGCATTTTGTCGAGTTGCAGCTTGCCGTCTTCTTCATTGGCAAAATGCATGATCTCCGAATACCGGGTGAGCCATTCGGCAGGTATAATGAATATTTGGCCGTTGGGTAACCGGAATTCCTGGTCGCGGTGCAGGATGTTTTTTCTGAATTTATGAAATGGAATCAAATGGCCGTTTATCTCCACCACGGCTTGTATGTCAAACCAGTCCTGGTCTTCCACATATTTAAAGGTGAGATTGATTGGCCCGGTATAGTAACGTTCCTTGAAAAAGGATTGAATTACTTCTATGCCTTCTTCAGTGAGTTGTTTGTTGTGTGCATTCAACCATTCCACCAGGGAATGGCGGCTTCTGGTGTTATTCGTATTCTTAGGGATATATTGAGCCTGGTCGTTATTTTTTAACCCGCAATCTATCAGGATTTGCTGCATTTGTTGCTCCATCTCCGGCTGCCGGGTAAACTTAAAAAAGGTGTATTGATCGGCCTCTTTTTCAAGGTAAACAAAAGCTTTTGATTGTGTGCCCGCTAAATAGGTGCGTTTCTCGTACCTGAATTTCAGCAGAAAAACGGGGTTTTGTTTCAGGTCTTGTTCCAGGGATAATATTGCTGTGGGGTTCACATCTTTGGTGATCACTTCAAAGCCGGTTGTCTTCACCTCGTGGTTGCGTACACAATTTTCTACAAAAGAGGTCATGTAAGTTTCTACACTCCTTTCGGGAATCCGTAGAATTGGTTTGGAATGAAAGGGGCGGAATTTCTTGCTGTCTATATTTTCAAACCGGTACAGATGATTATTGACTAATAAGGCACACGGCTGGTTGGTCACCTCAATAATTTCCCGGTTGGTGAGGCCGGTCTCTTTGTTGTTAGCTAAAATTTTCAGGGAGTAGGTTAAGCCGGTCTCATCTTTGGTAAACTGAAAAGCGGCTTTGGCCATCTCAGTTGATGCTTTGATGCGGTCCGTCTCATAGAGCTGGCTATAGTTCGGATTTTTGTAATAGAGCGGCGTGTTGCTCGCTGTGACAATGTTCAGGGCCTGCCAGATGTACTTTTCAATGTAGGGGCGAATATGGGTTTCGAGATACTCTTTCGACAACTGATCAATGAATAGTTTAAGAGTTTTGCCTTTGGAAAACTTCTTATAAATGATGTGTTCATTGAGGTTTGTCAGGATCTTTACCAGCTCCTTGTGTTCCGGGGTGAAAAAACCCGGTTGTTGTTCTATATGCAGTGGTGTAATCTGTTCGTCCAGTGTAATAAATGGTTCATTGGTTTCCTTGGCCAGGTAGGGAAGGGCTAATGTTCCATAGTGTCTCTTTTGTGTGATGACAATTATAAATCTCTCCATAAATCTTTCGCATTCATCTGTTCCGCACAGGCCTTTCGGCTTGTTTAAACCCGCAAATATAATAAGAGATATGAGAGGAGTGGGTGCTTTGGGGAGTTTTCTGTTTTAAATAGGCGTTTAACTAATAGATTGTAGTCTGATTTAGAGTATTTTTTTTGCTTCTAAGTATTTTAGCTATTAAGTGTGCGTAAATTGACTTTTAGTTAACTGTAAAAGTTTATCTCATTGTTCTATAAGTTAGGTATTGCTTATTTTGCTGGTATGGGAGTGATGTGTGTTAGGTAAATTCGCCTTTAATTCATTGTAATTATCTACTCAAGCTTTTGAGGTGCTTGTTTTGTTTGCTTTTTCTGGTGTCAATGTAGAGTGGTGGAAAAGATAGGTTTAAGGGATTGATATTGTTCTTGATTTCTAGAAATAAAGCCAACTTTTTATATAGGGCGAGATTTTATTAAAAATAAAATTTCTTTGAGTAGTTGTGTAGAATTATTACTTTTGAATAAATTTATGATTTTATTTATTTTTATAGGATATTTTTCTTGATGAAGAGGCTTGTAAGTAGGAATTTTAATGATTTTGGTATAGGTAACTAAGGTGGGGGGATTGAGGTGGTTGATATTAGAAGTTATTCCAAAATAAGTGAAGTTGATTTGTTGCACTTTTTCTTGAAAGTTCCTATGGAAAAGATAGAAAATGTTTTTATGGATTTGTGTTGTTTGTTGATTATAGAAAAAAGAGTTTGCTTGATGTTAACTATGTAATATATGGAAAGTGTATTTAAAATTTCCTGAATTAGTTCTGTTGCAAAGTTAATAGAAGGTACTTTGATGAAGTTGTTTAATAGGTTATAAGCGGTAGTTGTAAACGAAACTTGGAAATATTAGGATGTTAATCCGTTATTCATATAATTTAAACTTAGTCATTATGAAATTTAATTCTATTAAAGTCTTTATGGCATTAGTCTTAATTGCATTAATTAGTTTTTCTTGTAGTAAAGATAAGTTAGAATCTCCTAATAGGGGGGATTTGCAACTTAAAGCTGTTACTCCAAAAATATTTGATTGGGAAACGGCAGATTGGATGCCAACGCCCCCTGGACAATCAAAAATCTCTGTTCCTTGGATTGGACAAGGAAGTATTGCTTCTGTTTATGATAATGATGTTGTATACGATTTTAAAAAATCAGACGGGTGGGATTTAATATATAATGCTTTTGATGCCTCATCCTCTGGACCTCTTCAAAATCCTTATTTTATTTTGTACAATAAATATAGGGGCTTGTTAAGAATTTACGTATACACAACAACTCAATTTGTTCATCCTTCTTCTTATATACAGGACGGAATTAGTATTGTTGGAGTATCTAGTTCTATGTTAAATTTTTGTGGTACTGATATTGTAGATGCGTCAAATAATAACACTACGGTTGCGCAAATACAGCCAAAACCGGTAGATGGCTCAATGCCATTAGCTTCTAATAAATGGCATATGCTTCAGTACGCCCTTGCTTATGATCCAAATATTTCGAAATTAACACATCAACAAATACAGTTTAGTTGGTTTACAAATTTTTGTAATGTGGAAGCTGTAAAGCTAAACGGAGGAATTACTGGTGAAATTAAAGGGACAACTGGAAAAAGTGCAAAAGAAAATGTTATGGCTAAGCTTGGAGAATTAGGAAAAGTTTCAGGCACAATGGCTTTAAGTGGAATTGGGAGTTATTTTGTTGAAAAGAAAACTGTAAACTCTTACTATGGTTCTAATGACTTTAATTTGCCTCATGAGATGTGGAAAAATCTCAGAAAAGGAGTTAATAGTGCATTATCATCTTCCACAAAAGGACTTCCTGGGTCTGTTGTTAATCTTTTTAGTGCTATAATTGGGGGTAGTAGTCAACAAACATTATCTTTTGATGTTAATTTGGATGTAGAATTAGCAGGAGAGAAATCAGATTATGGGTCTTTTCCTGCTAGTCCAACAACCTTATATATTCCAGGTTCAAAAATAAGTAATCGAGCACAAGGATATATTCCTTTAAAATCATATAAATTGGGTGTTTTTAACCTAAGTTCTAGGCCTTTGATAAGGGTCAAAGATGAACATGTTTTTGAAAGGGATGGTAGTCCTAGAGAAGGTTTTAGAATGAGTCATTACTTGGAAAGAGAAGTAATCAAACTGAATAATTCGAATAAATTACAAATAAATCCAGACCTGCAAAAAGAAGCAACTGTCAGGCTTGTAGATCAAGATGTTGTATTTATTAGAACTACGTCCACTGGAACAATTTCTTCAAATGGAACAGTAGAATCAGTAGGTAAGTTTACAAAGATATATGTTAATCCTACATCGATGACACTTAAAGGTGGTGTAGGATTAACACCTGCTGTTCGTATGACAATTAAAGTAACACCAAAGAATGGTGCTCCATCATCCATTATTGTAAAAACCTTTTTAGCAGATATAGAAGATGTATAAGAATTTATTTGTATTGTTTGTTTTATCGGTATTTGTACTTAGTTGTGAGAAAGAAGAGTTTATTAGTACTGGTAACTTAGTAGTAGAATTTAGAGATCCACCAAATGTTGTATCAATATACCCATTGGAAAATCAAACCAGACCCTTGTTTGAAATTTATATGGAAGGGGAAAAAAGTAAAACTCGGAAATTGAATATGGGGAATTATTATTGTGTTGTTGGGGATATTAATGCCAATTATGCTGGTGTTGTCTTTCAAATACAATCTAATAAAACCACAAGAATAGTATACGAAAATAATACTCCAATTGTCACTTACCCATAAGATATATAAATAATAAAGTTCATGAACCCTAATTTTGGTACCGAATGATAGAGGTAATAGGAAGGGGGGTTAAGGAAGATGACAAGGTATAATGGCTGTATTTTGGAAAAATTATTTTCGGGATAGATGGTTATTATTACTCTTACTTTTTTACATTTGACTTGTTATTAGTATGATGAATAACTGTGTAAAACCTGTGTTGGCAACGATGCAGGTTTTATTTGTTTTTAATTCAGAAATAATTTCAACTCCTTTTTGCTTAATTCGTGCTTTTAAGCCTATAGTATAATGAGTTTTCGTATAGGGAGTCGCAATTATTTTTATATTTTTGCACAAAAATTTAAAATAAGCAGGAATGTTTGAGAATCTTAGCGACAGGCTTGAGCGATCATTTAAATTGCTGAAAGGTGAAAATAAGATCACCGAACTCAATATTGCCGAAACCCTAAAAGATGTAAGAAGAGCACTGCTTGATGCAGACGTTAACTATAAGACTGCCAAAAAATTTACTGAGGATGTAAAGAAGGAGGCACTCGGACAAAATGTATTAACTGCTGTTAAGCCGGGTGAGATGATGGTGAAGGTCGTTCACGACCAGTTAGCCAAATTGATGGGGGGTGAAACAGTAGAGGTTGATTTGAAAGGCAGCCCGGCAGTTATTCTTATTGCCGGTCTTCAAGGTTCCGGTAAAACAACTTTTACCGGTAAGTTTGCCAACATGCTGAAGCACAAGAAGGGAAAAAGTCCTTTACTTGTGGCTGGTGACGTTTACCGTCCTGCAGCGATTAATCAGTTGCAGGTATTGGGTGAACAGATTGGCGTGCCTGTCTATACCGAAGAAGGTAATAATGATCCGGTAAAAATTGCTAAGGCAGCTATCAAGCATGCTAAGGCTTCAGGGTATGACCTGGTAATTGTGGATACCGCCGGTCGTTTGGCGATCGATGAAGAGATGATGAAAGAGATTGAAGCCGTTAAGAAGGCGATCAATCCGCATGAAACACTTTTCGTGGTTGACTCCATGACCGGTCAGGATGCCGTTAATACGGCCAAGGAATTCAACGATCGTTTGGATTTCGATGGTGTGGTACTGACCAAATTAGATGGTGATACCCGTGGTGGTGCTGCCTTATCTATCCGAAGTGTGGTTGAGAAGCCTATCAAGTTTGTAGGTACTGGTGAGAAGCTGGATGCACTTGATGTCTTTCACCCCAGTCGTATGGCCGACCGTATCCTGGGAATGGGTGATATCGTTTCGTTGGTTGAGCGTGCTCAGGAGCAATTTGATGCTGACGAAGCAAGGAAGCTGCAAAAGAAAATTGCTAAGAACCAGTTTAGCTTTAACGATTTTCTGGGGCAGATTAAGCAAATCAAAAAGATGGGTAACCTGAAAGATTTGGCTTCCATGATTCCTGGTATGGGCAAGATGATGAAGAATATGGATTTTGATGACGATGCTTTCAAGGGTATTGAAGCCATTATCTATTCCATGACACCGGATGAGCGTGAAAATCCGGCCATCATCGACGGAAGTCGTCGTAAGCGGATTGCTACAGGTAGTGGATCTACCATTCAGGATGTAAACAGGCTACTGAAGCAATTTGATGACACCAGGAAAGTCATGAAGATGATGACCACCGGCAAGAACATGTCCCGCATGATGGGGAATATGCCGTTAGGGCGCCGCAGATAAATCGAAAAAAATATGAAAGAGAAATGCTTACGCGTTTCTCTTTTTTTTAACTCATTAACTTCATTACCATGCAACTTATTGACGGAAAACTGACATCGAAAGAAGTACGGCAGGAGATTGCCGCAGAAGTAGAAATTATAAAGAAGGCCGGAGGTAAGATCCCTCATTTGTCTGCCATCTTAGTGGGACATGATGGTGGTAGCGAATCTTACGTAGCCGGAAAGATGAAGGCTTGTGAAGAAGTTGGCTTTAAGTCTTCCCTTATTCGTTTTGAAGATGATGTGACAGAAGAGGTATTGTTGAATAAGGTTCAGGAGTTAAATGAAGATCCGGATATTGATGGTTTCATTGTGCAGCTGCCCCTTCCTAAACATATTTCAGAAGAGAAAGTAACGGATTCGATTGATCCTCGCAAAGATGTGGATGGTTTTCACCCACAAAATTTAGGGCGTATGGTTATTGGTTCGCCGGCATTTATCTCTGCTACACCGCAGGGTATTATGGAATTGCTGAAACGCTACGAGATTGAGACAAGCGGAAAACATTGTGTGGTGATCGGACGAAGTAACATTGTTGGTCGTCCAATGAGTATCCTGTTGTCGCAAAAAGGATACCCTGGCGATGCGACTGTTACAGTATGTCACAGTCGTACCAAAAACCTTAAGGAAATCTGTTTGTCGGCTGATATTATCGTTGCTGCTATTGGTTCCCCTGAGTTCCTTAAAGCTGAAATGGTAAAAGAAGGTGCTGTGGTTATTGATGTGGGTACTACCCGTGTTGAAGCCCCGGATACAAAACGTGGCTGGCGATTAAAAGGTGACGTGAAGTTTGATGAAGTGGCTCCAAAATGTAGCTACATTACCCCTGTTCCTGGTGGAGTAGGGCCAATGACTATCACTTCGCTAATATTAAATACGTTGAAGTCTGCTAAGAAAGAAATATATAAATAGGGATTAGCCTTATAAATAACAAAGCCGGATGATAAACTCATCCGGCTTTGTTGTTTTATTGTACCTGTTGTTGCTTTTCAGGTTGATGTTGTGGTCTTAATAAGTCCATTACGGTTTTTACCGGGTTGAAGGTTGATATTGGTACTTCCACAAAGAATGTCAGCCAGTTTGCCATGGCGCCATTCCATAAACCAGGTAATTCCAGTGCTTTTAAGGTTCTTCCTCCTTGTGACTTCTCTGAGATAAAACCAGTTTCCTGGTCAATGAAATCAGGAAGATCAAATTTATTCCCTTTATAGTCTCTGATTGAACAAACCAGATCAACCGGATTGAAGTGGGTGCTATGGTTGACAATCTCTTTTTTGTCCGGATTGGTAAGGTCTATTTGTGAGCCTTCCACAATTTGCAGCGATTCTTCTCCTTTTTCATTCATTACCCAGAAGGGACCACCGCCAGGTTCGCCTTCATTTTTCACCATGCCACATACCCTGATTGGCCGATTCAGGACAAATTGTATAAATGAAGTTTGTTCTTCTAAAGTGCCTTTTAGAATTGGTGTTGGAACTGTGCGTTTTAATACATTTTCTATAAAACCAAAGGCTTTGGAGATGATGTTCTTTTCTCCTTCGTCAATACCCTTAAGCAATGAAAAAACTTCATTACGGTAATGGAGCAGGATGCCGGCAATCAGTTTTTTATACCGAACAGTGTCTGCCACCCTGTATTGTGGTACAACATTGTCAATGTTTTTTATAAAAACAACTTCATCTTGTTGCTCATTTAGGTTTTCAATTAATGCTCCGTGTCCTCCTGGTCTGAACAGGATCTCACCATCCTCTTTTCTGAAGGGCTCATTCTCTGGTGTGACTGCAATGGTATCCGTTGAAGGTTTTTGGTATGAGAAGCTAACATGTAGGGTTATGTTGTATAAGGCTTCATATTTAAGCTTTTTCCGTTCCAGGATTTTTGAAAAAACTTCCTGGTGTTCAGGACTAACGGTGAAGTGGATGTGTACTTCTTTGTTATTGTTTTGAGCATAGAGTGCACCTTCGTGTAAATGCTCTTCCATGGGGGTGCACACCTCTTGTGTATATTGATGAAAGCTTAACACTCCTTTGGGTAGGTTTCCGTAATTCAAGCCAACGGGATTGAGCAAAGCATTGATAAGTGTATTTGCTTTTTCTACATCATTAGCTGCTTCAAATAAGGGAAATGCCAATACATTTGATAGCTGCTCTGAAAAAGCATATTCATTAATGTTTTCAAAAAATGAAAGATAAGGTTCTTGCTTTAGAAGTTGTTCTTTATCAGAGAAAGAGGCATTTAGAAATTCGAAGAGATTCTTAAACATCCTTGTAGCAGCTCCCGATGCCGGTACGAATTTACTAACATTTAATCCCTTCTGGAGGGTCTCTGAGTACAGATTCAGGAAATTATTGACCTGATCTTCCGGTACTTTTATTATCCCATCGTTGATGATGGCTGCTTTTGTGATGTTAGAAAATGGAAATCCTTTGACGTGATGATGGAGCTGAACATCTATTTGTTCAGGGGAAATTCCTTTCTGGTGCAGTAGATCGAAATCTTTAGGTTTTAACATAGTCGATAAATGTTTAGAGTTTCTATAAAATTAATAAAAAATAAATGAACAGATGTATGCATGCACCTAATTCTATATAAATCTTATTTGAAGGTGATATTGAATTGAAGTTTAGGTTTGTAAAGGAAAAATTAAATAGGAAACCAGGAGGAGAATAATCGAACCAAAAAGTCCAAAACATTATAGGTCAAAAGGTTGTGGTGGATAATTAGTGAAAAAGCACTATTTTGGCTGCCTGAAAAATATTCAACAATATTTTTATGTGACGAGTCGGGAAGATTTTTTTCCTTTTTTGGAGGATGATTTATAAGGATGCGTTTTGTATGATTATAATAAAATAGAAAATACACTTAAAACACCCATGTTAAAGTATTTAGGGCACGTATTGTATGGCAATGATTTTATTTAGTTGAGATTGTTATAAATAGTATAGCCAAGCAGTTTTGTGTTTTTGCACTTATAACATGGGTTTAATAATTTATTTATATGAAAAAAACACTTTTAATTTGTTTTTTAGTCCTGCATCAGGTTGCCTTAAAGGCCGAAGGGTATCAGGTTAATTTGCAAAGCCAGCGTCAGATTGGAATGGGACATACAGGAACTGGTTTATTACTTGGTGCTTCCAGTATGCATTTTAATCCAGGGGCACTGGCCCAAATGTCTTCTAAGTATGATTTCTCAGGGGGAGCAAATGTTATCTTTTCTCATAATACCTTCCAAAAACAATCACCGTCACTTTATCAGGCTGAAAGTGATAACCCGGTGGGAACACCATTTTACTTTTATGGAGCAGGAAAGGTGAGTGATAAATTAGTTGTTGGTTTATCTGTTACTACTCCTTACGGAAACTCACTAAAATGGGGAGATGATTGGGATGGACGTTATCTTATTCAGGATATTTCCTTGAAGGCTATCTTTTTTCAACCAACAGTTTCTTATAAAATTGTTGATAATCTAAGTGTTGGAGCTGGGTTTGTTGTTACCTATGGAGATGTAAATATGAGCAAAGCGTTGCCGTTGACAGATCAGAATGGTAATGAAGGATCAGTGCATTTATCCGGGAATACCATGTCATATGGATTTAACGCCGGTGTATATTATAAACCGGTGACTGATCTTTCGATTGGTGTTAACTATCGATCAAAAGTTGTGATGAAGGTTGAAGGTGGGGATGCCATTTTCAATGTGCCAGCTTCCTTATCAGGTAATTTTCCTAAAAACAATAAGTTTACTGCTGAACTGCCTATGCCAGCCAACCTAACTTTGGGTTTGGGGTGGCAAGTAAGTGAGAAGATGCTTCTGGCTGCCGATTTTCAGTATGTTTTCTGGTCGGCTTATGAGGATCTGTCTTTTGATTTTGAACAGAATACCGAAACATTGTATGACTCCTATAATCCAAGGAACTTTGAGAATTCCATGGTTTATCGTTTGGGTGCCGAATATGAGTTATCCAAATCAATTAATCTACGAGCTGGTATTTATTATGATGAAACCCCTATTCAGGAAGGGTATCTGACACCAGAAACACCGGGGACCAATAAAATTGGAATGTCGGCCGGAGCTTCCTGGTATGTGACAGAAAAATTAAGTATTGATGCCTCTGTACTTTATATTCATGGAGAAGATAGGGAAGATGGTTATCAACCTGCTAATTTCTATGGTACATATGCATCAAATGCCTTTATTCCCGGGATTGGCGTTAGTTATTCTTTTTAAACTTAATTACTGGTACAATAATGAAATTACAGGTATTAAAATATTTCACCCTTTTGGGTGTACTTGCTTTATGGCAATGTGAAGCGAAACTGGATGAGTTTAAGCCCGAGAACGGATCGGCTGATTTTACAACATTTGTTGCTATTGGTGATTCTTACACGTCGGGGTACACTGACGGGGCATTAAGTAATGCAGGTCAGAAGAATGGCTTCTCCGCCATTTTAGCCCACCAGCTTTCCACAACAGAAAATTACTATGATCAGCCTTTTATTCCGGAAGGGATGAGTGTTGGTGGTAATGGAAATGGCTCTTACAAACTGGTTGTTTTAAACAAATCGTTAGTTCCTTTCCCCACCAAAGGAAATCCAGAATTATTATCTGATCCTTCCAATTGGGTTAACGGTCAGGCACCATTTAATAACATTGGTGTCCCTGGCGTGAAATCGTTTCATTTGTTGGCCCCTGAATTGGGAGATTACACCTTGGGTGAAGGCGCCTTTAATCCTTTTTATACCCGCTTTGCTTCTGTACCCGGGACTTCTACCATGGTTTCTGATGCCATACTAAAAAATCCTACCTTTTTCTCATTGTGGGTTGGAGGCAACGATGTGTTACAATATGCTTTAGCAGGAGGAAATGGTGTGGTTGGAGGAACCGGCATTAACGACATTACTGATGAGGCAACATTTACTTATAGCATCAACAAAGCTTTAGCTGAATTAACTTCCGGCAAAGCAAAAGGTGTATTGGGGAATATTCCTGATGTAAAGTCATTGCCTTATTTTAACTATATAGCTTATGATGGATTGGAATTGGATGCGGAAAAGGCTGCCATGTTGAATGCAGGCTATGAGCAATACAATCAAATGGCGGAAGCTAATGGTTTGCCACAGATGATTTTTTCAGAAGGGCGAAATGCATTTGTTATTGCCGATAGCAGTTATCCGCTTCATATGAGACAAATAAAGGAAGATGAAAAAGTTCTGTTGAGTGCTTCTACCGGCATATTAGGAGAAGCTGGTTGGGGATCGAAAGAGCCAATGCCAGAAGATCAGGTATTAAGTAGTGAGGAATTAGCCGCTATCAAAGATGCGACGACTCGTTTTAATACTATAATTGCAGGAGCAGCTTCTCAATATGAGTTGCCTGTGGCAGATATCAATCAATTACTAATTGAAGCGGAAAAAGGATTGGTTATTGATGGTAACCTGTATACTACAGTGTTTGTAACAGGTGGTATCTTTTCTTTAGATGGAATACATACATCGGGAAGAGGATCGGCTGTTATCACCAACCGTTTTATTGAGAAAATAAATAAGCATTATGGAGCTACTGTTCCCTTGGTAAATGTTAATGATTATCCGGGAGTAGAATTTCCTTAAGATATAAGATATAGTGAAGTGAAAGGGAGTAGTGTCTGTGATGCTACTCCTTTTTTTATGGATTGATTTCATGTCAATTCTTAAAAGTGAATGCAGTTATTACAGACATAACTGTACCTGCCAGGAGTTTAACGCAGATTGAAGGTCTCTACCAATTTCCACATAATATATTGCCTGGAGTAATCAGGTATCTTTATTATTTAAAAATCTGATTGTAAAGTTAATGAGGGGATCCTTTTGTATGTTTAAACGCTGCGTTGTAAGTTGAGTTTATTATAATCTAGTGCTTGATTAGTAGTCAAATTTTTCGATGAGAGATTTGTTTTTAATAGTAATCAATTCATTGAAGGGTGTCAAAATAGTTGATAATTGTACAGGAATAATGTGTAAATTAGTCATAATGTTTTGCGAAATTGGACCGTGAACGAATAGTCAATTTGAAAAATCATCTATGTATAAATTGAAAAACATTTATAATAGTTTAAGTTCTTTTGATAAATTATTTCTGGAATTGTATTACCGTGTGAAATTTTCTAAAAAGTCTCAGAGATGGGGTTTGCTTCAAATTTTAAAAAAGAAAGATCGAGAATTAGAATTGGCTGTTTTTGGAAAAGAGAACACAAAGGAATATGACTTAGAAAAAAACAAAGGGGCTTTATCTCAACATAAAAGAAGGCTTCGGTTTGATATAGAATCCATTCTTCTGCTCCGAGTTTTAAATACATCGAAGTCCACATCTTCAAATAGTCGGGTATTATGTCATCGGTTGTTACTACTGGCGGAACATTATCTGGAAAACGATATGCCCGAAGAGGGGCATAAAAAATTAAAACAGGCTTTTAAGTTAATTACCAACACAGGATTGGTGTATGAACGTTTGTGGTATAATGAGATAAAACATCAAATGTTGTGCCTGGAGGGCGATTCTCATCATGAGAATCCGTTAATAGATTCTTTGTCAACATTAAAGATGATTGAATTAAAACTGGTTAGTGAATGTGATCTAATCACTTTCAGGAATTCAAGTTTTATCACATATGAGGCTTTGGGAAAAGATTATGAAGAGGATGGGGGTCATATGGTTAGTTCAATGAATAAGACGATTGTTCTTTCCCGGAAAAAGATGTTAAGCTATTGGAAAGTAAGAGATTATTTAAAGGCCTCGAAATTAGCCAACGAATTGTATCTAAGTATAGATGCAACGGAACCCAGATGGCGGAAATTGAGGTTGGAGTGTTTACTGCACTTGGCTTCTCTGAATGTTTTTGCAGGTGATGCAAATCAGAATTATAAAATATTTGAGGCGATCGATACTGAATTTCAACTCACCAAGAGATTTAGAATAGAGTATTATGTAGTACAGTTTCTAACTTACTATTTAGATAGCCATGATAAAATGTGCCAGATGGTACTTCACAAAATGGGTACGGAAATAGAAAAAGATCCCAATAATAAGGATAGAGATCTTCTTGAGTTTTTTAAGGGACTTTTTCTTTTTAAAGAAGGAAAATATCGTGAAGTGAGCAAACTGCTTAGAAACGAAATAGCTCTGTTTTCACTCCCGGATAACATGGGGCTAAATGTGAGGCTCTTGGAGTTGTATGCATTAGTAATGAAGGGAGAGTATAAGTTATGTACATATAAATTAGAGGCTTTTCGACAGGCAGTGATTCGTAGTAAAGTTAACGTCAAGACACGGTATATGTTTATTGAGAGAATGCTTTACTGTTTTTTATCCAATGAAATGAATCCTTCAATTGTATGGAAAAAATACAATGGTGTGAGGAGGGAATATGGTGAAAATAGTGAACGTTTTAAACAAGATATTGAAGGGTATGAATTGATTTCATTAGAGCAATTTATTTCTCATTGGGAATTGAAGAAAGAGTTGAATGTAAATTATGAGGAGGTCATGGCATGATTCAAATGGCGTTCAAGTGTATCTCAGAGAGAATGAATGAATATTTGAAAGGGATTTATAACACGCCGGAGGAGATGGTGATTGTTTCTGCTATTAGCCAATCTCAAGGTGTTGATTTATCTGAAATTAATAACAAGGTAGTTTTATCATTATTGAATATTGAACGGGAAACCGCCATGGGCATTGGAGCAGGGTATAATCGAATGTCTTCAGATTTGGTACGGGAAAGTAAGCCGCCTTGGCATTTAAACCTGACTTTCATAGTGGCATCTGTCTTTAGTGAGAAACAATATTTACAGTCATTAAAAGTGTTATCCAATGTTCTGTTGTTTTTTCAGTCTCAAAATGTGTTCACTTGTTCATCGTCCGATCAGATGGGTAAAAGTAACTGGAAGATGACAGTTGAACCTGTAAATCTGAATTATCAGGAATTGACAAATGTTTGGAGTGTGTTAGGGGGGAGATATTACCCTTCAATGGCTGGGAAAATTCGAATGCTAAGCATTGATTCAACTGAAATAAGTTCTGTCAAAAGAGTTAACAAAGAGACCAAGCTTGATCTTTTAAAGGATGAGTAAATATACTGAGATCTACAGAATAATACTTAATCATGATTTTTTTGAAAAGAATCAGTGTCGTGGTGTTAATATAACTCCGGATGAGGAAAGTCTGAATTATTTGTATAATCTGGGACTCTTTTTTAAGCGCATCTCAGTAAATGAATGGGGACTTTTTGTACAGAAAGACGAACTGCAGAAAGAAAAACTGCTGCTTTGGTTGGAAAAGGATTACAACACTTTGGGATTTAATATAGAGGTATGTGAAAGTGATTTCTTTTTATTTACTGATTGGCCGGGGTATTCGCCCAAGCAATTCTATCTATTTATGCCAGGTTCAGAAGCAGAAGAATTGTTGGTTTCAAGTGGTAAACTCCGGTATGGAGTTATTCCTGAAGAAAATGTAATTCTACCCAAACAAAAGGCAATACGGAAAATCCATAAGCGGATAATAGGCCTTTTAAAATTGAGCTTTTCGAAAAAAATACTGGATAAATTTTGGCAAGATGAAGGGAATCAATCCTATCGGATAATGATTCAATTTCATTCGTTGAAGGTGTTCTGGGAATTTGTTCTCATTCCACGAAACTATAGTGAAGATCAAAGTTTGATGATAAAGGAGGCAACCGAATCACTACAATTTACAGAGTTGGAAAAGAAAATGCTATTGTCGAAGCAGCAGGCATACAGGGGATTATCGTCTGATTTGATACCATTAAAAGAAAGGTATGATTATAAGGTGCAGGTATGGGAAACAAAGAAGACAGGAAAAAGATTGATTGCCGCCGAGGTTCCCCTGCCTATGGCGGGTGAGTTTTCGCTAAATACTTCCAGAGATAAGGTAAGAATAGTTACAAAATATTTCTATTTCTAATTATAAAATTAATCTATGGGAACAATGAAAACCCCTGGCGTTTATGTTGTTGAAAAAAGCGCCTTTCCGAATTCAGTAGTCGAAGTGGCCACTGCAGTTCCTGCTTTTATAGGACATACAGAAAAAGCAGTGAACGGGAATAAATCGCTTCTTAATAAGCCATGGCGCATTACTTCTATGGCCGAGTTTCACTCTTACTTTGGGGGAGGGCCTACTCCTCAATTCTCTATCAATGAAATGGGAGAGGAAGATAAAGGTGCTCCTGATTTCGTGTCAGGCGAGAAAAAATACCTGTTGAAACAGGAAAGCGGCAGGAACATCTTGTATAACAGTATTCTGATGTTTTATTCCAATGGAGGTGGGCCGTGTTACATCGTTTCGGTCGGTGATTACAGCACTGATTTGGAGGCTGGTAATTTTACCTCCGGGGTGGATCAGCTTGTAAGAGAGCAGGAACCAACCATGGTAGTAATTCCAGAAACTACTCTTCTCGATGCAGATAATAGCCAGGCAGTGCAACAGGCGATGCTTTCCCATTGTGGTTATAAAATGAAAAATCGGTTTGCAATACTGGATATATGGGAAGGGTTTCGGGATAGAAAAGATCCTGAAGGAGATCGGGTTTTGGATTTTAGAAACCGCATTGGTACTAACTTTCTGGACTTTGGTGCTGCTTATTATCCCTGGGTAAATACTTCCATTGTGCAGGATAAAGACCTGGGATATGGTAATATAGCTAATAAGGATGTTTTACAGGCGATTTTAAAAGAAGAGTTAATTCCTGAGGGAAGTGAAATTGATGAGACTAAAAAAGCTGAGATCGAGGAGAAGATTACCGATATCGCTAACGATGCTCTAAAAGGTGTTGATAAAGAATTGCTGAATAAAACACTTATTCAGGTAAGCCCAATGTTTAATACAATACTAAAAGAGATTAAGGATCAATTAAATCTTCTACCTCCTGGAGCAGCAATGGCCGGTATTTACACAATGGTAGATAACACCCGTGGCGTTTGGAAAGCACCAGCCAATGTAAGTATGAATGCTGTAGTGTCGCCAGCTTTAAATATTACTCACGATGACCAGGAAGAGTTGAATGTGCCTTTGAATGGAAAGTCAATCAATGCTATTCGTCCGTTTGTTGGAGAAGGAACCCTTGTGTGGGGTGCCAGAACCTTGGATGGTAACTCATTGGATTGGCGATATATTAATGTTAGAAGGACATTGATAATGCTGGAAGAGTCTATAAAAATAGCGTCTAAGGCTTATGTTTTTGAGCCAAATGTTGCTAACACCTGGGTGACCATGAAAAGCATGATCAGTAATTTCCTGACAGGTATTTGGAAACGCGGCGGTCTGGCAGGAGCTTCACCGGATGATGCCTATAGTGTACATGTGGGATTAGGTGAAACAATGACTTCTGAAGATATTCTGGAGGGAATTCTGAGAGTGACTGTTTTAGTGGCTGTCACCAGACCTGCAGAATTCATTGAAATCACTTTCCAGCAACAAATGCAAAAATCGTAATTAGTAATTTTAAACATATAACAAAAAAATTTCAGCTATGGCAGATGATGGATCAGCTCAATCAACCAGTGTATGGCCTTTGCCAAAGTTCTATTTTCAGGTAGAATGGGATTCAGATAAGGTGTCGTTTCAAGAGGTCTCGGGCCTGGATATAGAAGCGCAACCCATTGAATACAGACATGGAGATAGTCCTGAATTCTCTACTATCAAAATGCCTGGAATAAAGAAATCGGGTAATGTAACGATG
The DNA here is from genome assembly GCA_004296775.1 of Marinilabiliaceae bacterium JC017. Classification (GTDB taxonomy): domain Bacteria; phylum Bacteroidota; class Bacteroidia; order Bacteroidales; family Marinilabiliaceae; genus JC017. The sequence goes on from RHGE01000039.1 coordinate 19,675, forward strand.
AAGAAAGGAGTCTTTAAATCAGATAATAAATTCTGGAATTGGTTTAATGAAATCAAGATGAATGTCATTAAACGGAAAACAGTAACAATTAAGTTGTTGGATGAAGGTGGCAATCCAACAATGACCTGGACGTTAAAGAACGCATGGCCGACCAAGATTACTGGTACCGATCTCAAAGCAGATGGTAATGAGGTGGCAGTGGAAACCCTGGAGGTAGCTCATGAGGGTGTTACAATTGCGAATGGTTAATGGCGGCGAATTTTAATTCCCTTTATGGGAACGAGGATGGTTATCCGCCGGTTGCTTTTTACTTCAGTGTTTCATTTCCGGGGAATGCTGATATCGAAGATGCCAGTTTTAAAGAGGTGTCAGGTATCAGCACGGAGATGGACCTGGAGTCAGTTGAAGAGGGAGGTGAAAACCGCTTTACTTATCAGCTGCCAAAACGAATAAAACATGGGAATTTGGTGATGAAGCGGGGGATGACTAAAACCACTAGTAAATTGGTGAAATGGGTGAAGCAAACACTTGAAAGTGGTTTTTCGGAAGCCTTTGTTACAAAATCTATTCAAGTCGATCTGCTTAATCCTTCCGGAGAACCTCTTCATACCTGGCTCCTTGATAATGCTTACCCCGTAAAATGGGACATTCAGGGATTTGATTCTGAAAAGAATGAAATTGTCATTGAAACTATCGAGTTTGCTTACAACACCATAAAAAGGATGGACTGATGCCGATTGAAATTAAAGAAATAGTGGTTCGGACTACCATATCCGAAGGCAATAAAAAGGAGGGTGTTCATCCTGAATTAATCAGGAAGTTGAAGCAGGACATTATGAAGGAAGTGATTTTTTATATTGAACAAAAGGAAAAAAGAAAAAGAGAACGCTAATGCCTGGGAGTGGAGAACTGGTAAAATTAAAAATGGTTGCCTATAAGGATGAAGAGTTTTCTCAAAAGGCAGGAAATGAATTTGAGGTGCTGATTAATCCATCAAGCTATAAGCATAGCTATTCTATTAGTTACAAGGATAATGAGAGTATGGGAAAAACTGCAGGAGCACCCAAGTTTGAGAAGTTTGGAGGTGAAAGTGTCAGTTTTAAAATTGTGTTGGATGGAACCGGAGTTGTCCCAGGGAGTGATAAAGCGAAAAGTGTTTATCAGCAATTGAAAAAGCTGAAGGATACAGGATACACTTATAATGGTAAAATTCATGAACCCAATTATGTTCAGATCATTTGGGGGAGTATGTTGTTCAATGGCAGGCTTACCAGCCTTAATGTTGAATACAACCTTTTTAAACCTGATGGTACGCCATTGCGGGCTAATGTTGATTTGGACTTTAAAGGTTTTACAAGTAAGGATTTGGAAACCAGGATGGCCAACAGTAGTTCTCCTGATCTCTCTCACCTGATAACGATAAAATCCGGTGATACTTTACCTAAACTTTGTCACGAGATTTATAAGGATTCAACCTATTGTTTTGAGATCGCTGAAATTAATGGACTTACTTGTTTTAGAAAAGTTAAACCGGGAACACAGTTGTTGTTTCCACCATTGATGAAAAATGGCTGAATCACCAGGGAAAAACGCAGGAAGACTGGTCTCTTTTACCATCTACAGTGAAGGATCGAAGATTAATGAGGCTTATGAATTAACTTCCATATCAGTGATCTCGGAGGTCAACCGGATTGGTAGTGCCACATTGGAATTTCAGGCCGGAAATATGCCGGAAAAAGATTTTCCGCTAAGTAACGATGATACGTTTAAACCCGGAAAATCCATCAAAATTGATGCTGGATATGAATCGGAAGAAGAGACTCTTTTTGAGGGATTGATAATCAGCCATGGCCTGCGATTACCTTCAACCGGCGACACGCTGCTAGTAGTTGAATGCCGGGATTTGGCTGTGAAAACGACGGCTGGTAGAAAGAATGCAGTTTATGAAAAAATGAAGGACAGTGATGTCATTTCAAAGATATTAGGAAGCTATGGTGGATTGTCAACCGAGGTTGGTGCCACTTCCATAACCCACAAAGAATTGATTCAATATTACTCTTCTGATTGGGATTTTATTCTCTCTAGAGCAGATGTGAATGGGTTGGTAGTTATATCCAATGGCAAAAAAGTGTCTGTAAAGGTTCCGGATGTGAAGGCAGAAGCTGTTTTAAAGATCACATTTGGGGAGGACCTGATCGACTTTTCCGGGGAAGTGGATGCACGGGATCAATATGAGGCAGTGCAGGCCGTGGGGTGGGATCCTGCAACCCAGAAGGTGCTTACTGCCGATGGCTCGGCTCCGGAATTGAATAAACAGGGAAACTTGTCGCAATCAGACCTGGCGGGTGTTATGGATGTAGATAAGTTTGTGCTTCAGGCTGGGATTCCTCTTGAAAAAGGAGTGCTGAAAAATTGGGCCGATGCGTTGCTCCTAAAGTTTGGTCTGTCGCGTTTCCGTGGAAAACTTAGTTTTCTGGGAAGTGCCAAAGTCACACCCGGATCTATTCTTGAAGTGGATGGCTTAGGGAAAAGGTTTAACGGCAAAGTCTATGTGGGGGCGGTAACTCATTGGATCTCCGGCGGAGACTGGAAAACAGAAGTAGGATTGGGGATCAGTCCGGAATTCATTACCGACCGTGAAAATGTCATTTGTTCCCCGGCATCAGGTTTATTGCCTGGCATTGAAGGGTTACAGATTGGGAAGGTGAGTAAGTTGGACGGAGATCCTGATAATGAAAGCAGAATTCAGGTAGAAATACCTATTCTGAATGGAGATATAAATACCGTTTGGGCCCGTTTATCCAATTTTTATGGAACCAATCAATCTGGTAATTTTTTTCTACCGGAAATAGATGATGAGGTAATTCTGGGTTTTTTTAATAATGATCCTCGTTATCCGGTGATTCTCGGTAGTTTGTACAGTAGTAAGAATACACCTCCTTACAAACAGGAAGCCGCCAATAATACCAAGGCTATTGTTACCCGGGAAAAAATGAAAATAGAATTTGATGAAGAAAAAAAGGTGATAAATATTGCTACTCCTGGTAAAAATCAGATTGTAATCAGTGATGATGCTAAGGGTATTAAATTGTCTGACCAGAATAATAATGTGATTGAGATGGATGATCAGGGAATCAGCCTGACTTCGGCAAAAGATATTACTCTGAAAGCAAATTCGAAAATTGTACTGAATGCAACATCTGACGTACAGATAAAAAGTAGTACCAATGTGGATTTGAAAGGATTGAATGTACAGGCCTCGGCGGATACAGGCCTCACGATGAAGGGAAATGCAACCGCCGAATTATCAGCTTCCGGACAGACAACTGTTAAGGGAGCCATGGTAATGATTAATTAAAAATAAGAGCTATGCCACCAGCAGCCAGATTAACAGATATGCATACATGTCCCATGCAGACACCTGCAGTACCTTCCCCTATTCCTCATGTAGGAGGCCCTGTCATTGGACCAGGTGTTCCCAATGTATTGATCGGAAAAATGCCGGCCGCGGTAATGGGAGACTCTTGTGTGTGCGTGGGACCCCCCGACAGCATTGTGAAAGGTTCATCTACGGTGATGATTGGCGGAAAACCGGCGGCCAGAATGGGTGATAGTACCGCTCATGGAGGAACAGTAGTAATTGGTTGTCCAACCGTCATGATAGGAGGGTGATAAATGGTGAAAAAGTCATTTCTAGGAACCGGATGGAATTTTCCTCCTTCTTTTCGAAAGGACGGCATTACAGCCCGAATGGTGAGTGAAGAGGAAGATATTCTTCAAAGCCTGATGATCCTGCTTGCTACCAAGCCGGGAGAACGCGTGCACAGACCAGATTATGGGTGTGGTATTTACGGGATGGTTTGTGAAAATATGAATACCAGTACGCTGACTTTGATAGAACATACCATTGAAAAGGCCATTTTGTTATTTGAACCACGGATTACCCTTAACAATGTAAAGTTTGATTTTGGTGAGGAACGCGACGGAAAATTGCTGATTTTGATTGAATATACAGTAAGACTTACTAATACACGCAGTAACATGGTCTATCCGTTCTATTTCAGGGAAGGCACAAATCTGAAACAGCATGAGTAAGCTCTGGAAGAAAGACGGGTTGAGCCAGAGGAAAAGACGCATGAATGCTGAAATTTCCGGTTTCTTCAGAATATTCGAAAATGATATACATATTCTGACCGGACGAGCCATGCAGATAGCCCGTTTTCTTCGGTATTACTCTTTACAAAATCAACCGGATGGTTATTTCAATGAAGTATTGGAGAAAAATGCCCTCATCGTCCTTATGCAAATTAATTTGTTGGATGTGGACGGCGAAGAGAGCGTTTTTCAAAATGTTGTAAATCATGATTACCACAAGGAAAAGGAAAAACACCGGGTGTTGATAACCATTATTTTGAAGTTGATTCGGTTATTTGATCTTTGGTTATTGTCTATTTCACGTTCTGAGCTGAATGGACAGGTTTTAAGTTTGCATAAGGACATTAGAAACCAGATCTCGGTAAATCTGAAACTCCCTGCCGCTCGTGTAATAGAATTTACTCAACAAGAATATCCGGAATTGCATGTGCCATCCCTTAGGGGAGTTTGGAGGGGTGGAAAGGAAATTCAATTGAATAGTGGCCAGCCATTATACTTCTTAAAATCTACATTTTACCGGTTGATCAGCTCTGTTAAATTACTTCAGGATAATGCAGAAACGTATTATCAGGAGATTATTACTGCCGGAGACCTTGATCCTTCCGTCAGCCTTCTCATGGGCTTTCTGAAAAACTATTCAAGTGTTACAGCCAATTTTAATCATCGTTGGCAAGAATACCCTTCCTTTTACCTGGATAAAATTTTAAAAGCTCAACCCAAAAGGATTGTACCTGATTTTACTTATCTGATGTTTAAACTGTCTCCGTCGGCTGAAACAGTTTTTCTGGAAAAGGGAACGGAATTTATAGGCGGGAAGGATTCTCTGGGGCTGGATATCCGGTATAAAAGCCAGGAAGAGACAATTGTTAATAATGTTAGTCTTGAAAAAGTTTACAATCTGTTTCTCGAAAAGGACCAGGAAATTGTCCCGGCCAGAGATTTTAAGTTTGTAACAGCCATTAGGAAAATAGATATAAGCCAATATGTTGAAGCAGAACCCGGCTCGTTTCTTAAATCACAACCGCATTCATTGTTCGAAAATAAAGGGAAGAAGTCGATCAATGAAATAAATGATGTGGTTCATTACACTTCAGTGGGTATGATGATTGAATCATGGGCGCTGTTGCTTCGCGAAGGCAGTCGTCATGTGACCTTAAGATTTCAGGCTACCTCTAAGAGTTCTGATATATTTAAGGCAATGATCAAGGTTGTTTCAGAACAATGGGAGACATCAGAGAGAGAAGCTGTTTACAAAGTTTTGAAGGATATTTTCTACCTGGAAATAAGTACCACTGAAGGATGGCATCAGATAGAAAACTATGCTGTTGATTATGAAACAACGGGAGAAAAGAAGGGGTTACGTTTGAATTTCTCCTTGCCAGAGGTTTTTCCTCCCACATCACCTTGTTCTGAGATTCATCATGTTAATGGCTCATGCAATGCTCCAGCTTTAAAAGTTCTGATTAATCGGGATAGCTGGTTATTCCCTTTTTCATGGTTGAAAGACTTTGAGATCGAAAAGGTTAAAATAGAAGCAGAAGTATTTGGAGCCACCCAGGTTCAGATATATAACGAGCTTGGACAATTGGATAATGGCATGGCATTTTATCCGTTTGGTGCCATTCCTCGAAAAGGTTCCTGGTTGGTGGTTGGTAATTATGAAATGGCCCTTAAAAATATTCGTTCTGTAGATTTAAATCTGAAGTGGTTGCAGCTCCCTGGTGATGATTATGGTTTTTTCGATTACTACCAGCACTATGGAAAGGAAATTGATAACTGTTCTTTTAGGGTAAAAGCACAGGTTTTGAATAACCGTAAATGGGAGGATGTAACCGGGAGAAACTCTTTTTTTCTATTTAACACCGTTGGTTCGGGCAATGAGGCATCTACGTTACCAAGAGCACCACTCGCCGAACAAAGTGTTATTAAAGAAATCCGATTGCCTGATTTTGGTATGATCACTCCCGAAGAGGATAAATACCGGTATAGTGTATTTGCTAAAAGTGGCTTTATTCGCTTGTTACTAACAGCTCCTGAGATGGGATTCGGTCACCAGGAGTATCAAAATATCCTTACCGATGCGCTAATTCAGAAGGTTCGCTCCAAAAACCTGGTGCCCATGCCCAAACCACCGTTTTCTCCCCAATTGGAAAAGATAGAGGTGAATTATCATTCAAACGATGAAATAAACATGTCTGTCGGAGAGTCGGTTCAAAAGAGTAGAATATATCATCTTTTTCCATATGGGGAACAAATCGTCTATCCTAAAACAATGGGGCAGCGATTAAAATTCTTTCCTGACCTGGGAAACACTGGAAACCTGCTTTTTGGTTTGAAGAATGTCAAGGGGGGTGAAACCATAACTCTTTTTATCGATTTCCTTCCCCGGGAAAAGGAGATTAATAATCAACAGTTGCCCATAGTAAAATGGTATTGGGGTGATGGCTACAACTGGGAAAAAATGCCGGATCATCTGATTCTTGGTGATTCAACCAGGAATTTACTGGAAAGTGGTTTGATAGAGATTCGTTTGCCGAAGAAGCTACCCGATAGGCAATCTTCGGTGGAGGGCTTGTATTGGCTTAGGGCCGGTATTGATGTGCATGCGGAGAATGTATCAAATATCCTGGGATTCTATTTAAATGTGTCCAAAGTTCAGTTGGATATATCTGGTCCTGTAAACAATGATGTTTTGGCGCAAGGACTTCCGGCTGGTTCAATTACAAAAGCGGTGAGAAGAATACCCGGGATTGCTGAAATTATTCAGATTGTTCCTTCAATGGGAGGGAAAATAAAGGAAACCCCAATGGAGATGCGTATCCGTCTTTCGGAAAGAATTTCGCACAGGCATCGGGCAGTTACGCCTGCTGATTACGAGAAGTTGGTTTTGGAAACCTTCCCCCAGGTGCAAAAGGTAAAATGTCTTCCAGGACTGGATAGCAAAGGGCAACGGCGTGGTGTGGTTACCCTGGTAATATTGCAAAAACAGGTATCAACTGTAAAACATGCCTATCCTAAAGCTAATTGTAAACTTCTATTGGACATTGAGGAATACCTGGCAAAATATGCATCTGCCTTTGCAATTGTGGATGCAATAAATCCAGTATACGAAGAGATTCAGGTCAGATGTAAAGTGAAATTAAAGGAAAAACGTTCAGATGGTTACTATATCCGTAAGCTCAACAGGTTATTGAATGACAACCTGGCTTTTTGGCAGAAAATGGGGGAGGCGCCAGTTTTTGGACATACTATATCGTTAACTGATTTGGCCAATATAATTCGGGGAGAGGAGTATGTTGAACACCTCTCTAACTTTTCGGTACTTCATCTTAAAGAAACAGGTGAGTTGGTGTATGAATTGGAAGAATTGGAGGAATCAGCCCAAAAACAGTCACTTATTGACAAGGAGGAGGAACGGGTTAGTCAACGCTTGAATGAAACGAAACGGAATCAAAGGGAGCTGGAGCAAATCAGCCCTTCGCAGCCATGGGCGATATTGGTGCCCGCATATCGGCATCTGATTGTGACAGATAGCGAGGAACAAAATGATAATGCGGGTATTGATGATTTGGAAGTGGGTAACACATTTGTAATTGGGTAAAAAATGGGTAGGAGAAACAGGAAAACATTAAAGAATTATTTCAGTAGGGGGAAAATGCCCACTGAGGAACATTTTGGTGACATGATAGATTCCATGCTGAATATCGTGGATGAGGGATTTGATAAGTCGGCCGAAAAGGGTGTTGCTCTTGCTCCATTAAATGAAAAAGGGAGGGTAGCGGGAATCTATCGGGATATAACAGAAGAGGATCCTTTGTGGAGTATAGAGGTTGAAAAGAAGAATGGTAGCCTTACTTTCAGGCAAATAGATAATAAAGAGACATTAACCCTGGATCAAGAAGGGCGTGTCGGGATAGGTCAGAAGACACCCTGTTACCAATTGGAAACATCAAAAACAGTTGGATTACACGGACGGGCAGGAACTTTTTTGAGAGGTAAAGTAAGGGCTGATGGTCAGTGGCATGATATCACAGATAAGTTGAAAGGATGTTGGGCCCTGGAAGTTATAGCAGGATGTGGTAAAAACGGGAACGGTAGTTATGCACTGGCAGTTGTCACTGCGATTCATTGTTTTGGTGCCAAAAAAAGGATTGACAATAAGCAATCGTGGTACGGGACAAGGTGCAAAAGGATTAAATTCAGATGGAGTGGTGGCGTTGAAGGATGTGTTTTGCAGGTTAAGACAAGATGTGATTACGGAGCTGGTGTTATGATCCAATACAATATCTCTAAACTTTGGGATGATCCTTTGATGTTGCAGTCAAATCAGGAAACGGCTGAAGATGAACAATGAAATCTACATAAAACGAAAAGATAAAACAGCTGGGAGAACAAGTTATGCTTCCCTGCAAAGGGAAGCCCTGGAGGCGGTTCAGCAGATGTCCGGGAATATTTGGACCGACTATAATGAACATGATCCGGGGGTTACCATACTTGATATACTGAATTATGCCTTAACAGAGCTGGATTATAAAAATAGTTTTCCCCTTGAGGATTACCTGTGTAGTTCGGAAAAAAATTTTGTGCCTGAGGATTATGGTTTTTACAATCCGTTACAGGTATTTCCGTCAGGTCCGGTTACAAGGGACGATTATCGAAAGCTGATATTTGATCACATTCCGGAGCTATTGGATTTATGGATAGTTGAGCTAAAAGAGCCTTTTTATGGATTGTATGACATATTGTTGGAACTTCAGCCGGGGAAGAATAATCGTGAAGTAGAACGTGTCAAGGATGAGGTTTATGAGCTATTTCATGCCAACAGAAACTTAGGCGAAGACTTACGATCGGTGGATGTCATTGAACGGCAAGAATTGGAATTACACGGTGAAATAGAGTTGCAAGAGGGAGCTGATGCTTCTGAAGTGCTGGGAAAGATTTACATGGAATGCCTCAGTTATTTTACACCTGGCATTCGGTATCGGCAGCTTCAGGAGCTTCTTTCTGAAGGTGTGGGTTGGGACGATCTGTTGAATGGGCCTTTGATTACCAGGGGAATTATTAATAATCATTCGTTGAAGCCTCTGAATGATCGTTATTATGTCTCTGCTCTGCATCATCGGATAAGAAAAGTCAATGGGGTCAAGTTGGTGAGGAATATTTTTTTGAAGGATGAGAATGGTATTTTACCTGATGAAATAGATCTCGGTCAGTTTTTTACGGTGAAAGTGCCCCTCCGGAGTGATGAGGTGAAACTTAAACTGGTGAAAGGATCAAATGTTTCGTCTGTGGATATTCGGAAGGTGTTGAAAAGTTTCAAGGAGCAGCGGGCACATTTATATGGTACGCAGAATTTGTTTGCGGGAATTGATGATCAGTTTGGTTATCCCCAAGGGAGCTATCGTAAGCTAAAAGAGTACTACAGCATACAAAATGATTTTCCGGAATTTTACGGGATTAATGAGATGGGTATCCCTAGTTATTTTTCTGAGGAGCGAAAGGCTGAGGCCAGGCAGTTGAAAGCTTATCTGTTACTTTATGATTTGTTACTGGCCGGATCAATGAATGAATTGGAAAATGCCCATCAGTTACTGAAATTATCACCTGATATTCCTGAAAACAGGTTACCTCAATTGGACGAGCCGGTCTACTTGTGGGATAAAATAGTTGATGAGGATTTATTTCATGAGGTAAAAGATTATCAGGCCGGTTTTTTGATGGAAGAAAAAGAAAAAGTATATGACGTCTTAGATGCTTTATATGGGGAAAATAGCCAGTTGGAATTTCTAAGTGAGTTTGATGTCCATTCTCAGAAGCCTGCTGATAATCTTCAAAGACGGGCGCATTTCTTAGAACTGTTACCGCAATTAGGTCTTGAAAAATCAAGAGGCATTAATCTGTTGAATGTTAATGCGGAGAATGTGCCTGGGCCCAAGAAGTGGATTTCGTCCCTGCTGGGGTTCGGCGTGGAAAATGAAATACCCGTGACCAATGTATTTGCTCGTTATGCCTTGAAACTAGTTAGTGATGATGAGTTTTATGAGGATATGCGTGGACTGTTGAACATCGATTTTATCTTGGATAATCCCTTTGACGAATTTAAACAAGAGGTCATCTTCGATATCCCCGTGCAGGAAGTTGACAGTCCGTGGGATGATTATCTCTCTTTTAAGAATAAAATATACCTGTTGGATCATAATATAGTGTTCGAAAGCTTATTGCGAAATGGATGCGATATCGAGCGGTATAAAATAATCTCCCTGACTGCTGAAGATGAATTTTTGCTGATATATAATTCAGCTGAAAGAAAAGAGTGGATCAATTTAGGGCGGTTCGGGAGTAAGCAAGAGGTGGTACGAACAGCCAACCAGTTCAGGCAGTTTCTGGTTATGTTGAATCAGCAGAGTGAAACCTTTTACCTGGTTGAACATCTGCTGTTGCGTTCGGTTGATAATGCCGATGGTTACTCCTTGCTGATCAGGGATGCCATGGGGCATTATGCCTTCAGATTGTTGAATCCGGTAGGTTATGATAATATTCAACGCTTGAAAGAGGAGGTTCAGGAGGTATTCAGGCAAGTAACTTCTTTCCTGGTTGAAAAAACGGAGAATGGCAGATATGTCATTCTGTATCATATGAGCGATGGCAGTGTCTTGTATTGTCTGCAGGAATTTCCTGATAAGGAGATAGCCAATGCTTTTCTCACCAGTTTTGCCGATACCTATTTAACGAATCCGGGCGAATATATGGAAACCAATTACCAGCGGGATTTGGAGCTTTTACTTCCTGCTGATTTTATGGATTTAAAAGTCAGTGTTGTTTTTCCCTCCTGGTCGGCCCGGTTCAATAATAAAAAATTCAGAAGTTGGTGTGAAGAGATCCTGGCTGAACGCATGCCTGCTCATCTAAAAGTTGATACTTATTGGCTGGATGTTTCTCTGATAAGGGAATTTGAGAAGCTTTATTTCCAATGGCGGGAAGCTTTTGTCAATGGAAACAGGGAGGGAAAGGAAGAATCGGCCATTGCGTTGAGCCGATGGTTAGGTGAAAGGAGTCAAATGAATGAATCTCATATAGAAGAATGATTTGTTTTTTTAGATGACAGCAAATTTAAACGGTGTAAAAGATGCCTGATCCGATTAAAATAAAAAAAGTACACTTCGATTTTTCCATGGAGCGGGAAGATATGGCCTTTGAGCTGAATTCCCGTTGGGCCACCTTTTTTCAATCGGGTTTTGTGCAGCCAGTGGAAAAGGTGCTAATGGGTTTTGACAAGTCTTCTCATCACCTGGAAATTGATCGGTTGGTATTAGATCTGGGTTGTATTCCGGAAGCAGATTTTTTTGACAAATTTCCTCGGTTACTGGAGGAGAAGCTGGAAGAGGAGATGCTGCAATATTTATCCGATGGATCGAAACGGAAAGCCATCCGGCAGTTGGATGGTGATCAGTTTTTATTTGAAGCCTTTACCTGTTTCTTGCTGAATGGTTATTTCTCCTGGCAAGTCGATCAAAAATATAAAGACCCGCAACTGTTGTTAGGCCTTGTTTTGCACTCTAACAGCAAAGCATTGCGTCAGTTCCTTTTTCGTTACGGACATAACACGGCATTGCGTAAACGCCTCGTGTTGCAACTAACCGATACCCAGCTCGAAAAACTTGTAGAGTTGGCTGAGCCTTCTGATAGTCCTTTTATTATAAGTTATTTCAAATTTATACGCGAGAATTACGCCACCATTGAACAACCTGATGTGGAGGAGAAGGCGTACCGGCATGCTACCTGGTACCTTATCTTTTCTTATCTGCTGGAAAAGCGGGGAACCTATTTCAATCGGCGGCATTTTGTACAACATACCATCTCCGGTCTGGGGGCCAGGTATAATCTGACCTATCATACATTACTGAAATACCTGGTTTCATACATTCCGTCCTTTACACAGAAATTTGGGGGCATGGCTGAGCTGGGGCGTATTTTAAATGAGTTGAATGAGGGAGAAAAAGGCGGGCAAGGGGCTCTGGAAAATGAAGAACCGGAAAGTTTAAGGGATGTGGAGAGTGTGTCTCGTGAATTACAACGATATCTGGCAGGAGGCCTGCCTTCGGAAAAGCATGCCTCTGATCTGCGTTTAAAACTGATTTCACTGTTGGGAAAAATGCCATCACGAAAGAATTTTATAGCGTGTTTAGTGGAAGAGGAGATAGCCAGTTTAATAAAGCTGATGATCCCGGAAGAGAGCATGTTCATTAAATCCTATGCCTTTTCATTAAACCGGCAGAAAGAACAAGGAGCGTTCAATAATTACTCAGAAGAGGGATTCCGATTATTGAAATGGAACTGCCTTTTCAATGTGCTGATAGAAGAACGGGGTGGCGTGTTCAATCGGGAGGTTTTTGCCCGAAAGGTACTCAATCAGATGCAGGATTATGCCTATTCGAAAGAGCAGGCAACTACTCCCATTCATGAAATGTCTGTGAAAAAGGATGAAGTAGGGGTCGGCTCAATTAGGCTAGATGTGAAGGGTTATCGGAGGCAGTTCCTTGACTGGCTGAAAGGCGAGCGTGCCCCGGAGACAACTGTAATTGGATTACGGGCAGGGCTCGTTGCATTGCTACTGCAGCCGTTATCGCGAAGGGAATTACTGGCAGATTTACGGGAGGAAGAGATTTGCCGTCTGGCAGAATTGGTGGAGCAGGAGGCCAGTCAGGTGGTTATTGATTATGCCCGGTCGCTGGAAAGTGAAAAGGAACGAGGGACTTTCGAAGGGCAGGCGGGTAGCGAGTTTCGGTTGTTGAAGTGGGAGTTTATTTTCATGGCTTTGCTCGAAGACCGGGGAAGCCTGTTTAATCGGAAATCATTTATTCAGTCTGTTTTGTTTATGATTGTAGCACACTACAACCTGAATATGGGACAGGTGTTGGAGCACTTCTATCGGGGCATTATGGAGCAAAAGAACAGCCTTCCTCGTGATGTGGCTGATCTGTTGAAGGCGGTCTATTTTGAATGGAAAGAGCAACAATACAAAGAGTCCGGGGAAAAACTTCTGGACAAGGTGGTGAAGGAGTCTCAGTATGCACAAGTGTTGAAAGATTATTTGATCACCGGCATGATTACCGATAACTACTATGCTAACCGCATTTACGAGGTGTTTTCCTATTTGAAGACCTATCGGTCCGATCTGTTGCTTGACATTATTGAGGAACTGAAAGGTGGTTTTGTTTTGGAGGACGTGCCGACTATTCCCTCTCAAAAGCTACTTTATCAAGAGCTGATTGTTTTTGTGGTTGACACTTACAGCCTCAATCTTCCGGGGGGAAGGCAAGTAAAGAGTCTGTTTGAAAATATTGGCGTCGATCGCTTTTCAGGAGTATCCATTGAGGCTTTTAAATTAATGCTGGCAGCTTGTTTGCGGAATGAGGTGGCCTTGTTTGAGAAAGCCTGGGCGGTTTTAACCCGGACAGCAGTGAGCAGCGAGGGGACACTTCCTTCATTGTTATCCTATCTGCCCGATGAAGATCTGCCCTATTTTTTAGACAGGGCATCTGCTGCCGGGGCAGAAAGCTGGGTAAGGAGACATCAAAAGGAGATCTACACGCGGATTATTTCCTCAGCTTCTTTATTTCGGGTATGGGTGGAACAGATACGAACTAAAAAGGAGATGCGTGAATTGGTGGCAAAGACAATGGATGTGCAAACACTCCTTCTTTTTGTAGATAAACTATCCTTTTCGGGGGTGGGAGAGCTTCCCGCCAGGTTGATCAAAGAGCTGGCCGGGAATGTGAAGTATCGTGATACGATCGGAACAGAGTTTTTTAACCTTTTACTTTTTAATTACCTGGCGGCATTGCATCGGCAGCCGGAATCCCTGGCAACGAAGCAATTTCTTCAGGAATGCCTGAAAAGGATAGAGCAGGATGCCAAGCGAGATGAATGGGTTCGGGAACTCAGCAGGCAATTGGATCAACATTTTCCGGGTTCGACCTTAACAGTTGCAATCAATACCGTTTTAGAGGATATCAAAGGGAATGTAGTTGTTAATGGTTTAACGATGGATCAGATTGATGGCGATGGGAGCATGATGCAATTGATGGAACGTTTTGGACCATCTGCCAGGTCGGTTATTTTAAGCTCTTCAGATAAAAAATTAACAGATCAATTGTTCTGGCGGGAGATGGAGCAATTTCTTCTAAACCAACCGGATCGCCTGAAGGAACGGTGGCAGCAGAATGCAGTGGACAAACCTAAATTGTTGGAATGGTTAAAGTCGGCTCCCGATAGTCTGAAATGGAAGTGGCTGCAGGTAATGTCTGATACCTATGTGCGAACTCTCATGGAGCACATGCTGTTATTGCAATGTTGGCTGGTGGAGATTTTCCGGCACGAACATATGGGGCCCTTTCCAATGCAGGTCATGACGAATCTCATGCTGGAATATGCCAGTGGTAAATACCGGAATATGAACCTGCAACAGTTCACCGGTAAGGTCCTGGAGGAACTGTTTAAAGATGTCAAAGCAGAAAAACAAACGGTAATAATGGACAACCTTAAGGCTCGCGCTGAAAAAAGTGGCGGCGCCTTGGTGAATCTTTTGGAACAGGTGCAAAAAAATCAGGATGGAAAGTTGTTGGTTAAATACGAAAACGATTTGTCAGGCTTGTCTCAATCGACTGTTGAAGCTGAAGATATGCAGGAAGGCGAAGAGATTTTTATCTGCAATGCTGGTTTGGTTTTGTTGGCCCCTTATTTTACCCGGCTGTTTGAGATGCTTGGCCTGGTGAATAAGGGCAAGTTTAAAAATCCCAAAGCACAGGAACGAGCGTTGTTGTTGAGTCAATACATAGTCTATGAACACACCTCTTTTCCTGAACACGAATTAGTGTTGAACAAGGTGTTGGTGGGATTTAAGACCGGGGTGCCGGTGGATACAGCCATTGATATTACGGGTAAAGAGAAGGAAGCTTTGGATGCTTTGTTAAAGGGAGTTATTACAAACTGGACAGCATTAAAGAGCACCTCTGTTCAAGGATTGCGCGAGTCTTTCCTGATGCGGGAGGGGAAGTTAATGCATAAAGACAATACCTGGCAGTTGGTTGTAGAACAGAAGGCCTACGACCTGCTCCTCGATAGTTTGCCATGGAGCTATTCGCCGGTAAAGAATCTCTGGATGGATGACGTGTTGTACACTACATGGCGATGATGAAGGGTTGGAAGAGGGGTGTTCCAATCGGGGATAAAGATGATGGCCAACAGGAATGATGCAATCAGTTAAATGAACTTATAGAAGAAACAATATGCCTGAGAGTCTCCAGGGGAATCTCTTTTAGCAGCAAAATAGCAATGTTGTGTTGCTTCCGACCTCAGCAACGTAGTTCGGGACCCACTTCCTGAAGTTGATGAAAAGACAGAAAGCTGTTTGAAGCGGAGCGAGTTCTTTCTGTCTCATCAACTTTAGGATTAGTGGGTGAACGAGTGCTGCAGTCGGCGGACTCTTTGCTTACTTTCTCGACTGTAGGAGAATTGAAAATCGTGAACACCTATAAATAAAAGTATATAAGGTGAACAAAGTAAGAGCCTCCACGGCTTGAGTGGAAAATAAAAGCAATCGAAGGTGAAATTATTTTTTTGTCAATACCAAAAATTAAAAACGATGAAGACTAAATTACAAAAAAAGAGTCAAGCCCCGCTGACTCCATTTACCCAGGGTAAGAAGGCGGGACACACCACGATAGCTGATAATCGGCCTGAGGCCATGGTTCAGCGAAAGTTGGCTGAAGCCATCCAGCGGCAGGATGACGATGAAGAATTGAAGCAAGGGAAATTTATTCAGCGGGCCGAAGATGAGGAGGAGCTTCAAGGCAAGTTTACCGTTCAGCGAAGTGAGAATAAAACCGGTATGTCCGATAACCTGAAAGCAGGGGTGGAACAACTCTCCGGCCTGGACATGAGTGATGTGCGGGTGCACTACAACTCTTCCAAACCAGCACAGGTGCAAGCTCATGCTTATACCCAGGGTGCCAACATACATGTGGCTCCCGGGCAGGAACAACATTTACCCCACGAAGCCTGGCATGTGGCACAGCAAAAGCAGGGCCGGGTGCAACCCACCACTGAAGTAGCCGGCATGCCTGTAAATGATAATCCGGGTTTGGAAAAGGAGGCCGATGTGATGGGGCATAAAGCAGCCAATGGAAATCATTTTTTTTAAAGACAAGAAATATTGCTGGTATGAACAAAAAGAAGTAAAAACAATATTAAAAGTGATTTATTAGATAATTACATTGTGTATTTTGTTTTTTAGATTAAAATAGTGTAAATTCATTAAAGTATTAAAATAGAATGATAAAAGCGCTTTAGATATTTGTTTGATTCATGGTGGATGATAAACCGTTATTTGTAGGATGAGTTATAGTTAATTTAAACAGCTAAGTTATGTCTAAAATGAATGAATCTAAAAAGCGGGATTTTGTGTCCCAAATTATTACTCTTGTTGAAGAGGAAAAAGAAAGTTTGATTGAAAAAGGGTATGATCCCTCCACTAAAGTGGAAGAGCTTGTATTGAAAAAATCAGTTTCAGATAAGGCAGAAATTACACAGCAGGAAGCAGCTGCCCGTGCCAAAGAGGCCACTACCTTGTCCAACGAAAAGCTGGATGAAGCCTATAAGGAGGCCTCCAATTTTGCCGATCTGCTCTCCGGCCTATTGGGCAAAGACAACGAGTTGATCAAGAAGATGCGCAAATTCAGAAACTAATCGTTTCTGTTTTTAGCCTGCACGGTGCTTCAATCCCTCCGGGGAGATGCATTCCCCCCAGGGGGCGAGGCCTTCTCCCCAAAGGGCGCAAGCTTCTTCCCTTGGGAAGAAGGATCATCCCCAAGGGGCACGCCATCATCCCCTTGGGGATTAACATTGTCCCCAGGGGGAGCGGGGCAAAAACCAAGGGGCGCATCCCTATCCCCATAGGGATTGCTTATCGCCCCAAGGGGCACGGGATAATTTCCTAAGGGCGTAACATTATCTCCTTGGGGAGAAGGAATATCCCTTTAGATGCTTAGAAGAATTTATATCGGTGAGAAGTGTTTTTATAAGACCGTTTTGTTCCGATGAAAAAGAAATGTTGAAAGACATTGTTGACAATACTCTGCCCGCAGATTTAAAGTGTTTTTTAATAAAAATGAAAGGAGGTTACAATGATTCGCGGAAGTCCATATTAGTTTAAAAAAAGCGATGCAATCTGAAGGAAAGAAGAGAGGATTGTTTTAAAAAAAAAATATAAAAATGACTACAAGAAACATATTTGCATCAATAGATGTTCGTGGTTTTATTAATAGGTATAAAAATGATATAACTTCATATTATAACGGAATCGATGTTACATCAAAATATATGAATGCTGAGTTGGAAGAGATGTTGATTCGGATTAAAAATGGGGAGCAGTCAATAATGAAAATTGGATATTGGGACAGGGGAATATTACCTGAATATACCCGGTTAATTTCCAGTAAAGAAAGTACAATTGGGTACAAGGTGACCTCAAATGATTTTGATTGGATCAATGAACCTGAAGAGTTGAGGTTGAATAATATTTATAACCTGATGATAGCCGCCGATAATGGGGATAAAATCAGATGGTGGGGCCATTCAATTCGTCCGAATTCTCATATCCAAGCCATTATATCGGATGTTCATAAAATCAATCCACAACCAGGACGACCTGCTGAGTTTGCGGATTTTGAAAGGCGGAATGTGCAATTTTATTATGCCAATTCTGCTGTTAATCCGGAGGTGTTACATGAAGGTGTTGAAGTATCAACCCAGCAAGCCTATTGCATGGAGTGTACCTTACAAGGAAACTCCCAAAAAGAAATTAATTACGATATCGATCTAATGTTGCTATCTACCTCCTTTTTATATGAAGGTTCCCTGATATCTGTTCCAATTGTAAGAATTGTTGTTGATCCAACCATCATCATAAATTAAATCCAGGTACCGTTTTAATAAAACCCTAAAATTAGAATGAATTGCTTTTATCTCGTTTGGGTTTTATTAAAATCAGATAGCACGACACCTTTATTATCTAATTATTAACAGAAGTAATATTTATCATGAGTATTTATTAAAGAAATAATACAAGAAAGGAGGTAGGTATGATTAGAGCTGGTCCATAGTCGAAAGTTAATTTTGGATTAAAAATAAATAAAGTTCAATGTCGGTACAGCGACATTATTATAAACGTGAGTTCGAACTCACGTTATTATAAGTAATGAAGAAAGTCGATAATTTCAAATAATTAAAAACTGATAAAGGAGAAAAATTATGAATAATGAAATAATTAATGTAAGCAATAGTGTTATAGATACAAAAACCGAACATCATAAATTCTTTGTTCCACCATGGTATAGTGAAGTAGTTGATACAAGATTAACTTTAGTTACTATGGGAAGCGGGAAAGTTGGTATTTTGTATGATTCAAAGTTTAGTGGGGTGAAGAGTGGACACGTTCACGGTGGCCCTATAGAGGTCAAGGGTAATACCGTTATAAAACCCGATCCAAGAGTAACTATAACAATATCAAACTTTCGTAAAACTGATACTTATGCGTCGATGCACATTAAGATAGATGTGAGTGCAGTGATTAGCGTGACAATATTTGATCAAACTCTAGGTGGTGAAATTACAACAAATAGTGGATGGAAAGGGACACTTGATGCAGTCGAATCAAATATTGAATCTAAAAAGAAACTAAGTAAGGCTGTTGTTTAAGCTTGAGAGAATCCTGTTTTTGTGCACGCCTGGCATGGGCGTGCACTTATGTGTACAAGCCGGTTGTAAATGCGAAAAGACCAGAGGCTAAGGGTGTTATCTTAGAAATTAAACTTATTGGAAGCCTTTAGCTGATAGTAAATGTAATATCGGGAATGAAGCGCTTTTTATGTATGCATCGACGTTCATACATAATTTAACCCTGACTATAAAATTAAAAACAATTTAAATAATAAGAAGGATAGATTATTAACTACAATCAAATAAAATAGATTACAGATGTAA
Organism: Marinilabiliaceae bacterium JC017; assembly: GCA_004296775.1. GTDB lineage: Bacteria > Bacteroidota > Bacteroidia > Bacteroidales > Marinilabiliaceae > JC017. Next base: position 38,872 of record RHGE01000039.1, read on the forward strand.
TTAAGTTTGATAATATTAAAAACCCCACTCAATTAAAAGAATTATATCCAGTTGGAAAAGAAAAGGAATCTTTCGATTTTGTGGATGTAAACTGGATATTAATATACGATGAGGAAAAAAGAAATCAATGTGACATTTAATGTAATAGTTAAATTGATAGGAGATTACATTTCACTGATTCATTGTGAAATTACAAAGGGCAAAGATACGATAGCCTGGAGTATGAACTTAAGAAATGATAATATTATAGTATCAAAACAGGGTGATAACTATGGATGGCTAACAACCTCTCTCACTCCGTTCGGCCGGGAAACCATTACTGCTATTATAGGTGGGTTCATCAAAGCAACGGGTACTGAAAGTCTATCAGTTTGATAAGTCAATAAGTATAGGCTAATTATGAATGGATTAGGCTATAGTATAGTAACCTAGTTAATGCTAAAATGTTGTCCATGTTTTTATTGAATAAATATACTTGACAAACTACGACGATTCCTACTAGTTCAAATGAATAAGCCCATAATAAAACCTAAAAATCATTCCTCCTATGTCTTATCAAACTTCGGCGGACAAGTAAAATGCTTTTTAGCTCAATTGTTATAGGTAATCAGGAAAGCCTATAACATCGAATAAAGCCAAATTTTAAAAGGGTAGAAATATGTATACATAAACAGAAAAACTCAAAGAGAATAAAAGGCGGGCGGTAGCTAATGAGATGGGGCAGAGGAAAAGCGGTCAAGGGCAGGGAGTGGCGTTTGTGGATAATAGGGTTGAGGTTGTGAAACAAAGAAAGTAGCAAGAAACAGTGGGTAAAAGTTATATAAATAATAACCATTTACAGAAAAAGGGAATCGTTCAACTCGAAAGATTTGTCGATAATAAAACAAGTGGAATACATCTACATCTTGATATTGGAAAGGGAGATCATTTAATGATTGGTGGAGATCGCTATAATCTTATGGCTGGTAGCTCTTATAGTGAGGATAGGGTAAAAGAAGCTCAAAATGCTTTAAGGGATGCTCTTTTTATTCGAGACAAAGTAGCCTGTTAAAAAGAACTTAGAAAAATAAGAGAATTTGCTAAATAGACCAAGCCCATAACAACTAATGAAGGAAATTATAAAGGATTGAGATATGTATGCACAAATAGAGAAACCAAAAGAGAATAAAAGTAGAGCGGTTGGTCATTCGGTGGCTCAGAAGAAAAGTGGTGTGAAGCAGGGGGGTGGGTTTGTGGATAATCGAGTTTATAGAACTGCCGGAAAACCTATTTTAACAAAAAAGAGAGGTTTTAACTACGAGGGGGAGGGCTTGCAGCTATGTAAAAAGAGTAAAAGCGGAAAAATTAAGAAGGAGGATGAATCCCTGGTTAAACTGAATGAGGAGGACAACAGTTCAATAGTAACGGATTTTTCCTATATGAGCGATGAGAGTTTCGACAATGAGTTAATAGAGTATGAGAAAAATAAGAAAAATAAACCAAAAGGCTTTATATCTGATCATCAGATTCAAGTCGTGAAAGCTCTGAGGAAACAAATAAAAGGCAATAAGAAAAAAAATGTGAATAAATGGGAACTGCGAAGAAATTTGTTGGAAAACCTTAAGGAAGCAAGTTCTAAGGAATCAACCGTGTCGATAAGCAAAGTAACATTTGGAGATGAAACGAGCGATAGCGTAGAGAAAACGTTGGCTACAACTAACAGCACTGGACCATACGTTAAATTGGCCAAATGGACGGGTGCTAAGTATATCGTAAGACCTAAAAATTACAATGAGTTATCTAATACTTATAGTAAAAATCTACCCAAAGTACTAAACGAACAGTATGTAAACTTGGCGAGACCGAAAAAAAATCTTATCCCAATAACAGTTAAAAATAATAAGAAACACCTATTAATTCATTCGGAAGACATACAGGAAGATCAAAGGACAGTGAATCTAAATGAGAAAAGAAAAACAAATCCTAATGTGGAAATTAAAAAGGCAAACTTATATATAAGTACTCCAAGGTGCGAAGGGTTTTGTAGCAATTACCACACAAATGATATTGAATTGAAAGGTAGTGATGGTGTAGCTTTTTGGGATAAAATCGAAGAACCTAAACCAATTAAAAAAATAAAGAAAAATTAGCTAAAGTGATGATATTTTATTGGCTGATGATATGCGAATGAGGGTGAAAGGATTACGTTAAAATCATGAACAAAAAGAGCATGTTACTACTGATACATAGATAAAATCATTAAAACAACTTTTAGCTACATTGTTATAAGCAATTAAAAATTTACCAGTGGTTTTAAGGGGCTAACCAACCAAACTAAACTTAAAAAAGTTAAATCGACGTGGATTCGATGACCACAAAAAAAATCGAGGTGGATACTGAAAAACCTTACGAGTAAGTAAAATTTTAAAAATTGAAAAAATGGGAAAAATCTCAATTGTTAATGCGTTAGGAGTCAGGATGAAGTTGATCGAAGGTTCTCCATACACTTTTGACTCTACAGAAATTAATGCTGAATCATCTATTACAGCAGAGGTAAACAAAAAATCTTTCGAAAAGTTTATTCTTGAATTGGAGGCACCCAATGGAGTAAGATATCGATATAATTTAAATAAAGATCATTGGTATGGAGGTAATGGAGTCAACCACTACCCAAACTTATATAGTAAAGTAAATATTATTCTGTGTGGTGACAGAGGCTCTTATATTGAAACAAAATACAACTATGGGCCAGAAGACGATTCTACTATTTGCACATACTCTTCAGATAGTAAAGCGTTAGATAAAAAGTAATTCAAAAAGCCTATAACAAAGGTTAGTAGCCCCGAATAGGGGCTGCTGCTTTTAGTCAAACCGTTATAAGCAATCAGGAAAGCCTATAACATCGAATAAAACCAAATTTTAAAAGGGTAGAAATATGTACTCACAAACCGAAAGACCCAAAGAGAATAAAAGCAGGGTGGTGGCCAATGAAGTGGGGCAGAGGAAAAGCAGCGAAGGGCAGGGCGTGGCGTTTGTGGATAATAGGGTGGAGGCTGTTACGCAAAGGAGATTGAAGAAGATGATAAAACAAAAACACTCCACCTTACAGCGCAGAACTAATTATGCACAGCAAATGGCTGTTAAACAGGCTTGGGAAGCAAGTCCCCGTCTTTATATAGGAAGTACAGTGTTAAAGAAGAGGATTACTTTTCAACCAAACGAAGGAATCCGCACAGCTCATTTAGCTAACCTGGATAATTGGAGGATCGAAAATAAAGCGTTGAAAGAGATTGTTGAAGGGCATAATAATATTTTTCAGTGGATTATGGAGCATGATTATACCAATTATCACCGTGATGGACTGGATGGAGTCGAAGCAAGGATTCTCGCTAATAATGTCCTTTTAAATCTTCTCTTACCTATATATACCGACGGTTTTGTGAAAACAGAAAAGGCAAATCTTTTTGCAATGGAATCGAATAATCCCAATTTGTTGTATTCAGTCAGTGATGGGAGTGGTTTATTGAATAGGCATAATGAGAGAGATGCTTTTCTGGCTGGATTAAAGGCTTGGGTGCAAAAATATTTCACGGTTCGACGAAGCGTGATGATTGATAAACTGAAGCAAGGAGCAAATAATGGATATGTGAATAATGCGACAGTTTGGCCTGCAACAACTTTAGGAGGGAAACCAGCTCATATGACCATTTATAATGGTGATATGATTGGCTTTCCAGATTTCATTTTGCCGCTTGGATCAACAATGGCAGCTCATATAGATCCTTACAAGTTTAACCTTATTCCAAATGGAGGAGGAGTGTTTGGTACTCATATGACCATTGAAACTACACTTGGGAATAATGCAGGAAATGCCCATTTGTTTGGTAATCCAGCTAACAGAATGAGGAAAAGTGGTGCGTTAGCCGGGGTGCCCGCAGCCGTAACAGATGCTATTTGGGAAGCAGCGTTAAATAACAAAATATTACAGGTTTGGAATAATGTACAAGTTAACTTTCAATCTATAATAGATAACAGGGCATAAATTGAACTTGAAATGATATAATGCTTCGAGAGTAAATGTTTGACCATACCATGAGCAGTGATTTTGATGCTTTAATTAGAGGAATTAAAGGATTATAAAATTATTAACAATCTAAAGGTAATCCCATCTGGAAATCTATAATCTTTAAGTCTATTATCTATAACAACTATGAATATCAAAGAAAAAGCCACCATTCTGCACTACCACCGGCACCGGGAAGAAACCTTTGAGAAGGGCTCTACCCGGGCCCTGGGCTGGAAGAACGATCACAGTCAACAGGTACGCTACGAGATGTTGGTGGACATCGGGGACCTGAATGGCTGCTCGGTACTCGATCCCGGGTGTGGTTACGGCGATTTTTTATCCTATCTGGATGAACGGTTCAACCAGGTGGATTATACCGGCCTGGACCTGGTGCCTGAATTCCTGGAAGAAGCTGCACATCAGTATGCCAAAAGGAAAAATTGTCGGTTTTACCTGGGAGACTTTTCCCGCATAGCCTTGCCCCGGGTAGATTATGTGCTGGCCTCCGGTGCTTTTGGCTACAAGACCGAGGATCTGACCTATGTGGTGCGGTGTATCGACCGTTTTTATCGCACAGCTGAGAAGGGAATTGCCTTCAATATGCTCGAAAGGGAGAAGTTTCCCGATCACCCTTTGCTCACCGGGCATAGACGGGATGAAGTAATGGCCTTTTGTAATACCATTTGTCCCCGTGTGGAATGTATCGATGGTTACCTGGAAGATGATTTTACGGTGTTTATGCATAAGTCGTAATGGTAAGTGTTGATGTTTAAGTTGATGTAAACCTTCAATAATTAATAAGATAAAATTCTAGTTTTTTAAGTTTTTGTTAATCATGCCTAATCCTCAAATACCCCCTGTTCGGTCATCGTATTTATTTCTTGAAAGTTCCATTGATTGGTTTTCTCAGGTTTTGGAGGTGGCCATTCAACTCTACTTCAACCAGGATTGTCCAGTGAAATCGATTTATGAAATTACACCTCCCAAAGAAAATGTATGGGATGAGGTAATTTCTGGTGGTACTCTCTCTTTTGATGAGCGCCTGATATTGCTATTAGGCCTCATGCCGCATGTCAGGCCTCAGATTCTGGATACCTTTTTTATTCACAATAAAAATTTCGACCGCCCCTTCACTGAATTTGGAGGATGGAAAGGAAACACGCACGGGGGATTTCTTCCTACTGGTGAGACGGCTGCTTTTATTTTGGCCGGGACAAATCTGGAAAAGAGATTTGACCTGTTAAAGCTTTTTGACCCGGAACATCTGTTTGCCAGGAAAAACATCCTGAAAATTGAATCATCGGGTGAAGGTGAGCCTTTTCTAAGTGGGGCTTTGCGTGTGTCGGGCGAATTCCTGACCCGTTTGTGCTCGGGAGAGGAACATAAACCCGATTACAGCATCAGTTTCCCGGCCAAGCGGGTAACAACTCCGCTGGATTGGGAAAACCTGGTGCTTTCGCATGAGGTGCTGGAGGATATCGAGGATATTAATACCTGGATTCGGGGGCATGGTCAGATCATGGATAATTGGGGGCTAAGGCGTATCATTAAGCCCGGGTACCGCTGTCTGTTTTATGGGCCGCCGGGAACTGGTAAGACTTTAACTGCAACCCTGCTGGGGAAGCGTAACCAGATGGATGTGTACCGCATTGATTTGTCCATGGTGGTGTCCAAATACATTGGAGAGACCGAGAAAAACCTGGCCAATGTGTTTGATCAGGCCGAGAATAAGAATTGGATTCTCTTTTTTGATGAAGCGGATGCCTTGTTCGGGAAGCGCACCCAGGCCGGCAGCTCCAACGACCGTCATGCCAACCAGGAGGTGGCTTACCTGTTGCAGCGCATCGAGGATTTTCCCGGGATCGTGATTCTGGCTACCAACCTTAAATCTAATATCGATGAGGCGTTTGCCCGTAGGTTTCAGTCGGTTATTTATTTCCCGGTTCCCGATTCAGAATTGCGGCGCGAGTTGTGGAGTAAAATGCTACCCGGGGAGTGGATTCCCGATGGGCAGGTTGATTTGGGTCAGCTGGCCAGTGAATTTGAGCTATCCGGAGGCGCCATGACTAATGTGGTGCGTTTTTGTGCGCTGAAGCTGTTGGCCAGGCAGCAGGAGGTCATCAGTATGAACCTGTTGTTGGAAGGCGTGCGTAAGGAGCTTTATAAAGAAGGTAAAATGATATAAGGATTCGATACCAATTGGATTTATCGTATTGCAATGCAAATTATAAATGAGTTTTTTATAGTTTATATTTTTAGGATGAAAAAACTTTTAACCACCTGTTTCAATAATTGTAGCTTTTCTCTTTTAAGGTTTTTATTAAGAAAGACCATGTGTCTGTTTTTAGCTCTGTTTTTTTTCGGGATAGTGAGTCTCATGGCGCAGAATCAATCAGGATCTCTGCTTGAAACATTTGATCGATACAGTCCCATTGGCTTTAGAACACAATCGCAGTGGGATACCATCCGAAGTGATTCAAAGGATTTGAGAAATGTCGCAAGACTTTATGAGTATCAGCTGGATCAGGGGCCTGTCAATTATCTGATTTACCCTTTTTGGTTGGGCTATGAATACAGAAAGTTGAGTGGTAAAATCAATTTCAAAGGGATTAATAGAATGGGATATCTTGGATACATTCTGAATCCTGCTAATGGTGAGGCAAAAACAATTTATTCCTGGTTGGCGGACAATGTCATGGATGATCCTTCCTTTAAGAAAATCCCTGCTGATTTGATTTTGTTCTGCCGGGGAAAGGCTGAGACAGTGGCGTTTTTGCAATCTGATTCAGCCCAATATCACTGCATCCGACAGGTTTTTGAGAAACTCAATCGAGAGAGATTCAATTTGAGAAAAGCCGATGGCGTAAATATCTATTTTCCTGATTTCACCATTGAGGTAACGGATCAATTCAAACAATTTATTGATTCCATGGCGTCCTTTAATCAAAAGCTTTTTGAACAGGAAGCATTGAAGTATAAGCTATCAGTCACCTTACCTAAAGCATATGACGCCATCTCAGCTCAGCTTTCCGGTATGCTTTCCGGTGTGGATGAATTCTATTTTGCCGACTATGATCAGTATGGATTAAACGCGGGAAGCGCGGAAATTCCTCCCCTAAGTTTGATTGATTCTTTAACCTTTCAGCAAGCCTATGACCGTTACTTTCCTTTCCATTATCAAACACCAACAGATTGGGATGTGATTAGAAGAAAATTTAGTGATGGGGAAGATGAAGTAGCTAATTATCAATCCTCTTTTAAAAATGGAAACCATAAATACATGATCTATCCCTATTGGATGGGAACAGCTTATCAGAAAGTCACCGGTCAGCCTGCCGGGAATATTCAGCGGTTGGGGTATATGGGGTATGTATTGAATCCGTTGACCGGATACCCATATCTCACTAACTCCTGGGAAGATCATAATATTCTGGATGATGATGATTTCAAAGATATTCCGGCTGACCTTTTGGTGTTTTGCCGGGGGAGTGAAGCAACAGATATTTTCCTGAAATCCGATTCTTCCCAACTATATTGTATTGAAACCCTTTTTGAACAAATGAATAGAAACCGGTATAGTGTGAAATTAGAGGGTAATCGTGAATTGAGAAATCCGGATGGACTTAATCTTTTTTTTCCTGACTATTCTTTTATAGAAAAGAGGGCACTGGTGCAATTTGTTAAATCTATTTCCCTTGTAAATAATAGTTTGTCAGGCAAAAAGGATGGTGGGTACCATTTATATCTCACCTTTCCGGAAAGCGCAAAAAATAAGACACCTTTTCTCTCTTGTTTGTTGCAATTTGCCGACAGTATTTATTTTGCCGACAATAACCAGTTTGGAATTGATGAAACAAGCATTGAGGTGTTTTCTTCGGCTACTGATAGTACTATGCTTCTGCAAAAGATCAGTAACCAATTTCTAATGTACCGGTTTTCATTAAGTAAATACGATGGTAATAAGGCAACTTCCATCGCTGCTATTATAGAAAGAGGGAACGTTCACGATGCATGGGAGTATTATTTTTTTGTAATCCTCTTTCTTGTTTTTGTGTTGCTGATTATGCCGGTGGCTTATTTTGTTTTTTGTCCTTTTCAAATTTTGGTTCAGAAATATTCCATTGGTGTTTTTGTGAGTATATTAATGATCCTTTTTGAAATTGTTATTTTGACACTTTTTATGATTGAGGAGATGTCGCAGGAACCGGTTTTCTTTAATACCAGTATTTACAGCAATTTTTATTTACTTCTGCTACCTGTTGTTATGGCGGGTATTTACCCGGTGCTTAAGTTATTTCAAAGACAGGTTGTTGTCCCTTGATGAAGAAAAAGAGATTGTTATAATATCAGGCGCTAAGGGGGTAATTTTTACAAACATGTTGTTTAAATTGAATGGAAATATATAGAGAGGATAGAGGTCAGAAGTTAGATGGGGGAAATATATGGAAACACTTAGAGATAAATGGAGATACATTGAAATAGATAGAAATATTTTGAAAGAACCTGTACTTTCCAAAGAACAATCTCAACTCCCAATTGATGAAAAATCTCTGCGTCTCAGTGCCTCCGCGGTATATAAAGAATATTGTCTATGCTGTCAAAACCATCAGCTAAAGGCAACACCCCTCGAAGAGGCTTTTTTTCAGAGCCCCTCTGTCTTGTCCTGAGTTTTTTTAAAGTCATGATAACACAAATCTACAAGTTACGAGCTAGGCCATGATGATCCGAAGCGCGTAAGCCAGCCAAATAAGCGGGCCGGCGTGGGCGCGACGAAGATGAATGCGGGGATTCCGGCATGTGGGCCGGTAAAAATTCATCAAGGAGGTGGGCGTAAGCTTTTATTTGGCTAGACCTTTTTGCTTCGTTTTTGGGGCAGTGCCAAAAATGAAGTAGGGTTTGGGACGAAGTCCCGATTAAAACACAGAGGCACCGAGGCACGGAGTTTTTATAACGAAATTGTATCACAAAGTTCCTCAAAGGATACAGAAAGAAACCAAAACCATTCAGTCTCTCGCTAAGTCGCGTAAGTCGCAAAGAATCCCAAAAGATTTTACCGGTCTGGTACCCTCAACCCAGAACTTATTATTTGTAACACAGAGACTCTCGGAGAAAATGCGAAGATTCGCAGAGACGTATCTAACCTCCAAAACCATTTATTCTCTCGCAAAGTCACGTAAGCCACAAAAATCCAAATGACGAGCCAGGTCATGATGATCCGAAGCGCGTAAGCCAGCCAAATAAGCGGGCCGGCGTGGGCGCGACGAAGATGAATGTGGGGATTTCGGCATGTGGGTCGGTAAAAATTCATCAAGGAGGTGGGCGGAAGCTTTTATTTGGCTAGACCTTTTTGCTTCGTTTTTGGGGCAATGCCAAAAATGAAGTAGGGTTTGGGACGAAGTCCCAATAAAAAATCATTAAATAGTATAAAATCGAATGAGGTTAATGGTCAATTTTTACTAATTAAATCTGAGTGCTTTTCTGTCTTGTCCTGGTTAGTTTGTTGTATTTCTGTTATTATCAATGTAATTATTAATCAGTTGGTTTAATCCTTCCATTAGTTGTTGCATAACCGGGTGGATTGCATCAAGAGTGAGGTGGTTAATTTGGCGAATTGGCAATATACGCGGGGAGGTACCGGTTATAAAAGCGGCCTGGACTTTTTTAATATCGGTTTCTGGCAGGGAGGTGTAATTGAGGGGAATATTTAGTTTTTTAGTTAGCTCAATAACTTTTTTTCGAATGACGCCATTCAATACCAATTCGTCCGGAGCAGTATATAATTGGTTATCAATAATAAAAAAGACATTTGAACGACTTCCTTCGGTGATCAGGTTATTGTGATCTACCAATAGGGTTTCATAAACGTGTTGGTTCTCAATGATGTTATTTGTTGTGCCTCTAAGTTTTGGATTGTAAATTTTGGCAGTAGGATTTGGACGTTCGGCATGAAATAGGTTGCAAACGATTCCTTTTGTATAATCTTCTGATTTAGGATACTTAGCAGGGACAAAATAAGCGATAAAGTGTTTGGTTGATGTTTTATAAAAGAGGAAGTCCAATTTTATATTGCCATTGGCTATTTGGTTTTGTTGAATCAGCGTGTTAATTCTTGAAGAAATCTCTTCTAAAGAGAGCCATATTGGTTTGCCTGCTACCTGGAAACTACGTTTTAAACGTTCTAAATGATTTTCCAAAAAGAGAGGGACCTGATTTTGAACCCTTATTACTTCATAGATGTCAACTTCGGGGGAAAGATTTTCATTTGCCAGGTCAGAAACAGGTTTTATATCTGTGTCGAAAATATAGAAAGTGCCGGTTTGCATTTTTTATGTGCAAAAATAATGTCCCGCTGTCTTTTTAAGAAACAAAATCAAGTATAATACCAAACCTATTTCAAAATGACCATGGTATAATGCCGATAGATGATTAAAGACCAATTAAAAACGAAGTGTATTAAGTGGTCATTTTAATCACTAATCGGTATAATTTAAATGAAAGCCGAAGGTTATGGTTTTAATAGTAGGAGAGAAGTGAGGCTGTAAAACAGGTTTACAGCCTCAGGTAAATGGATTATTTCGTTGGCTCACTGGTTGTAGTAAAAACCTTATAGGCTATCCCTGCTAATATGGCACCCGCAATCGGTGCCACCCAGAAAAGCCACAATTGGCCGATGGCCCAATCACCAACAAACAAAGCCTGACTGGTACTTCGGGCCGGATTGACAGAGGTGTTGGTCACGGGAATACTGATCAGGTGAATCAGTGTGAGTGCCAAACCAATGGCTAAACCTGCAAATCCTTTAGGTGCTCTGTCGTCTGTGGCGCCAAGAATAATGATCAGAAAGATGAAGGTCATCACAACTTCAGTGACTAAAGCAGCAACTAATCCATAGCCGCCAGGGGAGTGATCACCAAAACCATTCGCGGCAAACCCGCCTATTTCACCCCCTGGTTTTCCAGTGACAACCACATATAGAAATGCAGCAGCAAGTGTTGCTCCTAATAATTGGGCAATGATATAAGGAAGTACATCCTTTTTATCAAATCGACCACCAATCCATAAACCTACGGATACAGCAGGGTTGAAATGTGCACCGGAGATATGACCAAGGGCATATACCATGGTTAGTACAGTTAATCCAAAAGCGAGGGAAACACCCAGCAGGCCAATTCCTACCCCGGGGAAAGTGGCTGCCAGTACAGCACTGCCACAGCCGCCTGTCACCAGCCAGAAAGTGCCGATGAATTCGGCGAAAAGCTTTTTCATTTGTTAGATTTTTTGAGTTAGAAATATATTAGTATGAAACGTCCATATTTGGATAATTATTAAAATACACAGGAAGATGATTATACAATTGTGGTAAGTTCTATCTGACCATAGAAAATAAATATAAACAGATGAAAAATTAGTGTTTCCATCAATTTGAGAACTCAAGTTATCTAAATCAATATCAAATTGAAAAGGATGCAGATAAGTCGACTTAATCACTAGTTTTAGGAACAAGATAGGGGAATGAATGTTTAATGGCAGGCAGTGATATTTATCTAAAATAGATTATTCGCGTTCAATCTGAAAGGTACTCAAATTTGAGTGATAAGTGTCATGTGTTAACTCAGAATCCTAAAATTGTAACGCAGAGAACCACGGAGGAAACGCAAAGATCCGCAGAGGCACCTTAAACCATGTACCATGAATCCAGAATATTTGGTCTCTCGCCAAGCCGCGTAAGCCGCAAAGAATCCCTAACTTGTAACACAGAGTCTTCAAGTCTTGACAAATTAATAAAAGGTGCGATAACTCTAAATTGACGCTACCAGTAGCTTTGGTCTCACGCAGATTCCCGCAGATCCAAAGGGATGCAGAGAGGATTGTTCTAAATATCTACTAAAAGGAGTCAAATACTCGTAATTCATTTTCTTTTCGCCCGGTCACTCCTTTCCCCTCCTGAAAGAATTAGGAGGGGTGATTTTCATTGAGTAAGCAATGAAAATCGGGGTGGTTTGATTGTGATATAACCAGTGAAGATTTAAAAGAGTTATATAGTATATCCACGGAGAAAACGCGAAGATCCGCAGAGAAACCTCAAACCATGTATCATGAGGACGTTTGGTCTCTCGCCAAGCCGCGTAAGCCGCAAAGAACCCCAATAATTTTACCGGCTCGTAACCCGTAACTCAGAACCCCTAAAATTGTAACGCAGAGAACCACGGAGAAAACGCGAAGATCTGCAGAGATACCTTAAACCATGTACTTTGAACCCAGAACCTAGAACATTTGGTCTCTCGCCAAGCCGCAAAGAATCCCAAAGATTTTTATTTTTTTAACCGCGAATTATACTAATTAAACGAATTATAAACCACTGCGTGGTTTTAGGAGCTATTCAGTGAAAAGCAATTCGTATAATTCGGAAAATTCGCGGTTGACAAGATGCTTGCAAAGCAAGCTTTATAGGTTTTATACACATATTGGAAATGTCAGTTAATGCTACTTCTGGTCTCAGGAAGGAATGAAAGCAGTCAAATAAAGGTCTGCTATACCAATTACCCGGAATCAAGATAGAGTCTATACAGAATATTGTCAGGGTAAAATCGCAAAAATTTATAAATAGTCTGTACTAATTATGCACTAAGTGTGAGTTTAATCTGTATTTATTCCACTTAAGACTGTTTGTTGACCCGGTTCATACCCAGTGAAGACCAGGGGAAAGGTGTTGGTCATAATTTGGTTAACTACCAATGTGGAGAGTTAAAAATGCGATGCCCATGATTTATGGAAGTCATGGAGGGAAAGTTGTTGGATATCAGGCAGAATAATATCCTGATAGGATTAAAAATGACAAAAAGCTTTCATTGTCAATGGATGTGCATCTATTCAAGTATTCAGGAGATGAATGTTATTTCAGGCTTTTTGTAAGTTAATCAGGTTGTGGTAATAAAAATCAGGAATAGAAAATCGTCAGATTTTATAATTGGGTCCATGTGGTTATTCCATGTATTTTTGCCATTTAACCAATACATATTTGATTGCTCGTTCCTCTTTTTTCTCCATAAAACCATATTCATAGCAAAACAGATATAGATTGCCATTTTGTGCTTTCCAATAATGGGTAAAATATTTTGGGTTGAATCCTTCTTTTAACAGATCGCTTTTACGAACAATAGACTTGCCCGCTTTATTGAAGGTTTTAAGAATTCTTCGATTGTTTTTTAGTTGATTGTCAATTGCCTTAAATAAGGGTGGTTCTTTTTTCTTGTTCTGTTTATACAATAGTTCGTTAAACTTTTGTAAGCAATTGAAAAACATCTTCAACTTATCTAATAGATGAAATTGTTAATGGTCTGAAAATGGGAGTAATGTAAGTCAGTCTAATGTCTATTATCTAAAATCTAACGATCTATTGTTTATAGTGATAGGAAGATTTACAATAGGGAGAACAGAATTTTTTATCGCTTCTGCTGCTAATTATTTCATTACATTCCGGACAACGATTCATCTCACTAATGGTAGATTAAACGAATAATAGACGTTTAAATATACGGGTAAATTTGAATGTTGGTTTGTTTTTCCGGTAATTGAATTAAAAGAGTAAATTATGGATAAACCAATTATTTTTCTCAACGGATTCAGGCATAATGAAATATCTCTTATCAGGCTTTATTTTAAAGATAATAAAGAGATTAAGGAGAAAGTAGAGGTGCTTCCCTGGATTCGTTTTAGCGTGCAATATGATTGTTACTATATCCGGAATAATCCGGAGTCGATGGAAAGGCTTAAGAAAGAATTTAAGGGAGTGGCAATAGTCAGTCTGAAGTACATGCATTCCTATGGGGTTTGTATGAAGGTGGAAAAGGATTCGCAAGGGGCGGATCAATCCAATGAGTTGACTAAGTGGGTAAAGGTTTTCGTGGTGAATATAGCAGTGCTTCACACGAAAGCCTATTTAAGTTTGCCAATACCCTATAAAGAGGTATGGGTGAAATACCTAAGAAGTATGGGTGCTTATTTTGAGACAAAAAGGCGCGTATGGATAATAGCTGATTATGAACAAAAAAGGGATCAATTGTATCAATATTTTCGCGGACAGAACTGCAAAATTGTGCATAAGCAATGTGCAGTAAAAAATACTCTTCAGACTTCCGGAGTGGAAGTGCGAAAAAAGAATGATTACCGCCAGGATAGTGAGGTATTTGAGTTCATAAAGGCTATGACGTTGCAGGGGGCCAGTAAACGCACCATTAGTAATTATGCCAGTCAGGTGAAAAAGTTGAAGGACTATTACAGAGGCAAAAATATAAATGAAATTACCGACAGTGAGATCAGGAATTATATGTTTTATCTGCGGGAGCAATTGAATTATTCAGCTTCTTCACAGAATTTGGTCGTGAGCGCGATTAAAAGATATTTTGAAACGATGACTGATCGTATTTTTAATCCCAAACATATACCAAGAGCCCCAAAGCAGAAAATATTACCGAAAGTGATTGACAAGGAAGATGTGGCTAAACTTCTTAAACTGGAGATGAATATAAAGCATAAGCGTATCCTTCATTTGCTCTATTCCACCGGGATGCGGTGCGAGGAGCTACTAAATCTGAAAGTGAAAGATATTAGTTTCGAAAAGAATGTGATAATTATAACAAAGGGAAAGGGAGCAAAGGGGAGGATTGTCACCTTATCGGAAAAGATAAAGGGCTTGTTAATACAATATCTACGGAAAGAAAAACCCTGTGATTATTTTCTTGAAGGGCAGAAGGGAGGCGCTTATAGCGCAACAAGTGTACGAAATATTGTTCGTAATGCTAAAAATAGAGCTGGCATAGAAGAAAGATTAACTCCACATGTATTTCGCCATTCATTTGCTACGCATTTACATGATTTAGGTATGGATATCAGTAATATTCAGGTGTTGCTAGGGCATCAAAGCACAAAAACCACACAGATCTATACTCATATATCGAAGAGAGATATTCATAAACTAAAGAGTCCTATTGATGATTTGGATATATAGAAAAAAATACTTTATTTTATAGTGTAAATGATCAGGTGTGCAATAGGTGCACATTTTAACATGGTGGCAATTAATCATTGACTGGAGTAGTTGAAGTTTATAGTTACGCGAGATTATAGGATGTTGTATAGGTAGGAGAACTGAAATGAGATTCAAAAAAAGATTACAGGCATGAAGAGTGAACGGATGAAAATTCTAACGCAACTCGATCATTTGAGATTTACCGCAGAGTAACTGCTGCGACTGAAGAGGCGGAGCTGTATAATGAGTTGTAGTATTAAAAGGAAATGAAAGAGAAGAAATCACAACTAAATAAAAGAAAACCACCCTTTCGCCATAAGGGTGTTATAAGCAATATTGCTGTTACGAAGTTGGCATTCATTGAAAAAAATTACAAATTAAATTAGCAATTATTAACTTAACTTATTTTTTATGGAAACTAAATCGAATTTACAACATGGAGAAGTCCTAGTAGGAACAATAGTTGCATCTTGCTTATCAGAAAAAACCATCTTGAATTATAAAGATTGGTTATTATGCGACGGTCGAAATGTACCAAACGACTGTGAACTGAAGAATTATATGAGGAGAACTCCAAATCTTTGTGGAAGAACTTTGATTGGAGCTGGTCCCGCTAGGTTTATTGGGGGTGTGGAATTTTTTTTAGGTGATTCTGGTGGAGAATCAACTCATATTTTATCACCTGATGAAATACCACAACATTCTCATAGAGTATCAAATGCTAAAATGGGGCGTGGTGGCAGTGACTGGGCACATGGTAATGGAAGTGGATCGTATTATACAGAATGTACAGCTGCCTTAAATAAGGAAACTACTCATGCACCTTTCGATACGGATAGTTGTGGTAATGGTTACGGTCACAATAATATGCAACCTTATTATGTGGTTAATTACATTATATATGCAAAAAAAATAGTAAAAAACGATGTATAAAAAACATGATCCGAACTCCACCACTAAGTACTTTGACTTAAAAGTAGCGGGAAAGATAGTAGGTCAATTAATTGCTGATTACCATGTTATCGATTATGAAGATGTTCAAATTCAGGATATCTCGTCTGTTAAAAAAAATAATAGTAGGAAGTTTTTATTGCATTGTACACAGAGAATAATTCTTAATGCTGGAAATAATCCTGTTTTAATTTATTCTAATGTTAATAAAAAATCATACGATAACTATCCAATATTAATTGATAATTCTATAAGAGTTATAAAAAATAATGAATCAACTGATATAAAACTGTTGGAATATTCTCCTAAAACAGTAAATTCTCAAGTTCAAAAATCGGAATCTCGAGATGTATCTAAGAGTACATCCGCATCAAGTAGTAGGAGTAGCACTTCAGGGGTATCTCAGTCAGAAACGAATAGTTTTGGAACATCTATATCAGTTAGTTCACATGCAAGTCTTATGGATTCAGGAGTTAGCACGAGTGTTACTTCGAGTCAGGAGTATTCATCAAGCTCTTCTACTGAACATTCTATAACTACAGGTTCAGAACTTTCTCATAGCAAAAATAAGAGTTTATCAGAATCTGCCTCTATGAGCATAAAAGATTGGGGTGCTTATTCATATCTTAAACAAGGTGAAACTTCCGTAATTGGTTGGATTTTTGGGCAAGAATATCCTTGGAATGCAATTAGGTGTAGAAAGATAAATGATACAAGTAATGGTGCAAAAGTTAGATTAGTTGTACCTGAAAGTATGTTAGTGAATTTGCATAATGGAGAATCACTTTTACCACCTAGTGAATTGTCAATGTTTGGAGTAAATTTTGTTTCAAAATCATTATATCTTATAACTTTAGATAATGACTCTGATTTTGTGGTTATTGACTATTCGACTCTATTATATACCGCTACTCATAAATTTAATAGAGGGCAAGTAGAAATTTGCATCGATAAACAACCAACAGATACTTTTAACAATAAACCTACTAGGATTAACTTACCAATAATGGCATTGGATGTACTAGGGTTACCTGATAAACAAGCAATAATTGGGTTTATACCAAATAAATTTATTGTAGATCCTAGTCCGATGGATGATGGTAAAGTTTCTTCATTTAAAATAAATTCAGCATCTAACACTCTATATATTAAAGATTCAACAGACTATTGTAAAATTAAAGATAATGGAGCTGGTTTTTCTGCCTCACAAAAGCGATTGACAGCTAGTTTTTCTAAACTTTGTACTACGTTAAGTTTTACGCTTTACTTTAAAGTTGTGGATACTGGGAATTATTACAATTTATATTTGAAGCATTGGATAACACAAGATTCAAGAGGTGTTAAACTTACGTTTACAATTAATGAAGATTCTGAAAATGCAATTGTAAAATATGTTGGTGCAGAAGAAGCAGAGGGTGCTGAGCAAAATTTACTTACTATTGCATTGAGAGATCTAGGTTATGCCTCTATTGATTATCATGATTATTTGCAATTGGGTCTGAATTCGATTAAAGTAACTATAGAACCGATTGATGGACAATATTCAGATAATTGTAGTTATGAGATTCGTGCAATATCTATAGAAACGGATTGAATTTGATGAAGCATAAAAAAAGATCATTAAATGTTGATAATTCTCAAAAACGAAGTAGAAGAAAACCTTCTTTGAAAATTGATGCTGTACAAAAACAAAATAATGGAGCTTTTATATTGCGTTCGAGAGATAATTTTACTCAAAAACAAAGAGAAAGTATATTGGCGAAAAACGCAAAAAAAAATAAGGGGTTTCATGTATGTGCATTTTGTGGTTTTAGTCATACACACGTTACCTACGCAACAAAGCTTGGCAAAAGACTTGGTGACGGTTGTTTTCAAGTAGATCACATAATTCCTGCTTCTAAAGGGGGACGAGCATTAGTTAAAAATGCTGCTGTTTTATGTGGGACTTGCAACATATCAAAAGGGAATAGAGACAAACCAAAGAGGTTTGGATGCGATAAATATAAGGGACTCAATGGAAAAAATAAGCCACGTGACTATAAGAAGATTAAAAGAAAATATTAATTCTAACCCGTTGGCAGAAAAAATTTTCAATACAAAATGTTTCATCCCAACTAACACTTAAGCATCGTTTTCAGCTCCGCTGAATATGTGCTTATTGTTGAACGGCACCCCGCCGCGCAGACGCCTTATATACTGTGGAATCGTTTTTTGGGAGTTATCCCCTTTTGAAGGTTTTAGAGTCGAAGTTTAGAGCTCGCCGTTTTGAAAATGGATTTTTGTCTCTCATTTTTACCCGATTTTAGTTCTCTGGCTGGAGTCCCCGGTCACTCTTTGAGCACAAAGTTGCCAATACCTTCCAGGCTACCCTGAACAGGAGATTGCACATCTGGAAATTCCGGTGATACTGACCCCCTCGTCCGGTCATATTGACCCCCCTTGTGGAAAATGGTTCAAAGAGCGGGATGAGCTGACAATATTACCGTTTTTTTCTTAAACTCTCACCTCTTAATTCAATACGATAGGAAGTATGCACCA
>RHGE01000372.1 GCA_004296775.1 Marinilabiliaceae bacterium JC017
TGTTGGCATGAAGCGTAAACAGCGACTGTTGAAGGTGTATTATTGAGCCTCGAAAGGTTGTTTTTGTCGGAGTCTTAATTTTTGGTATTGTTGGGGCTATATCGAAATAGTGTTATTGACAAGCTATTAGATCCGACCGGGGTCTTGGAGTAGATCAAATAAGATTAGGGGTACACGGGAACACGGGAGAGCCTCCCGCCTCCACGCGAGAAATGGTTTAAGGATTAACCATTATGAAACAATCCGGGCATTCCAGGTCAGTATTGTCACCTGGATGGTGCGTTAAGAAAAGGCAATACCGAAGGTGGTATCATGAACGAGGGAAACCGAAGAAAATGAGAAGGGCGAAGGCAGTCTTAGCATCCCCATAGTACCGTTTGAAAGCTGGGAAATCAGTCCCCTGAAAGCCAGTGAGTAGGGAAGGGAAAACACAGGCATTAGCCCTGTGGGATGCCTTAATTCGGGACTGTGATTTGGAAACATAAAGCGAACCAGAGACGTGAAAGAAATGTTAACGAAAGAGTTGCAGATAGCAGATCGAGCAAGGAAATTCAAGCATGAAGCGCTGACCAACCTTCATCAGT
>RHGE01000374.1 GCA_004296775.1 Marinilabiliaceae bacterium JC017
ACTGTTCGAGGAGTCGATAAGCTAATTCCTGTGGATGTCTATTTGCCGGGCTGTCCACCTAAACCGGAGGCAGTTATAGATGCTATAACAAAACTGCGTAAGAAAATATCTCGAGAAATCTATGAGGATAGAATTAGGTCTCAACGAGGGAATCGGTGTTTTACTACCAATCACAAGTTTCATGTTGGACGCAGTACTCATACTGGAAATTATGATCAAGGATTACTCTATCAATCGCCGTCTACTCCAGAGATCCCCCCGGAAACATTTTTCAAATACAAAAGTTCAGTATCTTCCCACGAATTAGTGAATTAGGCAGGATTTTTTTGTACATAATAAGAAGCAACGCAGGGGGTCAATCTTCATAAATTTCATCGTAAATTTGAAATACTTATATAAATACTAATAAAAATGCGGGAGAGATAAAAAAGATGCAGGGTCGTTTGTCTGCTTGGCTAGTAAAGCACGGGCTAGTTCATAGATCKTTRGGCTTYGATTAYCAAGGAATAGAGACTTTACAAATAAAGCCSGARGATTGGCATTCYATTGCTGTAATTTTATATGTATATGGTTAC
>RHGE01000375.1 GCA_004296775.1 Marinilabiliaceae bacterium JC017
CAGTTAATTCAGGTACTGAGTTTTTAAAGCGTTAATTACAATAATCCTTCCGTACAAGTATTAACGACTGCTATTTTCCATGTCTTATAAAACACTAATTTAATATAATAGATCGTTAGATTTTAGATAATAGACATTAGACTGATTTACATTACTCCCATTTTTAGCCATTAACAACTTTGTCTATTGGATAGACACAAACTGATTTTCTTTTACTTACAAAAGCTTAACTAACTATTGATTAGGAGCAAAGTACATTTTCTTTTTTTTAACCGCGAATTATACGAATGGAACGAATTTTTAACCACTGCGTGGTTAGTATGAGCTTTTCAACGAAAAGCAATTCGCATAATTCGATAAATTCGCGGTTGACAAAATGCTTGCAGAGCAAGCTCTATAGGCTTTAAACACATATGGGAAATATCAGTTAATTCAGGTACTGAGTTTTTAAAGCGTTAATTACAATAATCCTTCCGTACAAGTATTAACGACTGCTATTTTCCATGTCTTATAAAACACTAATTTAATATAATAGATCGTTAGATTTTAGATAATAGACATTAGACTGATTT
>RHGE01000376.1 GCA_004296775.1 Marinilabiliaceae bacterium JC017
TTTAGAGCTTTCCAATGCGATTTTTTTGTTTCAAAACGCACAAGTATTGCCTTGAAAGCATCAAGCCATGCATTGGTTCTTTCTACGACAAAACGTTCTTTATAAAGGGCTTCATCCAAGAATGAAACGTCATTCTTGCCATTACGTTTATTGTTATCAATGTTGTCAAAAATATCATATTTGAAAAGACAATTTCTAAATGRTACTGTATCAAAACCAGCATCAGCATTTAGGAAAAGTCCATCGACACGTATATTTGACTGTTYTAATGATGCAACCATGCCATCAAAGTTTTTTGTGAGCTCAAAAGCATCATTATGGTTYCCAGATATTGGKTCACTACAGGCAATYGGTATACCCTTACTGTCGGAGAGAATAAGCATATTACTTGTCTTGCACTTTTTYCTTCCCTGGTAASCAACTGCTTCACCGCCACGTTTGGCAGGTGTATGCGTTCCGTCTAGTTGAACAGATGACATATCTAGTGATGATTTATGTTTTTCTAGTAGTACTTGCCATAGCTTATCCCAACTACCATCTTTACACCATTTACGGTAATGGGCATAAA
>RHGE01000377.1 GCA_004296775.1 Marinilabiliaceae bacterium JC017
GAACTAAGAGCGCTTTCTTATCACAATAGATAAGACTGTGATTCGTAACCCCAATACATCTTGCATGTATATATATATCATATTATAGTATCATAAAATGAAAGAAAGATTATGTATGTCCAATTCAATTGATCTCGATTGATTCCTCGTTACTGCTCAGAGGAGAAGTAATAGGTAGGGATGACAGGATTTGAACCCGTGACATTTTGTACCCAAAACAAACGCGCTACCAAGCTGCGCTACATCCCTTTCAATTGGTCTACAGTGTCATTGTAGAGAATCCCTGTCTTCTTTTCCATAGTGTTATTTCTTCCATTGATATACACAATTTATATTGCAATTTTTTCTTTTTGGGCTCATATCATATAAGATATTGTATAACATATAATAAAAGACTTATATACACGCATATGAGACGATAAAAAAAAAAATGAATATTTTTCAGCAATGCTCAGGAAGAAAGGGACGTCTTTTTCTCTTTTAAGAAAAGAAAGGAAAATCTTATCTACCGAATCATTGTATATTTCAATTTTAATTAGGGATTACCCGTACAAATACAAGTGGTCCT
>RHGE01000378.1 GCA_004296775.1 Marinilabiliaceae bacterium JC017
TGACGAGTCAGGCCATGATGTTGGGAAGCGGGGGGCCGGTCAAATAAGCGGGCCGGCGCAGGCGCGACGAAGATGAATGCGGGAATTCCGGCATGTGGGTTGGAAAAAATTCATCGAGGAGGTGGGTTGAAGCTTTTATTTGACTAGAGTTTTTTGGTTCCTTTTTGGGGCGATGCCAAAAAGGAACTAGGGTTCGGGACAACGCTCCGGATTAAAACACAGAGGCACAAAGACACAGAGATATGGTATCGAAGTCGTATCATCCAGTGCCATGGGCACGACAGTATGGTAGATATTAACAAATGAACCAAACAAGTGCCGTAGGTACGACAGAAGTAAGTGATGTTTGCAATAACTTCTCCATAAAAACACAGAGACACCGAGGCGCAGAGTTTTTTAAAGGTCATGATAACACAAATTATCCTATGACGAGTCAGGCCATGATGTTGGGAAGCGGGGGGCCGGTCAAATAAGCGGGCCGGCGCAGGCGCGACGAAGATGAATGCGGGAATTCCGGCATGTGGGTTGGAAAAAATTCATCGAGGAGGTGGGTTGAAGCTTTTATTTG
>RHGE01000379.1 GCA_004296775.1 Marinilabiliaceae bacterium JC017
TGTTGAACTAAACCCCGCCGGAGGCAGGGCAGCTTTCGAGTAGCATCCGTATACCACTCATATTATCAATTAAATCTTTATAATATGAGTAAAATTACAATTTATACCCAAGCGTGCAACCAGGTTGCCGGTTTTCAGTCCATGGCCGAAGTGTTTATGCGAAAATTGGTCATTGCAGGTAAAGCCCGTTCCACCCATGAAAATTACCTGCGACAACTCTCCAAGTTAGCCCTTTATTACAAACGCACCCCGTTAGAACTGAATGTGTACGAACTGGAGGAATACCTCTATCACCTAATGCAGAGCTCTACAGCCCATAGTCTGAGTTCGTTCAAGCACTTGGTCTACGGTCTGCGCAAACTATACCGTCTGTTTGATAAAGAAGAGTTGGAACTCTCCCTGCCTCCCATTAACCGACCAAAAAAAGTGCCGGTGGTATTATCCCACCGGGAAATGAAACTGGTACTTAAGCTAACTGATCGAATGCTGGAGAAGGTGCTGTTTGGATTTATCTACGACACCGGCTTACGCATTGATGAACTCACCAATCTGCTCATCGGGGACG
>RHGE01000040.1 GCA_004296775.1 Marinilabiliaceae bacterium JC017
GACCTTTTAAAAAACTCTGTGCCTCTGCGTCTCTGTGTTTTTATCCGGGACGTTGTCCCAAACCCTACTTCATTTTTGGCATTGCCCCAAAAACGAAGCAAAAAACGCTAGTCAAATAAAAGCTTCAGCCCACCTTCTCGATGAATTTTTTCCAACCCACAAGCCGGAATTCCCGCATTCATCTTCGTCGCGCCTCCGCCGGCCCGCTTATTTGACGGGCTTACGCGCTTCCCAACATCATGGTCTGACTCGTCATAGGATGATTTGTGTTATCGTGACCTTTTAAAAAACTCCGTACCTCGGAGTCTCTGTGTTTTCATCTGTAGATCATTACAAACATCACTTACTTCTGTCGTACCTACGGCACTTGTTTGGTTTACTTGTTAATGTCTACCATACGGTCGTGCCGATGGCACTGAATGATACATCTTCGTTATCATTTCTCTGTGCCTCTGCGTCTCTGTGTTTTGACCCCGGGACGTTGTCCCAAACCCTACTTCATTTTCGTCGCGCCCCCGCCGGCCAGCTTATTTGACGGGCCCGCGCGCTTCGGATCATTATGGCCTGGTAGGTAATCTGGAGATTTGTGTTATCGTGACTTTTAAAAAAAACTCCGTGCGAATATTACGGATAAGTCATCTAGCTTCTAATCTCTAACTTCTGACCTCTTTAAATCTAATATTCGGATCTATTCTATATTCTTTATCTGTCTAACTTCTCTAAGTCTAACGTCTATCTGTCTATTATCTATCTGTCTATCATCTAATTTTGTTACATAGTTGAAAAATTATCTATATTTGCGGCCTCTTTTTATTTTGGACAATACTGCGGTAAAAACATACTTATGAACATTCTCAGAACATTTGATATACTCGTTCACCTTAAGGAAAATATTAATAAACCAGATATTTTATCAGCCAAAAGAAATGGGCAATGGGTAAATTTTAGTGTGGATGAATATTATAACAATGCCCGTAATTTTGCTTGTGGCCTTTTAGCCAAAGGTTTTCAGAAAGGGGATAAAGTTGCCACGGTATCCAATAACCGTCCGGAATGGAATTTTGTGGACATGGGAATGGCCATGGCAGGCGTGGTGCATGTGCCTATTTATCCTACTATTGGTGATGAAGAATACCGGCATATACTGTCGCATAGTGACGCCCGTGTGCTTATTGTGTCTGATATTAACCTGTACAAACGGTTAAAACCCCTGGCTGATGAAATTGATAGCATTGAAGCTGTTTATACTTTTAATTTCATTGAAGGTGTACCTAATTGGAGCGAGTTAACCGGTTTAGGTGAAAAGGAGAAGGTGCGTTGGCGCGATGAATTGAGAGAACGTCGCGATAGCATTACACAGGATGATTTGGTATCAATCATCTATACTTCCGGAACTACCGGTTTACCCAAAGGTGTCATGTTAAGTCACCGAAATTTCATGAGTAATATGCAAGGGGTGTTTGATCTGTTTCCATTAACGCCGAAGGATAACGTGCTCAGTTTTCTGCCGCTTTGTCATGTGTATGAACGGTTGGTGAATTACCTGTTTCAGGTACGTGGATGCAGTATCTACTATGCTGAAAATTTGGGTACTATTGCACAAAACCTGGTAGAGAATAAATGTTCTGCGTTTGTAACCGTGCCACGGGTTATTGAGCGCATCTACGATAAGCTTGTTTCTAAAGGAAAAGACCTGAGCGGTGTGAAGAAACTTATATTTTTCTGGGCCATGCGATTGGGGGAGCGGTACCGCGTTAACGGGAAAAATTACCCGCTTTATAACCTGGAACTAAAGATTGCCCGTAAGCTGGTGTTTTCCCACTGGCAAAAGGTTTTTGGCGGAAACCTGCGTTTGGTAATGAGTGGGGGGGCTGCATTGCAACCACGTTTGAGTCGTTTGTTTTTTGCGGCAGGCATTTCCTTGATGGAAGGTTACGGCCTCACGGAGACATCACCCGTTATTGCGGCCAATAACCTCAGTAGTCCTGATAATTTGATGATTGGTACGGTGGGGCCGGTTCTCAAAAATTTAAAAGTGCGCATCGATGAAGATGGTGAAATATTGGTAAAGGGACCAAGCGTTATGCTGGGGTATTATAAAGATGCGAAGACAACCGCTGAGGTGATCGACTGCGATGGCTGGTTTCATACCGGTGACATTGGAGAACTGTTGAAAGGGCGGTTTCTGAAAATTACCGACCGGAAAAAAGAGATGTTTAAGCTCAGCAGTGGGAAATATATTGCTCCGCAGATGATTGAGAACCTGATGAAAGAATCCATCTTTATTGAACAGGCCATTGTGGTGGGGGAGAATGAGAAATATGCCAGTGCTTTGTTGGCTCCTAACTTCGATTACCTGCATATGTGGGCACACGAACATAAAATTCACTTCCGCGACAACCAGGAACTCATTGGTGATACCAAAGTACAGGGACGTTATAATAAAGAAATTGCCAGGATCAATAAACATTTGGGTAAACACGAACAGATTAAACGATTTAGGTTGGTGCATGAGCCCTGGAGTGCTAATACCGGAGAGTTATCTCCAACGCTCAAGCTACGCCGGCGGGTGTTGTATCGAAAATACGCCTCTCTCTTGCGGGTCATTTATGCTTACGGCAGCGACGAAGAAAATCGTGGTACCATTAAGTTCCATAAATAGGAAATACATAAATACCATAATGAAACCGCCAATACTTTAAGTTTTGGCGGTTTTTTAAATATCTCCTTCCTGACTGTAGTGGCATTGTAATCCAGGTTCCGTCCTTTATTTATACTCCCGTAATAGCACTAATTACAAATTGTCGCCAGCAGGGGACGTATCTTTTGATTGCCAGGCAACTCTGACAGGGATATTAATACAATGCCAATCATCCCTGTCAGGGTTTATAAACCACACCGCATAACCAAACCCCTTCGCTGGCGGCGATTTAAAATTCATGCTGTAACTTCTGCCCACCATAAGTGGTCCAATAATGCACCTGGCAGGGAATTTAAATCATCCATTCCCGGTAAACAGATATTTGGTTGGGTGATTGTTAAACCTTCAGGTTTTGAAAACCTGAAGGTTTATAAACACCAGCAATGAAATATTGAAATCAGCAGATGGAATGGGGGTAAGGAGTAAAAAAACGTTCGGCTCTTTTGGTGCCGGGCGTTCAATGGAACCTGATACAATCGCGCACCGGCGGGGTGAATTAATTATAAATGACCAACTATTCGATACCTCATTAATATTACTGAAATAATGGCTGATAATATCGATAGAATAACATACAATACAACAAGTCGATCTTTGATTTTACTGATTCACAAGGCACCGATTGCAAATCGGCACCAGCAGGACCGGCTTTTGATTGCCGGGATACATCTCTTGTTGTTCGCGATGCATCTAATGATTGCCGGGTAACTCTGACAGGGATATTAACACGATGGCAATCTTCCCTGTCAAAGTAATAAAATCACCCCGCCCAACACCACCATCATTCCTCTCTACCCAACTAAAGCGCACGCATTCTCTTCTTCCAGGAGAGGACCGAGGTGAGGTGGGAAAAAACGCCCGTCTCCTTACGAAATTGTGCGTATATACACATTTAAGGCGTTTGTTACGCAATGTTAGTTGAAAACTAATCACTGAAAAGGCGGATTTATAAACTTCGCCGGGCTAGGGTTGAATAAGGACCTTCCAGGTACCAACAAAGGGTTTGCTACGGATCAACTCCGCTAACAGCGGAGTTGATCCGTAGTTGTCCCGTTCCAGGTACGAAGAAGACCCATAGAATCTCCGTATAAAATCCGGGAAGTGACCAACCAATAGGCTACTGTCTTTCACCTGGACAGTAATAAAACCCCTGACGGGGATTAATACCATCCATTCCCGGTAAACAGATATTTGGTTGGGTGATTGTTAAACCTTCAGGTTTTGAAAACCTGAAGGTTTATAAGCAACAGCAATGAAATATTGAAATCAGCAGATTGAATCAGGGTAAGGAGCATACAAAACGCCAGGCTCCTTGCGGTGTCGGGCGTTTTATATGCTCGTTTAAGTTGTTTGCTTTGCAATGATAGTTGGAAACTAACTGTTAGCAATGGAACGCGATGCAATCGCGCACCAGCGGGGTGAGCCCCGTACTTATGTTGATCCCAACTGCGCGTTGGCCCGTCATGACAAGACCTACAATGGCGATGACACCGGCTGGGCCGTGCGTTTTAAAAACTGGAAGCTGCGTTACTATGGCTGCACCGATACCTATGGTTTGTTTGATTTGAACACCGACATCAGCGAAGCCCATAACCTGGCCGATCAGCACCCCGAACTGATTGAACAGATGAAGGAGCACTTCGAAGCCTGGCATGCCAACATCAAAAAGGATCAACAAAACTACGACCTGCCGGAATCCAGCGAGTTTTAATAACAACCCAAATAGTAATTTACGTAAATGCAAATGCCACCTGAAAAGGGTGGCTTTCTTCTTTTATCATACCATCTAGCGGGATGCATCTCTTGATTGCCAGGTAACCCTGACAGGGATATTAACACAATGGCAATCATCCCTGTCAGGGTTAAAAAATCACCACTCCCAACATCACCGCCATTCCTCTCTACCCTACCGCCCCGCTGGCGTGAATTTGCAATTTGTGCCCCATCCTAAATTCACAAAACAGCCAGTATACCCTGCTCTCCCGACATCTTCCGGTTAATGAAACTTATATTTTCCAATCATAGCTGACATCTATTAATTCACAAGGCTCCGATTGTATGTCGGCACCAGAAGGGGGGTAAATTCAGTATTCTTACTAAGGAATGTGAACGATTTTTGTCGTCAAAAAAATTGTTGTATCCATCGCAAGGTTTGTGATGAAGAAATGAGAAAATGATTGTTTAGTCTTGTGGAATAGGTCATTAGTCAAATAAAACGTCTATTTAACTCAAACATGACAAATGTTATGAAATGAATTTTCAGCGATTTTTAATTTCATCGTTGTTAATAGGTAACCAGCCGACTGGTCATCAAAAACTTTGGAGAGTAGTCGAGGAGGTCGGCTGGCCCTATATTGTTTAAGTCACAAATATATAAAGATGGCAAACAAAGACGATTATTTAGCAAAAAAGGCGGAAGCAGAAGCCTTGGCAAACGAAGAAGTGAAAACGTTGTACATGCCAATTGGGATCTTCACGCAGGAAGCGGAGGATTTATACCATTGGGCTTTAAAAGATAAAGTTGAATTAACGGCGGCCGGTTTACCGGAAGCCATGCTTGAAGCGATTCCGGTGTTATGTGGTGCAACCCGGGAGGCACAATCGATTTGGGCTGAGGATTTAAAAACCAGGCAAGCAGCCGAGCAGGAATGGGCCGAGAAATCACCTGAAGCCTTTGATTTTAAAGATCAACTGGTGCATGGGTTTCGTTATGCCTATCGTAACAATCCGGTTATATTAACAAACGTAGCAACCATTGCTGAGGGGGAATCTTCAGCCGATATGATTCAGGATCTTAATGACCTGGCTGTACTGGGGCGTAAAAATCCGGAACCTTTGCTGGCCATTGGTGTGGATGATGCACAATTGGAGCAGGCGGCAGTGCTGTCTGACCAAATGGCTGACTTGCGTGCCCGAGCCAATGGGGAGAAATTTGATGCCAACCAAAACAAGGTGATTCGGGATAAGATGTATACCCTTTTGAAGCGAGCGGTGGATGAGGTACGTGACTGTGGAAAGTATGTATTTTGGCGCGACAAGGACCGGTTGAAAGGTTATGTAAGCCGCTATAATCAGCAGACAAGGGGAAACTAGTCAAATGATTATAAAAACAAGGTTGCTTTCTGTGATTACTCAGAAGGCAACCTTGTTTGTTTTTTTAGCCGCGGGACAGGAAAAATAGCCGCGGGAGGCGATTCCAGGCCGCGGGACGGCTCCCCTTATCCGCGGTGTTTAACTCTTTTTCCGCGGGATTAAACAAATATCCGCGGGAATGGAATATTTTACCGCGGGAACAGATCCCCAATCCGCGGGGGTACCAAAGCAGCAATATTCAATCCACCGATGATTGTTTTTTCACCTTTTCTAAAGTTTAAAACTTTAGAAAAGATCTAATTTCCTATCCCGGACCTCCCCCCGCTGGCGCGAATTTGCAATTCGTGCTGTTACTTCTGCCCACCACAGAGTGCTCCAACAATATAACTGGCAGGAAATTTAAACCATCCATTCCCGGTAAACAGATATTTGGTTGGGTGATTGTTAAACCTTCAGGTTTTGAAAACCTGAAGATTTGTAAGCAACAGCAATGAAATATTGAAACCACCAGATAGAATCAGGGGAAGGTGTAAAAAAACGCCCGGCTCCTTGCGGTGCCGGGCGTTTTGTATGCTTGTTTAAGTTGTTTGCTTTATTAATTAAAAGTTAGCTGTTAGCAATGGAACGCGATGCAATCGCGCACCAGCGGGGAGAGTAACTTAAAATTGCTGCCTCAGCATAACACCAGCAGGTTTGTAATCAATAAATCTTTAAATTACTCCTGTCCTGATAATTATTCCAAAATCGTAATAACTCCACCCTATTTTCTCTCACCCTGTAGAAAAGCGACACCTGCTTACACACAACACATCGCCTTACATCTTTTATATTAGTAGGGGTAAAATCAACATTTCCACTTTCTAAACCTCTGATCACATCTTCGACTGAATTGATAAAGATCATTGCCTCTTTCTCTGACCAATTACTCAATAAATAATCAATATTATTAGCATAATCCTTTTTTGCCATTTCTGACCAGATGACCGTTCTCATTTAAATAAATTCGGGTATTTAGCCTTCATTTCTGACATTACCTCTTCATGCGAATAGGTATTCCCTTTTTCAAAATCTTGCAGGCCTTCCTCAACAGCGTTCACTTCTTCGTTAGTCAGCTCATATTTCTTGCACTTCATTTGCTCTTCATGCAATAGCTTTGAAAGTTTCTTAATAACCTGTTTATCCCTTACTTTCAAAAATTCTTGAAGAAACTGAATCTTTAATGCCTGAATATCCATCATAATCGCTTTTAATCATTACAAAGTTAATGGTTACCAAGGTTATTGCCATCTAAATTCACTAAAAACACATAATCCTGCCATTCTCTCCCGCTACTGGCGCGAATTTGCAATTCGTGCTGTAGCTTCTACCCACAGAAAGATCCAATAATATACCTGGCAGGAAATTTAAACCATCCATTCCCGGTAAACAGACATTCGTTTGCGTGATTGTTAAACCCTCAGGTTTTGAAAACCTGAAGGTTTGTAAGCAACAGCAATGAAATATTGAAACCACCAGATAAAATCAGGGAAAAGAGTAAAACAACGCCCGGCTCCTTTTGATGCCGGGCGTTTTGTATGCTCATTTAAGTTGTTTGCTTTGCTATGTTAGTTGGAAGCTAACTTTTAGCAATGGAACGCGATGCAATTGCGCACCAGCGGGGTATTTTTAAATTTGCATTTACCACATATAAATAACAGTGCCAATTAGCAATAACAAACTAGCAAATGTATAAGATAGTGCTAATCTCCCATTATAATGGGAGTACCTTTCAATTAGTTTCAAATACCTATTTTTATAAAAAATGGCATAATAGTTAATAATAGCAAATGGCAATCCATAATTGATAAATCCTCCGATAAAACTTAATAAAACTGAATTTGAATGAATATTAATTTGAAATTTAGAGGTATCTACTTGAAAGAAATCTAACCACAAAATCAAAACACCAATATTTAAAGCATTGATTACTGTCATTAACCAATAAAGATTAAATTTCCAACCCGATTCTTTATTCTTATAATCGTTGGAGTTTACAATTGCATCAACCCAAAGTTGATAATACATATTCCTCATAAATTGATTCTTTTAAAGCTTAAAAACACATAAATCAATAAATCACACTTAGTCTTTTTTACAACTCAAAAACCTAAGGATGGATTATAAACATTTTCCAAAGGATTACAATTATTTCTTATATTATTTTGTATCCTCCTTCTTTCTCCCCCAGAAATATCTATCATTAACCTCGCTGCACTATAACAGCTACCTATTGGCCCTAAAGCCTTGCACCCAATTGACGACCATCGAATTAAAGCAGCATTGGTTAAATTTGCAAAACCAACAATTCCATCTGCCTTATTTAAAAAAGACCTATCTCCATGAGTGTAATTATATAGAGATTGAATCATCATAAAACCTGCACCCATATTACTACCACAATTAAAAGCTTTAGATATTCTCGGGTATTTAAGATTATTATGTACAAAATTGCCATACACATCTACGCCACTAAAAAAATAACCTGTAGCAGCTACCCATAAATTATTATCACCTCCTTTATTTGAGGTGTCAATATTTTTAGAAAGATTATTTCCAGCATTACCACCTCCCACTCTTCCAGGTTTTAGTGTAATTCCTACATGGGGTAAATAATTAACTGTTCTATTGGTATAATCCCTTAGTTCGTTTTGCTTTTCATGTAATGTTAGCCTGGGCTCAAATGCTAAAGTCGGTAGAGGAAAATCTGAAGTAAAATTAAAATTCCTCATTGGCATAGCATCACTAAAATCATAGTTAGAGATATTAATGTCACAGTTGATGTTTTTGGGAATTCTTTGGTTACTGCTAATAACAAAAGGGGTGTCACCAGCTGCTTCAAACCAGTTTCTATCGTTATTAATTGCTTCTGCCGTAGAGTTTAACAGCCAAGAACCAAATGCAATACCAAGTATCTCCAAAATATTACCGGATGGGTCGGTATACAACAATGGATTATTTAAACAGTAGGCATAGCGGTTATATCCCATGGCCATTCCGGGGAGTTGCACAAAAGGATCGGGGCTGAGGAAACGCGAAACCATGGGGTCGTAAACACGGCCGTTCATGTTAATTATTCCAAAGCCATCGAGGTGCTCGTGCAAGGTGTAACCGCGGGAGGTGTAACGGTAGCTACCGTCATTTGCCAGGGCTTTGCCCCAGTTATTGGCATCGCGGCGGTTCCCCCAGGGATCGTAGGCAAAGCGTTTTTCAATATTGATAGCACCATCCTTCTTCCTACTCAACGCAATCAAAGAACCTTGGTAGTCGGTGTGGGCAAAGTATAATCCATTTTTCGTAGTTGCTGCTTCATCTATAATATACAGCGCCGCCAAACCGTTACCGCCGCTAATGTAATGAATTTTGCGTGTTTTACTTTTATCATAACACATTTGTAATAGTAACTGTGGGGTTGCAAACTACATCGTGCGCACTGGTTGTGCCTCATAGAAGTGAATAAGATGAGACGGAATTTCAATAGTGCGTGATGCAATCGCGTACCAGCGGGGCTACCAAAGCAGCAATATTCAATCCACCGATGATCGGTTTTTTCACCTTTTCTAAAGTTTAAAACTTTAGAAAAGATCTAATTTCCTATCCCGGACCTCCCTCCGCTGGTGGGAATTTGCAATTCGTGTTGTTACCTCTGTCCACTACAGGGTGATCTAATAATGTACCTGGCAGGAAATTTAAACCATCCATTCCCGGTAAACAGACATTCGGTTGGGTGATTGTTAAACCTTCAGGTTTTGAAAACCTGAAGGTTTGTTAGTACCAGCAATGAAATATTGAAACTACCAGATAAAATCAGGAAAAGGAGTAAAAAAACGCCCGGCTCCTTGCGGTGCCGGGCGTTTTGTATGCTCGTTTAAGTTGTTTGCTTCGCTATGTTAGTTGGAAACTAACTTTAAATTACGACGAAATTGAAGTTGCTACTTTACTTTTTTAATGACCATATAGTAGCTAATTGCATCTTCAAACTTTTTCCATTTGATCATATATCCTCTGTATTCAAATGCTTCCGTTGGTAAACAGATATTCCTATCAGGATCCTTTTCATCATATGCTACTAAAATTGGTATTTCCTCATAAGGATACTTAGGATTTACAACAAACGGACTACTAATAGAACTCTGATGATCTATGCTATTAACATTAAACTCAAAACAATAACTTTCACTAGTAACCGTACCTAATTTGTAAACATAAAATGCAACAATTCGTTTACCATATTGCCTGCAATACTCATTTTTTTCTACTGTTTTCACATAGATATAATAGAAAAAAGGAGTAATTATTAAGATTACAACTCCTACAAAAATAAAAGCTTCTCTGGCTGTTGGTTCTCTTTCTTTCACCATATTTATTTTTAATTTATTCTTTTTGAGACCAAATTACTCACCCCAATTTAATTCTGCCATGATAAGTCGAATTGTGGTCTAAGCTTCTTTTTCCAATCATTTGTTTCTTCATTATAATAATACCCATCAAACAAATCAGTATCTCTAAAAAGGGAATTACGAGTGCCTTCCTTATATTTATTTATGGGAATTGATAAAGATGTTTTAATTGCAAAATTCTTAACTATATCACTAATTCGCTTTGAAGCCAAATCCCCAATATATTTTTTACCTGCAATTTTTTCCAATCCAAATCCATATGATTTACCAAAGGTAAAATCGGTAAAACTACTTGAAATAATACTCGCTTTAACCTTGTCTGGATCATCATTAATTACTATTCCACTATTTGGTCTAATATCAACATTTGCTATCAAAGTATTTTTTACAAGAACAGATGTAATTTTGAACCCGGTCCTGACCAACTTAGGTAATTTGGTCAATTTGCTAATACCCAATGTAACGCCATCAAAGACCCCAGCCATTACCACATCAAAGAAATCAACATTTCCATAAATAACATTACCCCAATTGATATCTTTTCCACTTGCATGCTGTACTGTATAATTGCATATTACTTGGAATGCATAATCGATGGCCATACCAGATAATACAATTATACCTAAAGCAACTAATGCACTCTCCCCATTTGGATCAGTAAACATAAACGGATTATTATACCCATACGCATACCGGTTATAATTCAACCAATTGCCAGGAGCCTGGATGTAAGGGTCGGGACTCAGGAAGCGGGCTATTTGCGGATCGAAGACCCGCCCGTTCATGTTGATGAGGGCAAAACCATCCAAATGTTCATGCATGGTGTAACCACGGGAGGTTAGTAAATTACCGGCATTGGTCAACCGCTTGGTCCAGTCATCGGGATTGCGGCGGTTCCCCCAGGGGTCGTAGGCAAAACGCTTTTCGATATTGATAGCATCATCCTTCTTCCTACTCAACGCAATCAAAGAACCTTGGTAGTCGGTGTGGGCAAAGTATAAGCCATTTTTCGCGGGGGCTGCTTCGTCTATAATATACAGCGCCGCCAAACCGTTACCGCCGCTAATGTAATGAATTTTGCGGGTTTTACTTTTATCATAACACATTTGTAATAGTAACTGTAGGGTTGCAAACTACATCGTGCGCACTAGTTGTGTCTCATAGAAGTGAATAAGATGAGACGGAATTTCAATAGTGCGTGATGCAATCGCGTACCAGCGTGGGTACCAAAGCAGCAATATTCAATCCACCGATGATTGTTTTTTTCACCTTTTCTAAAGTTTAAAACTTTAGAAAAGATCTAATTTCCTATCCCGGACCTCCCTCCGCTGGCGCGAATTTGCAATTCGTGCTGTTACCTCTGTCCACTACAGGGTGATTCTATAATGTACCTGGCAGGAAATTTAAACCATCCATTCCCGGTAAACAGATTATCATTTGGGTGATTGTTAAACCTTCAGGTTTTAAAAACTTGAAGGTTTGTAAGCTCCAGCAATGAAATATTGAAACAACCAGATGGAATCAGGGAAAAGAGTAAAAAAACGCCCGGCTCCTTGTGGCGCCGGGCGTTTTGTATGCTCATTTAAGTTATTTGCTTTGTTAGTTGAAAGTTAGCTATTAGCAATGGAACGCGATACAATCGCGCACTAGTGGGGGCACTAAAAAATTCTGGACTTGCCGGGCTTTTTTGTTTCATATTTACCACTAGTTAAAAACCGGCGGTAATTAGGGACTAGTTCATTATTATTTCCTTGCAATAAAAAGTCATAACATCTTCAGAAATTAAAACTTTGTATCTAATACCTTCTATTTGTGCTGTAGATAAATCTTCTATAATTATAGAAGATTTATCAGAACAAGTATAATATTCAGAGTGAATATCTATTTTAGATACATTAATGAACTTAATCCTTTTTTGTCCTAAGTCTTTTGAATAGATTTCAATTTCAATTAATAAATCATCATTTAAGGTGGTGAAGTTTTGAATTATTATCCTTAAAATCTTAAAACAACCATTTAGAACAGTAATTATTTCTTTCATTTTTTATTTATCTAAATTTAGAATTATCAATTTGAAAAAGGATCAACTCCAAGTATGTGGTCAAAGGATGTACTTGCCCTCGCTGCCGAAGATTTACAAACCGTGCTCCGTTATTTAATCATAGAAACATTCAACAGTTGTCTCTTTTTGCTCATTTAAGTCGTTTGCTTCGCTATGTTAGTTGAAAACTAACCTGTAATTACGACGAAGTTGTAGGCTTTTCCGGGTACGACGCTTCTGTTACTTTGGTAGTGACTATAGTTAGCGGGGGGATTTTTTATTTAAAAGGAGATTTTAGAGGTGGTAATTTATTTTTATTGATTTCATAGCTTAATGCACCAATTAAATAATCTCCCATTTTTGATTTTAACTTGAAGACTTTTTCTGAATTACTAATATCTCCATATTTCTTTTGGACACGTTTATAATCAGCTTCATTACCTTCTACAATCAAAATGCCATCCATATTAGTTGAAGTTTCAATATAAAAAACACCCTTAAAAAGAATATCAATATTAACCAACTCGTTATTTTCCAAAAAAGACGCTCGGATTATTAATAGTTTGTGTGATAATCTATAATCAAGTATGTTAAAATTCAAATATTCATGACTGAACTTCATATTTATCATTTATTGATAGGTTTATAAATAGACCCTTCGTTGGCGAGTATTTGCAAACCGTGATCGCCCCCTCGCTGCCGCAGATTTACAAACCGTGTTCCGTTAATTAATCACAAAAACACTCAATAGCTGTCTCTTTTTGCTCATTTAAGTGGTTTGCTTCGCAATGTTAGTTGAAAACTAAGTTGGAAATACGCCGAAGTTGAACACTTCGCCGTGGACACCGTTTGTGCTACATAGAAGCGTCTTCGGTTATCGAGTTTATTCAGTCTTCATCAGACTGCTTGATTTTAAATGTGAGATACATTCCTACTAATTAATTTAAATTTTGAGTAAACCAGATAGTAAAAAGGGATAAACGAAACAGAAAATACTATTGCCTATATTAATATCAATCCGTAGAAAAAACCAAAATAAATAGAGAATATAAAAATAGGAACGATACTTATAGCCAATGAAAATAACAACATGGCAAATAGATCTATTTTCCATTTTACAGTTACATTATCTTCAAAAACTGACACTTTACATTCTCCACTATGAATTATTTTCCAATAACCATCATTGAAATCCACACCTCGCGTGCTATGCCCAAGTGGTCTTCTAAACTTTATCTCTGATTCACTAATAGTAGTCTTATATCCATATGTACCTAGGATAAAATCCATATTCTCAAGATATTTGTTGAGTGAAAAGTTCTTATTTGCTATAAATGTGAATACCATACTTTGTAGTGTATATAAACATAAAACATTAATCAAAATTAAACACTTTTATTAAAGTAAGAAACTAATTAAAAAGTATTTCACCTCATTCATATGGATTTGGCTCCCTCGCAGACGCAGATTTGAAAACCGTGCTCCGTCTTTTAATCACAAAAACACTCAATAGTTGTATCACTTTGCACATTTAAGTTGTTTGCTTCGAAATGTTAGTTAAAAATTAACCTGTAAATACGATGAAGTTGAAAACTTTCTCGATTTTCATGTTATATAGTTTGTTCATGCTCTTGGGTGATTTCAGTAGCTACCGAAAGATTTCTGATCCT
Organism: Marinilabiliaceae bacterium JC017; assembly: GCA_004296775.1. Lineage (GTDB taxonomy): Bacteria > Bacteroidota > Bacteroidia > Bacteroidales > Marinilabiliaceae > JC017. Next base: position 13,942 of record RHGE01000040.1, read on the forward strand.
TCCTTGTGTTTTTGTTGTTGAAAAACAATCTCTAACCTCTTCAGGATCGAACATAGTAAATCCCTACATCGAACATCTCCATGTCCCTTCATCCCTGGATGTTCGATATGAGCTGTAGAAACACCAACTTCCAATCTCTAGCATCTAACCTCTAGCTTCTAACATCAAATATCTCCAGAATCGTCGCACATCCTAACATCGAAAATCGAACATCCCCACGTCCTCACATTCTCACATCGAAAATCGCACATCGAACATCCCCACATCCTAACATTCCCGCATCTCCACGTGGAACATATTTCCCTCTGCTATGAATTTGTTATCTCTCAAATGCCTTTTATGTGAAGGCTTCAGGGCGTTTTGCGCCGAAAAAAATAAGTTTTTTGTGTAAAAATGTAATTTATCATGTCTGCGAGGTGGTTTTTATTGTATTTTGGCAATCGAAATTATACTTGAACAACAATAAACAACCATCAAAAATGAATATTGACGCATTTAAAGCAGCTATTCTGGAAGGCATACCAGCTGTGCTGCCAGCACCCAAGGCTTACGATCCGGAGATCAATCATGCGCCCAAAAGAAAAGATATTCTTTCGCAGGATGAAAAGAAACTGGCGTTAAAAAACGCGCTTCGTTATTTTCCTGAAGAGCAGCATGCTGAATTGGCTCCTGAGTTCCTGAAAGAATTGAATACCTATGGCCGTATCTACATGTATCGGTTGCGTCCCGATTACGAAATGAAAGCCCGTCACCTCGACGACTTCCCGCATAAAACAAGACAGGCGGCCGCTATCATGCTTATGATTTGTAACAACCTGGACTATGCCGTGGCACAACACCCCCATGAGTTGATTACCTATGGTGGAAACGGGGCTGTATTTCAAAACTGGGCCCAATTCAGACTAGCCATGAAATACCTGGCTGAAATGACCGATGAACAAACGCTTGTCCTCTATTCCGGTCATGCCATGGGCTTGTATCCTTCACATAAAGATGCTCCGCGCGTGGTGGTGACCAATGGAATGGTCATTCCAAACTATTCCAAACCCGATGACTGGGAGCGCTTCAACGCCTTAGGCGTATCACAATACGGTCAAATGACCGCCGGCTCATTTATGTACATCGGTCCCCAGGGGATCGTGCATGGAACCACCATTACCGTGTTAAATGCCGGACGAAAAATATCACAGGGACAAACTGATCTGGCCGGAAAACTGTTTGTAACAGCCGGACTCGGCGGTATGTCAGGCGCCCAGCCTAAAGCGGCCAGTATTGCCGGATGTATCAGCGTTACTGCCGAGGTTAATCCTAAAGCTACCAACACCCGTCATTCACAAGGTTGGGTCGATGAGGTGATTGATAACCTGGACGAGTTGGTTGAGCGCGTGCAAAAAGCCAAAGCGAATAAAGAGGTGGTATCTATCGCCTACCAGGGCAATGTGGTTGATTTATGGGAACGTTTTGCACAGGATAATATTCACGTTGAACTGGGATCCGACCAAACGTCTCTGCACAATCCATGGGCCGGTGGCTATTATCCTGCAGGTCTCTCATTCGAAGAGTCAAACCGCATGATGAGCGAGGAGCCCGAGAAATTTAAAGTGAAAGTACAGGAGTCGTTGCGACGCCATGTGGCTGCTATCAACAAGGTGGCCGGGCAAGGCATGTATTTCTTCGACTATGGAAATGCCTTCCTGCTTGAGTCGAGTCGTGCAGGCGCTGATATCCTTACTGAAAAAGGCACTTTCAAATACCCGTCATACGTGCAGGACATTATGGGCCCCATGTGTTTCGATTATGGCTTTGGCCCTTTCCGCTGGGTATGCACCAGTAACGATCCTAAAGATTTGGCCACTTCTGATCAGATTGCAGCAGAGGTGTTGGAAGAATTGAAAAAGGAATCGCCTGTTGAAATACAACAACAGATGGATGATAATATTCGCTGGATTAAAGAAGCCGGTAAAAACAAGCTGGTCGTTGGTTCCCAAGCCCGTATTTTATACGCCGATGCCGAAGGACGTACCCGCATTGCGGCTGCCTTCAACAAAGCCATCAACGAAGGGCGCATTTCCGCACCAATCGTTTTAGGTCGCGATCATCACGACGTGTCCGGTACTGATAGCCCCTTCCGCGAAACATCTAACATATATGACGGCTCATCATTTACTGCCGACATGGCCATTCAAAACGTCATTGGCGACTCCTTCAGGGGAGCCACCTGGGTCTCTATCCACAATGGCGGTGGAGTAGGCTGGGGCGAAGTGATCAACGGCGGCTTCGGTATGGTTATCGACGGCTCTGATGATGCCGACCGGCGCCTGCGCAGCATGTTACTGTGGGATGTGAATAATGGCATCTCACGTCGCAGTTGGGCCCGTAATGATGGCGCCATTTTCGCCATTAAACGCGCCATGGCCGCCAATCCCGATTTAAAAATAACGATACCCAATATTGCAGATGACTCGTTAATCGATAATCTGTTTTAAGTTTTTTTCTGGTGGTGTGTTTGACGAAAAGGGTTTTCTCTCCGGAGGAAGCCCTTTTCTCTTTACCCTTTTACCTTTTGTCTTCCTTTTCCCTTTCCCCTTTTCCCTCTTCTCAAATTTTCAAATTCTCATCTTTTCAATTTCTCAAATTTTCACCTTCCCATTTTTCCTTCGGGCGGCCGGGCGGGTGCTCCGTTTGTAGTGGCCACCGGCCAGGCTGTGGGGCGTACGGCGGTACGTGGGCTCCTTCGTCGCCTCCGCCCGCCAACGCCCCATCAGCCCGGTCGGCAGCCAGCTACCACTGCGCCCCCTGCCGCATGTACAGAAACGTGCTTATTTCCCTGAACCGGAATGAGTTTTTATGTACGACTCCATCCGGAGTCGAATGTATGTCTGATTAATATTGCTACAAACATTGGATACCTCCGGCATTCCGCCATTCTCACAACCTGCCCCAATCGGTTATCAACAGGCTACCTGATTATGTGCAAGTCTTTTGACAGGATTAACAAGATTTACAGGATTCCGAATCTCGATAAACTGGGAGAGGTGAGGTGAATTAAAACCAGCAAAAGATGATAAACTCCCAAGGAGTGCCTGTGACAGCACAGGGTTTTAACCCTGTGTTGTCATCATGTAAATGAAGAAGGCAGAAATTCTGAATGTATTAAACCTTRCTGTTYCAATAAAATCGGTCACACATCTTCATCCCAGGGGGATGACATGTTTATAGAAAAGGAGAGTCTTTTATGTGCGACTCCGGCTGGAGTCGAATGTGTGTCTGATTAAAATTGCTACAAACATTGGATACCTCCGGCATCCCGCTATTCTCACAACYCKCCCCAATSGGTTATCAACAGGCTRCCTGATTATGTGCAAGTCTTTTGACAGGATTAACAAGATTTACAGGATTCCGAATCTCGATAAACTGGGAGAGGTGAGGTGAATTAAGACCAGCAAAAGATGATAAACTCCAAAGGCGTGCTTGTAACAGTACAGAATTTCAACCCTGTGTTTCCATCCTGACATTTTAGCAATCCGACACAATYGGGTTATCAACAGGCTATCTGGTTATATACAAGTTTTTTGACAGGATTAACAAGATTAGGAATCCTGATAAACCGGGAGAGGTGAGATGGATTAAGGTCGCTGTAAAATACTAAAATCCGAAGGAGTACCTGTAATAGCACAGGGTTTTAACCCTGTGTATCTATCATGTAAATGAAGAAGKCWGAAATTCTGAATGTATTAAACCTTACCAATTCTATTTAACTCGCATTCAGACAACAAAAATCAATTATACATCTTCATCCCAGAGGGATGACATGTTTATAGACGATAGGGCGTGGTTTAATTGCGACTCCATCCGGAGTCGAATGTATGTCTGATTAATATTGCTACAAACATTGGATACCTCCGGCATCCCGCTATTCTTACAACCCGACACAATCGGTTATTAACAGGCTACCTGGTTTTGTACGAGTCTTTTGACAGGATTAACATGATTTACAAGATTAGGAATTTAATGTAAACCGCATAAAACCGGTTACTCCCCCTCATCCCGGTGGGATGATAGGTTTGCAGCTCAATCGTTCAATCGCGAGCCCGATTCCAGGGGAGTCGAACAATAGGCTCATCTTGTAGGCTATTTTGCATCCGGTCGTTATAGTTGGGAATTACAATTTGCAGGAATTGGCTCCGTGCTTTGTTCAGGGAGGTTTTAATAGTCTTGATACTTGATGCTCATATCTAAGTACTTTTCTAAAAAAGCATGTTATAAGGGCGGGCAATATCATTAGCCAATGTCTCCAGGCTTACATTTCTGCTGTAGCGGTAATACTCCTTTCCTTCGAAAAAAACCAGGATAGCAGGCACGGTGAAAATCTGGCACGAAGCAGCTTCGGTCGGCTGTCTCTCCGTGTTGATATAAACCATTTTCATCCCGGGAAAACGTTCGTTTAATAGCTCTTTTATTTTTGGTTTTAAAACCTTGCACACACTGCATTTGTCGTGTGAGAAATAAGCTAAAACAGCCGTATTTGAACCAATTACTTCCTGTAAATTTTCCAATGGGTTTTCTGTTGGTGAATGCATGGTGATATAATTTTTCCGTAAAAATAGCAGGATGCCTGAAATGGTTGTCCATGGTTGGTAAAAAAGAGAGGAAGCAATTGCTTCCTCTCTCTTTTTATCAGGGGTTTTTATGAAAAAACTAGCATTTACATTTTTTGTATGAGCACCGTGGCGTATGCCGCAATTCCGGCCTCTTGTCCCACGAATCCCAATTTTTCCGTTGTCGTGGCTTTAATGGCAATATCCTCCGTCTCAATATTCATGACCTTGGCCAATGTGCTTTGCATATTATCAATCATTGGCTTTATTTTCGGTTTTTGCAAGGCAATGGTTGAGTCTATATTACCTATCTTAAAGCCTTTTTCTTTGATGAGGTCCACTGTCTTTTTTAACAGGATTTTGCTGTCAATACCTTTTAGTGATGCATCGTTGTCGGGAAAATGATAGCCTATATCCCGCATATTAGCAGCTCCTAGCAAGGCATCACAAATGGCATGAATCAACACATCCCCGTCGGAATGTCCTATACTACCTTTGGTGTGAGGTACCAGAATGCCTCCAATCCAGAGCTCTTCACCTTCGCCTAGTTGATGTACATCGTATCCGAATCCAACCCGTATCTTCATATCTTTTTTTTTAGCGACGTTTTCCTCCACTCACTTCCGTTAGGTCAAAGGACAATGAAAACCGAATGGTGTTAGCCAATGGGTTGTTCTGAACCAAAGGAATGATGTAAGAAGCATCGATGGTAAACATGTTGAATTTTAAACCGGCACCGGCCGTCATGTATTTTCTGTTTCCCTTGTTTTCATGCTCATGGTGATAACCGGCACGAAGGGCAAACTGTTTGCTATACCAGTATTCAGCACCAGCTGAAATTCTGATCTCCTGTAACTCTTCTTTAAAGCCGCCCGGAGCATCGTTAAATGACTGAAACATGGCTGAGGTCACGGATGTTTTGTCATACTCCTCTGCATACTGTTGTTGTGACTCAATATTGTAATCTGGTGTTGGAACCAAAAGTTTGTTGAAATCCAACGAGAAAGCAATTTCGTTATAGCGGTCTATCTCTGTTTTAATGCCGGCACCCAATCGCAGGTTGGTAGGGATAAACTCTTTGGTATTTCCACCGTCATAACTGATTTTTGAACCAATGTTGGAGATGTTAATACCAGCACTGATGTCGGTCTTTTTTCTGTTGATTTTTGTTTTGTTGTAATAGAAAAAGGCAATATCAGCAGCAAACGAATTACCGGCCTGTAAGGATGACCCATCTCCGGAATAGCCGTTAGTAAGATCCGATCGAATGTATCTGAACGCTACAGATCCTGAAAATTTATCGGATAATAACCTGGAATAGGCAGCATCAAAAGCAAATTCATTTGGTTTACCGGTGTATTGTACTGTTCCGCTTTCATCTGTAAAGGTTATATCCCCCATGGAGAAGTAACGTAATGAAGCACTCACGGTTTGCAGCTTATCAATGCGGTAATAGTAAGTCAGGTAATACATGTTGATGTCATTGACCAGTTTCCTCAACCAGGGAGTGAATGAAAAAGCCGCTCCCATTTGACCATCAATAAAGGCATATTTTGCCGGGTTCCAGTGTTGGGAGTTGATGTCGGGAGAAGTGGCCACACCTACATCTCCCATACCACCTGCTCGTGATTCAGGAGTAATGTTCAAAAAAGGAACAGCCGTACTAATAATATTCGATTGCCCTCCCAATTTGTTTTCATCAATGGCGTTCTGGGCAATTATATCAGGCATTGCCACAGAAAGAATAATCATCAATGATGCGATTTTAATTAATCCCTTCATATGAATAGTAACGTTTAATTTTCTGTTTTTTTTAAAAACTCCAAAAGTCATTAATTATTATTGAACCACCATTATTTTTTTGGAAATAGTGGTGGTTTTGCCGGTATCGGCTTCAATGATGAAGCGAAGGATATAGAAACCAGGTTGAAGCAGTGCCCCGGAAGCTGTCCGTGGCGCCCATTCTAACGGTTGAGTAAAGGTGCCGTTTGAGATGGTGTTTTTCTTCTCCTGGTTGATAATTCGCCCGCTTAAGTCAAACGTGGAAATGTCAATGGATAATAACGCATTGGGTTCATCGTGCTCTAATGAGAAAAGCAAGGAGCCGTTCTGTGAAATTGGATTTGGATACACTTTTGCGTTATTGACTTTCAATTCTCCGGCCTCATTAACACTGTAGAGTAACACGGCAGTGGAAGAGTTGTTTAAATTGTCCCACACTTTCAGTTCCAATTTGTGCGTTCCGGGTGTTTGAACCGGTAACTGAAAGGTTAGGGTTCCTTTCTGGTAGCTATTGAGATCGGATTGAAAATAATTGTTTAAAACGAGGGTTTGTGTTCGGTCGTTATCAATAATCAGTGAAATGTCATGTCCTATCCCAATGCCTGAGGTATTGATACCACTTTCATCAAAGATGTCAGCTATCAGCAGCGGGCGAATGCCGGTTGTTCCGCCACTGGTAAAAGAGCGGTTGTTTAACCAGATGGAGAGGGTAGGTCCTTCTTCATCCGTTGGGGGATTGTCAGTAACCCCGCCGACTTTAAGGGTGTTGATCGCTCCAAATGCTTCCTCCCCTTCCTCGGTGAAGCCATAGTAACTGGCCCGGGCATCAGCAACATTGTACCGGATGTCTTTGGGGACAAAAAAGGAGGTTTCAAATTCACCATCTGTTATTACTGACTGGCCAATGAATATCTTATTCTGGAAGGTTTCGTACTTAAAAGGCTGAGCCCCTTCGTTGCCTAAAGTTGTAACGGTTGTGGGTTTGTCAAATACGGTTATGTTTACCGTACCTTTAAAGTTTTGGTCTTTGTCGTTTTCAGAGGTTAGTATTTCACCGCCAATTAACGCTTCAGACATGGCTTTTAGTGTGTCTGTATTAGCTGTAAATGGGGCTAAATGATGAGAATCGGTTTTGGAAAATAAAAGCGACTCGTTTATTTTGGTGGTGTTAATGTGTTTTTTAGGAATGGCTAATTGAAGTGCCGGGTCACCAATAAGGGTGAAATTAAGTTTGTTGATGCTGGTGCCGGATTCATTTTTGGTGCGCCTTATTACTTCACCTAAAGCAAGAAACTGGCCGTTATCTGATTTTTCAAAAATGTGATTGTAGATATTGTCATTTAAAATATAGTTCAATGAACTATAAACAATACGTGTTGTCGAGAATAAACCAATGCCACCACCTACTGGATTCAGGAATACCCATTCGCCTGCAGTGGTCTCTTCTTTTTTGTCGTAACGGCTAAATTCGCAGGTGGCTGTTATAAACAGTGGAAGACTATTTTTATTGGTCCATTGTTGAATGCTCTCTTTTGTTATAACCCGCTCGGCTGATAAGCCGCCTTCGCCACCATGGCCGGTATAATTGAAAATTAAGGTTCCCTTGTTTATGGTTTCATCAATAAGGTTCTCAACTTCAGGATAGCGTGCTCCTCCTGAGGTTGTAACTTTAGGGTAAGCATCAAAATAGATCTTGTTTAAATCAAAAGACGGATGGTTTTTAAATACTTTTTGAGACAGTTTGTCAGCATGGTCCATGTGGATATTATAATCACCATCATCACCGACAAAGGTGATAAGTGATTTCCAGTCCCCTTTTTGCAGGTCAGTCAAATAGGTTTCTGTTTTATCTACCGCCTGTTGCGCTTCTTCGATTGTATTGACAGGAAATCGACCAATACCTATATCAAGTCGGCCGGTTTGCATATTGTCCCCTTCGTGATCGTCAAGTAATCCGTAAAAATCATCCGACACATAGGAACTTGTCTGGTTAAGGGAGTTATCCGATTGGAAGGTGAGAATCTTATTAGTGTTTTTTGAATCATAGGAACGATTGTCATAGGAGCCATCACCGAATAACAACAGGTATTTGGGACGTTGTGATTGATTGGGTGTGCGATTGTAGAATAGGCGCACAAAATCACGAAGCGCAGTGATGTCCGGCTGGCCGGAAGAGAACTCGTTGTAAATTTGCTGAGGTGTTACAATTACCGATGAAAGATTATTGTGTGTTTGATGAAGAAGAGCCAGCCTGTTGGCTTCGGTTATAAAATCAGCGTATGTAATAATCAAATAATCCGCATTCGGTAGTCCATGTAAATTCTGGTTAGCCACATCGCCCATAATTTTCGGGGTGGGGATATCATCAGTTGTATCAAAAACGATGAATTCCCGCAGTTGATCCGTGGGGCTGATAAATTCCAGGTTGGATCCGTTTAGGTTGTATTTTAATTGTTCCGGTTGTGTATGACTCGTCACGTCCCAAACTACCAAATTACTATTGGCATTGGATACCGTGAAACGTGTGATGTTATAAAGACCTTGCGTTTGTTTGTCCCTAAAGGGAAGTTGATTCTTATTAAATATCAAATTTTGTCTTGCATTCAGGCAGATGTAATCCAACCAACCTCGTGAAGTGCTTGATGTTGGGATGTATTTGCATTGGAGATTCACTGTTTCGCCCCCGGCTTTAAATTCCGAAGTGCCGGAGCCTGTTCTGGCAAAGTTACCGGTGTAATCAGAGTAAGATACTTGAGGGATTGTGATTTTTTGAATGGCCGTCCCTTGAGAGTCGTGAAAAAATTCAAAGGAAGTGGTTATGTTGGATCGTGCTATTACCTCATTATGGATTTTTATCGGTTGAGAGTTATCAATGTTAGGGAATGAAAAGGAAAAAGAACGTTCCTGGGTAGTGGGATTGAAGCTTTCGCCATACCATTTTTTACCTGATTTTAATAGATTTTCTTTTTCTATTTCGTGGAATTGATAGCCATCAAAAGAGGTGGTAAACTGATTTGGTGTTAAATGGCTAGTGTCTTTTTCTTTTATCTTCAAGCCTGTTCCGGCATCTTCTGTAATAAAATAGTAAGCTGCATCAGAATAATCATGTAGTTGTTGTATAAACATGTTCTTTGAAGGATCATATTTCCATTCGGTAGGTCCCTGGGCATAAAAATAGATGGCGTTATTATGATGCCAGACAGCATTTTCCTTTAAATCATCAAAGCGGGGTGTGCCATTATTACGTGGGAGCATATGGCCGCCATTTCCAAAAACCTTTACAGACGAAGGTGATGAGAAGCCTTGACCTGATAATATAGAATAGGGTATTTTATATACACCACTCTCGTCTACTTTAATTTTGATCCATTTCCCTGAAGCCAATACTGAATTTGAAGTGTAAGTGTTTTTTGTAAGCTTGAGCGATTTTAATTGTTGGACTGTTTGTGTTAGTTCAATGGATAGAAGATATTCTTCGATTTTTTGGGCAGAATTTCCTGCCTTATCTATTATAATAGGTAATACTTCAATTTCCAGTTTTGGATGTTGTTGCTCCCAAACAATATGATAAGATGTTTGAGGTGGTATATTGTTTCGGTGGGCAGAAATGATTTTTGCTTCTTCCGGTGTAAGGGGAGAAGTGCGGGTTGGTGTCAGTGTTATCGTGACGGATTCCGGGATTGATATGTCTGTAAGAGGAATGTTATGGAGCACAAGCGGAAGTAATGTTGCTTCATCCATGAGTGATTGTCTTGAAATTCTCAGGCAACCTGCTGTATTTTCAATGGTGTTTTTTTGTACTGGGAGCCATTCAACCGTATGGCGGATGTTTATTTGTGCTATCACTGATACAGGAAGCAGTATAATAAATGTAAAAAAGAGTCTTAATTTCATCTGAGTTCCTCTTCTGATTAAATCGTTAAAGATTACTAAATCCCTCATTATATATACTTAAAAAGCTTCCGGATGTTCAAATCTTTTTTTAAAAAAGAAAAAAATCAAAGCTCTCTATAAGATTTTTCTATCTTTAACGTTCTTAATAGTGAAAAATTGCCTGACGAAAGTAAAAGGAAAAGGTTAAAAAAATAAAATCAAATGGCTTAATTTGGTATAACCTTTTTATATTTTTGCAGTATAACGAAGGCAGTTGACAATTTAATTGTTATCAGTTGTAAATTAACAAGTCGATATTACGATAATACTATTCCATAGAGCTATGAGATTTATTTCCAGAGTTTTTCTCGCTGTAATGGCGGTTGGTTTGATCACATTAACCTCATGTAGTAAAGGGGGAAAAGATGTTTCTTCAGTAACAGGTTGGGATTATAATAACCCTGATTTTGGTGGATTTGAATATCAATCAGGATATGAACAGGAACAAGGTCCCGGGTTAGTGTTTGTTGAAGGAGGTACCTTTATTATGGGCCGCGTTGAGCAAGATGTGATGTATGATTGGGATAATTCCCCACGCAGAGTTACTGTACCTTCATTTTATATGGATGAATGTGAAGTTACTAATGCCAACTATAGAGAATATCTGTATTGGATTAATCGGGTTTACGCCGACTATCCTGAGGTTTATAGAAAAGCTCTTCCTGATACGCTGGTATGGCGTCGGGCTTTGGCATATAACGAACCAATGGTTGAGAATTATTTGCGTCACCCTGCTTACGCTGATTATCCGGTTGTAGGTGTAAATTGGTTGCAGGCAAATAACTTTTGTGCCTGGCGAACTGACCGTGTTAATGAAGTTATTTTAGTTCAGGAAGGTGTTCTTGAGTTAGATATTAATCAGGTAGGTGAGAATAACTTTAATACAGAGGCTTATTTGTTAGGCCAGTATGATGGTATAGCAGGTAAACGACCAATGGAAGATTTGGATCCAAATAAAGATACTCGTCGTGTACGTTGGGATGATGGATTGCTTTTACCAAGATATCGTCTCCCGACAGAAGCTGAATGGGAATATGCAGCATCAGGGCTTATTGGAAATTCAAATGATGAACGGATGACCAACCGTCGTATTTATCCATGGGACGGTCATGTGGTGAGAAATGCTGATAAGAAGGAACGAGGCCGCATGATGGCTAACTTTGTTAGAGGAAATGGTGATATGATGGGTATGGCAGGAAGTTTGAATGACGGTGGTGACATCACTGTGCCTGTTAAATCTTATTATCCTAATGATTACGGGCTCTATTGTATGGCTGGTAATGTGAATGAGTGGGTAGCGGATGTTTATCGTCCCATGTCACTTGATGATGTAGAAGAGTTTAGTCCTTATCGTGGTAACGTTTTTAAAACAAAAGTTCTGGATGAAGAAGGATATGTAGTTGAAAAGGATAGTTTGGGTAGAATTCGTTACAGAACGGAAACAGATAAAGACATCTTGGATCGTAAAAACTATCGTACAGCAGATAACAGAAACTACGCTGATGGGGATGCCACATCGAATATTGTAACCGGGGATAACTGGAATGATGCTGAAGCTGATACTGAATCCATGTATGCCGGTACTCCAAATAGCGAAATGGGAAGTTTAGTATCTGATCAAACAAGAGTGTATAAGGGTGGTTCATGGCGCGATCGTGCATACTGGTTGGCTCCGGGAACAAGAAGATATCTTGATGAACGTGAAAGTAAGGATGATTTAGGTTTCCGATGTGCAATGACAAGGGTTGGAAGCCCAATTTCCTCAGGAAAAGGAAAAAAATAGGATATAGAAAATAAATATTAAGGAAGAGGCTGACCGTGTGTCAGCCTCTTTTTTTTATTTTTGTTTCGATGAAAATGAGTTTAAAAGAAATACATAGTCTGTATTTAAAGGCTAACGGCATTACAACAGACACGCGTAATTGTGTTGAAGGATTTATTTTTTTCGCTTTAAAAGGGGCGAATTTCGATGGGAATAAGTTTGTAAATGTTGCTTTTGATAACGGTGCTTCCTGGGCGGTGGTTGATGATCCCGCGTTAAAGGATCAGGACCGGATGATCTGGGTAGAGGATGTACTTCATGCCCTGCAGGAATTAGCCCGCTATCACCGGAAATATTTAGGAATACCTATTTTAGGTATTACCGGAACCAATGGGAAAACAACAACTAAAGAGCTGGTCACTTGTGTGCTTTCTGAAAAGTTTTCTGTCACTTCAACATCAGGTAATTTAAATAATCATATAGGCGTTCCTTTGACGTTGCTGTCAATGGATAAGGAAACAGAGATTGGTGTTGTTGAAATGGGAGCTAATCATGGGGGCGAGATCGAGTTTCTGTGTTCTATAGCTGAACCGGATTATGGGATCATTACCAATGTTGGCAAAGCACATTTAGAGGGATTTGGTTCTTTTGAGGGGGTAAAAAAAGCAAAGGCAGAATTGTATTATTTTCTCAATAATAGCCAGGGAAAAGCATTTCTTAATTTGCAAAATGAGCATTTGAAAAGTATGGTGCCGAATGGCTTAGATGTGTTGACCTATGGTGTAACATCCGATGCCGCTGTAACCGGTAAAGCAGAAGGCTTAAATCCGTTTTTATCGGTTGTTTGGTCAAAGAAAGGGCAGTCTCATAACGTACAAACACATTTGTTAGGGGAGTATAATTGTGAGAATGTACTGGCTGCTGTATGTATCGGTTTGTTTTTTGATGTTCCGGCAGAAGGGATAAACAAGGCCATTGAAAGCTATATTCCATCCAATAACAGGTCTCAATATGTTAAAACAAAGTACAACGAAGTACTGATGGATGCCTATAATGCCAATCCGTCGAGCATGGAAGTGGCGTTACGAAATTTCGATAAGATCAGGGGGGAGAATAAGACTGTAATATTGGGGGGTATGAAAGAGATGGGTGCCAGTTCAAAGGAAGAACATCAACGGTTGCTTGAGTTTTTAGCATCTCTTGAAATTGATCATGCCTTTCTCATCGGGGAAGAGTTTATGAATTGGTCTGCTCAATATGAAAATTGGCAATACTTCGCTGATGTAAAAGAACTTCTTCAATATTTAAAGGAACACCCGCTAAATAATGCGCAGGTGTTGGTAAAAGGCTCTCGCAGTAATAAACTGGAAGTTGTATTGGATTACTTGTAGATCAGAGTTGATTGTAACAATGTTTTCTTTTAAAAAAGAAAGCTGTAATGATATTGCCATGATACATTTCCGGTAGTGGTGTTACGAAGCTACCGGGATGTAAGGCTTTTCTTTTCTTCATAAAACGAGCGAAATGTTTGTAGAAAGAACCATGCGCTTTTAATACTGCCCAAAAGAATTTCATTTCTCCCTTAGTGATAAAATGCAAGCCGGCGATGCCATCCAAAATCATGCGTTGGAAGAGGATGGGGAATAGTTTTTTAGCCGGCAGGTTTTTCACTAGCATATAAAGATTGTTCCTGAAGTTCAAAAAGGTTTTACGGGCATCTTGTTGATTCAATGTACCGCCTCCCAGGTGAAGAACTTCTGCCTGTGTGACGGCTAAAATCTGGTAACCCTGGTTTTTAAAACGCCAGCATAGATCAATTTCTTCCATATGGGCAAAGAAATCTTCATCTAGTCCGCCTGAATTGAGGTACAAGTTGGATCGGACCATAAGAGCAGCACCACTGGCCCAAAAGACGGGAATGGAATGATCGTACTGGCCATCATCTTTTTCCACTTTGTTGAATAACCTTCCCCGGCAAAAGGGGTAACCAAATTTGTCGATAAAACCACCGGCAGCGCCAGCATATTCAAAGTGATCCGGCTTTGTGAAACTTTTTATTTTGGGCATGCATGCGGCTACATTAGGATTTGCATCCATCGCCTCAATAAGCGGGGGTAGCCAGTTGGGTAGGGGAGCTACATCTGAATTGAGCAACAGAAAATAGTCTGCTTCTACTTGTTTTAACGCTTTATTGTAGCCACCGGCAAAGCCATAGTTTTTATCCAGACGGATGATTTTTACCGAAGGAAATGATTGTTGAATAAAGTCGATACTGTCGTCACTTGAGGCGTTGTCAGCAACAATTACTTCCACATTGGGAAGCGAAGAGTTGTTGATAACATCGGGTAAAAACTTTTCAAGCAAATGGCGACCATTCCAGTTTAAGATTACTACAGCTACTTTATTCATTTTATTTATCATCAGGCTTTTTAGAAAGAACGCGCGGGTTGGAGTGCTTCCAGCGTTTATGAGACCAGAGCCACAGTTCGGGGCGTTTTGTTATGATTTCTTCCAGTAATTTCACATGTCGATTGGTGATGTCGTGTAATTCTGTATCCTGCGGATTTTCTTCCAAAGGGATAATGTTTATCTCGTAATAGCCTCGCTTTACCTTGTCCATGTGAAGGAAGACAACCGGGTTTTTCATGAGGGATGAAATTTTTTCAGGCCCCAGGTGAATCGGTGTATTTTGATTCAAAAATTCGGTGTAGTATTGAATTTGTGGTTTACCGGGTGTCTGATCCGAAATAAGCCCCAAAAAGTAGCGTTTGTTTTCTCTTTTGAGGGTCAATACATCGCGCAACACACTTTTCATTTTGAAGTTAAGGGTGCCAAATCGCGAACGGAGGAATAACATGTATTTATCGAAGTATTTATTGTGCAATGGTCTGTAAACTTCGCACCCTTGAGCAGAGACATGAAGATTAACTGTAGGTACCCATTCCCAGTTACCATAATGGGCAAGTACACCAGTCACATCTTTCCCTTTTTTAAACCATTCTTCTACGTATTCTGTGTTTTTATAGACCACCCTTTTTTTCATTGTTTTGGCTGAAACCGTATGTATTTTGATGGTCTCGAAAAACAGGTCACAAAAATGGCGGTAGAATTTATTTTTTATATGATTCAGCTCTTTTTCCGATTTTTCGGGGAAAGAGTAGCGGAGGCTTTCCAGGATTGTTGATTTACGGTAGCCAATTAACCGCACAAAAAGGTAGAAGAGATCCGAAAGACGGTATAAAACCCAAAATGGTAAAAGACTCGTTAGCCACAACAATGGCAAGAGTATATAATAAGCTATTGCCTGCATAAGGTATTATTTCATAAATCGTTTAACATCTGTAAGGAATTCATTGAAGATGGCCTTGTTGCCGGCCACCATCTCTTGTCCGAAAAGGTAATTATCTTCTCCGGAAAAATCGGATACACATCCGCCGGCCTGTTGAACCAGGAAAGCACCAGCGGCTACATCCCAGGCTTTCAGGTTGTATTCATAAAAGGCATCGAAGCGGCCACAGGCCACATAGGCCAGGTCGGTGGCTGCCGAACCCAGTCGGCGCACGCCATGTGTGTTGCGCATGAAGTATTCGAGGGATTGCATAAACCTATCCAGCAGAGCGTAGTTGGAGTAGGGGAAGCCGGTGGCAATTAATCCCTCTGCTACGCTGCCGGCCGACGAAACAGAAATGGTTTCACCATTCAGGAAGGCTGCTCCTCCTTTCCAGGAATAGAAACATTCATCGCGGCCCATTTCATAAACCACGCCAATAACCGTTTCCCCTTTTTCCTGCAGGGCAATGCTGATGGCATGAGGTGTCAGGCCGTGAATGAAATTGGTAGTGCCGTCAATGGGATCAATGATCCAGTTGTAGACGTCCCCTTGCTTGTCCACCGATTTTTCTTCGGCAATGAAGCCGGCCTCCGGAATGAGGGGTAATAATTCAGTGATTAGTTTTTTTTCAGCGGCTTTGTCCAGTTGTGTGACAAAGTCATTTTTGCCTTTTACCTCTATGTTCAGGCCTGACTTTTCCCTTTCCTGCTTGATGAATAATCCCGTTCTGCGTGCCAGGTCTTTGACTTGAAGGCAAATTTCGTGATAGTTCATGAATCTGCTTTTTTAAATCAGTTCAGCAAGAATGACGTTACGTTCCAGGTCTAACGACTTTAGTTGAACCTGTTTTATCGTATTGGCCATTTGCTTGTCATATGGAATTTCAACTTTAATGTAATTCTCTGTAAAGCCGTGCATGGTGTCGTTGTGAGCAGCGCCTTCCAACAAAACATTAGCCTGTTGCCCCAGGAATGACCGGTAGAAATGAGCCAGTTTCTTTTCTGATAGCTGATGCAATACATGGCTTCGGCGTTTTCTTTCCGGGATAGGTACCACATCGTCTATTTTTAATGCCTGGGTGTTGGGGCGTTCCGAGTAGGTGAAAACATGTAGCTGCGAAACATCCAGATCGGATAGGAACTGGTGTGCATCATTGAAAAAGTCAATTGTTTCCCCCCGTACACCAACGATAACATCCACGCCAATGAAGGCATGAGGCATTAGTTGTTTGATAGTTTTTACCCGGTCGGCAAAAAGCTCACGGTTGTATCTTCTCTTCATTAATTGAAGCACCTGGTTATTACCCGACTGAATAGGAATGTGAAAGTGTGGCATGAATTTTTTCGATTTGGCCACAAATTCAATGATTTCGTCGGTTAATAAATTGGGTTCAATGGATGAAATCCTGAACCGGTGAATGTCTTCAATCTGATCGAGTTGTTGAATGAGTTCAAAGAAGGTTTCATTTTGGTGTTTACCAAAATCGCCAATATTCACCCCGGTCAGGATGATTTCATGGGCACCTTCACTGACTGCTTTCTTTGCCAGCTCCACCGTTTTGGCAATGGTGTTGCTGCGGCTGCGGCCCCGGGCCAAGGGAATGGTGCAATAGGAGCAAAAATAATCGCATCCATCCTGTATCTTTAAAAAGCAACGGGTGCGGTCTCCCATGGAATAGGAAGGCTTGAAATCTTCGGTTTTTAATATTTTCCCCCGGTGAATTTCCGTGGTTGTATTTTTTGATAGATTGCCCAAATGAGAGGTTACATCAAACTTTTCATTGGAACCCAAAATCAAGTCCACACCTTCAATGTTAGAGATGCTCTCGGGTTTTAGCTGTGCGAAACAGCCGGTCACCACAATAAATGCCTCCGGATTTAGCCGGATCGCCTTTTTGATGGCTTGCTTGCATTTTTTATCGGCTATTTCTGTCACCGAACAGGTGTTGATGACATATACATCAGCCTTTTCGTTGAAACTAACTTTCTGGAATCCTTCCTCTCGCATAGTACGTGCTATGCTCGATGTTTCACTGAAATTGAGTTTGCAGCCCAGTGTAAAAAAGGCTGCTTTTTTATTTTCAAATACCGACTTATCAATCATTCCCCTCGCAATTACTTAATGAAGCTGCAAAATTAGGAAAATCGATGGAATTATGGTTTTCTCAGGCAAATACCACTGACATAATTGCGTTAAATGCAGTTAAAAAGGCCTGTTTGAAGGTTAAAAAGGGAAAAATTGAACTTGAAATTTTCTTTAACAGGGGTAAATACAAAATCAGCCGAAGTTTTGCTTCGGCTGATCGATTATTAGAGGGAGGTTAATTTTATTCTTGGATTATCTTTTTAGTAATAATTACTCCGGTGTCTGTTATTAATCTGATCACATGAAGGCCATTTTTTATGTTGATTAACGGTATTTCAGTTTCATTGTCGTTTAGATCTTTTTGCCATACGGTTCGACCATCAATTGTTAAAAATTCGATGTGTTTAATGATTACACCCGAATTGGCTTTAATTGAAAAGTGGTTGGAACATGGATTTGGATAGATGGAGCTATCAGTTGTTTCAATGTCGTTGATGCCAACAAGCGTTTGTCCGCTGATGATCATTCTAATATGTCCGTTTTGGTTGTAATCTGTTTTATCTCTGATTTTTTTGTAATAAACAATTTGGTAGGTACTCTTATTACTGTTAGCTCTACTGATGATCCTGTCACAAAGGTGAGGATAGCAGAGGAGTAGATGAAGAACCCTGTTTGTTTTGCATGACAAGTAAATACAGTTTTTGGCTGGCGAAAATAGAAAAATCATGAATAAAAGTGTCAAAAATTCTACCTGGAGATCCTTTTTATTTGTTCATCCTGTTTAAATATCTGTTCGTCAAAGTAAACAATTGATTTGCCAAAGGGGTGGTTAATTGTGCTGTTACGCTTTGAGGGTTTCGCAATTAACAAGATGAGTGAATACAGAATAAATTGTAATGCATCAACCAAAACTTTTGCCTTAATGCTGAACAGACAACTAACACCGGTTAAAAATCATTGGTTGGCAGAAGGGGGCGGATTAGCCCCTCAATTGATCGGGAGATTACCAGGCTTTTATCAGAAAGATCCACAAATAATTAATAAGGGGACAGGGATAAATTGTCCGGACTGTTATGGGATTAATGGATATCCTTAGAGGGGTGATTCGGGTGTGGTCCGGGTCATTGGGAAATTGGTCCGCATGATTTTTTAATGGTCCGCATCGTAGGGAAAGTGGTCCGGGTGATTTATAAACGCTCCGGCTCGTTGGGAAACCCGTCCGCTTCATTGGGAAACCGCTCCGGGTGATTTATAAGTGGTCCGTTTCACTGGGAAACCCGTCCGGGAGATTGGGAAAGTGGTCCGTATGATTTTTGATCCGTCCGCATTATTAAGAAAGCTGGTTGTAGGATCATCTATAGAGATTGGGTGTAATGGTAAAGGGTATGAAAGAGTAACTTGCATAATAGTGTTAGATATATTGAATTACTAATCATTAAAATTGAATTTGTATGAGTAAATCAATCGAAAAATTTCTGACCGAATCGAAAATGGCGGTCGACAATGGTATTAATAAAAGTAGTATTGCTGTGCGTCTGGGAAATCTTGGTTATGGCACCGAGCAAATGAATGTGGGAGTAAATTTAGTGAATGAAGCGACGCAATTGCATCAAAATCAGAAAAAGGAGTATGGCGAACAGTATGCGGCCACCGACTATGTTGACATGGCTATAAAAGCGCTGAATGGTGTTTATATGAATCACTTGCAATTGGCGCGTATTGTGTTTAAAAATGAACGGGGAATAAGTGAGGCGCTTCAGTTAACCGGGAAACGGAAAAGGGTAATTCCGGAGTATCTGGCACAGGTGGGGCTGTTTTATAACAATGCCCTTTCTACCTTGACGGTAATGGAAGGGATGAAACGTTTCAATGTGTTGGAAGAACATCTTCAAAATGGGCTTACGTTGTTGAATAGTGCGAATGCTGCTTATCAGCAACAGAAAAAGGAGAAGGGGGAGGCCCAGGAGGCCACGGAGTTACGGGATGCCAAGTTGGAGGAGTTGGAGGAGTGGATGGGCGATTACCTGAAGGTGGCGCGTATTGCGGTGGCGGATAGTCCGCAGTTGCTGGAAGCGTTGGGTATTGTGGTTTCCTGATACAGGGGACGTTTGGATGTTCGATGTTTGGATGTTCGATGTTTGGATGTTTGGATGTTCGATGTTTGAGAAACTGAGAATCTGAGAAATTGAAAAGTTGTGAATTGGGATGTTCGATATGTAGTTTTTATCGAACATCCCTTTTTTTATTTTTTACAGCAGGTCGGAAGCGAGTTCGGCCAGGTAGCTGCGTTCGCCTTTTACCAGGTTGACGTGGGCAAACAGGTCCTGTCCTTTCATCTTGTCAGTGAGGTAGGCCAGGCCGTTGGACTGCATGTCGAGGTAAGGTGAATCGATTTGCTGGATATCGCCGGTAAATATCATTTTGGTGCCTTCGCCGGCCCGGGTAATAATGGTTTTGACCTCGTGAGGGGTGAGGTTTTGAGCTTCATCAACGATAAAAAAGGCGTCGGATAAACTGCGTCCCCGGATATAGGCCAGGGGGGTGATCACCAGTTGTTCGGTTCTCAGCATCTCTTCTATGTGGCTATTTTCTTTGCCTTGCGGTTTAAAACGGCTTTTTATCACGCCCAGGTTGTCAAATAGGGGTTGCATGTAAGGGCCGATTTTTTCTTTGATGTCGCCGGGTAGAAATCCCAGGTCGCGGTTGGCCAGCGGCACAATGGGGCGCGCCAGTAATATCTGATGGTAATGTTTGTGTTGTTGTAGGGCTGCGGCCAACGCCAGCAGGGTTTTTCCGGTGCCGGCTTTTCCGGTGAGCGACACCAGTTTGATGTCGGGATTTAAGAGGGCATGCAGCGAGAAGGTTTGTTCGGCATTGCGGGGTTCAATGCCATAGGCGCCATGTTTTTCAACCCGGGTAATGCGGTCGTTAATGGGATCGAAATAGGCCAGGACACTTTGGTTGTTGCTTCTTAAAATGAAATATTGATTGGCCGGCAGGTCGTCTTCAAACGGAAATTCGTTGCGGGCTATGCCTTGTTCGTTGTATATCCGGCTTATGACTTGCGGATCGAAGTTGTCGTAGGTCTCAACGCCTTTGTGAAGAAAGTCGATGTTTTTCACTTTGTCCGACTCGTAATCTTCGGCAAGCAAACCAAGTGATTTGGCTTTCATGCGCAGGTTGATGTCTTTTGTGATAAGGATAGTGTGACGATCGGGAAATTCCTTTTTAACATGCAGGCCAATTGCCAATATCCGGTGGTCGGCGATTTTCTCCATGAAAGATTCGGTCATTTCGGCCGGAAAGGGTTTCCCGGTGGCGATAAACAGCCGGCCCATGTCGGGCCCCAGGGGGATTCCTTCTTTAAAGAGTTTTTCCCCGGCAAGCTTGTCCATCTCTCTCACAAATTCCCTTGCCTGGAAGTTGATGAGGTCATTTCCTTTTTTAAACTTATCTAATTCTTCCAGCACAACTATTGGAATAATCACATCGTTTTCCTCAAAGTTGTATATACATTTGTGGTCGTGAAGCAGGACGTTTGTGTCCAGTATAAAAATCTTTTTAGCCATAGCGTTGTGTTTAGTTTCTTTAAAGATATCTAAAGATGGCTATGGTTGTATTTTTTTTGAATTAATTCTTGCGAATATGACATATCAGGAAACATTGGATTTTTTGTTTAGCCAGCTTCCGATGTACCAGCGTGTAGGAAAAGCCGCCTATAAAGCCAACCTGGATAACACCTTGGCTCTGGATAATTATTTCGGACAGCCCCATAAGGCGTATAAAACCATTCATGTAGCCGGTACTAATGGTAAGGGGTCTGTGTCAAACTGTTTAGCTGCCGTGTTGCAGTCGGCCGGATATAAGGTGGGGCTCTATACCTCGCCTCATTTAACTGATTTTAGGGAACGGATTCGTGTGAATGGGGAGATGATTCCCGAGGATGAGGTGGTGTCTTTTGTGGCGCAACATAGCGGTATCATTGAAAAGGTACAGCCCTCGTTTTTTGAGATGACCGTAGCCATGGCTTTCGATTATTTTAAACGTCAGGACATTGATGTGGCTTTGGTGGAGGTTGGTTTAGGGGGACGCCTGGATTCTACCAACATCATAACGCCTGAGTTGTCTGTTATTACAAATATTGGGTTGGACCATACTGCCCTGTTAGGCGATACCAAGCCGTTGATTGCGGCCGAAAAAGCAGGCGTCATCAAGAAAAATGTACCGGTGGTGATTGGGGAAACAGATCCGGAGGTACAGCAAGTTTTTCAACAAAAGGCTGCTGCCGAAGGGGTGCCTGTTGTTTTTGCTGATCAGCAGTTTAATATTCTGCTGGCAACAATGTCGATTGATAATAAACAGGTTTTTCAGGTGTATAAAGGAGATGTAAAACAGTGGCCCGATTTACAGGTTGGATTGCTGGGAATGTATCAGCGTAAAAATATTCTCACGGTATTGACAGCATGTGAGCTGTTGAATAAGGGTAATTTTTCAATATCTGATGAGGCCATTCGGCAAGGGTTGGCCGAGGTGCAGAAATTGACAGGTTTTGGCGGACGCTGGCAGGAGATAGGGCACAATCCGCGGATTGTTTGTGATACGGGGCATAATAAAGATGGCGTGCAGGAAGTGGTGGCGCAAATTGCCAATACACCCCATGAAAAGCTTCATATGGTATGGGGCATGGTAAGCGATAAAGATGTTGATGCTGTTTTAAATCTTTTGCCACGACAGGCACATTATTATTTTGCCCGGGCTTCTGTGGCTCGAAGTTGTGATGAAAATCGTTTGAAGGAGATAGCCGGAAAGTACAATTTGGTAGGGGAAGCCTTCCCGGATGTAAAAAAAGCAATGGCTGAGGCAAAAAAAAATGCAGGCCCCAACGATTTGATTTTTATTGGTGGAAGCACATTTGTGGTTGCCGATGCGCTGTAAAAAGTGAAAAAATATTTGGAGGGAATAGGAAAGACCTCTATATTTGCGATCGCTTTTCAAAAGGGCACGGGCGATTAGCTCAGTTGGTTCAGAGCACTTGGTTTACACCCAAGGGGTCGGGGGTTCGACTCCCTCATCGCCCACCAAAAAATGAAAAGCAAAACCTAAATTTTAGGGCGATTAGCTCAGTTGGTTCAGAGCACTTGGTTTACACCCAAGGGGTCGGGGGTTCGACTCCCTCATCGCCCACCAGAAAAGAAAGCATACCTAGATTTAGGGCGATTAGCTCAGTTGGTTCAGAGCACTTGGTTTACACCCAAGGGGTCGGGGGTTCGACTCCCTCATCGCCCACATAGGAAAGAAAGCATACCTAAATTTAGGGCGATTAGCTCAGTTGGTTCAGAGCACTTGGTTTACACCCAAGGGGTCGGGGGTTCGACTCCCTCATCGCCCACCAGAAAAGAAAGCATACCTAAATTTAGGGCGATTAGCTCAGTTGGTTCAGAGCACTTGGTTTACACCCAAGGGGTCGGGGGTTCGACTCCCTCATCGCCCACAGAGAAGAGGAAGGATTTACCTTCCTTTTTTTGTTTAAGGGAATTTAGAATTTGAAAAAATAGAAGCTGAAAGAGTGATTTCAATAAGGAATTAATTCTTTAATGGCGAAACTTGTCTAAATTTGTAAGCAAAAAATATCCTATGGAGGAAGAAAACCGAAAAAAGAGAATTCTTGTTCCGGAGCCTGCCTTGAGAAGGATGCCCTCTTATTTGGCTTATATAAAGCTGGCCCGGAAAGACGGGATGAAATATGTATCGTCTACACATATCGCCAGGGATATGGGGGTAGATCCCACGCAAGTTACCAAAGACCTTTCTTATACAAGTATTGTTGGAAAAACAAGAGTAGGCTACGAAGTAGAACCGCTGATTGATGAGTTGGAGAACTTTCTGGGCTTTCGCATTATGGATGAGGCTTACTTGTTTGGTGCGGGAAGTTTGGGAATGGCTTTGTTGCACGATCATGGCCTGAAACAATTCGGGCTGAAAGTGGTGGCTGCCTTTGATGTTAATCCGGAGATAGTGGGGAAGAATTTCGGCGGTGTGCCGGTTTATCATGTCGATGACTTTTTACAGTTTAAAGAAAAGGGCATACAGATAGGTATTTTAACGGTTCCGGTGGAAAAGGCTCAAGAGGTAGCGCACTGGATGGTTAAAGGCGGAATTCGTGCTATTTGGAATTTTACACCTGTTCGAATAAAGGTGGAAGAGGATGTGATTGTGCAAAACACTTCTTTATATGCGCCATTGGCGGTCATGTTTAATCGTCTTCACAGTAAAGAATAACCTCTCTTAAAAAGTTAGCGTAAATTTGGTTTCTTTATCAGGTTCCGAATAAGCGTTAATGTTTCCACCATGTAACCTCAAAATTTGTTTGGATAAGCTTAATCCAATGCCGGAGCCTTGAGGTTTAGTGGTGAAGAACGGAATGAAAATCTTATCCAGTACATTGGGTAAGATGCCTTGTCCGTTGTCAATAATTTGTATGGTAATGCGGCCCCGTCTATTAAGGAATCCCTTTAATTGTATTATTCCGTCAGTTTTATTCTCCAGGGCGTGAGTAGCGTTTTTTACCAGGTTGATAATGACCTGCTCAATCAGGCGTTCGTCTGCCGATAGCTCCAGTGATTCCGGTTCTACCATGATGTGGCATCGGATACTTTTTGCTTTCATCTCTTCTTCCATCAGTCCTTTAATGTTTGATAATAAATTACGGACCGAGAAGATGGAATAATTGGGTTTGGGGACCTTGGTAAGATTACGGTAGGTGTTGACAAAGTGTAACAATCCATCGGTTCGTTTGTGGATAGTTTGAAGAGCGCTTTCAATTTCGCCTATGGTTTCAATGTCATCTTCGTCAATACCTTTCTCTTTAAGTGTTTGCGAAAGGTCTTTCAGGATAAAGGTAATGGTGGAGGATAACGAGGATATGGGGGTGATGCTGTTCATGATTTCGTGGGTGAGCACGCGGATAAGCTTTTGCCACGATTCCATCTCTTTCTCCTCTAACTCATTTTGGATGTTCTTTATCGAGGTCAGTAGTATGGTACGGTTATGTATTTTAAATTCTGTGGCGTAAATGGCCAGTTGGAACAGGTCATCTTTTTCCTGTACACGTATTAGTGTGTTTTCCCCGTGTTTGATGGTGAGTAGCTTTTGAACTAACTCGGGGCTGAAATCTTTTAAGGCTTGTATGTTATTTAATGAATGTACCTGAAAGAGTTTCTTGGTGGCATTGTTGATTAATTCTACCCGACCGTCTTTCTGGTAGGCAATAAGGGAAATGCCGATGTGTTGAATAACGGTTTGGAGGTAATAATAGTTTTCTTCTTTCTCGGCTCTTACCTCCTGGAAGTCCTTTATGACTTCGTTGAACGAGTGTTTTAATTTATCGAACGAAGAGTCGAGTCCTTCCACCTGGAAGGTCCGGGTGAAATCGGAATAGCGGATGGATTCCAGGAAGTTGTTAAGAACCCGGTTGGTTCGATCCACGTAGTGGATCATGGCAATGATCTGGAATAAAATCAAAAGCCCTGCCAATAGAAGTGTGATGGTCAGGGTGGTGTTAAAATAAAGGTAAAAGAAAGCAAAAATAGACCCTGTTAAGAGCAGGGTCCTGATGATGAAATTTACCCTGAAGTTCTTATAAACCATATTTTTCAAGTCTGCGGTATAAGGATGTACGAGTAAGGCCTAAGTCGGCTGCTGCTTTTGAAACATTTCCCCGGTTAGCTCTCAATACTTTTTCAATTATTTTTCGCTCCACTTCTTCCAGGTTGTAGGTATCCAGTTCCAGGCCGTCAGTAGCGATTGGTTGAGAGGTGAGCTGGAAATCGGTTTCGTTAAGTGTTGGTCCGTCACTCATGATTACCGTTCTCTCAAGGATGTGTTGAAATTCTCGTACGTTCCCGGGCCATGGATAACTGGTTAGTTTTTTGATAATGGCACTTGAAAGCTTATTGTATCGTTTTTTGTACTTCTTTGAGAACATCTTTAAAAAGTGATCCGCCAGAATAGGAATATCCTCGGGACGTTCGCGAAGTGGTGGAAGTTCTATCTCTACGGTATTAAGCCGGTACAATAAATCCTGTCGGAATTTATCTTCACCTGCCATTTGTTTTATTTGCATGTTGGTAGCACTGATAAGGCGAATGTCTATGGGGCGAGGTTTATTGGTTCCCACCCTGGTTACTTCGCGTCGTTCCAGAACGGTTAATAATTTTGCCTGAAGCGGTAAGGACAGGTTTCCTATCTCGTCAAGAAAAATGGTGCCGCCGGAAGCAAGTTCAAACCGGCCGGGGCGGTCTGCTTTGGCATCGGTGAAGGCGCCTTTAGCATGGCCGAAAAGTTCGCTTTCGAACAGTGTTTCACTTAATGCTCCCAGGTCAACGCTAACAAAGGTTTCGTCTTTTCTCAGTGAATTTCGGTGAAGCGCTCTGGCGACTAATTCTTTCCCGGTTCCATTCTCTCCCAGAATTAAAACATTGGCATCGGTTTGAGCTACCTTCTTAATTGTTTCGAATACTTTTATCATGCCGGGAGATACGCCAATGAAGTCGGCAAATGGCTGGTCCATGATTGTATTCATCGCCTTTTGCTTCGATTTCAAGTCGTCTACTTCGTTGCGTGATTGCCTTAGTTTAATTGCTGACGAAATGGTGGCCAGTAGTTTTTCGTTTTGCCAGGGTTTCAGGATGAAATCTGTTGCGCCGGCTTTTATGGCCTTCACTGATTTTTCAACATCTCCATAGGCTGTTATAAATAATACAACGGCAGAAGGATCTAACTCCAATATTTTTTCCAGCCAGCTAAAACCTTCTTGTCCACTGATGGCATCTTTGGTGAAGTTCATGTCAAGAAGAATGACATCGAAATAATCCTTGGAAAGAATACCAGGAATCTTATTTGGATCCGTTTCTGTATGAATAAATTCTACATGAGGCTTGAGTAGAAGCTTTAATGCGAATAATATATCCGCATTATCATCTATGGCGAGAATTCTTCCGTTCTTCTTAGTCATCACAAAGTTGTTTTAGATATAAAAGTATCAAAATATCGGGCACATTGAAAAAGAAATTGTCCGAATGCGAACGTTTGTTTAATTCGTTGTATGCAATCAAAAAAAATGCCGTTTTTATAAGGTTCTTGATAATAAGGCATTAAGGTAAGTGGCATGAAAAGTGAAGTTTAATTTGCATTATCAATTGGTTAAGGTTAGCGATTTTTTGGGGAATTGTTTCAGGTTGTTTCAGTTTTTCAGGCTTTTAAGAAAGTTAATTAAGTAAGGGATTCTTAATTGAATCGCTTATTATGTTTTTGATTTTATACATTTGGGGCATTTTAAGTGTTCGATATCGAACATGTTGTGTTTCGAAACCGTACATAAAACCAGTAGTCATGTTGCATGCTCGAAATTTAGTTAAAGTTTACAGGACCGAAGATGTTGAAACTGTTGCTCTCAGTAATGTTAATATTGATATTGAGAAGGGTGAATTTGTGGCTGTTATGGGGCCTTCGGGATGTGGAAAGACTACTTTGCTGAATATTCTTGGGTTACTGGATACGCCAACGAGTGGGGAAGTATTCTTCATGGGCTATGATGTGGGAAAATATAAAGAGCGAAAGCGAATACAGTTAAGGCGAGGTAATATAGGCTTCGTGTTTCAAAACTTTAATTTGATTGATGAATTAACGGTGTTTGAAAATGTAGAATTGCCACTGATTTATCTTAAATATGGGCGGCGGGAAAGACAAAAAAGGGTTGAAGCTGTCTTGGAAAGATTGACGCTGGCGCATCGATGCAGGCATTATCCGGTTCAGTTAAGTGGAGGACAGCAGCAGTTTGTGGCTATTGCCAGGGCTTTAGTGACAAATCCCAATCTGATTTTAGCGGATGAGCCAACCGGGAATCTCGATTCTGCAAATGGTGATGATGTCATGGGGTTATTAGGGGAATTGAATGAGGAAGGGATGACTGTTGTGACGGTTACTCATTCGCCTAGTGATGCTGATAAAACCAATCGGATTATTCAGCTTTTTGATGGCCATGTGATTACAGAAAGTATCAGGGGACGATTGTAAAATTTTAGTTTGACGATAATGTTTTTATATCATTACATAAAAGTTGCCTTGCGGTCTATCTATAAGCATAAAAGGTATGCCCTTTTAAATATTATTGGATTGTCTGTTGGAGTGACACTTAGTGTAGTAGTTTTGTTATTTGTCAAGTTTGAATTGAATTATGATACCTGGTTTTCAAATAGTGAGGATATCTACCGGGTTACCAGTAAAGGAAAGATTGGTATTAATCAAATAAATGGAGCATCTACGCCATTGCCTCTTTTACAGGTAATGGAGGCTATTCCCGCTGTTGAAAAGGGAACGAAAATTATTCCGGGATCAAATAAGTTGGTGAGTTATGAACAGAAGAAGTTCAATGAGGATGGTTTCTTCTTTGGAGATTCTAGCTTTTTTAATGTTTTTGACTTGAATTTCATCAGTGGCAATCCCTCTGAAGCTTTAAACGGGCCGGGAAAAGTTGTTTTAACTGTGGGAACCGCGAAACGTTATTTTGGCTATCAAAATCCGATCGGGAAAATAATAAACCGTGAAGGTATAGAGCTGGAAGTGACAGGCGTTTGTGAACCCATGCCTGATGCGTCTCATTTCCATTTCGATTTTATGGGATCTCTCTCTACTATTGATGTAATTTTCAAAAGGGATACAGCCCTTTTGAATGATTGGAAAGAGAATTGGTTGGCCCTTAATTGCTATACCTATGTGAGGTTATTACCTGGTGCTGTGCCGTTTGATATTGAGAAGTCAATTAATCAGGAAAAGGAAAAGTATCTGTTGCCCCAGATAAATGAGATTTTAAAGGAAGAAGACTTTTTAAATCAGGAAATATTACTGGACTTTTTCTTACAACCATTACAAGATATACACCTTTATTCAGATTTGGATCATGAACTGGAACCAACTTCAAAACCCATTTATATAAGTATTTTCATTTTTGTTGCAGGATTTATTTTATTATTGACATGTGTCAATTCTGTAAATTTAACGACAGCGCGGTCTAATCGGAGATTTAAAGAGGTTGCGGTTCGTAAAATTCTTGGGGCTGAGAGACGTTATCTGATTATTCAGTTTTTTGTTGAAGCTTTTGTGATTAGCTTATTGGCAATGTTTATTGGTCTGGTTTTAGTTGAGTTATTATTACCCGTCTTTAATCAGCTGTTTCAAATTAAATTACAAGTATCTCAAATAAAAGACATCGAGGATATCGGGTATGTCCTGGTGTTGACTTTTTTAGTTAGTATTTTTTCAGGAAGTTATCCGGCCTTCTTCTTTTCTGGTCTTAAGCCCGGTCAGATTTTTAAGGGGAATTTTCGGATGAGTAGATCAGGATTGGTCGTCAGGGGACTCATATTAACCAGTCAGGTGATGGTCATGTTATTCTTACTAATTGTAGCGGCTGGGATGTTATGGCAAGTTAGGTATATTCAGAAGGCAGATGTTGGCTTTGATAAAGAGCATCTTCTTGTTCTAGAGCGTGGATATGCTGTAGGGAAAAATTTAGATGCTTTTAAAGGCGAGTTAAATGATATTGAAGGGGTGGAGAATGTGGCTGTTTCTATGTCATTGCCTGGGGACGAATATTATCAGGTTTCTTTCCGATACAGAGGAGGAGAATCAGATCGAAAAGTTTTTTTGTTGCCAGTGAATTATGTGGATGGTGACTACTTTGAAACCCTGGGTTTAAAGCTAAAAAAAGGAAAATTTTTGAGTGGTAACTGTAAAGATTCCCTTGGGATTGTTCTCAATGTGCAGGCACTTGAAGAATTGGGTATTAAGAAACCTTTAGGTGAAAGACTTGAGATTATTGGAATGAAAGCCTCCGATGGATGGGAGGTTAGTCTTTCCGGGGTAGTTGATGATTTCCATTTTGAGTCCTTTAATGTCCCTATAAAGCCTTTGGTGATAATGCTTCTGGGAAAGAAAACTCATTTTAATTATATACTTGTTAGGTATGCTCCACAGGTGAATGATGGTTTGTCTGGAGAGATTGAAAGAGTGTGGGATAAATACTCGAATGGGGAACCTTTGGAAAGTTTCGAGTTAAAAGATCGCATTAGTTCATTATATGAAGAGGAGTTTAGAGTGTTGAAAATTATTTCTGTTTTTGCTGTTTTGAGTATCTTTCTGACGTTTTTAGGGGTCATTAGTCTTGTGGCATTTATAACAGAATATAATGGGCGGCAGTATAGTATTAAGAAAATCATTGGAGCAGCAAAGCAGGATATAATGATGGATGTTTTACGCGTGTTTGGAGGGTATTTGATATTGGGAATTTTGTTGGCAATACCTCTTTCTTATCTGGCTTTACAAGGCTGGCTTAGTAGTTTTGCCTATTATAAGGATTTACCAGTGTGGGGAATTGGAGTATTAGCCATTCTGGTTGGTGGTGTGTCATTTGTTGCTGTTTTGGTACAGTCATATCGCGCTGTATCGGATAATCCGGTTCTTCGTTTGCAGGATTATTGAGGTCATAATCATTATGGTATTTAAGGGAGGTGATGCGAAAAGAATATAGACTCAGGATATATGAGACAGCTTCAGGGGGCGCAATGGTGTTTGTCCTTATGGAAGCTGAGGATGGACAAATGCTGAATTTTATTATTGATACAGGTGCGCCAATAACTCTTATAGACCAAAAGCATTTTCATGAAAAAAGAACTCCGACATCTTCTGTGCAAAGAATGAAGTGGGGTAATGCATCTATCGATTATGTGAATGAAGAAATCAGGATGAGGTTTCAATCAGGTTTTTTGATAAAGATGAAAGTAGCGATATCTGATTTGCAAACTATCAATTCTAGTATCTCATGGTTGGGGTTTGAACCAGTGGACGGACTTCTTGGGGCCGACTTTTTATTGCGTTATAAAGCGGTGCTTGATTTTTTCTCAGAGAAGATGGTGTTAACTATTTAGCCTGATATTTCTTAAGGCAGATTATCTATAGGCACTCATTTAAATGAGTGTTTTTTTTGTATCCTTGCGTTTTGCTTAAATAATATATGTCGTTGAGGAATACTCAATTTTAATATATTTTATCATGGGAATATAGATGTATGGACTTGATACTTTCATTAATCGGTTGTAAGAAAGTGTTTTTGTGGAAATAATTAAGGCTAATTATAGGTCATAAATTCAAGGTTTTGAACTGTATTTAATAGCATATATTTGTTTTTATCCAGAATCAAATGGATTAAAGTAAGTTAATATGAGTATCTGATTTTTAAAAGAATTTGTCAGATACTACAATGTCTGCATGTTTTTCCCTTCTGTCATTGAAAATAGAATATATGTTCCTGTTCATTTTTATCTGAAAGATGAGATTGATACAAAGTCGAATTATGAAATTTGTGGAGGTCAAATGACATAAGGTTTCTAAAAAAAAATCAATATATTTGCGCGATTAGGACGAAAAAATTATTTAGATAGAATATTAAAAAATACAAACAGATGCAAAACAAAGGAGCGATAAGACTATTTGCCATACTCTTGGCGTTAGTTAGTTTTTATCAGTTGATTTTCACTTATCATTCCCGAAATGTTGAGGGCCAGGCGAAAGAATTTGCCAATGGTGATCCTAATAAGGAGTTTGCCTACTTGGATTCTATTGCGAATGAACATGTTTATAATTTTCTTTTCGGATTAAGAAAATACACATATAAGGAGTGTAAAGAACGGGAGATTAATTTCGGTCTTGACCTTAAAGGAGGTATGAACTTAATTCTGGAAGTTAAAGTAGCTGATGTTGTACGGGCGCTTTCAAATTATAATGTTGACGAAACATTTGTTGAGGCCATTAAACTTGCTCAGGAGAGAGAAAAGACAACTTCAGAGGATTTTATAACCTTGTTTGGAAAAGCTTTTTCTGAAATTGATCCGCAAGCACAATTATCAACTATTTTTAATACGGTTGAGTTAAAAGAAAAGGTGTCTTATAACTCAACGAATGAAGAGGTATTAAAGGTTATTCGTGAAGAATCAAAAAGTGCTATTGATAATGCTTTTAATATTCTGCGTACACGTATTGACCGTTTCGGAGTAACTCAGCCAAATATTCAACGCTTGGAAAAAGCTGGTCGTGTATTGGTAGAACTTCCTGGTATAACCGATCCGCAGCGTGTGAGAAAA
Organism: Marinilabiliaceae bacterium JC017; assembly: GCA_004296775.1. Classification (GTDB taxonomy): domain Bacteria; phylum Bacteroidota; class Bacteroidia; order Bacteroidales; family Marinilabiliaceae; genus JC017. Next base: position 45,628 of record RHGE01000040.1, read on the forward strand.
CTGTTACAGGGAACAGCTAGCTTGGAGTTTTGGGAGACTTATGAAAATAGTGAAATTTATAGCTATATGCAGCAAGCTGAGGCCAGAACTCGTGAAATGGCAGCGGTTAAAAGTGCAGATGTAGTTGAAGAAGCCACCGTAACTGAAGAGGAAAATGGTGAAGAATTAGCATTGCTACAAGATTTGGAGTCTGATAGTTTGAAGACGGATTCACTGGTAGCAGGTTCTCGGTCATTGTTCTCTTATTTAATGCCAAGTCCACGACCCAATGGTCCCGTAGTTGGTCTTGCGTTGTCAAAGGATACTGCTGAAGTAAATGATTATCTTACTTCTCCTCACGTTAAGTCTTTGTTTCCTAAAGATGTGAAATTCTTATGGACAGTGAAACCAATTCCATCTAAAGATTTGAAATACTGGACTTCAAAACCAATAAATGAAAAAGAGTCAGCATTTCAATTGGTCGCAATCAAAGTGACGACTCTTGATGGACGTCCTCCTTTGGAAGGAGATGCAATCAATGACGCACGTAAAAATACCAATCCGCGTGGTGGATTTGAAGTTAGTATGTCTATGAATGCTGAAGGGGCTAAAACCTGGGCCAGATTGACCAAATCTAATATTAAGAGAAGTATTGCTATTGTACTTGATGGATTTGTTTACAGTTTCCCAACAGTTCAAGATGAAATAAAAGGAGGAAATAGTTCAATTTCCGGAGATTTTACCATTGAAGAAGCACAAGACTTAGCAAACATTCTTAAGTCTGGTAAATTACCTGCTCCGGCCAGAATTGTTGAGGATAATGTGGTAGGGCCTTCGTTAGGTAAAGAAGCTGTTGATTCTGGATTTAGATCATTTATCTGGGCATTTATTCTTGTTTTGGTATATATGGTGTTGTACTATGGTATACGTGCCGGTTGGGTAGCTGATTTTGCTCTGATCTCAAATATGTTTTTCATTATGGGAGTATTGGCATCATTTGGTGCTGTTCTTACTCTTCCTGGTATTGCAGGTATTGTTCTTACTATTGGTATGTCAGTGGATGCTAACGTACTTATATATGAAAGGATTCGAGAGGAATTAAAATCAGGTAAGGGTGTTCGTGTAGCGGTTGCTGATGGTTATAAAAATGCTTTTTCTGCCATTATAGATGCGAACGTTACCACTTTCTTAACTGGTGTTATCTTATTCCTTTTTGGTACAGGTCCAATTAAAGGTTTTGCCACCACTTTAATGATAGGTATTGCTACTTCATTCTTTTCAGCCATCTTTATTACGCGATTGATCTTTGAAAAAGTATTGGAAAGAAAGAGTAATCTAACATTCTCTACAAAATTCACAGAGAATCTGTTTAAGAATTCTAAAATTAAATTTTTAGAAAAAAAGAATATATTCTTTGTGGTATCCGGCGTTTTAATTGTTCTTGGTTTAGGTTCATTGGGAGTTCGAGGATTAAAACAAGGAATTGACTTTACCGGAGGACGTACTTTTGTAGTACGGTTTGAAAAAGCTGTTTCTTCTGTTGGCGTTCAAAGTGCGTTAGTTAACGAGTTTGGAGGTGCTACTGTTGAGGTTAAAACTTTCGGAGGAGATAATCAGGTGAGGATTGCTACGAACTTTATGGTTGATGATAGCCGAGAGGGAGTAGATAATGAGATTGAGCATAAATTGTTCAATGGCGTAAAATCGTTTATTGGAAAAGATATAACATTCGATGAGTTTCTTGGTAACTATAGAATGAGTTCACAGAAAGTAGAGCCAACGATTGCTACTGATATTAAAACTAAGGCTGGTTATGCAATTTTATTTTCTCTAATTGTTATATTCTTGTATATCCTGATTCGTTTTAGAAACTGGGAATATGGTTTAGGTGCTTTAGTTGCACTGGTTCATGATGTTATTATTGTATTAGGTATATTCTCATTATTGTATTCAATAATGCCGTTCTCTATGGAAATAGACCAATCATTTATTGCGGCCATTCTTACAGTGATTGGTTACTCCATAAATGATACTGTGGTTGTATTTGACCGTATTAGGGAATATCTGGGATTATATCCAAAAAGAGATACGTCTGAAAATGTGAATTCTGCACTTAATTCAACGATAAGTCGTACCCTGAATACATCATTAACAACTTTTATAACGTTATTGATTATTTTCCTATTTGGGGGAGAAGTGATTCGTGGATTTGTTTTTGCATTGATGATTGGTGTTGTGGTAGGTACCTACTCTTCACTGTTCATTGCTACGCCTGTTGCATTTAGTGTAATTACTAGAAAGGGCAAAGAGAAGAAATAAAATATTACTTTTCATGATATAGAAAACCCTCCGGTTGTTTCCGGGGGGTTTTTAGTTTGTGCTTAATATTAACCGTTGGTAATTTATTATCTTTGAAATGTTAATTTTAGAGGATATGATGACATTTTTATTTATTTCAGGTGGCGAGCTTGTAATTGTTTTTCTGGTTGTGCTGTTGTTGTTTGGTTCAAAAAAAATACCGGAATTAGCACGTTCACTTGGAAAAGGAATGTATGAATTTAAGAAAGCAACCGATGAAATTAAAAGGGAGTTTAGGGAGAATACGCAAGACTTGGAAAATGAAATAAATAATACCAGTCATTCTTTAAACAGGGAGATGAATTCAATTAATGATGCGTTTAAAGAACCATCTACTCCTGATGATCCTTATCAGCATAGTGGCACAGAAGAATTAGGAAAAGATGCCATTGATAAAAAGAATCAGGATAATGATACGGAGGGCGATGAAAAGGAAATCACAAGGGAATAGAGGCTTTGAGAAATACAGGTTATAATAGTTTTGAATAATTGGTAAATGGAAATTTTTCTTCTTCTCGCTGGTTTTGTTGCCTTGTTTTTAAGTGGAAACTGGTTAGTTATCTCCAGTGTTCAAATAGCCAGACGCTTTAAGATTTCCACATTTGTTATTGGTATAACAATAGTAGCTTTTGGAACTTCTGCTCCCGAATTATTAGTAAGCTTAAAGGCTGTTTATAGGGGTTCTCCTGATATTTCTATAGGAAATGTTGTCGGTTCCAATATTGCGAATATTGCTTTGGTGTTGGGATTTGTCGCGATTATTTTTCCAATTAAGGTTAAAAATTCGGGCATCTGGAGAGATTGGGGAGTGATGATGTTAGCATCATTCATGTTGTTTTTTTTTAGTCGTAATTTTAAGTTAGATTTTTTTGAAGGTATCGTCTTAATATCCGCTTTAGTCATTTATCTTAGTTGGATAATCATAGCTTCTCGCAATAATAGGAAGGGTGAAGTTATATCTGTTCCACCTACTATGAATATGTGGAAGGCTATTGGATTGTTTTGTATTGCCTCAATAGGCTTGTTTTTTGGAGCTGAATGGTTGGTAAAGGGCGCGAGAGAAATTGCTTTAAAATTAGGGGTGAGTGAACGTGCAGTTGGTATAAGTATTGTCGCTTTCGGTACCAGTGTGCCAGAGTTGGCTACTTCAATAATTGCTGCATTAAGGAAGGAGACGGATATTTCTATTGGGAATATTATTGGTTCAAATATTTTTAATATTTGGGCAATATTGGGGATTACATCAACGATTAAAACAATTAATATTAATCCGGAGATATATAGAATTGATTACTGGTGGATGATTGGTGTTTCTGCTTTATTGATGCTTCTTATTATACCTTTGTCAAAGGGCGAAATATCAAGGTGGAAAGGGATAGTTCTTGGTGCAGTTTATGTTAGTTATATTTATTTGTTATTTACCTGAATTGTCAAATGGTTATAGGAAGAAACATACATAAGTCTTTTGGGCAACTAGAGGTTTTAAAAGGAATTGATATTTCAATTCAAAAGGCCGAAGTTGTATCTGTTGTGGGTGCAAGTGGAGCAGGAAAGACCACTTTACTTCAGATCTTAGGATCTTTAGAAAAACCTACTTCTGGTCAAGTTGTTATTAATGGGATTGATATTCATCACCTGAATGAACGAAAATTAGCGAAATTTAGAAATGAAAATATTGGTTTTGTTTTTCAATTTCATCAGCTATTACCTGAATTTACTGCCTTAGAAAATACCATGTTGCCTGCTCTTATCGGAGGAAAGTCTAAGAAAAGTGCTGAAAAGAAAGCTGAAGAGTTATTGGATTTTTTGAATTTAAAGCATCGGTTAGGTCATAAACCAGGAGAGATGAGTGGAGGAGAAAAGCAACGTGTGGCTATTGCCCGTGCATTAATAAACGGGCCGGCAGTTGTTTTTGCTGATGAACCATCAGGAAATCTTGATTCTCATAATCAAGAAGAGTTACAAAGTTTGTTTTTCTCCATTCGTGACGAGTACAAGCATACTTTTGTAATTGTTACACATGATAATCGTTTAGCGAATATGTGCGATCGGGTTATTTCGATGAAGGATGGTTTAATTCTTTGAAGGAGCCATGCGTACGGATGAAATTAAACTTTTATTGGATCAAAAAGTTTTTGAATATAACCGATCAGAATTCATTGTAGAAGATCCGATTTCTATTCCACATTTATTTAGTCTTAAAGAAAATATCGAAATTTCAGGTTTTTTGGCTGCAACGCTTTCTTGGGGTAGAAGAGATCAGATATTGAAATCAGCTCGAAAATTAATGGGTTTAATGGATGATAATCCATATGAATTTCTGGTGTACGGATCTGAGTCTGATTGGTCGCGGTTCAATCATTTTTACTATAGAACATTTCAAGAATGCGATTGTTTGTATTTTATTTTTGCCCTGAAAGAGATATATAAATTTGGTGGAGGTTTGGAGTCATTATTTACGAAAGGCTATAAGAAGGGTGGCGTAAAAGAAGCGTTAGTTTTTTTTCGGAGTCGTTTTTTTAGTTTTAATCCACCGGAAAGAACTTTAAAACATGTATCCAATGTGCAAAAAGGGGCTTCAGCGAAACGATTGAATATGTTTTTACGATGGATGGTGAGAAAGGATAATGCTGGTGTTGATTTTGGGATTTGGGAGGATATTTCACCAGGTGATTTATATTTACCTCTTGATGTTCATACTGGGAATGTAGCCAGGAACTTAGGTTTGTTAAAGAGGAAACAAAATGATTGGAAAAGCGTAGAAGAGATTACTTCAGTATTGCGATCATTTGATGCAAAAGATCCGGTAAAGTACGATTTTGCCTTGTTTGGATTGGGGATAAACGAAAATAGATAAAATATGGCGAGCAATTACTTTCGTTTCAAACAATTTACAGTTATCCAGAATAAAGCTGCCATGAAAGTTGGGACAGATGGGGTGCTGCTTGGCAGTTGGGTGGATGTAGAGAGTGTAGAACGTGTATTAGATATTGGTACAGGAACAGGTTTGATAGCTCTTATGATTGCTCAACGAAATAGTACCTGCATTGTTGATGCTATTGATATTGATGGGTGTGCATGTATGCAGGCTTATGAAAATTGTAAAATGAGTATTTGGGGTAGAAGGTTGAATGTTTTCAATTTTGATCTTCAGCGCTTTTCTAATACCCAAACGGGAAAATATGATTTAATAGTCTGTAATCCTCCTTTTTTTTCCAATTCATTTGCGTCTGAAGATAAACAGCGAAATATAGCCAGGCATAATGATACACTTCCATTTGATGATCTTTTTTATTGTGTTTCGCGAATATTGGAGGTCACAGGACGATTCGCTATTGTTGCACCCATAGAATCTGAGGAATTACTAATATCATTTGCTAATGGTAATGGCTTGTTTGTTAATCGCAGGATGCGAATGATGCCTGTTCCTGATAAAAGTCACAAAAGAGTTTTTATGGAATTTGGAAGGTTTAAAAATCAAGAATTCATGGAAGAAGAGATTGTTGTTGAGGAATTTGGTAGACATCGGTATTCTAAAGATTATATCGGTCTTACCGGAGATTTTTATTTGCAACGTTAGTTATTGAGTTAATTTATTCTGTTGCTTTTTTTGAGAACTTATATTATTTTTACTTTTGAAATGTTTTACTGAGATGAGAAAGGTTCGTTATTCCGATAAGCAGTTAATTGAGGGGATATATAACCGGGATAGCAAGGTTATCAGGTATATAATGGATGTGGTATGGGTGCCAGTTAAAGATTTTATTTATAAAAATAGTGGAAATAAACAGGATGCTATTCAAATAATTGAGGAAGGAATCTTAGCGATCTATACAAAATCTGATAAACTTGAGCTAACTAGTTCTTTTACAACCTATTTTTTTGCTATATGTAAGAATATGTGGTTGAATGAATTAAGAAAGCGTAAAAAAAGTCCGGTTTTAACTTCGGAATTTGGGAATTTACTTCAGGAGAATGAAATAGCTGAAAAGCAACTATATGAAAAAAGACGATTGTTGTATTTGAAGTATTTTCAAAAGATTTCTAAAGTTTGTCAGTCACTGCTGCGACTTATGGCTAAGGGTTTTTCTAATGAAGAGATTATGGCCGAGTTAGCGTTTAGTTCGATTCAATATACGAAGAATCGTAAATCAATGTGTAATACTAAGCTTATAGAGCTTATAAAAGAAGATCCACAATATAAAGATCTTAAATATGGATTATAAAGCACAAATCATTAGTTTTTTAATGGGTGAGCTTCCGGATCAAGAGATGCTTGCTTTTCAACAAGCTTTTGAATCTGATGTCCAATTGCAGGAAGAGGTCAAATTGCATCAGGAGATTTTGTTTACTATAAAGCAGGGTGAAGATGATGATGTCCTGTCTTTTAGAAAACAACTCGGTGAAATAGGAGATGATTTTATTGAGGGCACAACTAAATCTAGAAAATTACCGGTATTTGCTTGGGCTGCTGCAGCAACAATTATTGCCTTTTTGGGAATAGGAGGTGTTTTAGGATTGTTTCCTGGCGGAGATTTTAATTCCGATCAGATATTTTCTCAGTATTATGAGCCCTATAGTGTTGGTATTGTTGTCAGGGGAGAAGATAATAGTCAGGTATCCGAGTTAGATGAGGCAATCAGATTATATATGGAAGGAAATATTGATACGGCTTTATCCGCTTTTACAACGATTAAAATTGAAAATCCTGAAGTAGCTGGATTTTATTTGGGACTTTGTTATATGGAGAACGGACATTTTCAGGAAGCTATCGATGAATTTCAATCGGTGAGTAATGATGCTATTTTTTATTCTGATCATATTAGTTGGTATTGGTCGCTGGCGTTGGTAAAACAGGGAGATGAACAAGGTGCACTTCCTATCTTAAAAGAGTTGGTAAGTTCAGATGAATATGGGACTAATGCTAAGAAGATATTGAGTAAGATAAATTAATATTAGTTTTTAAAATGTTTATATAGTATTGATAATAAGGTGATAATTATAAATACGATGACCGGTGTGAAATAATAATTTCTTGCCGGTTTTTTTATTTTTAGAGGAGCTAAGTCTCCGCTAATAACATAGTTGGCCCAATAATAGGGATGTGATTTTATAGCATCAGCATTTTTTATATAGTCTATTTTTGCATTTTGAAGTGCTATGTCTTTGTTTTGGATGTTTTTTATTTTTTTATAGAATAATTCAGTAAGTTTTGCTCCCGAATAGTCATTTACCGACCATAATGTCATCACCTGGCTGCGAGCACCCGAAAAGACAAATGCTCTGGCTAAACTTATTAGTCCTTCCCCGTTTCGCATTTTGCCTTTACCTGTATTGCATGAACTTAAAACTATAATGGGGCTATTGATAGAATAATTGTAAATTTCGTATGCTTTTAGGGCTTCTGTAGAGTCATTTTTCGGTGCAAATACCAGTTGTGAGTTCAGTGGTTCGTTTTCATCATTTAATGAGTGTAAGGCGAGATGTAAAACTTGGTTTTTGTTTAGGTGACTTAAAAAGGCTTCTTTGCTTGCTTTGTTGCCAGTGAATTTTGTAGCGGAAAATAAATGTTCGATTGCTTCTATTTCCTTTAAAGTACCCGGAATAGGTAAAAGCATCTCGTTTAAAGACGATCTTAAATTGACTAATATGGAATCATGTAGCTTCTGAGTTCCCTTGTATTCAGGAGCAAAGGCAATTACTTTGTTTATGTTTTCAGGTGAATCAGAAAATTGAGGAAGTAGAGCTGCATTGTATGCGTAGGATATGGGAATAGCATTTATTAACCAGGGGAACTCTTTAAATGCTGGTTTTTTGTTTTGGTAAGGAGCGGTTAATAGAACTTCAAAGGGCAAATAAGCAAGTTCTTTGTGCGGACAGATGATTAATTCTTTTTCTGCTGTAACGTTTAGATTAGCTGATAGGAGTTTCTGATAAATCGAATATGAACAACGTGCATATTTAATAATCTCTTCTGCCGACTTATTGCCATAAAATGGATTGCTTATTTCAGAGATGATGCACTCGAGTTCATTATAGAATTCTTTGTTAAGTTTCTGGTTGATCAGAGTTATTGTGTCTGTTGTAATAGATGTAATCGTAAGAGTGCTGTCTCCTAAGTAATAGTCGATTAAAGCCTTATTTGAGCCAAGTCGTTCTTGTATTTGTGATGAGCTCAAGTATTGTGGTGTGTATTTTAGAGAAGCATATTTTGGATAATCTTTTATGATAATGCTGTTCAAACTATCCAATTGATTCATGTAGTTTTCTACTTTTTGACTACAATAGTTAAGTATCAAGGAGTCTGGTTTGTTTTTCAGAGTTTCCTTGGATAGTTCCTTTTGATAATGTTTTAAGTGTCCTTTAATCTCAGTTTCTTTTTTAATTAATTTATTACTTACGCCTGCTTCAATTTTCCATTTTCTATCATTTACCCCTTGTAATAAAGCAAAAGATTTGCCCTTTTGTGAATATATGAGAGCCATATCTCTATAGCATGTTTTGCCGGTTTTTTCATACATGTTTGAAGCAATGCTTACAGCTATGTTCGTATATTCATAGAAAAAGTCACTCATTGCAATTCGGTCTTTATCGAAATCTGAATCCGATCTAAGAACATCTATGAAGTTGTCTGTTTTGTTAAGATATTTATAGGCTAATTTTAGATATTTAAGTTCTTTAGTTTGTTTGTAACGGCCAAAATTTGATTCAGTTAAATATAAATTTACATTACGATATAATCTGGCAATGCTTAGTTGAGATTGTGTGTTTATTTGAGATGCAAAATTTTCCTGCAAAAAATATAATACGGAATTTAAAATATCTGTGGCTTCTTTATATCTATGAAGATTAATTAAACATTTGCTCATTATAACAGAGGTTTCATATGCTTTGAATTTGCTGAATACCGTATTTGCTGAATAAATAGTTTTGAGAGTAGAGAAGTAGTAAATTGCTTTTGGGAATTTTCCTAATTTGTAATATATCCAGGCAATATCATTATAGAATGATGTTTGTTGAATTGGATTGGTGATATTTTTTTTTCTAAATTCAATAAAGCTGGAATCTAGATAGGTTTGGGCTAATTTTTCTTTTTTGAGGTGGGCTAAAATCTCAGCAGTCGATGCATAATAATAATATAGTCTTTTATCCTTCTTGGTCTTACTCGCTTCAATGGCTAATAGTGCATGTTTAATGCTTAGTTTTTCCTCCCCAAGTTTTTGATATATCCATGACATATTAATATAAATTCCTGGTTTGAAATTTGAATAATCAGATTCATTTGAAGTAAGATTTAGAGCTTTATTATAGTATATAAGAGCTTTTTGAAATTGTCCTGATCTATATAATGCAAATGCCATTATTCTGTTAATTGTACTAGAGTAAGATTGTAAATATGGATATTGTGAAGTATAGAAGTTATCAAGTTTAGAGAAAATGATTTTTAGATTATAGAAATCATCCGTGTTTAAATACAGACTTAGAAGACTAAGATAAAGGAAGTGATTTTCAATGTGTACGTTTTTATTTTGAGTATGATTAAGTACTTTTTTTGCAATTTCTTCAGCTTCTTCGAAGTGTTTTGTGTTAAATGTTAGAAAGTCAATTAAATTGCCAGCTGATGTGTTATAGCCTTCAAGATTGTTATATATCGGGAGAAGTTTCTGATATGCCTTAAAGCTTTTTTGATAATAAAAAAATGCACTGTCTAGCATATTTTCAAATTCATATCCTATAGCGAGGTTAGAATATATTTTCGGAATTAATGAGTCATAGGGTGGTGTGTATTCTTTTGTTTTTTTTAAAAGTTTTAATAATGAACTTCTTGATTCTTTAAGCCTAAATAAGCCAAGTTGAGCTGAGGCTTTATAAAAGTCTAGAACATTTATCACAATAGGGGAAGTATTGTGGAGTTTGAGTGAAGTGGTAAATGATAATACCTCGTCATATGCATTTTCTTGAAAAAGAGCCTTTGAGTAAAGGGATATTCCTTTGATATATATATCAATGGATAGTTTGTTTTCGTGGTTTTGAAGGAAAGGCTTGAGAATAATTTTCAATGAATCATACTTTCTGTGTTGGTTTAATATTTCAGAATTTTCAATTATTGAATTTTGTCCAAAAACTTCAAAGTTAACAGTAAGTGCTAATATGCAATATGTCAATATGATATGTTGAAGTTTGTTCATTTGGTGAAATGAATTTTAAAAAAAATAAAAAAAAGTTACAAAAAAAGGTGTTACGGTTTTCGCTTTTTGCAATTAACAGGTGTAAACCTTAAATAAAAATAGCGATGAAAACGATAAAAAACACACAAAAGAAGGACTTATTTGGAAAGTTCAAAGCCTTATCTACAAAATCAATGAAAAAGATAGTTGGTGGTGATGATGGAGAAATACCCCACTTAAAAAAAATAGATGTGTGAAAATCTAATAAAATACATGATTTATAGAAGAAGGTTGAGTAATGATTGGAGGAAAATTCTATAGATATACTGATTAGAAAGAAAATTAGTGAAAAGCAATTAAGAGGTTTTGAAATCTGAAGTATAGATTTAAATATTTAGGAGTGATGAAATCGGTAAAAGACATACAAAAGAAAGATAAGTTAAGAAAGTTCAGAGTT
>RHGE01000380.1 GCA_004296775.1 Marinilabiliaceae bacterium JC017
AGTCTCTCATTTCTTTGTCTAATGTCTTGATACTAGAATATTGATACTAAATTTTATTCATATGAAATGCCCATGAAAAGGAAATTTGACCCGCAGGCGGCTGATTAAAATAAAAAAACTCTGTGCCTTTGTGCCTCCGTGTTCACAGTCTCTCATCTCTTTGTCTAATGTCTTGATACTAGAATCCTGATACTAGATTTTATTCATATGAAACACCCATGAAAAGGAAATTTGAACCGCAGGCAGATGATTAAAATAAAAAAACTCTGTGYCTTTGTGTCTCMGTGTTCACAGTCTCTCATCTCTTTGTCTAATGTYTTGATACTAGAATCCTGATACTAGATTTTATTCATATGAAACAACCATGAAAAGGAAATTTGACCCGCAGGCAGATGATTAAAATAAAAAAACTCTGTGCCTTTGTGTCTCAGTGTTCACAGTCTCTCATTTCTTTGTCTAATGTCTTGATACTAGAATATTGATACTAAATTTTATTCATATGAAATGCCCATGAAAAGGAAATTTGACCCGCAGGCGGCTGATTAAAATAAAAAAACTCT
>RHGE01000381.1 GCA_004296775.1 Marinilabiliaceae bacterium JC017
TTCGCTGTTTGCTTACTGGCTTCATATAATTCTGAAAACACCAGTTTTCTCGAAGCCTCTTGTTCATATCTCTCATCAAAAGGGGCTATTCGATAATGTCTATCTAGCAGACTYCCCGCTAACCCRAGCGAGCATTCAAATATCTGTCCTACATTCATKCGTGARGGTACTCCTAATGGGTTGAAGACCATATCCACRGGTCTYCCRTCTTGCAAATAAGGCATATCCTGTCTAGGCAAAATTTTKGAAATGATRCCTTTATTTCCATGTCTWCCAGCTACTTTATCACCTACTTTKATTTCACGTTTCTGTGAAATATATACACGAATYRTTTCTGGRTTATAACTWGAACCACCCTTTTTCTGAACCCACCTCACATCAATAACTCGACCTCTACCACCTATAGGMAATTTTAAACAAGTTTCTTTTRAAGTCGATACCTGAATGCCAAGTATAGCTCGTAATAACCTATCTTCCGGAGCATAGGAGGATTCTTTCGCCACTTGAGGTGTTAATTTACCTACTAAAATATCACCTGTTTCAACCCACGATCCTAGCA
>RHGE01000382.1 GCA_004296775.1 Marinilabiliaceae bacterium JC017
AGCCAATAGTTCAGTACACCAACGGCTGCGCTGATAACCAAAATCTTGCGGAGAAAACTGCATGAGCAGCACCAGTAAGGTGACAATCTTGGCGATAGGTAAGACTGGGGCAAGCCAATAGTTCAGTACACCAACGGCTGCGCTGATAACCAAAATCTTGCGGAGAAAACTGCATGAGCAGCACCAGTAAGGTGACAATCTTGGCGATAGGTAAGACTGGGGCACGGCCAGCCGGTAAGGCTTCTAGCGCATCTATGCCTTCATCTCGATACCACCGAAGCCAACGACCGATGGTCGAGCGCGCAGCGCCGGTAAGGTGATGAACATCGGTGATCGTGCGTCCTTCATGTAACAGCAAGATGGCCATCAAGCGACGAGCATGTCCTTTATCACGGGTGGCATGGATGATTTTGTGAATGCGGCGCCGTTGTGGTCGTGGCAGAGGTGGTAGGATAGGCATCAACTCAGTCCTTTGGGTGTGGCTTGTTTTGTTTAGCGACTAATCAGATCGCACAAACTGGACTGAGTTCCCTTCCTCCGGTGATCTACTATTCGGAA
>RHGE01000383.1 GCA_004296775.1 Marinilabiliaceae bacterium JC017
ATCCGAGTGATCCACAAACGACGAAAATCTCTCTTTTGCCTATCTCTATCCCGATGAGCAGAAACCAAAGCTCTTATTTTCTGTTGAGTAATAGTTCGAGTAAGTCTTGAATGAGCCCCCCGAAAGCTTGATGCAAATAAACGAATTTTTGTTCTACGTTTACGAGCTACATATCCTCGTCTAATTCTGGTCATTGAATAAATGAAACTTTGATGAATAACTAATTGATTTCCGTTCTTTCAGTTATTCTTTTCCTCTTTACTGGTCGATTAATAACAAAACGGATTCTTCCAATGTATAAAATAAAAATTCCAATGGCTTTTGCTACTATAACCTTCCCGACCACTATTTTTTCTTTTTTTTAGGCATTTCACCGCTAAATAATAAATTGATTGATACTAGTAGGTATCAAAAAAAAAAAAAATAGTAAATATAAATGGATAAATAAATAGTGGTTCCATCGTTTCTATGGTTACTTCTTAAACGGTGAGGTCCTCTCTATACACCGGAGCCTCCTTCCATTATTTAATCAATATTATTGGTAACTTGTACAGTT
>RHGE01000384.1 GCA_004296775.1 Marinilabiliaceae bacterium JC017
GGAGGTGGGGGGAAGCTTTTATTTGACTAGACCTTTTTGCTTCGTTTTTGGGGCAATGCCAAAAATGAAGTAGGGTTTGGGACGAAGTCCCGATAAAATAACCATTAAATGAGATATAGGGGAAAAAGTTGGAAATAAATTGAAATAAACGGAGACATGAGGGAATAGGTTGTTGAGACGGGTGATTGAGGTTAGAAGATGGAAAACATAGGCTGGAAGCTAGATGATGGATAGGTGGTTAACTCGGTGATAATGGTATTTGCCGAGGAGAAAGGAGATAAAGTGGAAATAGTTGGAAATAAATTGAAATAAACGGAGACATAAGGGAATAGGTTGTTGGGACGGGTAATTGAGATTAAAAGATAGAGGCTGGAAGATAGATGATAGTCAGAGATGACCATTGCTCATATTGACGACTGTATAACCTGATCCTACCTCTAGTTTTGACACTTCCTCCAATACAAATCTACAGGATAGCAAAAAAAGCCAAACAACGAGACAAACCATGATGATGGGAAGCGCGCGGGCCCGTCAAATAAGCGGGCCGGCGTGGGCG
>RHGE01000386.1 GCA_004296775.1 Marinilabiliaceae bacterium JC017
AATCTGGAGAGGTAAGGTGTAGTAAAGCCAGTATCAGAAGGTAAACTCCGAAGGAGTGCCTGTAACAGCACAGGGTTTTAACCCTGTGTTTTCATCCAGGTAATCAAGAAGGCTGAAAGTCTGAATGTATTAAACCTTACCATTTCAATTTAACTCGCATTCCGACAATAAAAATCAGTCATACACCTTTATTCCGGCGGGATGACAAGTTTATAGATAAGGAAGTGTAGTTTAAGTATGACTCCGGCCAGAGTTGAATGTATGCTTAATTGACGTGGTTATATACAATGGATACCTCCGGTATTTCACTATTCTCACAACCCGACACAATAAGTTATCAATAGCCTATCTGATTATGTATGAGTTTTATGATAGGATGAACACGATTAAGAAATCCCGATGAATCTGGAGAGGTAAGGTGTAGTAAAGCCAGTATCAGAAGGTAAACTCCGAAGGAGTGCCTGTAACAGCACAGGGTTTTAACCCTGTGTTTTCATCCAGGTAATCAAGAAGGCTGAAAGTCTGAATGTATTAAACCTTACCATTTCAA
>RHGE01000005.1 GCA_004296775.1 Marinilabiliaceae bacterium JC017
TTTGGCCTTTCATGCTTTTGACGATATTGTATATAGAACCAGAGAACTTATCAGACCGAATAGGGTATTTGAAAGGAAAAAGAAACCAAAAAAGCTATACTCAATGAATTACAAACGATTATGATAATGGCTTAACTAAACGACATTGCCTCAACATTACTAATGATACAACCAAACTTAGAAACTTTATCTGTTCCTCTAAGTCTCTGCACTTTTAATTTGATTATTACCTTTCAAATAAATTTTTAATCAAACAAACTCAAAAAATACGCACTAAAATGTTGAATGGTATGGTTAGTCATGACCTTTTTCCGGGCACGATGCCCTTTTTGATGACATTCTTCCGGATTGGCTAACAACTGGTATATCGCACCGGCAACTGTCGATGCATCAAACTGAACAAGGATCCCTTCGGCTTCAGTGACCAACTGACGGGTGTCGCCCACATCACTGGCCACAGTGGCATTCTCAGCCGCCATGGCCTCCAGAAGGGCTTGACTGGGATAGTTCTCCGTTTGTTGAATGGATACAAAAACAGATGACTTCCGCAAAATAAGCCATGGCTCCATATCTATTCCATCCATTATTACTTTCCGTAACTGGTGCCGGGCAATGTATTTTTTCATGTCTGCCATCAACATGCCTCCTCCCATGAAATAAAACCGAACCTGTGACATGCCCGGGTATTTCATCTGAAACACTTTAATGGCCTCGAGCATCAACATGGGATTCTTCAGCGGAACCAGCCGAGCCATGAACACCACCCAGGGTTCTTTGGGGTGTTCAGCATAATAAGGCCTGTAATCCACAAAACTATTGGGTGTCACGGTTATTTTTTCGTCAGGAACGTTCATTCCTATGTGGCGGTATGCTGTAACCAACCTCGTGGATAAAAAATCAAGCTTATCAGCGTGGTTCATCACCCAGTATTGGCTGTTGAAAAACTGATTCACACTCCGGTGCCAGAAATGTTTATTATTACTGTTAACACTGTAGATAAACGGAATACCAAGTAACCGACAAAGCGGCCAGGTCCAGATGCCGCCCTGCCATACCCCATAAAGAGCAGTAAACTTGTATTTATGATGTACCGATATAAATGTAACAGCCAACAATATCCAATCAATAACATTACGCAGAAAACACTTAACCTTCCCTGGCCATTGCCAAACATGCCCCTTCGATCGTTTTTTTCGTCCTTTACCATTCGAAGCAGAAACAGCCGATGAAGATTTTTTCTTTTTCGGACGAAGCTGATTAACCACAATCACATTAGCAGTGGATTGAAGTAAGCCATTACGACGCATCAGATCAAAAAGCGACCGGTTGATAATTAACACAAAGTCACTCCTGGAATTGATCAAATGATTGAACAGACTGATGTAGCGTTTTTCAGCCCCTCCAAATCCGCCTTGCATATTGAGCACACATATAGCCTTATGAGTAGTCATTTATAATAGATTATCAGAAGTGAAATAATAGACTTGAAACCAGTATTGTCCAAAATAAATTAGTATTAACCAATGTGCTCAAGCCGCACGGGCTTTTACTTTTTTTCAACAGCAAAAAAAGTAAACAAAAAACGCCGCCGCTCACAATAAATAACTAAAATCTAACTCCTTTCCACTGAAAGAAAATAACTTGCTGCGCTCTAACAGATTTTCTTTCTTAACGTTCCAATCCGTTAAATTTCTAAACGTTATTTCTTGAAGGCGGGATACCCAATGAAGCACCAATATTTCAAAAACACCACTAACAAACTATAACTATTAACTTTAGTCATTTTAATCATTAATTATTTAGAACACTAATGACTTGAAACAAATAACACTTTCACAATTAAGTTTTAAACACACAAGAGAATAATTAAAAAAAGAACTCAACATCTCTGTATTCACCAGTCTTATGTCTTGATACTTGCATCTTGCTACTAATGATTCATCATATAGAAATCGACACCTCAATCACACTTATCTACCTTAGTTTTGTCTACCAACAATTTATACTTCCCGTTTTTATCAGGCATGATGTTATCAACAATGTTCACGTTCCACGTTAATGCGTCTCCCAGGTAGTCGTTCAAATAACTGTCTAGTTTCGAAAGATCACTTTCATCAAAGGCATCCCCTACAACCAAATTAATCACTACCTGCCGTGCTCCGGTTTTCACCACCTGGTAGTGCTTCAGATCCCTGATATCATTTAACAGAGAAGCTCCGAAAAAACTGGGAACAACCCAATGTCTGCCATCAGCTAACTGCAACATGTCAGATTCTCTCCCCGAGATGCTGCCAATCATATCAAAAGGAACGGAACAAGCAGCTGTGCCAGGCCGCCCCATATCGCCGTTTTTGTACCTAATCAATGGCATAACATAATTCTCCAGATCAGTAATTAAAAGGGAAGCTTCACCAGTCTGACTGACCGAAGGTTCAAACTCCACGATGGCTTTGGGTGAAATGACATGATATTGCTGACAATAGCGACACTGAAAAGCGATGCCGTTAATTTCCCGACAACCATACTCATCATATACCGGCCCAAGCATTTCTTCTATCACATGCCGCTGATAGGCATGCAGGTTCTCCGCCGTTGTCATCACACATTTAACACGGGGAACTTCTAACCCTTCCCGCATTAAAAAATGGGCAAACAAATAGATGGCATTGGTATAGCCATCCAGGTAATCGAAGTTACCTTTCCTGAAAGTTTGATATAGATTAAACAATGTCCCCTTTTCATAAAGCTTATAGGCCGGAAACTTAACCTGGTTGAAAACCCATGATTTTATTTTAGATGACACCCGGGTCCAAGAATGTTTTACGAAATGGCTGTTTCCCCATATATGCATCCCCCGCATACCTATTTTATATTCTCCCAAAGTCCACCCTAAAAGAATAGCAGCCTTACCGGACGAAAAAGCCTGTTTATCTTGTATAAACCGTACAGGTTTCCCTGTAGATCCACTGGAAAGTCCCCTAAATATTTTTTTCCCGTCGATGCAGGATAAATCGGTCATCTCCTCCCGATGTTCCTGGATATCCTGCCGTGTTAAAGGAGGTAGTTTTTCCAGGTCTGAAATGATTGTCACCGAAAACGGGTCAAAACCTGCTTCCTGAAACCGTTGCTTATAAAACGGAATGGTTGATCCGGCATGAATTAACAGTTTTTTCAACTTTTCAACCCGCCAAACCTCCAACTCATCTTTACTCCAGGTTAGCATGCGGGAATACTGATGGAAATAATGTTTTACATTCAACCCATTTCCTAAATCATATCCAGAAAGAAAAAAATGTTTAGCAATTTCCCGCCGGTAATTAGTATCGGTTCTTTTTCTATTCCCCATGCTAATATTTATTTAACAGAAAGCCCCATTGCCGACATCATCTGGTCATAAACCACATTGCCTTTACTCTGCCAGGCATACTCTTTAAATGCAAATCCTGCACAATATGCTTTCAGCTCATCATTTTGATAGAACTTCTCGTAAATCTCCGTCAATAAGACATCAGGATAACGATATAAATCAATCACCATTCCCAGGCCATTGGCTTCCACCACAGGCGCCAGGGTGTGTACATGAGGTGTACAGATAACCGGCAACCCGGAACCAATGTATTCAGTAAACTTTGTCGGAAACGAATGATGATTCAACGGCAGATCGTCCCGCAACATCAGCGCCACGTCGCCGGCCATCTGCACCTGACAAAGCTCCTTTTGATTAAGACGGTTAATCATCCAGGCTGATTCCGGTATTTGATGACGCTCAATTTCTGCCAGAAATTTATCCGGCACGCTGGTGGTATTAATCATGAAAAAACTGTTGGGATACTTGCTATAAAACCGACTAAAGAAAGTCACCATCTCAGGTACCATTTGGTAACTGCGATCGGTACCTGAATAGACAAAAACCAATTTATCCTCCAACTTAAACCACTTCCGGAAAGCACGGGCATCAGACTTTGAATAATTAAAAACATTGGCGTCGTAGTAATTGTACTTTGGCAGGTAACTGATTTTTTCCGGCAAATCGGAAAACTGGTCCGAGACGGACGCCACCAAAGCTGACCGGCGGAAAATAAAACGCTGAATGTATTCAAAAACCTTCACCTGCCACAAAGGCCGTCCCTCCTTTTTAAGCTCATCCACCCGGTCTCCACGCATATCAAAAACAATCTTTGCGCGACCTAAAAAGCCAGCAGTACTAGCCAGAAATGCTCCCACATGGTTATAAGCATACACAACTTTGGGCCGATAGTGGATAAAAATAAAACCAATGCGGACGTTATTCAAGATAAACTCCAACACCTGGTAGAAAGGTACGCCTCTGGGAAACCAGCGCTTTAGAAACACCAACTTCACTTGATGATCCAATCCTTTTTGTTTAAAATAAACATGGTTCCGTATTTTGTCCCTGTCGGTATTATTTAAAGAACAGAGAATAACTCTATACCCATCCCGAAGGAAGAAGGGCAAAAGGAATTCAAAAATATTCTGAAAATTTCTGATTTTCTCCTTTCGGTAATAACTCACTGGAAGCAGAAATACAATGGATTTTTTTTGCATCTAATTGAGATTAGGTTTGAAACAATTTTTTTTATTAAAAGTCAATGTTTGCCTTACCAGTTCGCCCCAACAAGCCATGCCACATGCCCAGATAATAATATTTTAATAGCCGGATCCCGGCCAACCGACGTCCCCACCTGAATTTAACAGGTAAAAACACAAACTCTTTAACCAAAAACCAGATCAAACCCGCATAGAAACCATTTTGCTTTAAAAATCGCACCTTATTACGCCGTGAATAATAATACTCAAAGCAATACCTTTCAAGGCTCCGCCTTCTTTTTCCATAAAAATGCCAACAACGCGCCAAACTGGTCACCCGGATTTTCCAACCCGATTGAATTACCCGGAAACATAAATCACGTTCATCCCCATACATGAAATTATCCTCATTCCACAATCCAACCTGTTGATATACTTCTCGTCGTATACACAAAGCTGCTCCAGAGAGATAATTCCCCTCCAACTCTAACCGGAATTGATTGGGATTTTCGATCAACCGATTCTTAAACACATTCCGGGTAGATCCTAAAGCATAATTTGTAATGAGCTGAAAAAATTGTATCCGGTTTTCATACTGCCTATCAGTCCCACGAAAAATAACCGGTCCTATCATCCCTACTTGCGCCCCTTTGCGCATAGGTGTCAATAAATGTTCTATAAAAAACTCATCCAGTCGCAGGTCGGTATTGAGCATGATTAAAAAATCGGCTCCGTCTCCAAATGCTCGTTGAGCATTGTAATTGTGTCCCTTGGCAAAACCTTTGTTTGAAGGCGAATATTCTGCTTTAGCATCAGGATATAATGATTGTAATAAATCCATATTACCATCAACTGAGGCACTATCCAGCACATATAGGGTAAAGTTCGTTACGCTTTGATTTTTCAGGCTTTCAACCAAACGGGGAATATGCTTCCGCTCATTGTGTAAAACCAATGAAACAGCAATTTTTACATCCGTATGATTATCATTAACCTTCTTCATGATGTTTCCTCCTGATTAGTAGTTTTACCAATGGTATCATGAATTATTTCACTCTCACGTAAACGATAAAAAGCAGCCACCAATACCGCTGCAAAAAAATTGATTATCATGCGTCCATAATCCAGCTCTTTAAATAGGTAATTAGGCCGGAACAGAAATGTTTTCAACAAAAAGGCAAACACCATAAACAACATGGCTAGCTCCATACGATGCCTTTGTAAATAGGCACGGGACATGCGCCCTTTGACGAAACGGGAAACTTTGAGATAAATGGCAATAAACTGGAAATAAAAAAGCATGTAAACCAATAGCCCTACCACTCCAAATAAAGCCAGATGACCGGTTAATGGCAGATCGGCAACTTCGTAATCACTTTCATCAAACTTCAACGAGTAGTAATGTTCCATCCTGGCACCGGTTCCGAAATAGGGTACCTGACGAATGATGTCGAAGTGAGCTGGTATTTGATTATTCAATCTGCCCTCCTGTTTCCCGGAAGTATAAACCTGTCCGGTAACAAAACGGTAAAAATCATCACCTAACCGATAAGCCAAATCAAAATAACGAGGAAAGGTAAGGGTCAATACAGAGAAAAAGATCAAACCAACCACCAACACTTTTTGTATGGTTTTTACCACAGACATTCTGAACCATTTAAACAAAAGGTACGCCGGCGCAGCTATCATGGCAGCCAACGTGAGGTACACACTCTTGGTTAATGAAAGAATGATGGCCACAAAAACCAGTGATGCCGCCAGGTGCAAACTCCATTTATACCGATAGGGGACTTTGAAGATCAACACAAAAATGGATACCGGAATGATAAATTCAGAGATCCCGGTACTATATAAGCTATAGCGCATAATACCGGAACCGGAATACCTTTCAAGCTGCATCACAGGCAGTAATTCTACATCAAAGATCAAGCCTGCCAAATAAACCAGATTCACTCCCAGTGTGATAAAAACCCACATGTTCATAAATAAACTAAAGCTTCGCAAACAAAACACATAAGCCGGAATAAGTATCACAAATCCAAAAACATTCATTCGTTCCCTCATAAGGAAATACCTCAGAAAGTAGTTTATATCATTACCAGACACAATGTAACCATACACCACCACGTGGTACACCAGAAAAATCAATTGAACTCCGAGGATCCATTTAAAATATTTGTCTTTAAACAATGCTGACTTATCAACCTTAGACGAAAAGAACGGCACAAAAGCCAACATCAGAAAAATGTCTTCGAAATAAATCCCTCCTAATGCAGCCTTACTCATGTTTACTTTAAAATAGCC
The DNA here is from genome assembly GCA_004296775.1 of Marinilabiliaceae bacterium JC017. Lineage (GTDB taxonomy): Bacteria > Bacteroidota > Bacteroidia > Bacteroidales > Marinilabiliaceae > JC017. The sequence continues at coordinate 6,853 of RHGE01000005.1, forward strand.
ACTGGGATCAAAGAGTAATAACAGAAACAACCAAAAGAAAAAATCTGGCTTTTTCATTATCAACCATAGCATAAAACCACCGGTCACCAGAGCTAATAATATTACCAGCCATTCATTCATCCCTTATTCTTTTTATTTAAATGCCGTTACCCTATTATTCTGTCTTTTCCCAGCTTCACCATCTTAACAACCTGTTTCACTGAAATCAACCTAAAAAGAAATGGAAGGGTGATACCTGCACAACTTAAAACAAGGTAGTACCACCATCTCAATTCAACTAAGTTCAAGTATTTACACAATGGAATCAACGATCCTATGAAAAACATCAAGAAATAGAACACAAATATCTTGAGGTAATTATAATCGATGGGCATATACCGGTGAGAAACCCATATTTTCAATCCCCAATAAATCAGAAATGAAAAAAGAGTGGTGATAGCTGCCCCCAAAAAGCCATAAAGAGGTATCGCTATAAAGTTCAATCCAATATTGACAAGCGCACAAACAATAGTAATCCACGTAAAATGCCAGGTTTTTTCAGCAATAACAATTCCAGGTCCCATCAGCTGGTACGATTGCGCGGCAATATGGGCGAAAGTGAGAAAAGAAACAGCCACTGCACCCGGCATGTAGTCTTTGGTGGCAATGAATCCAACTAATTCAAAACTAAAAATAGAGATTATAACAGCCACCACACTTGTTATTCCCAGGTACAAATCATACATCTTGACAGCAGCTTCCCGCGACTCTTCCTTAAATTGATCTTTATCCCTAAAGAAAGTCTCCATAAACAATACCCCAAAACTCATCTGAACGGCCATATTAATAAACAACACAGGTTGCGAAAAAGTGCTTCCGATAGAATATTTCCCAATTTCATCTAATGTAGAATAGTGAAGCAGGAAAAACCGATCAGATACATTGAGCACCCACACGGCAATCGCAGACCAGATAAGGGGAAATCCAAATTTCAGCATTTTAATAGCCCACTTCCAACGAAATTTGAAACTGTATTTCTTTCGGCTAAATGTTAAAAAAGATACTGCCACTACAATGGTGCTACTAATCAATCTGGCTGAAAGGGAACCATTCACTCCATATCGCAATACAACAACAAGCCCAATTCCCAAAAGAATATTGGTGATTGATTTTAGCAGAATCAGAAAACTGAATTTCCAGGGATGTTTATACAACCTGTAAAGACGTGTTTGTTCAGACATCATCAGATTAACCGGAATTAATGCTAAAGCCAGGGCTACTGCTAATTTATATTCACTTGTTTGAAATAATAAAAAAGAAAGGTTTTCATGAAACACTAGAAGGACTAAAGCGGGAATAAACATGAAAATACGAATAACAAAAAGGGTATATATAATATCGCGCCGCTGGTTTTTTGCTTTAAAAAAATAGAAACCCCCGGCCGTTTCCAATCCCAGTCCCAAAACTGAAGTAACTAACATGGTCATCGTCGAAAGAGAATCCAACACCCCAAATTCGCCAACGGTTAAAGCTCGCGTATAGAATGGCAGAAGTAAAAATCCAAGTAGTTTTTTAATGCCACTACCTAAACCATAAACAAGAGAATCCTTGACAAATTTTTTATTAATACCCATGAAGTTTGAATTCCTGCTTTTCCTCTATGCCGATGTTTTCAGGCCGTTTACGAAAATACAATAACAAACCTATTTACCTCTATTTTTTTGACGGTCTTATATTTAGAAAAGATAAACATCAAGAAATCCGATACGGCATTTAGCTAAAAGGTTCGTTACAAAATAAGGAAAAACACAAGCCCTTAGCACCTTAGTATTAATAACTCTTTTTGTTCTTGTTTATTCAACAAACTTTTAGAAAACAAAAAAGCACAACCGATTACGGCTGTGCTTTTTCATGTGAAATACACTAATGTATTTATAAATTAAAGACCTCTTTTATCTTATCTACATAATCAAGTTTCTCCCAAGTGAAGAATTCCACTTCTCTTTCTTCTTCCTGACCATTTACTATGAACTTAACTGTATCAACATAAGGCTTTCTACCCACATGTCCATAAGCTCCAGTTGGTTCATAGATCGGATTCTTCAACCCTAAACGTCGGATAATCGCCCTTGGTCGTAAATCAAACAAATGACTCACCATTTCAGCAATTTGACCATCGGTGAAGTTCACTTTCGCGGTTCCATAAGTGTTAATATAAAATCCAACAGGTTCGGCCACACCAATAGCATAGGCCACCTGAACTAGAACTTCATCTGCTACTCCAGCAGCTACCATATTTTTTGCAATGTGGCGAGTGGCATAAGCCGCTGACCTGTCCACTTTAGAACTGTCTTTTCCACTAAAGGCACCTCCACCATGAGCACCCTTACCACCATAAGTATCCACAATTATCTTACGCCCGGTAAGCCCTGTATCCCCATGAGGTCCCCCGATCACAAACTTTCCGGTAGGATTCACGTGCAATACAAAACCATTAAACAACTCTTGCTGTGGTTTAGGCAACAATGCTTTTACTCTTGGAATAAGAATCTCTTTCACATCTTTTCTAATCACCGCCAACATCGCATCATCCTCATCAAACTCATCATGTTGAGTAGAAATCACAACGGTATGTACACGTTTTGGTGTATTATCATCGTTATATTCAATGGTTACCTGTGACTTTGAATCCGGTCGCAAATAAGTCATCACTTTTTCCTCACGACGAATAGCAGCAAGCTCTTTAAGCAGTAAATGTGATAGATAAAGCGGTAATGGCAAATAATCCTCAGTGTCTTTACAGGCATAGCCAAACATCATCCCCTGGTCACCTGCTCCTTGATTATCCTCTTCTTCACGCTCCACTCCCCTGCTAATATCAACAGATTGTTCGTGTAGAGCAGAAATAACACCACAAGAACCCGAATCAAACATATAATCAGACTTCGTATAACCAATCCGATCAATCACTCTCCGAGCGACCTTTTGAACTGGTACATAACCTAAGGTTTTCACCTCCCCACTAATCACAACTAAACCAGTCGTAACAAGTGTCTCACATGCGACTTTTGATTCCGGATCTTGTCTAAGTAATTCATCTAAAACCGCATCTGAAATCTGATCGGCAATCTTATCAGGATGCCCTTCTGATACTGATTCTGATGTAAATAAATATCCCATAATTCAAAATGCTTAGTACACTGCCTTATAGAGAACAGTGCTAATAAGTTATACAACGAAATAAAATCTAAAAAAGGTGAAAAGAAAAGGGATGAGCTTAACGAGATACGTTTTAGCATTTTTTTTAGTGGTTGCAATCAGCCAAATCCTTCCACTTTTCACTTGCTCACAAAGGAAATAAATATTCTCAAATCTCGCAAGGAAATAGATTTTTTCCTTCCATATAAACTCTATCAAATTTCATCCAACCTAACACCCTGTAATCCTGAGGTTTTTATTTTCTATTTATATTTTCATTCATTTTTTTTTACCATTTATTTGGAGGTAGTCATTTTTGCTATATCTTTGCATCCGCATTTGAAAACAAAACAACTGTGCAAATGCAAATTAAGGTCCCTTCGTCTAACGGTTAGGACGTAAGATTTTCATTCTTGAAATAGGGGTTCGATTCCCCTAGGGACTACTAAAAAAGGTACTAATTATATATCAAGAAAGATGGCAAATCATCAGTCAGCAAAAAAGAGAATTAGACAGATTGAGAAGAGAAGACTTCATAACAAGTATTACGCAAAAAGTGCACGTAATGCAGTTAAGCAGTTGCGCTCAACTACTGATAAAACTTCAGCTCAAGAACTGTATCCAAAAGTAGTTTCAATGCTGGATAAATTAGCCAAGAGAAATATTATTCACAAAAATAAAGCAGCAAACTTAAAATCTAAGTTAGCTGGTCACATAAACAAGCTATAACAGCAAAATTACCTGGTCCCTTCGTCTAACGGTTAGGACGTAAGATTTTCATTCTTGAAATAGGGGTTCGATTCCCCTAGGGACTACTAAGCATCTTTTAAACACAGAAGATGTTTTAAAGGTGAGTTGTATAGTTATTTATTATTTGGTCCCTTCGTCTAACGGTTAGGACGTAAGATTTTCATTCTTGAAATAGGGGTTCGATTCCCCTAGGGACTACATAACACCTCCTCAAAAGGGAGGTGTTTTTTGTATTTTATCGTTTCATTATCTTTCTTAACTTAAAGAGAAAAATTTATGAGCGATTACCAACATCTCCGCATAAAAGAATGGGCCCTTGAAGACCGCCCACGCGAAAAGCTACTTGCAAAAGGTATTCAATCATTATCTGATGCCGAACTACTTGCCATTCTTATTGGCTCAGGTTCTCAAAAAGAGTCTGCTGTAGACTTGGCTAAAAAAATTTTAAAAGATACTTCTTTCAACCTAATTGAACTTGGTAAAGTCTCCATCAATCAATTGAAATCGACCTATCATGGCATTGGAGAAGCCAAAGCCATCACAATCGTTTCGGCCCTTGAACTTGGCCGAAGACGAAAGTTCAGTGAATCAATTATTCGGTCTAAAATTACCAGCAGCCGTGATGTATTTTATCAATTTCAACCTTCAATAGGAGATCTCCCACATGAAGAGTTCTGGATACTCCTTCTCAATCGGTCAAACAAAATCATTTCACGCCTCAAATTAAGTCAGGGTGGAATTTCCGGAACTGTTATCGACGTACGTTTAATCATGAAAAATGCAATTGAAAACCTGGCTACCTCCATTATATTATGTCATAATCATCCTTCAGGAAACCTACAGCCCAGTGAAGCTGACTTAGCAATTACAAAAAAACTTAAAGAATCCGGAAATATCTTAGACATACCGGTATTAGATCATATTATTGTTACAGATCATGGTTATTATAGTTTCGCAGATGAAGGATTAATATAACAAGAATGGCTTTAAATCACTTAAAATATGATGAAATAAACCGTTTGAAATGGGATTCCTGCATTCGACAAGCCTTTAATGGAATAACCTATGCCTACTCCTGGTTTCTGGATATTGTCTGTGATGAATGGGAAGCTCTCGTAGAAGACGATTACCTAACCGTTATGCCACTTCCGATCAAAAAAACCTGGGGAATCCCCATGATATTTCAACCATTTTGGGCTCACCAGCTGGGAATATTCTCAAAGGCGCAGATGTCTCCAGAAAAAACCGAACTATTCCTAGAAAGCATTCCTTATAAAAATGTATCCATAATGCTAAATGCATATAACCGACTTCCTTCCTCTTCCTTAAAAAAACACACACAGGAAATGACATATGGGGCAATTGATTTAATCTCGTCGTACAGTGCAATTCAGAAGGTCCTCACTCCAAAAATCAGCAATAAAGTATCCATTGCAAAAAAACACAGCATTTCTGTTTCCAGATCAATTGACGCAAATGAGTACATTCAATTCAAAAAACAACAAAAAACAAAGGGATGGAATCCGGCAATAGTCAAACGAATTATCTCCTTCTCTACTAGATACAAAAGTGCCGGAACCTATGGTGCTTACAACAGACATAACGAATTAATCGCACAAGCATTCTTCATCAAATCAAATCAACGCTTATTACTAATTGATACCGTGGCCTCTGAGGAAGGAGAAAAGAAAGCTGGGTTATATGCAATCATTCTTCATGTAATAAAAAACAATGCAGAAACAAACCTCACTCTTGAATTTCCGTATTCCGATCAAGCATTAAGTCGAAACTTCCAGCAAACTTCGCATCACTTTTTACAATATAAAAAGGGAATTGGACGTTTATTGGATGGGTTATTCAAACAGAGATATTACTTATAATGTCAAAAATAAATTACATTCTACCTTTTTACCACGCTGTAAGCGATGAACAACTTCCTCATTTGAGGCATTTATTTCTGGTAAAGAAGATAATTGATTTTAAGAAGGACCTTGATTTTTTCTGTTCTAAATATCAACCAGTATCTCTTGAAGAATTTTATAATCTGGCTAGAAATGGGTTTCATTCATTAAAAAAGCCAGTTTTTCATTTATCGTTTGACGATGGATTACGTCAGTGTTATGATATAATTTTACCTATTTTAGAAGCCAAAGGCATTCCAGCGACCTTTTTTATTAATTCAGGTTTTATCGATAATAAAGATCTATTTTTCAGGTTTAAAGCTTCAATAGTGATAGATAAATTACACAAAAGAGGCATAAAGAACAAGAAAGATCAAAGAGAGATTTTACAATTGAACTATCACCAAAAAGATAGTTTTGAAAGCTTGGCAAAAAAATTCAATATTGATTTTGATGTTTATTTAAACCAAGCAAAACCGTATCTAGATCTAATACAACTTAAAGATATGAAATCGAGAGGATTTTCCATAGGCGCTCATAGTATTGACCATCCTGAATTTAGATTTCTGGAAATGGATGAAAGAATTCGGCAATTACAGTTGTCAATGCAATACATCTGTGAAAAGTTTGATTCTCCAGTAAAAGCGTTCTCCTTTCCTTTCACTGATTATAAGATGACCCAAACCTTTTTTAGAGAAATTAAAAAACTTGAGCTATCGGACATTTCCTTTGGTACTGCAGGGATAAAAGAAGATTACGCGAAAATGAACTACCAACGAATACCAATGGAAACAATGTATTCAGGAAAACTAACCTATTTTTATCAGTTAGTTAAAAGCAAAATAAGAGCAAAATTAGGGATTAATATAGTTCAAAGATAATTCATGAATATAAAAACAATAAATGGATCGCAAATAAGGTATTTAGAAAGACACGAAATAAATGATAAAAAATGGGATGCTTGTGTAAATAACTCAATTACTCCTTTAGTTTATGGATTAACCTGGTATTTAGATAATTGTTGCGAGAAATGGGATGGAATTATTTTAGGAAATTATGATACTATTATGCCAGTACCTTTAAAAAATAAATTTGGATTTCAGCTTGCCTTAACTCCATATTTTATTCAGAAATTGGGAATTTTTTCTTCAAACCCAATAACTCAAAAAACCGTTAATTCTTTTTACAATTTGGTTCCTGCGAAATTTTTTTTTATAAATACAGTATCAAATTATATTCCTAAAATAACATTAAAAAAAATCACCCTATGTCCTGATTACGAATTACTCTTAGATCGACCCTATGAAAGTATTTATAGAAATTACTCGTCCCATTCAAAATATAATGTTAGACGAAGCCTAAAAGAAAAATTAAAATTTGAATCAACTAATGACATTGAGTGGTTTAAAACTTTTGCGAATAAATATAGACGTTTTTATTTGCCAGAAAAAGAAAAAGCCAGTTTAGGACAAATACTAAAATCTGCCTTTGAAAAAGGGTGTGGTCATATCGTAATATCCAAAAATTTAGAAAATCAAATTAATGCCGCTATTTTCCTCATTATCTACAACAATACAATATATTACCATTCTCCCATTTCAACCCCAGAAGGGTATACGCAAAGAGCCCTATACTTTTTACTTGATTCTATTATTAAAAAATATTCAAATAGTGGGTATATAATAGATTTTGAAGGTTCAAAAATTGATAATATTGCTCGCTTTTTTAAAGGTTTTGGAGGTACTCTAAATTACTATACTCAACTATCAATGATTAAATTATACTAGATGTATATAATAAAGAAACTCTACCAAACAATAGTTCCCGAAAAAATAAGAATGTCATTATGGAAGAAATATTACAAGTATACTTCTTTTTTATTTGGCCCAGGAGATAAATATCACTGTAACATTTGTAATAAATCATTTCGTCGATTTCGATCACATGGGATAATTAAACGAAATAATGCAAAATGTCCTTATTGTTTATCTTTAGAACGAACCAGACTCTTATGGTTCTATTTAGATAAAGAAGTGAATATTACTGATAAATCATGGAAAATTCTACATGTAGCACCAGAAGAAGGACTAAAAAACAGATTAAAAAAAATTAATTCCTCACATTACTTTGATATAGATATAAATCCCACTTGTGCATACATTAAAATGGATCTGACCGACTTAAGATTTCAAAAAAACTTTTTTAATTTAATTATTTGCTCTCATGTCTTAGGCCATATAACCAATGAAGGAAAAGCCTTATCAGAAATTTTCCGCGTATTAGACAAATCTGGCATTGCTTTAATAATGACCGTCTTAAGCGAACGTGAATCAACTTTTGAAAATATCAATATAATTTCCAGAAAAGAACGCATACAAAATTTTGGCGAACCAGATTTAGTTCGACTACATGGAAAAGATTTTCCTGAGCGGCTTAAACTAGCCGGCTTCAAGGTTGAAGAAATAGATTATAGGATAAATCTAGGAAGGGATAATTGTGAAATATTTTCACTTGGAGATGGAAAAAGAGAGAGAATTTTTAAGTGTAGCAAGCGATAATATAACATGATACGTAGAATATACCAATTTCTTTTCAGTGCTAGATTAAGATTAAAAATTAAAAAGAAGCGAATATGGTTGCTTTCTATTTTATATCATGGTAATAAATATAGTTGTAATATTTGCGGCAAAACTTCAAGGAAATTTATTACTCACGGTCATATCCCAAGAAAAAATGCACGTTGCCCTAATTGCTTATCCCTTGAAAGAACTAGAGTTCTTTTGTTCTATTTAGAAAATGAGATAAATATAAATCATGAGAACTTAAAGATACTGCATTTTGCTCCTGAACCTGGACTAGAAGAAAAATTACGAAAAATTCCAACCAATAAATACATAACTGCAGATATAAATCCAGAAGCAGCAGATATTCAAGTTGACATTATTGACATCCCCTTTATAGATAATAGTTTCGACCTGATCATATGTTCTCATGTTTTAGTTGAAGTACCTGAAGAAATTAAGGCATTAAAAGAGTTAAGAAGAGTAGTTAATAAGCATGGTTGTGTTTTGTTAATAACACAAATATTTAACAATCAACTCACTGATAACTTACCGATGTATATGCATAAAAAAGAAAGAGAGAAAACTTATGGCGCAAATATTTGCCGAACTCATGGCATTGATTTTTCTTCTATTGTTGCACAAACTGGATTTAACGTTGAAGTTATAGATTATCGGCATGTATTAGGTAGTGAAATGATTAAAAAATATTCGCTTGGGGCAGGAAATTTTGAAACTATTTTCAAATGTAGCAAAAAGTGATTAGAAGCGTTATCCATACTATTGGTGCAAAAAGCACAGAATCCATAATTAACTTCCTATTTGCCTGGATATGTTCTTTTTACCTAGGAAGTAATACATATGGAGAAATTACACTTCTGGCTTTAATTGTATTTTTTATTTCCCAAGCTAATGGAATCATTACTGGCAACTCATTGCTTTATTATTCTTCTAAAGCATCTAAAAAATCCTTGTTTATCATTTCATTTACATGGATTATCATCATCGCAATCTCATTGCTAATCACTATTTCTTTTTTAATGGAGCAGACACTTATGAGCTCCATCAATAAGGATACTATGTTGATTATTCCTTTATTAGTATCATTAACATCTGCTGTCGCAGTTTTTCAGAATTATTTATACGGACATGAACTTATTTTTAAAGCAAATTATTTCAATATTCTATTGGCTTTATTCAAATTGGTTGTTATTACTATATTAACAGTTGGTTATCGACTATTAAATATTTGGGCTTATATTTTTTCCTTCACAACGGCATATTCACTTGTTTTCATTGCACAATTAATCGTTGTTATAAGAATAAAAACAGATCCTAACAATATATCTATTCATTCATGTAGAGTTCTTATAAAAAAAATGTTTACTTATGGAATACCTATGCAAACCAGCCTAACTATTCAAGCTCTAAATCAGAGAATAAGTTATTTCTTTATTTCATCATTTTTAACAACCTCCCATTTAGGTGTTTTTAGTTTAGGTCTACAAATTACGGAAAGTTTAAAAATGGTTGGCATTAGTATTTCTGATGTGCTTCTAACTAAAATTGCGAATACCAAAAGCAGTAAAAAGAATATTCATTTAACTCTTAAATCCTTTAAATTTGTTAGTATAATTACCATGTCTGGGATACTACTATTTCTTTTTCTTCCAAACAGTCTTTTTATTTTCTTATTTGGAACAGAATATAAATGCTTAAAACAAATCATTTTGTCGTTATTACCAGGATTGTTTTTTAACTCTACTCTACTTACTCTTATTCAATTCTTTAATGGAAGCGGAAATCCAAAAATTAATTTTTACATTTCAATATTAGGCATAATCATTATATCCAGCATTCAAATTCCTCTAATGAATCATTTCCAAATCATTGGAGCTGGCGTATCAACTTCTTTTATGTTTGCAATTTCGTTTATAATTGGAATTAAATTCTTCCTTAAATACACAAATATAAAATCTAAAGTACTAGTCCCAAAGAAAGAAGATTTTTTTGAAATTTTATCCCTAGCTTATAAAGTGTACGTCAAGTTAAAAATTAACCATGAAAAAACTAGATAAATTAAATACTTCACAAAGCAAAAAGCTTTTCAACAAAAAAAAATCCATCCCAATTAAATCATCAACGTTAAAGCTAATTTTTCCATATTACTCTAAACTTATATGTGGAAAAAAAGAGAAACTATATTTAATATTGGGAATTATAAAATCTGCTTCCGAAATAACGATCCTGAATAACACAGCAATAATACGGGTGAATTTTATAGCTCATCAATTTGGCCCCAAACCAGGCCAACAATGGATAATAAAATTCCCTAAACTATATCAAGAACTTTCATTGAACTACAATCTATATATTCCTAAATCATTTGACTTTAATAAAGAAGGAAAACTCCCTGGTCTGGCAGGTGGAAAACCACTTGGAGGTGGAGATATTCCAACAGGATATAATGGTTGGAGTTCAAGAATGATGTTTCTAAAAGGAGGAAAGCTTTGTGTGTATCTATATCATTATAAAATGAAGACAGAATTTGGAAGAATGCTATTGCTTCACAAATCAAACAGCAAGCCTTATTTACTACAAAAGGACAGTTGGATTAACATTAAACAATCGATAAGACTTAATAGCATAAATAATTCAGACGGCAAGGTCATTATATACATAAACAACAAGCAAATGTTGAAAGTGGACAATATCTGCTTTCGAAAAACAGAAAAGCTAAATATCGATAAATTAATCTTCTCATGCTTTATAGGCGGAGATAAAATAGGTTCTGGTCCAGACAATCAAACATTTCTATGTTTCAACAATTTCCAATTGTCGCAAGATCATCGTAGTTTCGAAAAATAAGATTCTATTTATGAAATTATTTAAGTACTTATTTGATCGTTTTGACCAGAATATATTTCGATGGTTAGTTAAGTTTATATATCCTCAATATAAAAGACCTCGAACTGGTTACATGAAGCATTACAAGGTATTGTATCAGTACTTTTTCATGCAAAAAATAATGGGTTTTAATAGGCTTGTTCCATGGCCTGTAGATTTTAGAAGTAAAATATTAGGTTGGAAGCATATTGAAAAAGGAATTATTTGCGATCCTGGAGATAATCCGGGAATATACATCAATGCTTTTGGAGGATTGAAATTTGGAGATAACGTGGAATTAGGCCCAAATATTACGATTGTTACAACGAACCACTACAAATACGATCAAAGAAAAATTTCTAACACAACAGGCATAAAAATAGGTAATAATGTGTGGATTGGAGCAAATTGTGTAATTTTGCCGGGATCTATTATTGGGGATGAAGTTACAATAGGAGCCGGATGCGTTATTTCTGGTGAAGTACCATCAAAATCTACTGTTGTAAGAGGTGATAATAGCATTAAAATAATCCCTAAGACGAAAGATTACGAATGGGATATATATAAAGAGAGATTAACTTAAATACACATTTCAACATAAATGGAAATAAAAATATTCAATCAACACAACACACTTTTCAACCGTTTTATTGCCGAAATACGGGATGTAAATATTCAACATGACCCGATGCGTTTTCGTCGAAACCTGGAGCGTATGGGTGAAGTCTTTTCTTATGAAATAAGCAAGGTGCTTCCTTATCAGGAAGCTGAAATAACCACCCCACTTGGAACTGCCAAGGAAATGTTACCAGAGAGTAATGTGGTAGTTGCTTCCATATTGCGGGCCGGACTTCCGCTTCATCAGGGTATTCTGAATTATTTCGACCGTGCTGAAAATGCATTTGTTTCAGCCTACAGAAATTATAACGACGACGGGGATTTTGAAATTCACATTGAATACATCTCCTCCCCCTCTTTGGATGATAAAATTGTTCTTTTAAGTGATCCCATGCTGGCAACCGGGAATTCAATGGAGTTAGCATACAAAGCACTACTGAAAAAAGGAAATCCTAAACACGTACACGTTGTGGCTATCATCGCCAGCCAAGCTGGCCTTGACTACCTAAAAACCGTGTTGGCAGATGAACCTGTTACTTTGTGGATTGGTGCAGTAGATGCAGAATTAAATGCCAAATCATACATTATTCCAGGATTAGGAGATGCAGGGGACCTGGCATACGGAACCAAACTTTAATCAAGTACAGCAACCCATCCATTATCCGAACAATCCATTAGAAGTTCTTTCATGTTCTTCCCAAAAATGGGGTGTAGCATGAGAGACCAGTGATCCTGTAGCGGCATCAACGTAAATTTGCGTTGATGCAAACGCGGATGAGGGATGGTTAAAACAGGTGTTTCGATGATGTAATCGTTGAAAAATAACAAATCAATATCAATAGGCCGGGACTGATACTCAGTTCCGGTTTTTGTTTGACGCCCCAACTCAATCTCTAAACCTTGAGTAATTTCCAAAACCTCATTGGGAGATAAATTAGTCTTCACTTCTATAACCTGGTTTAAAAAAAGCTCATCCGCATCGAAACCCCAAGCACTACTTTGATAAGTAGCCGATTGTTTGACAATGGAACCAACAAATTCTTCAATCAAACTTATCGCTTTCTGAAAAGTACCATTTACATCGCCAAGGTTGCCCCCTAATAATAAAATAACCTGATCCATCTTTTCTAATCCTTATTTAAATCATCGATTTGGTCCACAAATCTTATCGGCTATAAAATATTCGTAAAGATATTATGCTTTTTTTTGATATTTTTGTTTAATTGCTAAACGACAAAAATACATCGCATTACCACAAAACCTTAATATCATGAGTAATTTTTTTAAGTATTTTTTTGCAACTATCCTGGGGGTCATCGTCAGTACCCTGCTTATGGTCTTTATCCTGGTTGGCATCATAGCATCAGGAGACAAAGAAGTTAAAATTGACGAGAATTCCATTTTAGTTCTTGAACTGAATCGCCCCATTGTTGAAAGGGTTGTTGAAGATCCTTTTGAGGAGGCCTTTGCCTCTCTATCCGGAAAACCCACACCTGAGGGATTAAACCGGATTCTAAAAAACATTGATAAGGCAAAGAAAGATCCTAAGATTGTTGGCATCTACCTGGAATCAGGAAGGCTTAATGCCGGCTACGCTACCATTGAAGAGATCAGGAATGCGTTAATTGATTTTAAAGAGTCGGGTAAATTCATCTACAGCTTTGCCCCTATTTATTCTCAGAAAGCCTATTACCTGGCAACAGCAGCAGACAAAATATACCTGAATCCAAGCGGCATGCTAGAATTCAAAGGTTTATTCGCACAACGTACCTTTTTCAAAGGAACACTCGATAAGATTGGCGTTGAAATGCAAATTTTCAAACATGGAAAATTCAAGTCGGCCGTGGAACCCTTTATCCGTGAAGAGATGAGTGAACCAGCTCGTTTACAAACCGAAACATATATTAACTCCATGTGGCACCACCTGGTAGCAAAAATAGCTGACCAAAGAGATATATCAGTGGACAACCTCCAGGAACTGGCCAACGACATGCCCATGTTCAGGGAACAAGATCAACTAGTAGCAGCAGGATTGATCGATGGTTTAAAATATAAAGACGAAGTAATTACCGAATTAAAAGAACTGACAGATACACCAGATGACGAAGACCTTGAGAGTGTAACACTTAAAAAATATGCCAAAGTATTTGTAGCCGGAGAAAATAAAGGTCTGGCCAAAGATAAAATTGCAGTGATATACGCCGAAGGAGAAATAGACGGTGCTAATCCAAACGAAGGTATCCGTTCAGAAAAAATATCAAAAACGATACGCAAAGCCCGTCGTGATGAAAAAATTAAAGCCATTGTCTTTCGAATTAACTCTCCGGGTGGCTCAGCACTGGGATCAGAAATTATCTGGCGTGAAGTGAAGCTAGCTCGCGAAACTAAGCCGGTTATCGTATCGATGGGCGACCTGGCGGCCTCAGGTGGATATTACATTGCTTGTGAAGCCGACACCATTGTTGCACACCCAACCACACTAACCGGATCAATTGGTATTTTTGGCATGATACCCAACACCGCAGGCTTAATGAAGAAAATCGGTATTAGCTTCGATGGTGTAAAAACCAACAAATTTGCCGACATGCCAAGCATCAATCGTCCATTCACCAAAGAAGAGAGAGCACTGCTTCAAAACTACATAGAACTGGGTTATCAGAATTTCATTCAACGTTGCGCCGATGGCCGAGACACCAGTACCGATGCCATTGATAAAATTGGTCAGGGACGTGTATGGAGTGGCGAAAACGCAGTTGGTATCAATTTGGTTGATATCCTGGGAGGCGTAAATGATGCCATTGATATTGCTGCTGAAAAAAGTGGTCTTGAGAAATACCGCATTGTGGAGCTTCCTGAAATACCTGATCCGCTTCAGGAGTTTATTAAAGAACTGACGGGAGAAGCAAAAATGTTTGTAGGTAAAAGCCTGATGGGCGATGAATATAAATACCTGGAAACAATTGAGAACCTGAAAAACGGATCACAAATTCAGGCCCGAATCCCTTATAATCTTGAAGTAAATTAATAATTTAGCAGCCTGAAACCGACCCGGCATCTCTTGTGAGTTGCCGGGTTCATATTTATCTAATGGGAATACGAAAACTACTTTGGCCTCTGTCTATTATCTACGGAGGCATTTTAATGCTTAGAAATAAATATTTTGACTGGGGTTGGTTGCCATCGCAACGCTACAACCTGCCAGTAATCTCTGTGGGTAATCTTACGGTAGGCGGAACAGGCAAAACACCCATTACCGAGTACCTGATTCGCCTTTTAAATAAAGAGCACCAACTGGCACTGCTCAGCCGCGGGTATAAACGCAAAACCAAAGGAGTGATTATCTCCAGCAATCACAGCACAGCTGATGAAATAGGAGATGAACCTTACCAGGTAAAACACAAATATCCGGGAATAACCGTAGCTGTTGCGGAAAAAAGAACAGAAGGAATTGAACGGCTGATGGTGGAAATTGATCCTGAAATTATTCTATTGGATGATGCCTTTCAACACCGGTATGTATCGGCTGGATTATCTATTCTTATTGTGGATTATTACCGCCCGATCTGGAAAGACTTCCCTTTTCCGGCAGGTAACCTGAGAGAGCCACGATCCGGCAAACAAAGGGCAGATATTATTATCGTGAACAAATGTCCACGGAATCTTTCCGAAACAGAAAGGCGTCAGATGATTAAAAAAATTAAGCCTCTGCCCCATCAGCAAGTATTCTTCACCTACATCGGTTATTCAACACCAGTAGCCTTAAAGAAAGAAGTTACGGTAACGCCCGGAAAAGAGATGGATGTGTTGGCCCTTACCGGCATTGGCTATCCCAAGCCATTTTTTGAATATCTAAGCTCCTGTTACAATAAGGTAAACACCCTTACTTTTCCTGACCATCACGATTTTACAAAGAAAAATATTGACACCATCACGCAGGTTTTTTCCGACACAAAGAATGAGAAAAAAGCCATTATCACCACAGAGAAAGATGCTGTTAGATTAAAAAACCTACCTTATCTTTCCGAAGAGATAAAAAAACTAATTTGGTACATTCCCATTGAAACCAGATTTTTATTCAACGATAAAGAAAAGTTTGACCAAATAATCACCAACTATGTTGAAAAAGATAAACGAAACAGCTGAGTTTTTGCTGGGGAAGACAAAATGTCAACCAAAGGCAGCCATTATTCTAGGTACTGGCCTGGGGGGCTTAGTCGATGAAATTGCCATTGAGCAATCAATCTCCTATGCTGACATCCCCAATTTCCCCATATCGACCGTTGAAGGGCATGCCGGCCGCCTCATCTTTGGAGAAATTAAAGGGGTAAAAATCGTAGCCATGCAAGGACGCTTTCATTATTACGAAGGCTACTCCATGCAGGAAGTGACTTTCCCGGTACGCGTAATGCATCAAATGGGGATTAAAAACCTTTTTGTATCCAATGCCAGTGGCGGACTAAATCCCGATTTTAAGGTAGGCGATATCATGATCATCTCTGACCACATAAATATGTTTGGCGCTAACCCGTTAATCGGAAAAAATCTGGCTGAATTGGGGCCACGTTTTCCTGACATGAGCGAACCTTATAGTAAAAAATTAATCAGCCAGGCGCTTTCAATCGGTGAAAAAAATAACATCAGCTTAAAACAGGGTGTCTATGTGGGTACGAGTGGCCCTACTTTTGAAACCCCATCAGAATACAAGATGTTCCGTATTTTAGGAGCTGACGCGGTAGGTATGTCAACCGTGCCTGAAATTATCGTGGCCCGCCATATGGATATGCCCTGCTTTGGCATCTCTATCATTACCGACTCGGGTGTACCGGGACAGATTGTGGAAGTATCGCACGAAGAAGTACAAAAGGTAGCTGCTGCAGCCGAGCCTAAGATGACCCAAGTGATGAAAGAACTGGTTGCTTCGCTGTAGCTTTATCCTTCTGATAACACATAAAACAACATCACAATATATTAGTATCCCTGGCTGAAAAATATTTCAACCAGGGATCTTTTTTAAGGGTCATTAATCCATACATGATCCCTAATTACGCACAACTTAACCAAATTTCATACACCAAATATATCCACCATTCAATTCCTGTTTACATTTTGATAGTTTGTAAGTTTTTGGAGCCTTTTTTAGATTTTTTATAAGCTCAGGACGATTCCTCCTTATAGTCTATCACACCACTGAAGCAATATGTCATGCCACATCTTTATTTTATGACACCACTTTATGTTTTAGTCATGCCACCTTACATTCTATCAGGCCACATTTACTTTTGACGACACCACGAAACGATTTAGCGATCCCAGGTTACATTTTATCACTTCAGCCTTTTACATTCTTTCGTTTTTTTTAAGCTGATAAAAACTTAATTGATGATTTTAAAATACATCCACGGAAGATTAGTTATTCCTTTTCCACTCCCACCACACAGGTTAACTTAGTCACTTCTTTCTTGCCTGATGGATAAAACGTACTGATATAAATGATATAGATGCCTGGTTTGGCTTTTTGACCAGCATCACCCAGCCCATCCCAGGTAAAAAAACCTTCGGTACCCATTAATTGCTTATCTGCTAATCGACAAATTTCATATCCTGAGGGATGATAAATACTTACCGTGACCATTCCTTCGGGTTCGAGATTTCTGTAATTTAACATCAAGCGATCGTCCATGCCATCGCCATTTGGGGTAAAAACTTCCGATTGTAAAGAGAATCGGTCTTCTTGCATGTTATTAGAAGCAAGGGCCTGAGAATTTCTTGCAGTAGGTGTGGCATAACCAACATCAGCCGAAGCGGTACGCCAATTTTGCGGATCATTTGAAGAATACTCCACGAAGACACGCTCCAGTGAAATTCCTTCAGCCGAATTTAACAAGGCGTAATGCATATCCCTGGAATAACAAAGACTATCGATTTTTTGTCCGGCCTGGTTGGTTAATGCTAAACATCCTTCATCATCGGGCAAAGAAGGAAAAGGATTGACATTTAAAATCAAGTGGGGATTTTCACATCTATAATCCTGCATCAGCAAAAGACTATCGGGTGTAAACACGAAGTAGTCTTCCGGGAAGAGCAACCGGTGCTGATTGGTAATCCCAAACAGCTTTTCTATTTTACCATACTGTTGACATTGGGCCAAACGCAGATCCGACAGATCGATAATTTTATCGGACCGGTTGAAAACTTCAATAAAATCTTCGCCTCCTGATAAAGGATTAAAAAGGATTTCATTTATCACCACATCGCCCGTTTCTACTGTATCAGACGCACCAAATCGAAACTCCCTTGATAGCTCCAGGGAATTTCCGGCAACATCTTGTAAGCCCAGCTGCTTCAGGCTGTAAATTTGATTTTTCTTAAATACGCCCTCAAAGCTTATCACTAAGGAAGTCATAAACACACTGTCGATGGCCGCCACATTATATCCCACCTCATTAGATGAAATGGTAATCGCATCTGTCGTTATTCCGTCAAGAATAACGCTCTCAGTAAAAAATATTTTAAGCGTACTGTCACTAAGCATTGACAAATGATGAACCTGAGGTGCAACGTCATCTTTATTTTCCCCGACAATAGAATTCACATACCCGGGCGTTCCTCCATTAAAATCCACGGAATAACCCCAATTATCTGAAAGCCCGCTGCGGTTATCCCTGTCAACACATTCCATCGACCAACCACCATCATCTTTAAAGTTAAGCTCACTAAATCTTTCAGCTGAATAAAATAGTGCATCACTCACTTCCCCTGTAGGCGTAACAAAAACTATCCGACAAACCTCATTGGTTAATATCGGCCATGAGCTAACGGAAAGGGCATTGTGATAATTCTCCCATAACTCCTTCTTAGAAGATGGAAAAAGGATCACTAAGTCACCCGGCTCTACCAAATAATCATTTAATACAACATGTTTATCATTCACGCTGAGTATCCATCCTTCCAGCGATAATGGAAAAGGTGACCGATTAACCAATTCAATAAATTCACTATCGGGCAATCCAACCACCGGAGAAGGATCCGTCATTATTTCAGAAAAAACCAAATCATGCCGATGCCCCAAATAATAAAACAACGGCACCTTGTTGGTTACAATAGTATCTCCTCGCCAGTCATAAACATTGCTTATCCGAAGCTCGTTGTGATGACCTTCGGGAATTGCTTCTGAGAAAAACACCTTTAAAGTATCCTCGCTTGCAATAAGATTGACAGGCCTTATATTATCAGGAAGCAAAACAAGGTTTGCCTGAGAGACAGTGCTATTATCTAGGGTATCAGAAAAAATTAGATCAACTTGATGTGCTGATACCAAACAAACAAAATCAAGATAATTACGACGGTATTCGAAAGATATAATCGTATCTGTTATAGAATTACCAGACAAATCCCTCAGGCCTGAAATCAATAAGTGCTCCTCCTCCACATCCTTTAATCCCGGATCTAAAAACAGTGAGACCTGGGATTGCTCAAATGTATCCACAGTCACTGCTGAAATAATGCAGTCGCTGTTTTCTATTAATGAAAAAGCTGAAGGAAGAACTGTTTCCTGATCCAATAATTCAGAAAAGACCAGACTCATGTGAGAACCGTTAATTAATTCCCAACTATTTAACCACGGTATGTCGCGATCCACAAAGGTCTCCCCGGATATTGAAATATCATCAACGAAAAACTTCTGACTTCTCGTAGCTGTGTATTTACAATAAATCCCAAAGTATTGAGAAGTAAATCCTATTGGATAAGTGCTCGACCCTTCTAATTCCCATCCATTACCAACATCTGCCATTAACGACCACACATCCCCTTCCCGCGTAACTTTAACTCTCACATTGACATGAGAAACATCTACACGATCATCAAGTCCATCAATCAAAAGGGTTGATTTTCCATCCTCCTTCACATGAAGACAGATATCATCAGTTGACTTTCCTATTTCCACATAGACGGCATTTGAAAGATTGTCAATTGTAGGACTATCTGCCACCAGATATATGCGTAAATAATTACTCGAAGAAGGATTAAAGGCTAACTCAACTGAAAC
This sequence comes from Marinilabiliaceae bacterium JC017, assembly GCA_004296775.1. Taxonomy (GTDB): domain Bacteria; phylum Bacteroidota; class Bacteroidia; order Bacteroidales; family Marinilabiliaceae; genus JC017. The sequence continues at coordinate 26,793 of RHGE01000005.1, forward strand.
TTCCCATGTTGCATTTTCAACCACCTCGCTCCTTGTGAACAGGTATGCGTCAGAGGTTTCTGCCGGAGCGGTGAGTTGCAGTTGACCTTGATCATTAACACTAAAACGATCAGTAGACCCTATCCATTGAGGCCCATTTAAAAAATCTCCATCGTCAAAACTCTCCTTAACTTGTGCGGCACAGAGTTGAGACACAGCGTAAAAAAAGATAAAAAAGCGTTTCATGATATTCAGATTTCTAACAATTAATTGTATTTTTGCACCCAGTGTTATATTTTACACACTTTTTAGATAATATTAATTTAACCAATAATATTTATCCATAAAAACTAAATTTAAAATTTTCGCAAATGAGAGTAGCAATCGTTGGAGCAAGCGGCGCAGTAGGTCAGGAATTTTTACAAGTATTGGAAGAACGCAAGTTTCCATTGACCGAATTAGTTCTATTTGGATCATCTCGTAGTGCAGGTAAAACATACTCTTTTAATGGTCAGGAATTGGTTGTTAAGGAATTGAAACACGGTGATGATTTTAAAAATATTGACATTGCCCTTACCTCTGCAGGCGGAAGTATTTCTAAAGAATATGCTGAAACCATAACAAAACATGGTACCATAATGATAGACAACTCAAGCGCATTCAGAATGGATGAAGATGTGCCTTTGGTTGTCCCTGAAGCAAATCCGGAAGATTGTAAAATAGCTCCCCGTAATATCATTGCCAATCCAAACTGCACGACCATTCAAATGGTTGTGGCATTAAAAGCTATTGAATCGCTCTCTCACATCAAACGTGTTCATGTATCCACCTACCAGGCAGCAAGCGGTGCAGGTGCCAGCGGCATGCAGGAACTAGCCAATCAGATCAAACAAATAGTAAATGAAAAGGAAATTGACGTGGAGGCTTTCCAGTATCAACTAGCCATGAACCTGATTCCACAAGTCGATGTCTTCACCGAAAACGGCTATACCAAAGAAGAGATGAAGATGTATAATGAAACACAAAAGATTATGCATTCAGACATTCAGGTTAGCGCTACCTGTGTGCGCGTTCCCATTATGCGGGCACATTCTGAGACAGTCTGGCTAGAAACTGAATCACCTATATCACCCAAACAAGCAAGTGAAGCATTCCGTCAGGCTGAAGGTATAATTGTGATGGATAGTCCTGAAGAAAAAGAATATCCCATGCCATTATTCCTGGCAGGCAGAGATGAAGTATTTGTTGGACGAATTCGCAAAGACCTGACAAATCCAAATGGATTAGCCTTCTGGTGTGTATCAGATCAAATTAAAAAAGGGGCTGCTCTAAATGCCGTTCAAATCGCAGAATACATGGTAAATGAAGGCTTGGTGAAGTAATTCAAATAATTATCTGCAAAACATTAAAAAAACTGTCAAATTAAAGGCAGCTTTTTTATGTACCACAGAGCAAAAAAAAAGGAGCCTAAAGGCTCCTTTTTTTATATCTATGATGATAAATTAGTTATTCAATGAATAACGCTTAAAGTCAGAAGCAACCAAACCTTTACTAGCTCCATCAAGGTATTGCTTAATGGTAAGTTTGTTGTCCTTAACGAATGCTTGCTCCATCAAAGTACTTTCTTTGAAGAATTTATTCAAGCGACCTTGAGCAATTTTATCAAGCATTGCTTCAGGTTTTCCTTCGTTACGAGCCATGTCACGACCAATTTCAAGCTCTTTATCAATTACCTCCTGAGGTACACAGTCTCTGTTTACAGATACAGGGCTCATAGCAGCTGCTTGCATAGCAACGTCTCTGGCAACCTGCTCTTCAACATCAGCCTGGTTGAAACCAACTAAAGTAGCTAGTTTATTACCTGGGTGAATGTAAGCAACAACAGTTTCAGCTTCCACTTTTTCGTAAGCAGCTAAATCCAATTTCTCACCAATCACTCCAATTTGTTCAACGACCACATCGCCAACAGCAGTACCATTCAGCTCAAGCGCTTTAAGTGCTTCCAAGTCAGCAGGTGATTGCTCTAATGCAAGGTCAAGAATAGAATCGGCTAAAGCTACGAAACCTTCGTTTTTAGCAACAAAGTCTGTTTCGCAATTCAACACGATCAAAGCCCCTCTTTTTCTATCAGCAGTAACCTTAGCTAAAACAACACCTTCACTGGCCTCACGGTCGGCACGCTTACTTGCAATAGCTTGCCCTTTTTTACGAATAATTTCAACGGCTTTTTCAAAATCGCCTTCGGCTTCGGTAAGAGCTTTCTTACAATCCATCATACCTGCACCGGTTGTTTTCCTTAATTTGCTTACATCAGCAGCAGTGATAGCCATGATATGTTAATTTTTTTAGGTTAATCGATTTATTTATTCTTTGTCGGCAGCTTTTTCAGATGCGCCAGCTTCTTTTGCAGGGGCTTCAGGCGCCTCTTCTTTTTTAGCTCTTGCTCTTCTTGGCTCACCTTTTCTGGGCTTTCCGCCTTTTTTATCTTTAGCTCCGGCTTCGCTATCTCTCTCTGCTTTTCGCTCCTGTAAACCTTCTTGAATAGCTTTGGCCATCACTTCTGTAATCAGCTCGATAGATTTTGTTGCATCATCGTTTGCTGGAATTACATAATCAATATTTGAAGGATCAGAATTGGTATCAACAATTCCAAATACCGGGATATTCAAACGCTTAGCTTCTTTTACAGCAATGTGTTCTTTCATTACATCAACAACAAACATTGCAGCAGGAAGACGTGTCAGGTCAGCGATACTTCCTAATGTCTTATCAAGTTTCGCACGCTGACGTGTAATTTGAAGCCTTTCTCTTTTTGACAAGCTTTTCCATGATGGATCTACCATCAACTTATCAATTGAGGTCATCTTTTTAACTGCTTTACGAATGGTGGGGAAGTTGGTCAGCATACCACCGGGCCAGCGTTCAACCACATATGGCATATTTACTCCACCTACTTTTTCAGCGATTATTTCCTTTGCCTGCTTTTTAGTAGCTACAAATAACACTTTCCGGCCTGATTTTGCAATCTGTTTTAGTGCATTGGCAGCATCTTCAATTTTCGCAGCAGTCTTGTGCAAGTCAATAATATGGATACCATTGCGCTCCATGAAGATATAAGGAGCCATGGCTGGATTCCATTTTCTTTTTAAGTGACCGAAGTGTACTCCGGCATCTAATAATTCTTGAAAATCAATCTTTGACATTGTCTTTTAATTAAGTCGTTTACTTTCTGTTTAGGCAACCTTCAAGTAGTCCCCCTCAAGGAAAAGTCTTAACGGTTTAGATACTAAACTCACTTGTAAAATCTTAACGTTTAGAGAACTGGAATCTCTTACGTGCTTTTGGTTGACCTGGTTTCTTACGCTCAACTACACGTGAGTCACGAGTCATGAAACCTTCAGCTTTTAAAGCAGGTTTATTCTCTTCGTCAATTTTAACAAGTGCTCTTGAAATGGCCAATCTTAAAGCTTCCGCCTGACCTTTGTAGCCTCCACCGCACAAATTCACTTTGATATCGTAGTTTTCAGCTACACCAATAACATTCAATGGTTGCTTTACGATATATTGCAAAGTTGCTGCAGGGAAATACTCGGTAAGATCACGTTTGTTGATAGTAATCTGGCCTTTTCCTTCTTTAAGGTATATACGGGCAACGGCCGCTTTTCTTCTACCTATGGCGTTAATTACCTCCATACTAATTATTTAATTGTATTTAAATCGATTACCTTTGGCTGCTGAGCTTCATGTTTGTGCTCAGATCCTACATAAACAAAGAGATTTCTGTAAAGTTGACGACCTAAACGTGATTTAGGTAACATCCCTTTTACGGATCTCTCTACTAATCTCTCAGGCTTCTTAGCAAAAAGTTGAGCCGGGGTCACTTCCCTTTGTCCGCCAGGATAACCGCTGTGGTAGAAAAATACCCGGTCGTTCCATTTGTTTCCAGTCAAACGAACCTTGTCAGCATTAATAATAATAACATTATCTCCGCAATCAACATGTGGAGTGTAATTGGGCTTGTACTTCCCTCTGAGCAATTTGGCTACTTTTGATGCCAAACGCCCTACTACCTGATCGGTTGCATCAACGACAACCCACTCTTTATTAGCGGTAGCTTTGTTCGCCGAAATCGTCTTGTAACTTAACGTATTCACAGTCTTCCTTTTAAAAATTAGACCAACTTTATTATTTAAAACAGTTTGCAAAGATACAACTATACCACATTCAAAACCTCTGATTTTTAATAAAACGTTACTAATAACGCTTACAAAAGATTGAGATGCAATTTAATTGTACCTTTCGGCACGGATAATAATCGGCCGCAAAAGTAACCCTTTTTTTTATTATATACCAACATTTTACACAAAAACTACGGTCCCCTTTTGGAGGATAGAAAAGATTCCTGCAATTTCGCTATTTTCATGGACTCATTTAATGAAGAAAATATAAATGAACGATAAAGATCAATTTATGCGCAAAGCCATTGACCTATCCATCAAAAACATCGAAAAAGGTGGAGGTCCATTTGGCGCTGTCATTGTAAAAGAAGGAAAAATCATTGCCACAGGTACCAACCGTGTAACCCATGAAAACGACCCAACCTCGCACGCGGAGGTTAATGTCATTCGTGAAGCAGCCAGGATACTTGGCACATTCGACTTAAGCGATTGTGAAATATATACCTCCTGTGAACCATGCCCAATGTGTTTAGGTGCTATTTATTGGGCCCGCATATCTTCGGTTTATTACGGCAACGATAAATATGATGCGGCGCAAATAGGGTTTGATGACCAATTCATTTATGAAGAAATTGACCGACCATTACAAAAACGAAAAGTTCCTGCCATACAAATTATGAATGAGGAAGCAATAGAAGCTTTTTCTCTTTGGGATAAAAAAACAGACAAAACACCATATTGAATTATGAACAAGCGACTGGATGCCTATTTTTTTGAAAGAAATGCACTTGATATTGCACCAGAAATACTGGGTAAAATAATTGCTCGTCGCCTACCGGATGGTACTTGCCTGCGCACCACCATTACCGAGGTGGAAGTATACCTGGGGGAAGAAGATCTTGCCTGCCATGCCTGTAAAGGACGCACCCCCCGAACAGAGATAATGTACCATACCGGTGGTCATGCCTATGTCTATTTAATCTATGGCATGTACTGGATGCTCAATTTTGTTACCGGCACTACTGATGATCCACAAGCTATTCTAATCAGAGGCACACACGAAGCCAATGGTCCGGGCAAACTAGGCCGATTCTTACAACTCGACAAATCTTTTTATGGCGAAAACCTTTGCCTTTCATCCCGGCTTTGGGTAGAATCAAATGGCTCGCCGGACGCATCATATTTCACAGCTCCAAGAATAGGGATAAATTACGCCGGTCCGGTTTGGAGTAAAAAACCATGGCGCTATATTATCTCCCCTTGACCACTTTTAATTAAACGCAATCTTTGTAATTGAGAAATTGGGAGTAAATACCAGATTAACTCCATAAGCATAATCGAATTGGCTGGCAGGAATGTCATAATACCCTTCAAAAACTAAACTAAATTTGATTTGTTTTAAAAAGGTCCTGGTATAACTAAGCTTCCCTGTTGCCATATAGCGATATTCATTATAAAAATCCGGGCGATACATTGATATCGACTGAAACAACGGACTCCCCTTTGGAGCAATAAAGTTTCTGGCCTGCCAATACCCAAACATGAGATCCCCATACTTGTAAGTCAAATCCATGACAGGATAAAAAGCCTGCCCCAAATCAAATGGCAACCCGGACACCTGTGTCAGATCCTGGTACCACATAAAATAGGTTGCGAGTGACATCTTCCTCAAAAAGCCATCCCCCAGTTTCCGACTCAATCTTAACCCGGTCATAATATTAGCCAAGGATTGCATCTCTTCAGTATAATCACTGATTTGACCTCCTAAATGCGTCGCAACCATTTGAAACGGTAAGGATACATCCCATTTCCCTATTGGATTAGTCAATGTGAGCCTGGAATTGACCCCGGCAGTGAATTTCTCTGGTATTTCATCCCCATTAAAAATAAACTGTTCCCAATCCAACCAGGTATCCATATAATAACGCGGCGAATTATAAATAAACTGTAATCCTGTTTCAACAGGCCGAAAATACTGGCGTTCACCATCAAATAAAGGCTCCAGCATTTCATGATGCACATCTCCCCGTAACGCCCCCATTATCAAATCCAACTGATCGGTTAATTTAGCATGCACAGAGATAACAGGAATAACTTCAGTGAATTTGTTCACTCCACTATACTCCAGCAAGTGCAGACCGGCTTTAAACCTAAGACGCGAACCTGCATAATACATCACAGAAGGCTGAATGGCATAACCCAGCAGCGTATAACCTTCAACGTATTCCCCGAAATACTCATTATTTTTCATGAAGTTGTTATTTTCCAAACGAAACAACAACTGATTCTCTGCCCTTGTATCAAATTCAGGATAATTATAACGCCAAGCCTGGCTTACTTGTCCCTGCACCTCAATTCCAATAAAAAGCAATAAAAAACTTAGAAAAAAATGATAATTATTTCCCCCTTTTGACATAACCCAACATCCATACAATTCCCTTCGTCAACTTTTACAGTCATTTCATCAAAAAGGTTATAGGTTTCGTCACTTTTTTATATGAATTATTAATAACCCAACTAATTACCTCACACATCTAAATACTGACATCCCTAAAAACAGCAGGTTCAAGCTGTCGAAGCAACAAAGGATACTTCCGCCATTCAAATTCGATCAACTCCCCACTACTCAGTAAGATCATTCGCTTAGCTTCATCAACCTTTTTTATGTGCTGAAGACTCACCAGATTATGTGGATGACACCTGAAAAACCCATGCGAAGCCAGCAACGCTTCATAACGCCTGAGGGGTTTAGGAACAAAGAAACTTTCCCCATTCTCAAAATAAAATATGGCTCCTCCAATAACGGCTTTTCCCCACACAATCTCATTTACCGGAAACATCTTAACAGATTCCTCTCCTTGCATCACAATCTGTTTGTCATCAACTCCGCTTTGCATATTCCGGAATAAAGCCTTCAGTTTTATCTGATAATTATCTTCATGGAGTTCATCAATGGCTTTTTCAATGGCAATTATAAGATCATTTGCATCAAAAGGCTTAAAAATAAAATCAACGGCTGAAAACTCCAGTGCCTCCAATACAAACTCATGATAAGCAGACATAAACACCACTTTAAAAGAACTGTTATTAACATCTCTCAGCAATTCAAAAACCGTTCCCTCTTTCAGGTGAATATCTAAAATTAAGAGATCTGGTCGGTACTTTTCTATAGCCCTTTTGGAATCTTCTACATTATCGGTAATTGCCACCACTTGAATTTCAGGGAAATTAGTTGTCAAGAGATGTGAAACAATCTTTTGATTGTAACGATCATCTTCTACCAATAATAATTTAATCGATTCCATACCTTTCAGTTATTACGTTTAAAAACAATTAACGGCAAACCAAAACTCACTAACGTTCCCCTATCGAAAGGATTATCCTGTCTTTTATCTTTTATGGAAAATGACGTTGGGCGACGAGCATCTTTCTTTAATACTTCCAGCCGCTCTTTAGTAATCTTCAGGGCCATTGACTCATGCTTTTTACTATTTGAACGCTCACTTTTAGACTGCTCAATTCCGATGCCATTATCATCCACGTTAATTAGCAGAGTTTCTTGCTCCGCCTCCTTCATAAAACTGACAAGTAACTGCCCTTCATCATCCATATTACCAAACCCATGCTCAATCGCATTCTCTAAGAAAGGCTGGGTTAACATCGGTGGTACCATTACTGTATCTAAATCTAGCGACTCATCAACTTTAATATGGTATTTAAACGGAACATTAAACCTCAGCTTTTGTATATCAAGGTAATATTTGATCACCTCCAGCTCATCCTTTAAGGATATGTAGTCACGATTGCTACTACGTAGCACTTGCCTCATCAACTTTGAAAAATCGGATAAAAAACGCACTGACTTTTCCATGTCATTCTCGAGTATAAATACCTGAATCGCACTTAAGGCATTAAAAATAAAATGTGGATTCATTTGTGTTCTCAGCAAACGTTGCTGATAATGAAGAATCCGGTACCTGTTTCGCAGGCGATTTTGCCGCATAATCAACGCGATCACAAAAATCAGTACGCCTACCAACAATGCGCCTGAAAAGATCATCATCTTTTGTTGTGCTATAAGCGTTTCCTGTACTTGCCTCTCCTGATTTAGCAAGCCAATCTGTCCCTGCTGTTTCTCGGAAGCTAATGTGGCCTCCATGGTCGACAGGTAATGCATATTCTTTTCATTAAGCAACGTATCCTTATAGGTAGAGCTCAACTTTTGAAAGGCCAAAGCAGCTTTAAAATCCCCTTTCACCTCATATGCTTTGCTTAACAAACGGGACGATTCCTCCATTAAGTATCTGGAACCTATCTTTTTTGCAATTCGCTGTCCCTTTTTCAGGTTTTCAAAAGCCTGGGGAAGCTTTCCTGATTCCAGGTATATTTCACCAATATGCATACAACTTGTAGCAATCTGCATCATATCTCCCTCTTCCAGGTTAATCTTTAAAGCCTTCTCCAGGTAAAACATTGCTTGTTGCATTTGTCCTTTTGCAATGTAAGCATCCCCTATACCGTTATAACAAATAGCCTCACCAATCTGTGACTCAATCTTCCGGTTCTCTTCCAGCGACAAAACAAAATATTGAAGCGCCGTATCCGGCTCATTTAATTGTAACCAGGAATCCCCTATATTATTATAATTAATAGCTCTACCCAATCCATTGCCGGCGGCATCTGCCACCTTAAAAGACTTCTTAAAATACTCGATGGAAGAATGATAACGGGTAAGATTGAAATTCACATTTCCTATCCCGTTTAAAGCCACTTCTATAATAAATGAATCCTGAATAGCTTCCGCTATCTTTAACGCCTTTAAATGCATATCAAGCGCCAGTGTATTTTCATCAACACGACGGTAAACAACACCTATCTGATTATAATAAAAGGCTAACAAATCTTCCCGCTTAAGATCCTTTGCAATTGTTAACGCTTTTTGGTAACACTCCATCGATTCACCATACAAAGAGCAATTGCGATAACGCTTACCCACAATGTTGTATATCTGAGCCATTGGGACTTTTAAATCACTTTTCTCAGCAAGTTCAATAGCTTCAGTCAAATAGTTATCAAAGGGCTCAGCCACATTTTTTTTATCATTAAAGTACTCTCTTGACTGTTGAATTAATGTTTCTACGACAAGTGAATCAGTGTTACTAACCCTTTCGACATCATTATTATCCGCCTTCAATGATTTTCGTTCAGGCGTCTTACACCCCACAAACACTACTAAAATGTAAATAGTATACAATTGAAATTTCATCCTCAGATTCTTAAGCTTGAGGTACAAAATAAAAAAAAATAACATTTTCAACCCTTTTTACACCACATTGTTATAAACATTATTTGAACATGCTATTAATTCTGACATAACCTTTTAAACAGATACCAAACAAATTTTCCACAAAGGATTATCTTTGCGAAAAATTAGGCAACGTGAAGATAGGAGATTTAGATTTGGGGCAAAACCCGCTTCTTTTAGCCCCCATGGAAGATGTGACAGACCCGTCATTTCGGGTATTGTGTAAAAGATATGGTGCGGATTTGATGTACACAGAGTTTGTGTCGGCTGATGCTTTAATCCGGCACGTTGAACGCACCAAGAACAAAATGACTATTCTGCCGGAAGAACGGCCGGTTGGCATCCAGATCTATGGGAAAGAAACAGACACCATGGTGGAAGCCGCCAAAATTGCTGAAGAAGCCAACCCTGAACTGATCGATATCAACTTTGGTTGCCCGGTGAAGAAAATCGCAAAAAAAGGAGCCGGTGCTGGTATGTTACAAGACATCCCCAAAATGCTTGAAATCACTTCTGCTGTAGTGAAGGCTGTGAACCTGCCGGTAACAGTAAAAACCCGTCTCGGGTGGGATGATAACAACAAAATAATTACAAACATCGCCGAACCCCTGCAAGATACCGGTATTGCAGCCCTGACTATCCACGGGCGCACACGCGCACAGATGTACACCGGCGAAGCTGACTGGTCCTTAATTGGTGAAGTGAAGAATAACCCCAGGATACATATCCCTATTATTGGGAACGGAGACTTAACAAATCCGGTTAAAGCACGTGATTATCTTAATCGTTACGGGGTTGATGCCCTCATGATTGGCCGTCCAAGCATTGGTCGTCCCTGGATCTTTAAAGAGATAAAGCATTACCTGCAAACCGGCGAACTTCTTCCCCCGCCTTCGATTCCGGAACATGTAGCCATGTTAAAGGAGCAATTGGATCATGCCGTAAATTGGTTCGATGAGCGACGAGGTATTTTACACATGCGCCGGCACATGGCTGTCTCCTTTAAAGGCCTGCCCAACTTCAGACCTCTAAAAATTAAAATGCTTCGCACGGATGGTTATGAAGAACTTATACAGGTTTTGGATGTAATAGCTGATACTTATAAAGAATATCACTCTTTGTATGAGGAATAATAACCTCGTACAATAACCCTTACCGGATACCAGGCTGCTAAGAAGCCGATAGTAGACACGGTCACTAATACGGCCAGAACATCGGTGAATTGCAGCTCAACCGGGTAGGCATCCACAATAAAACTTCCCATTCCCTGAAATTTCAAAAGGCCGAATGTTTGTTGTAACCAAACAATTACCGCACCCAGGATTAATCCACCAAAAACCCCTAACAAAGAGATCATCCATCCTTCCACTAAAAAGATACGCGTGATCAGTTTTCGGTCGGCACCCAGACTACGTAATGTAAAGATGCTCTCTTTCTTTTCATAAATAAGCATGGACAAGGTTCCGATAACATTGAAGGCGGCTATCATCATGATAAACGAAAGAATAAGGTAGGCCATTAGTTTCTCCACCTTCATCATCTTGTAAAAAGACTCATGTTGCTCTTCCCGGTTCTTAATCCTGAAATGATCACCCAATAATTCACCCAATTGTTTTTTAACAGCGGGCATATTTTCATAATCATCGATCCTCAGTTTCAATGAAGAGACCGTAGATCCATCATATTCATAGAGCCGACGTGCCTGATCAATATTCACGAGGATATAATTAGCGTCGTACTCCATTTGCTTAACGAGAAAAATACCCGATGGGCGCAGGTATTCCATATTAAAAGCATTTTGTGGATTAGCCATGTTAATATGCCCGGTTCGTCGAGGCACATACATTACCAAAGGCGTAACAAAATTAAGTCGTACCGCTAGTTGATCCGCCAGAATCATACCCAACACACCCCGATTCTCTCCTTTTTTATTGAGATTAAAAACACCTTCATCCATAATGGAATCAATCTCCGTCACCTGGCTAAAGATGGTATCTACTCCCATCACCACACCAGGCATTTGCCGTTTTCCAAACTTCAGTAAGGCATTATCTTCCACTATTTCGGAAACAGCCACTACACCATCCAATGATTTAATGCGGTCAAGCGGAATAGAATCCACTGAAAACACTTTCCCCGCCTTTGGTACAATTTGCAAATCAGGATCAAAGGTATTATAAAGACTCCCGACAAATCCATGCAGCCCATTAAAGACAGACAAAACAACCAGCAAAGCCATGGAACCAGTAAGAATACCAGCCACAGAGATCATGGAAATAATATTGATAATATTCTGTGATTTCTTGGCGATCAAATAGCGTTTTGCAATGGATAGAGCCAGCTTCATGGAGTCAATAATAGGTGGTGATTTATAGTTTTTTAGCTTTTACAATCAAACCGGTGCCGGTTTGATGCTTTCCTCTCACATCAAACATATTCAACACAAAAGCCAAAGGATAAGTAATTAAATAATAAAATGGTATGAGAATGAAAAATAGCTTACTTGCATTCAACATGAGGATCGGATATTTCATGGAAAGCTTCCACGACAATTTCCCGGGTGTTCCATACGAATAAGCTGTTTCAATAGCAGAGAAGCCGGCACGTTTTAGCTTATCGGCAATATCCTGGACATTATACCCGTCTCGTACATGCTCGTCGATAAACCCGGAAGCCTCTTCCCCATGATGATCATGGTCATGCGTATCTGATCCCCCCTGATCCGATGGTGTAGAGATTAACAACATCCCGCCTTTTCTCATCGAATGAAAGAAGTTCCGGAATACCATTTCATCCTCTTCGATGTGCTCCATGACATCCACCGATAAAACAAAATCGTATTTATCCGGCTCGGAGAACTTTGTCAAATCCGCATAGCGAAACTGCACACGGTCAGCGCATCCTATCTTTCTAAAGAAATTATTACAATCTTCAATCTGTTCCTCTTTCACGTCCACCCCCGTCACCTTCCAGTTGACATTGAGGCTAGACAGGTAATAAACGTATTGTCCGAATCCACTGCCAGCATCCAGGATATTTTCCACCCCGGAGGCTTGCTTTTTCCATTGCCGCACAGCCCGTCGAATGTGCCACGACCGTAGCAACAGCAAATCAAGCAACCGATAGAACAGAATACGTAAATAAGGTGTTTGATTAAAAACTTTTCCCAGCGATCGTTTTATCGGATCATATTGCATGTATTATCCTACTTTAAAAGCTTATTAATATTATCGATATAATCCAGGGTATCATCCAGATAAAACTGCAACTCGGGAATAATACGCAACTGCTTCCCCACACGTTGCCCCAACATATATCTTAATCGCGATGATTGCTCTTTAATCTGCTTAAAAACCTCCTGGGCATTGGTGGACGGAAATATGCTCAGATAAATTTTAGCCATTCCCATATCAGGACTGATTCTTGCCACAGTCACACTCACCATGGTTCCACTTGTCACATCACGTGCTTCACGCTGAAACACCTCACTCATCTCCTTCTGAAGCAATCGGGATATTTTCTTCTGCCTTGTTGATTCCATTAATTAATTTTTTAATTGCACGAAATTAAGCTTTTTCACCGGATTTTGCTACTTCATGAAAGTATGGGGATTTGATTATTTTAACTTTCATTTATTTCACCGTTCTTATTGCTTTTTTAAGCATGAAACGCTTCCTTCAGCCAAGCCCGAAAAATACAATTCTCATCATTATGGCAATCGTTCTTAAATTTCAATTAATTCCCCATTCAGATAGACGTATTTACCTCTTCCCCCACGCCCCATTTCCAGTAAATCAACTCTTATCCATTTAATTTTTTAAAATCTTGAATTAGTCTATTAAACGTTGTAATTTGGTTTTCCTTTTAACAATCTATATCTAATTCAATTACCTACAGACTTTTAAATTTTTTAACCCCAAATTTTAATATCATGAAAAAGTTTTCAATTTTCCTTGTTCTTGTGACAATGTCAGCCATCATGATTGCTTTTAATGCTTGTAATGATGATGATGACCAAACCCCGGATCGACCAACCATTACTGTCCCAAGCGGCATTCAACCAGTTTCGGTTGACGGAATGAAAGACCTGACTTTTACCATTAAAATTCCGGGCGGGTTCGCCAGTTCAAGTCACATTTCTGCCGGCGGTACCTTTGCCGTTCCCTCTCCTTTAGACTTGGAAGTAGGAGATAAAGAAGGAACTATTACCGGCGTATTCAAAGCAGGCGATGATCCCGGAGCCGGAGCAGTGACTTTAACCGTAACAGATCAAAATGGCAAAACAGACACGGAAACCATCGCTTTAGAAATAACGCCGGTTTCTCAAGCAAAATAATAAAACACTATTTTCCCATTTTAAAAGAAAGGCCTTCATTAAAAAAGGCCTTTCTTTTATGCCTCAATTACAAATCCCCGTCTTACTGCTTTGAATTACTATAAAACTCAAAGAATATTTTTATAATTATAAGACTACCCCCTTTCAGGACACAACTGAAAAAAGGAAGAGTTACCTTTTCATAGAAGACAGATTGTTTGGGTATTCCAGAGAAGTTTTAGTTTTTAATTAAAACCTTCCTCCGTCAGGCAGAAAGAAAGGCAACCAGGTTTCCCTTCGAATAAATTAGAAATTTCCCTAAGTATATTGGTTAAGTTATTCATTCAGTATTTTGATGCTTATTTCATCGCTGAGTAATTCAGCAATATCCCGAACAAATGATTCAAAATACGGTGACGATTTGTGATAATCTATAGCCTCCTGATTTTTATATTCCTCGTAAAATAAATATTCATCACTCTCCGAGTTGTTTTTATACATCTGGTATTCTAAACAACCTTCTTCCATATTTGACTTTTCTATTAATGGTTGAGCCAGATTTTCAAAAGTATCCGCTTTTGTTTCTTTCACTTTAAACTTTGCAACGACAATTTTTTTCATGGTTTTCTATGTTTAAAATTTAGATTTAAGATCTATCCGGATTAATAAGATTAACAACACTCCTACTCATTCAAGGGCACATTTCACCTTTACTTCAATCCATTGCCTTTATATTTTTTGATTGTTTACCCAAACACATATCTGTTGATTGGTTTTTACTGCCTTTACTATTTTATGAATAAGGAGATATAATTTGTTGTTACATTTATGTTTTACGTATCTCAAAAGTATCTACCTGAATTTATAAATCCAACATCGGTTATTTAAATTTTTCATTATCATTTTATGGGAAAACGCAATTCGTTTTTTAGATGGTTCGTTCAGGCATTTATCATCTACCACGGCAATCAAGAGCGATTTATACATTTATTAGAAAATGACTTGAATATTACATCTTACTTTCCTAATCTATAATGAATGGAATAAGTCTGTTATTAAGGAACAAATAAATGATACCTTCATAACTACCAGGTAGCATAGTTATTGGGAAGTGATGGCGTAATTATCGTTTGTTTTCCCTTTATTTCAATCGTTGAAAACAAGGTTAATGAATGGATTTTGCATCCAATTGAAATTAATATCATTGCAGATATTTCTGAAATCTCGTCACCCAAAGAGTCTGGCTCTACTTTATTTTCCTACCTTTATTTATTAAAACACGCCGTTATGAAAAAGATCCAACTTTTCATTCTCCTCGGTTTTTCCACTTCTCTATTCGCTCAAAATTTAGAAGTTAGCAAAGATGCTGTGAAATTTATTACCAAAAAAAACCTAAAACACCACGTATACATTTTGGCTTCCGACTCCCTGCAAGGACGCAACACCGGCGAAACGGGGCAAAAAAAGGCAGCCCGCTATATTGCGCGTGAATTTAAAACCATGGGACTCAAAAAGGTAAACAACAATTATCTGCATAGCTTTGAATTGTGGCAACGCCAATGGCACGATGTATATCTGGAGCATAATGCCCGTCGCTTTAACGACCTGGAACAAATTGCTTATTTATCGTTTAGTCCCATTAACGAAGAGATTGAAAAGGAAGTAATTTTCATCGGAGATGGCTGTAATGCCAATTTGCATGCACGCAATTTGGCCGACAAAATAGTGGTGGCCTCCATTAATAATATGAGAGCCTGGTATCCGCTGGCTGATCGGTTAAAAAAAGAGAATCCTTTTGGTTTGTTTTTATTTAATCCAACAGACGATCTTCAATTCGATGTCATAAAAAACCAAATTATTCCCTTACGACACAATAAAACCATTAGCAACAAGGAGCTCCGGCCAACCCAATCATCCGCCTACCAGGTGTTTGCACTTAATAATAACATGACCCGTGAATTATTCTCAGTCCCAACAGACAGCCTTAAACAACTTTCGGATGCCGGAACCGCTTACTTGATTCCAGCCACCCGAATTAAGTTAAAATGCCAGATGTTAATTCATAAAATAGAAACTGAAAATATAGTAGGTTACCTGCCAGGTAAGGCCCAAACCAAAGAAACCCTGGTTATCACAGCTCACTACGATCATGTTGGAAAAATAGGTGATACCATTTACTACGGAGCCGATGACAATGCCAGTGGAACAGCAACGCTGCTGGAAATAGCCAGATCTTTCACTCTACTTCCGGATAAAACCTATAAAAATATTCTATTTGTGGCTACTACCGCCGAAGAAAAAGGCATGTATGGTGCCTCCTATTTTATGGAACATTATGATTCCACCCGATACAATATCCTAGCCAACATTAATATTGACATGGTGGGCCGTCGCGATTCTGTTGGCAAGAAAAACTACATTTACCTCATTGGCACCGAGCAATTTCCTGAATTCGATCAATTGGTTACCCGGGCAAATTCCCTATCGCACCCCCTAAAACTTGACTATAGCTATGCCCACAGCAGTGGTTTTGGTTCCATGCTTCAACTTTCAGACCACTATGCCTTTTATAACCAAAACATCCCTATACTTTGCTTCTTCAACGGCCTGCATCCCGATTACCATAAACCAACAGACACGCCGGATAAAATAGAATATAACGAACTAGAGAAACGCGCCCGCCTCATCTTTCTTACTTCCTATTTAGCGGCCCAAAAAGAGCCATTCCGAAACTAAAATGACCTATTTCCTTTCATTTGTTTGCGAAAGCCACTATTTTAGACGGCCTTGAAAAGGAAACTAAATCATTTTATATGTCACAAATATTAAATACCATCAGGAAATTACCCAGAGCTTTCTGGGTTTCCAATACGATGGAGCTCTTTGAACGCTGGGCGTGGTATGGCTTCTACATGGCTTTTGCTATTTACCTTGTTGGATCGAAAGATACTGGCGCATTAGGGTTTACTGCCGGACAAAAAGGAATCATCATGGGAACCGGTTCCATGTTACTATATTTCCTGCCCGTCATTACCGGTGCCCTTTCCGACCGCATCGGCTACAAACGGGTATTGATCCTCTCCTTTGCCATGTATGTAACGGGCTATTGGATGGTTGGTCACTTCAATACCTTTGTTACGGTTTTTGCCGCTTATATTTACCTGGCGGTTGCCGGTGCCCTCTTTAAGCCCATCATATCGGCCATGATTTCTAAGACCACTACCGGCGAATCGGCCTCCATTGGTTTTGGTATTTTCTATATGATGATCAACATTGGTGGTTTTATCGGCCCCTTTATTGCCGGTGCCATATATAAAACCAGCTGGGACCTGGTTTTTTATATTTCAATGATCACCATTGGCATTAACTACATCTTTGTTTTCTTCTTTTTCAAAGAACCCGGCAGAGATCAGGAAAAACAGCCCGAACCTTTTTCTCGCGTAGTTATTCAGGCGTTCAAAAATATTGGTATCACACTGATGAATTTCAAATATGTGTTATTCCTTGTGATAATGATTGCGTTCTGGACCGCCTTTAACCAATTGTATTATTCTTTTCCGGTATTTGTTGACGACTGGGTAGATACATCAAATGTTTATCAGGCACTACATTCCGTATGGCCATGGCTGGCAGAAAAGATAGGCACTGCAGAAGGGGCGCTTTCGGCGGTTACTATTGGTAGTTTAGATGCCTTTTTTATCATTGTATTCCAAATATGGATATCCGGCCTGGTGATGCGCATTAAACCACTGAATGCCATGATGACGGGTATCTTCATTCTGGGCATTGGCGTTGGAATGATGTTTTCCTTCCAGAATGGATTCTATGTGATTGCCGGTATCCTGGTATTTGGTATTGGTGAAATGGCCAGTAGCCCTAAATTTACGGAATACATAGGCAGCATTGCACCACCGGACAAGAAAGCTTTATACATGGGGACCTCGTTCCTGCCCATAGCCGCAGCGCACCAGCTTGCCGGCCTCCTCTCGGGTGACATCTACGATCGTGCCTCTGGCAAACTATTCCTGCTTAAACAGGAGATTGCTAAACGCGGCTTGGAGATACCCAATATTTCAGAATCGTTTAGTAAGAATGATTACTGGAACAGAGCAATGGAACTAACCGGCATGAACAATCAGGAACTAACTAATTTTATCTGGACCAATTACAATCCAGCGAAAATATGGGTACTGTATGCCGGTATTGCCTTCGGTGCTGTAATTGCCCTTTTCCTGTATGATAAATTAATATTGAAGTCAAAATCATAACAGTGATATTTTATTTTACAAAGGCGGTCAAATTATGATCGCCTTTTTTACGTGTAAAATATCTTTCATCTGTCTTAATAATACCCTAACACAAATTCAGATGAACCGACACATTTTATTTCTATCAATTATTATGGCCACTCTTCTTGGTCAGCTGAAGGCGCAAGAAAAAGGCACCTTTACTATTTCCACTTCTCCTGCTTCAGCCACGGTCTCCATTGATGGTATTCCGGATGTCACTAAAAAAACCCCTTGTACGTTTAGCCAATACCTGTGTTTGCGATACAAACTGCGGATTGAAAAAAGAAATTACCAACCCCTTGACACAATAATTACCTGTAACCCTGACACTATAACAGACTACCATTTTACATTACGCTCCAAAACCGGCACCATGCAGGTGATTACTATGCCCGAAGGTGCTGCTGTATATATTAACGATCAGTTTGTGGGAAAAACACCCTTAAATGATTTCCCGGTACCTTGCGGTGCCAATGCAATCAGGCTGGAAGCGGCCGGCTATGGTAAACTTGAACAAACCTATGTGGTTGACGAAGAAAAAACACTCCAGATACTCAAAGATTTTACAAAAAACGGAACGGTTGTGAATAATCATTTCAGTAATCCCGATTCACACAACACTTCATTACCTACTACCGATCCGACAGAAGACACTAACACCAATTCACAGAGTGGCTTTGGTACAATAGGTTTCTTTGCCACCGTAGGGAGCAATGGTGTGAAAGGCACTTCTTGTCGTTACGGAGCAGACATTGCCCATTACCTGCGTTTTTTTGGAGAAAGCAACAGCACTTCGGATGTTTCAGGAGTCGGTCTTGAAGGCATATTACCCCTGGACCTGGAATACGTCGCATTCTATATAAAGGGCGGCGTGGTAAGCAGAAATTACAAATCAAAAGAAGGTGTTAAAAGTAATACCAGCTTTGTTACACTGGGCGGCGGCATATCCATTAAGCCATCCCCTAATTTTCAGC
The DNA here is from genome assembly GCA_004296775.1 of Marinilabiliaceae bacterium JC017. Lineage (GTDB taxonomy): Bacteria > Bacteroidota > Bacteroidia > Bacteroidales > Marinilabiliaceae > JC017. The sequence goes on from RHGE01000005.1 coordinate 45,833, forward strand.
TATTCGGCGAGGTGGAACATGGCATGTTCGATGAAGATCAGGATGAAACAAACAAAACCAGTTGGTCGAAAACATTTCCCAAGGCCAGCAAAACGAGCGCCTGGTTTGGCCTGCGGGTAGCCTTCTAACAAACCACTCCTTCCTGACTGATAACAAGGCTACTAAAACACTCCCCTCGCATACTTCACCCTTCCCTTCGAGGTGTGCGCCGTTCCCCCAGCCTATTTCGCGTTTCCCTTTGGGTATTTCGCCTTTCCCCCAGCCTATTTTGCGCTTCCCTTTGAGCATTTCACGCTTCCCCTGATACTTTTCGCTCTTCCCCCAGACCCCCGACACCCCTCCCTATAACATTTCGTTATTCTCATTGTGTTTTTCCATAACACATTCTTATACTTCGTTTTTGGGTGATACCTGTCTCATTTATACACTTCATCATGCACACTTTCGGTTTATTACTTGGATTCAATGTTGTATTTTTCTTGCCCAATAATTTATTACTATTGTTGAAGCCCTTTATACTTCTTCCTGCTTCCTTATAGGCTTCTCCTTACCCTATCCTATTATACCGCTCCTTTCTCTTTTAACTGACAACCTGGTGTTTATTTCCCACTCTTCTGACATAGTTCACTTAATCCACATAGAACGCGGGCCCATATTGTTGATTGTTAATATCAAATAATGATTAACTCTCTACAATAAATTTTTGTTTCCCTGTAAAACCAATTAAATATACACACCTACTAAAAAACGGCCCATTAGTTATTTTGCATTATGAATTTCAATATAAATATATCATGAAGCCTTAATTGTTTATTTTTGCAATAACGACTAACGTCACTCACATATAACTCATCAAACAAATACAACAACCATGAAAGGTATCAAGGCAGATCTTCATCCTTCCCAAAAGCTCTTTATACTAACGCTATTGATTATTGCATCGAGTCTAATAACGTTTTCACTTATAGGAATCATTGCCATATCAATATTTGGAGGATCCGCCCTGAGTAATACGGCGCTTCTAACCAACATTCCTTTTCTGAAAACCTTTCAGATAGTACAAAGCATGGGAATTTTCATCATTCCATCGGCCTTGGCAACCTATATCTTCTTTAAAAAACCATACCTGGATATGAAAGGGATGAAACTTGCAACACCAATTCCTATTTTAGCTTCGGTGGGAATCATCATTATTAGTCAGGCATTCATTAACTGGTCGGGTTATATCAATCACCAGCTTCAATTACCTGAATCGTGGACCTTTTTGGAAAGCTGGATTACCAATAAGGAGCAACAAGCCATGGAAATCACGCAGATATTCATAGAAACAACCACCGTTCCAGGCTTTTTGGTAAATGTATTCATGATTGCTATCCTACCTGCCATTGGGGAAGAATGGTTATTCAGAGGCTTAATACAACGTTATCTGGGGGAATGGATAAGCAAACCACATTTGGCGATTTTCATTACCTCGGTTTTATTCAGTGCCATGCACCTGCAGTTCCTTTCTTTTTTACCGCGGTTTATCCTGGGAATGGTTCTTGGTTACCTTTTCTACTGGGGAAAAAATATGTGGCTACCGATAACTGCTCATTTCACTAACAATTTTTTGGCATTACTTCTGTTCCACTATTACAAATTCACGTCTCCTGACGCCAATCCGCTGGAAGTTGACACCACAGCCATTCCCATTGAGCTTGCTCTGTTAAGTTTTGCCGGAATGATTGGCATATTAATCTTTATAAAAATGATCAGTCCCCGGGAGAAAATCAAGAGTTAAGCTGCTCCTTTTCATGCTTTCTTAATAGGTATACGACCCCATATACAGCGCTTTTAGCGCGCTTCTCTTCAGGGTTATGATCTTCGAAGCGGGCTTCTACTTCGTTCCAAACATTCAAGATGAGCCGGTCGGCCTTTTCGCGTAACTCCAGGACTTTTTCATGCATCTTTTCAGTGGTAGCCAAAAGATCTTTGTGGTTATTGGAATACTCTACAAACTTCTCGTATTTCACCTTTACCATGGCGATAGATGGGTTGTATATCCGACTTCCTCCGGTCATCATACGTTTCTCTTCGCCTTTTATCACCCTTTCGCCCCAATGAATTAAAGCTTGTTCAGTGGTTAGTTCCGGCACGGATTTATCTTCCACCTCCAGTCCGTAATAAGTACGTACATCAGGTTTAATTTCACCCCTTATTATGCCCATATTGACTACCTGCAAAAAATGTGAAACATACAGACGCGCCGATTTGAATTGATCAATCGACAAACGTCCATACTTAGCCTGACGGTCTTTACTGAAATTATATTGTGAAATGGCTTGTTCGAATTGGGGAAGAAAAGCTTGTAGTTCGAGTAAAAGTCGCTGCGAAAATGCCAATTCATACGGAACAATTAGCACTCCTTGTTTCTGAGCGGCTTTCAAAGCTCTCAAACGAGCCTGATCTGTATTGGGCAAACGGCGATATGGCATAAAAACAAGCTTAAAAGCAACTAATGGCGCCTAATGTAGCAAAAAACAGAAGCAATTGCAAAGACAAAAAAAAAGTGGCCTTTATAAAAAAAGCCACTTTTGTATGTTATGAAAGAATTGATATTAGTCCTGTGCTTTCGCTTTGATGAACTCACGGTTCAAACGAGCGATATTAGCCAGTGAAATTCCTTTCGGACACTCCACTTCACATGCACCGGTATTGGTACAATTACCAAAGCCTAATTCATCCATTTTAGATACCATATTCTTAGCACGACGAGCTGCTTCCACTTTACCCTGAGGTAATAAAGCCAATTGACTTACTTTAGCAGAAACAAACAACATTGCAGAACCGTTTTTACAAGCGGCCACACATGCTCCACATCCAATACAGGAAGCGGCATCCATTGCTTCGTCAGCATCAGCCTTTGAAATAGGCATGGCATTAGCATCAGGTACACCACCGGTGTTTACTGATACATAACCTCCGGCAGCAATAATTTTGTCGAAAGCCTGACGATCAACGATCAAGTCTTTGATCACAGGGAAACCAGCCGAGCGCCATGGTTCAATGGTGATGGTATCACCATCGTTGAAATTACGCATGTGTAACTGGCAAGTTGTAACCCTATCATCAGGTCCGTGTGGATGTCCATTGATATATAATGAACACATACCGCAAATACCCTCACGGCAGTCGTGATCGAATGCAACCGGTTCTTTTCCTTCGTTGATCAATTGTTCATTAAGAACATCAAGCATTTCAAGGAATGAACTATCAGTTGAAATATTACTTACCTGATAGGTTTCAAAACGGCCTTTTTCTTTAGGTCCGTTCTGACGCCACACTTTTAATGTGAGATTTATACTATTTTCCATGTTACTTTTCTTCTTAAATTGTTGAACCAAATAACAGGCCGGCTATTATTTATAATTCCTCTGTATCAACTTCACATTTTCAAATACCAGGTCTTCTTTGTGCATTACCGGCGCTTTATCTTCACCCTGATATTCCCAACAAGATACATAGGCAAACTTATCGTCCTGACGAAGGGCTTCTCCCTCAGGTGTCTGATATTCTTCACGGAAGTGACCACCACATGACTCTTCACGATTTAATCCATCGCGGGCCATCAGTTCGCCAATCTCAATGAAGTCAGCCAAACGATTAGCTTTTTCAAGTTCAACATTCATTCCTTCTTCAGAACCCGGGATACGAACATTCGTCCAGAACTCCTTTTTAACTTCTTTGATACGCTCCAATGCCTTTTGCAGACCTTCTTTATTACGAGCCATACCAACGAAATCCCACATTACCACTCCAAGCTCTTTGTGAATTGAGTCAACCGAACGCTTACCTTTAATCTTCATTAACTTGGTAATACGATCATTAATTGCTTTCTCTGCTTCCACAAACTCTTTTTCATCGGTAGTCATACGTGGTGTAGCAATATCATCAGCCAAATAATTCTGGATGGTGTATGGCAACACGAAATAACCATCAGCCAATCCCTGCATCAAAGCAGAAGCCCCGAGACGGTTGGCTCCGTGATCAGAGAAATTAGCTTCACCAATACTAAACAAACCAGGAACGGTAGTTTGCAAGTTATAATCTACCCAAATACCACCCATTGTGTAGTGAATAGCAGGATAAATCATCATTGGTGTTTCATATGGATTGTCATCTACGATTTTTTCGTACATCTGGAACAAGTTGCCATAACGATCTTCGATGGCTTCTTTTCCTAAACGCTCGATAGATGTTTTAAAGTCAAGATAAACAGCTAATCCTGTTGTACCTACTCCGAAACCGGCATCACAACGTTCTTTTGCAGCACGAGAAGCCACATCACGAGGTACCAGGTTACCAAAAGCAGGGTATCTTCTTTCAAGATAGTAATCGCGATCTTCTTCAGCAATCTGCGTAGGCTTCAACTTACCGGCACGAATCGCTTCAGCATCTTCTTTCTTCTTAGGTACCCAAATACGTCCGTCGTTACGCAATGACTCAGACATCAAAGTCAATTTACTCTGGAACTCACCGTGAACAGGAATACATGTTGGGTGAATCTGAGCAAAACAAGGATTTGCAAAAGCAGCCCCTTTATGGTACGCTTTCAATGCGGCAGAACCATTAGATCCCATTGCATTGGTTGACAAGAAAAAAGCATTTCCATAACCGCCAGTACCTAATACTACTGCATGAGCAAAATGCTTCTCCAACTTACCAGTTACCAAATCACGTGTAATAATACCACGAGCTTTGCCATCTACAATAACAATATCAACAAGTTCGGTACGCGTATGCATTTCTACTGTTCCGGCATTTACCTGGCGCATCAAAGCTTGGTAAGCACCTAACAACAGCTGCTGTCCGGTTTGACCTTTTGCATAAAAAGTACGGCTAACCTGTGCTCCACCGAATGAACGGTTATCAAGCAACCCTCCATATTCACGGGCAAAAGGTACACCCTGAGCCACACATTGGTCAATAATACTGTTACTAACCTCAGCAAGACGGTATACATTCGCTTCACGAGCCCTATAGTCACCACCTTTTACAGTATCATAAAACAACCTGAAGATGGAGTCACCATCATTTGGGTAGTTTTTAGCAGCATTAATACCTCCCTGTGCAGCAATAGAGTGTGCACGACGAGGTGAATCTTGTATCGTAAATATTTTTACATTGAACCCCATTTCACCCAGCGAGGATGCAGCAGAAGCACCTGCCAGCCCGGTACCAACAATGATAACATCAAGTTTTCTCTTATTGGAGGGGTTTACCAGTTTTTGATTGGCTTTATAGTTTGACCACTTCTGGGCGAGAGGCCCTTCGGGTATTTTAGCATCTAACTTAATCATAACTTCTCAGTTTTAGTGGAGATTATCCTTGAAAGAAAAGATATTGTAACACAGCAATAAGGGTAAATCCAATCCCAACAAACCATGCAAACACGGTGCCGATAACAGTCCATCTTTTACGCCAGATAGAGTTGCTTAGTCCGAATGTTTGGAAAGCAGACCAGAAACCATGAGTCAAGTGATATGCCAGACCCAGAGATCCTATTGCATATACAATTACCACCCAAAGCATACCGAATGTACCATTAACTAACGCATAAGCGTTTTCAACTTGCGTCTCAACACCAGCTACTGTGATGTGAGTATGACCCAATAGTGAATCACCGGTAATTTTCATTTTTACCCAGAAGTTTGCAATGTGCACCACAAGAAAAGCTAGAATAACAGCACCTAAAACGTACATATTCTTGGAAGCCCAAGCTACGTTTTTAGTATTATTACCAGAGGCATAACGATCATTACCTCTTGCTTTCTGGTTTTGCAGCGTTAAAATGCTGGCATAAATAATGTGAACCAGAAAACCTAAGCCTAAAACTGGTTCCATTAATTTGATCAATGGATTTGTTGCCATGAAATGCGCAGCGGCATTAAACAACTCTCCTCCATCAGGAACTAGCAAAAGTGCATTTAGCGAAAGGTGAACCAACAAAAAGGTCACTAAAAAAAGTCCCGTAATACTCATCAGGAACTTTTTCCCAATTGAGGAACCGAAAAAATTACTCATAGGAATCCTTTTTAATTTATTTTTGTAACACAATCAAATAAACTATTTAATAACGGCTGCAAATGTAGAAGGGTTTGTTTCTATCAGCAAGAAAAAATAAAGAAATAATTCTATATTTATATCAATTCTAATTAACATTCCTTCGTTACCCTATTTTTTGTAATCGTTAACCTTTTTTTAATAACAGATTAATCTTTTAAATTCTAACACAAAACCATACCCAACTAATAACTGCAATTTCTTCTCCACTTGTTAAATGCATGAATAAGACTTACCATTACAAAGGAACAGATATTAATTATCACCAATCCGGCTCAGGGCCTTCTGTTGTTCTTCTTCACGGATATCTTGAAAATCACAAGATATGGCTTCCCTACCTCAACATTCTGAAAGATTATCAGGTGATCATTCCCGATCTTCCTGGCCATGGCAAGTCAGGAGTATTACACAAAGACAATAGCATCTCCGGCTATGCACAAATTATTACTGAGCTACTATCGACTCTTAATATTAAAAACTATAGCATCATCAGCCATTCCATGGGGGGTTATGTGGCACTGGAAATGACACACAAGTATCCGGAGAATATTCAGGGACTTGTTCTCATTAGTACACATCCCTATACCGATTCACCTCAAAAACAACTACGGCGCCAAAAAGAAATTGACTTTATCCATAAAGGAAAAAAGAAACTACTCATCCAACAACACTTAATGCAATTCTCTAATCTTCAACAAAGAGAACTGATTAAAGAAATGACTCAAGAAATATCAGATGAAGGAATGATTGCCAATTTGGAAAATATGAAAAACAGACAAAACCACTTATCCCTCTTTCTTAACCCTCCGTGTAAAGCCTGTTATTTATGGGGCGAAAACGACACTACTATTGACTTAAAGAAAATTACAAACAACGAATTTACCGACACCAAAGTAAAATATAAAATCATCCACCAAGGAGGACACCTACTTGTCATAACGCATTTAAATTTAATTGCATCATATCTCCAAACAGCTCTTAACCTATTTACTAGACCAGACAAAGGCTCTGACTGGATATGACACTAATCCTAATTATTTTTTAGCTCTCTTATCTGGCAATTAAAAATATTTTTGCCATATTCACGTCGAATAATATTGATTATTTATGAGGATTTTTAAGCCTCTTCTTCGCTGGGAAGCCAAACAACCTGACACACCAAACGCTAATCCAACAGAAGAAGAAAAAGAGTCTGGATTATTTTCTCATGCCATTCTGGACAGAAATGGCATCATTGTCGAAGTAAGCAAAGAATTCTCTAAGCTTACCGGAGTGCGCCGTCTGTCTCTCAAAAGCAATCACATCAAACAAGTATTAACTAACCATTCTACCCAAGTAGTACAAACACTCCTTAATAAAATATCCCAATCATACCCGCTTGAAACAACTGAAATAAATCTTAAACAAAAAGGAGATAAAACAATACCACTTGAACTAATATTAACCCTATATAATCAACATGGTAATCGTCGAATACTAGCAATATTCAAAAACATAAATCCACAAAAAAAAGAAGTAGCTGACTTATTCGCACAAAAAGAACATTACAGGTTGATTGCAGAGAATACGGCATATGTGCAGCTGCTAATAGATCGTAACATGAATTGTTTATTTGCTAGCCCGTCATGCATGAAACTTTCCGGTTATACCATTGAAGAAATAAAACAAAAAAACTTATACACACTTATTCATCCCAATGACTTTGACCAGATATGGGAAATCATCAACACCACTAAACTAACCGAAAAAGGACTATTCCGCTTCCGCATAAAACACAAAAATGGTCACATCATCCCGGTGGAGTGCCACTTGAAAAAGATTATTAATGACTTCGGACAAATTGATCACTTTATCATCAGCCTGCACGACATCACTACCCAGCGCAACTATGAATTACAGTTGATAAAAGCCCGAAAAGAAGCGGAAAAATCGATTAAATTAAAGAACAGCTTTCTGACATCAATCACCCACGAACTAAGAACACCATTAAATGCCATCATAGGCTTTTCTAGGATTATTGACCAACAACAATCCAAGGATAATGACACGAATCACTACATACAACACATAGAATCAAGTGGATTGCAACTACTAAGCCTGATTGATAACCTGCTCTATTTTTCCAAACTTGAAAACAACGAATTCCATATAACTCCCCATCTCATAAATATTAATGAATTCTTCAGGTCACTGGCTCCAACAATACACAGAGATCAAAAAAAATTTCACAAAGAAAATTTGGAAATAATAGGAGAATGGGATATTGCACTAAATCTAAAAACCATTTTTACCGATCCGGATATCCTGCGTAAAATTTTCATCAATTTACTCGACAATGCCTTAAAATTCACCAGAGAAGGCTTTGTAAAATACGGATGTCGCCCATATGGCATCCAGAAATTTATGTTTTTCGTAGAAGACACCGGAATTGGGATTCCCAAAAATTACCAAGAGGTCATTTTCGAAAAATTCAGACAAATGGATCAATCTATTACACGTAAATATGCCGGGTCAGGTCTGGGATTAACTGTTACAAAAAAAATGGTTGAGATATTGGGAGGTGACATCTGGGTTAAGTCAGAAGATGGCAAAGGCGCTTCATTCTACTTCACACTTCCCACTAAAATAAAAACAGACATGTCGGTTAGGTAATGGCTCTAGCTGGTTACCAAGGCAAGTTTTTATTTCCTGTAAAGTTTTCTATTTTTGTTAAAAGTTTAGTGTAAACTCAATCTTTTTACAACAATGCAAGAAGATATTGAATTAATTATCGAAGATGCCAAAGAGCGCATGGAAAAGGCACTTGTACACCTTGACCATGAACTTGGTAAAATACGTGCCGGGAAAGCCAACCCTAGAATGCTTGACAGCTTACTTGTTGATTATTATGGATCAATGACACCGCTTAGTCAGGTCGCTAACGTCAGCACACCTGATGCACGTACAATTGCTATCCAGCCCTGGGAAAAATCCATGATTGGAGCCATTGAAAAAGCTATTCTCGCTGCCAACCTGGGCATGAATCCCGACAATAACGGAGACATTGTCCGCATTAATGTTCCACCTTTGACAGAGGAACGTCGCAGGGATTTGGTCAAGCAAGTTAAAGTGGAAGGTGAAGATGCAAAAGTTAGTATCCGCGCAGCCCGCCGCGACAGCAATGAACTACTGAAAAAACTAAAAAAGGACGGTTTATCTGAAGATTTGGAAAAGGATGCAGAAAATGAAGTCCAAAAGATTACAGATAGTTTCATCAAGCAAGTTGAAGATCAACTAAACAAGAAAGAAAACGATATCTTAACTGTATAATTTTCACAAACCCGCATTAATAATGCGGGTTTTTAATTAAAAAATATCTATGGATTTTAGCTCCACACAAATCTTTTATGATTTCACCTGATTTCTAATCAACCCATATCCATGAATATTTAATAAATCATCATTATTAATGCCCGATTTTCCCTTCCAATCACATATCTCTTCTGCAAGTAAGAGTGTTTTCAAACCGTGGCATACTCCCTTGGATGATTCTTATCCTCTTAAAAGAGAAGTTATTTCTCCTTATGCTCCGCATCTATAAACTAAAGACTGAAAAAGACCTCAATCTCACCAATACATTCAAACAATTTAAGTGCGCCCCTCCGGACAATTGGCACAAATATTGATTTCATTCCTGTTTTTTAAAACAGAAGACCTGAATGCCTGTGCCTTCTTTCCCTTCCATATCTCCACAACATCACTATCCCCGACACGTCCAAGCACATAATCACTATCTTTATCATAACAACATGGCAACATCTCTCCCTCCCACGTAAAAACAGCTGAAATCCACTGTTTCCAGCAATGGTTAGAACCTCTTTTGCTAAAAAAAACACCATCATTAGTTCCATACCTTCTAAATCTAGATTGATGCGGAGGATGTACAGTGCCGTTCCCAAAATCATTAAATTGGGCACTCTTAATTTCCACCTTATCAACTCCCAGTTCCCGGGCAAAAGCCGGGAAGGCACCCACTTCATGTTCATTGTGTTCAAACACGATAAACTGGGCTACCAAAAAGGGATGTTTCACCTTCATTTCCTTTTTCACTGCCACCATAATCCTGATAGCATTCACCACTTTTGCCAACTCCCCACCCACACGATATTTCTCGTATGTTGACTGAGAAAGGCCATCAACAGAAAATATCAACCGTTTAAGTCCGGCCTCAATCAACTGTTGCGCCAGGCGACGACTAAAGACCTGTCCATTAGTACTGGTTACTGAATAGATATTGAGCAGCGAAGCTTCCCTGACAAGAGAAGGAAAATGGGAAAATAAGAAAGGCTCCCCCTGAAGGTAAAGGTTCACATATGCCAAATGGGGCGAGAATCCTGTCAAGATCTCCTTGTAACTCTGAATATCAATGCTCCCTTTCGCCCTATTAAGAGTACCGGCTCCGGTGGGACATTCCGGACAATGCAAATTACAAACACTTGTGGGCTCTACTGAAATAGCCAGTGGTTTTCCCCAATGAATACTCCTTCGAGCCAGCCGACTGACAAGGAAACTAGCATAGAGTTTAATACCGTTGAATAATCGTTTCCAGGAGAAACACTGCAGGTATCCCGCGGCCTCTCTTCCAACAATGCTTCCCCTTTCTACCATTAGTTAATCTCCAACACATCTAATACATGTGAAATACTTGGCTCCAGAATTATCTCCGTCCGTCTGTTTCGTTTGCGCCCTTCAGACGTATTGGGATCCGCTACCGGCAAATACTCACTTCGTCCGGCGGCAGCAATACGAACCGGCTCAATGCCAGAATTAGCTATCAGGATTCGAACTACTGAAGTGGCCCGTTTTACACTCAAATCCCAATTATCTAGCAACAACGTGCCTTTATAGGGTACATTATCGGTATGCCCTTCAACCAATATTTCAATATCAGGCTGATTAACCAATACAGCCCCTAATCTTTTAAGCGCACCTTTTCCCATTTCATTCACCTCATAGCTGCCCGAACGGAATAACAGCTTCTCTTCCATGGACACATAAATCTTCCCGTTTTTAGAATGCACTTCCAGTTCATCACTGGTAAACCCAGTTAATGCATCGGCCACCGCTTTTTTCAGCGACACCATGATGGAATCCTTACGATGAAGAGCTGATTCCAGTTGAAGCAAGCGTTCATTTTGAGAATTTAACCTATCATGAGTCTGTTCCAATTCTGCTATCGCTTCTTCCAGCGACCGCTTTTTATTTACCAACTCCTTCTCTGAAAGCAAAAGCTGGTCTTCCCGCTTTTGTAACTCTTCCTGTAACTGTTGCAGATACGCCAACAGCTGCTTTGATTCACTATCGCCGCCACTTCGTTGATTCCATTTCACCAAGGCATTATGGTAACTATCTTCCAGATCGCTATACCTGAAACGCAACTTTTGTAATTGTTGCCCTTGCCTTGTGGTATCTTCCTTCAACTGATCCACCGCCTGACTCAGTCGTTTTGCATCGGCAGCAAGTTCATTATTTTTCACCCGTGCTTCTTCATTATCCTTCTTCAAATACTCATTCTCTTCTTCCAATTGAGCATTCTGATCATTTGTTTCCTGGTATTGTTTAAGTGGCACACACCCCACAAAAAAGACAATGGCTAAAATGAGCTTCAGTTGTTTCATCGATTTTTTATTTAGTCCCCGGATTTAAGTATCATGACACAAATTAATAACGGTTCCTTTTATTCATTCATCTGTGTTCAAAACACCGCATCATGGATATTTCATATTTAATAGCATCTACATGCATGGCAAAACTAAGTCCCAAAAACCATATCTCTGCCATAATTCTTAGGCAATATTTGTAATATTTTTTAAAATTTCGAAATAACAAGAGAGCTACTGAAAGCAATTCAAACACTACTTCAACAATTATGGAAGTTTACTACCAATATAGACACTCTAACTTTCAAGGATCATCAAATCAAACATTACAAAAACACTTCCACATTTCGGATGAGAACTTTTATTTTAAGTTGAACGCTCTAATTCATGGGGATCTGAGAATAAAATAACGCAGAATTAAATATTTTATCAACCACAATACGCCGACCGTGTTTCATTTCACCTTACAGCTTTTTATCTTTCACCATGTAATAGCTACAAATCAAAACCAAACAAACTGCACATTAAATTGTTTTATCGCCCAGCCATACTAAAGCAGCAGAAACAAGCGTTAGTGCATATGGAAAGGTTGAAACCAAAAAACAAATTTAGTTATTGGGATGAAATCATTCTTATTATCTTTGCACACTTGTAATAACCTACAGGGTTTAATAATCGACCGAAAAAGTTCAATCCACATATGAAAGAGGGCATTACCCGATTTTTACATACCATTGATTCGCCTGACGACTTGAAAAAAGTTAATGAGCAGGATCTACCCATTGTTTGTCGGGAACTCAGGGATTTTATTATTGACGCACTATCGTGTAATCCTGGTCACTTTGGTGCCAGTCTGGGAGTCGTTGAATTATCTGTAGCCCTCCATTATGTATTCAATTCACCCTATGACAAAATCGTATGGGATGTGGGGCATCAGGCCTATGGACACAAGATACTCACCGGCCGACGTGACCAGTTTCACACCAACCGAAAATATAATGGCATCAGTGGATTTCCTAATATATCCGAAAGTGAACACGACGCTTTTGGTGTAGGCCACTCGTCCACCTCTATTTCGGCAGCACTAGGCATGGCCGTTGCCGCCAAAAATAAGGGTGAAACTGATCGCCAGGTCATAGCTGTTATCGGGGATGGTTCCATGACAGCCGGATTAGCCTTTGAAGGCTTAAACAACCTGGCCATCAGCGATACCAACATGCTGGTTATCCTCAATGATAACAACATGGCTATTGATCCCAACGTGGGTGGATTAAGCGACTACCTGGTAGATATAGCCACGTCACACACCTACAACAAGGTGAGACGTGAAGTATTCAAAACACTACAAAAATTAAAACTGGCAGGCCCTCGATCCAAAGAGCTTATATTAAAGGTCAACAATAACATTAAAACGTTATTAACAAAACAGACCAATATATTTGAAGGACTAAACATCCGCTATTTTGGACCGGTAGATGGGCACGATGTACATCGTCTCACGGAAGTACTTTTAGATTTAAAAGATATTCCCGGACCGAAAGTATTACACGTTATCACCAAAAAGGGAAAAGGCTTTAAGCTGGCCGAAGAAAACCAAACCGCCTGGCATGCGGTGGGTGCTAAATTTGACAGAACCACCGGCCAAAAGATTGAACCAGCCTCATCACTTCCCAAGCCTCCCAAATTTCAGGATGTGTTTGGACATTCCATTGTTGAGCTGGCCGAGAAAAACGAAAAAATTGTGGGCATCACGCCGGCTATGCCAACAGGTTGTAGTTTAAACATCATGATGGAAGCCATGCCCGATCGCTCATTCGACGTGGGTATTGCCGAACAACATGCCGTCACCTTTTCTGCCGGACTGGCCGCAGCGGGACTGGTACCGTTCTGCAACATCTATTCATCCTTTATGCAACGGGCCTATGACCAGGTGATTCACGATGTGGCCCTGCAAAACCTCAACGTGGTATTCTGTCTCGACCGTGGCGGATTGGTAGGTGCTGACGGCGCCACACACCATGGTGCTTACGACCTCTCTTTTCTACGAAGCGTGCCCAACCTTATTGTTTCTTCACCCCGCAACGAAGAAGAGTTGCGTAACCTGATGTATACTGCCCAATTACCAGATCAGGGCCCCTTCTCCATCCGTTATCCAAGAGGAATTGGCTCCATGATTGACTGGCGGCAACCTTTTCGCGAAACACCTATTGGAACAGGAGAAAAATTGAAGGATGGTAAAGAGATGGCCATCCTTGCCATTGGTCCGGTGACAATAAAAGCACTTCAGGTAACCGAAGCTCTCGAAAAAGAAGGCCATTCCATTGCGCTTTACGATATGCGCTTTGTTAAGCCACTTGATGAAAACATCCTGCACCATGTCTTCGCCAATTTCAACAAAGTGTTAACAATCGAAGACGGCACCATCATCGGCGGCTTAGGCAGTGCGGTCATCGAATTCATGACCGACCATGGCTACATGGCTCATGTTAAGCGCCTGGGTATCCCTGATAAATTCATTGACCACGGTACTCAAACAGAACTAGCCAGGGATTGCGGCTACGATAAAGATGGCATTCGAACAGCAATACTCGAAATGATCAATGTCAAGCAAAAACAGTCGCTTTCAGTATAGATCGATAGATTTTAGATAATAGACCTTATACTGATTTACATCCAGTTCATTTCCAGAACTGAAAAAGCTTAAGCGCCTATATTGTACCATTACAACACACAATACATTAAAAATGTATTTCATACAACCATTAACCACTTTACACAAGCCTTTAATAAGCGACCGAAAGAAATTAAAACACTAATTCTTTAAAAAAAGTTAAAAAAGATAAGTGTTCTACTTCTTACAATTGTCTTAAATGCACTAAACCGAAAGATGAAAAAAATAAAACTCAAAGACATCATAACTATTTTGTCTTAGGGAAACACGTCATTTATGAAACTATTCAACAGCGCTCTCACTGCAAGTCAAAAAACTGCAGGTTACTTCTTATTGAAAAATTTTAAACCCGAGACAAAAAGCCAACTCAAAAACATACTAACAAGCATTTTACTCTTATTCGCCACCCCTGGCATAGCAGCCTCCTTCAAAGGCCAAATTAGAGATGCAAAAACCAATGAAACCATCCCCTTTGTAAATGTTATCATCCAAAACACCACCATTGGCACCATGTCTGATTTAGACGGGAATTTCACCCTCACAGCCGAAAAGGTTCCCTGCACTTTGTATATAACCCTCATAGGTTATAAACCACAAAAAATAAGAATAGAAAAAGAAGATCAGCCTTTGGAAATTCTCCTTGAAGAAGATGTTTATTCTCTGAATGAGGTGGTGGTAAAACCTGATAATTCATATGAACGCTCCTTGTTGAGAAAAGTCATCAAGAGCCGGAATAAAAATAATCCAGCCAATTTCAAAGTAATAAACTACGATGATTACACCAGAACCACCGTTTTTCTTACTAACCTGGGCATAAAAACGGCTCAATCCGGAACATTCAAAAAATCGACCGATGCTTTTGTAAAAAATAGTGATTCAACCGTTATGATGCCGTTCTTCATGGATGAAACAATCACTAACCACCAACGTGATAAAGAAAACAAAATTGACCTTTCCCGGAAAACCTCTCAAAAATCAGATGGTATATTATCGGAGTTAAACACGCAAATCAATAACGTTCTGAATAAGAAACTCACCACTGAATTCAATTTTTACGACAATCAAATCAATATCCTCTCACGAGGTTTTCCCAGTCCTATTTCCAGCACAGCCCTCTTGTATTACAACATCTATCTAAATGACAGCACCGTCAGTAACAATACCAAATATTACAAATTTGAATTCTACCCCAAAAGCTATAAAAACATCACTTTCAAAGGACATTTCTGGGTAGAAGAAAACAGCTGGGCACTAACCGAAATAAAAGCCTCCCTACCCAACTCAGCCAACCTGAACTTTGTTAAAGACCTGGAGGTATTTATCGACTACAAAAAAACAGGTCAGAACCAATGGTTTTATAATTCTCAAAAGATTAACCTGCAACTCACCCTGCGCAAGAAAGAGAGTAAAGATAATGCGCATAAAAGCTTTGCCATCCAGAAATTGATTTGTTATCAGGATATCAACACCACATCTGCATCTCCAACCCTCTTATCATCAGTAACTGATTACCATCCAGATACTGAAGAACCGGGGGATGCCCATATCTTAAGAATCAGACAGGAGAGCGCCCCTTTAGACTCTTTTGAACAATCAGCCTACCAGGGCATTCAAACCCTTAAAGCCAACAAATTCATTAAAGTAGCCGATAAGTTCAGTGCCATGACCATCAACGGTTATTACAATATGAACAAACTAGACCTGGGGCCCTATTTCTCCTTTTACCGAAAAAATGAAATTGAAGGAGATCGTTTCACACTTCCACTGCGTACCAGCGAAAAGCTGTTTAAAAACTTCATGATTGGTGGTTACCTGGGCTATGGTTTCAAGAATAAAGAGTTCGCTCACGGTGGTGACTTGAAATATCAATTACCGGTGAAGAAAAGAACCATTCTTTCTACCGGCTATCATTACGACTATTTTGATCTGACCCGCAACAAATTCATTGAATTTATAAGGGAGAACCCCTACAACCAGGGAGGAGGAAATATCATTTCAGCCTTTACGTCAGCAGTGCCTAACCCGTATATAATGCGCAACCGACATGTCAACATCACGCTGGAACACCAGTTTAATAAAAGCATCGGTATTTTAATACGCCCGTCACTGAATCGCTACTATTCCAACTACAATCTCCCTTTTACTTCGCAAGGGATTAATATGTCGCATTTCAACACCCGCAACCTGATGCTTGACCTGCGCCTATCATTCAGCCAGGATTATGACGAAGGCTTTTTTTCACGCATTTATTACGGCAATCAGAAACCCGTCTTTCACCTCTCTGCCTTATTAGGCTCTTATGAGGTACCATTAGAAAACGGGAATAAAAATGGTTTGTATGCCAATTTCAACTTATCCATGAAAAACAGGGTAAACCTGGGCCCTGCCTTTTTAAAATTATTAATTGAAGGCGGCTATATATTGGGGGATGTTCCCTATCCATTATTACACCTACCAAGAGGAACACGTGATATTGGGTATGCCCGCTACCATTTTAATCTATTACATCACACATCTTTTGCCAGTGATTTGTATATAAACACCCATTTAAGTTTCAATGGTGGAGGCATACTACTCAATAAAATACCCCTCATTAACAAACTTAACCTAAGAGAGACTGTTACCTATAAAGCTTTCTATGGAAAATTACTGGGCAATCACTCTTCTGTTATGGATCTGCCCGGTTTTGTGCAGCCCCCCACTGCCGAGCCCTATATGGAAATGGGAGTCGGTATCACCAACATCTTCAAATGCCTTCGCGTGGAATATGTCAACCGGTTAAACAAAGCCGACACCTTCAACAATTTTTCATCTTCACACGGTATTCGCTTCCGCCTTGAAGTAACATTCTAATCCAGTCAACATGCAATCAAGAATTAAAGTTTTACTCTATCAACTTCTGCTTATTTTGGTTCTTTTCCAGATAAGCAGATTACTGTTTATTGGTTTTAACCAAGCCCTATTCCAAAACATGGCTTGGTCCATTGTTCCATTCCATATACTCCATAGCATCAAATTCGACCTGACGGCACTCTGCCTGGTTAACGGTCCCTTTATCTTATTAAGCCTGCTGCCGTTTCGCTGCTGTGAAAAAAGGATCTACCAATATTTCCTGATGGTACTCTATGCTGTAACGAACACCGTGGCATTGGTCGCCAACTTTGTGGATATATTCTACTACCCCTATACGCTTAAACGATTAACATTTTCCATTTTCGGATACCTGGGAACGCAGGCCAACATGTCTTCGTTAGGCCTGGAATTCCTCATTACCTACTGGTACGCCTTCGTGGTTATGGGATTTATCGTATTCCTATTAATCCGTTTTTATCTTTTCACCCTAAAAAAGCTAACCCCTATCATCGATGCCTTTAGTTATAAAAAAGCATCAGCCCTGTGGCTCCTATCTGCCTATGTGATAGTGTCAGGTTGTAACGGCAACATAAACCTATGGGGAAATACGCTCTCTATCAAAGACGCAATTGATGACGTTTCACAACCCGAGGAAGCCGGCATCGTTCTTAATTCCGCCTTCACAATTATTTCATCTTATATGGAGAAAACAGAAAAACCTGCCTTTTTCTCCCGGGATGAATTGAATGTAATTCTTCCCCCTGTACATCCTTCCCACAACGACAGCACTTTTCGGCCCGACAATGTGGTTATCATTATCCTGGAAAGTTTCACACGCGAAACTTTTCAAAGCTTAAACCAGGATTTGGACGGAGGACTTTACAAAGGCTATGCGCCTTTTCTGGATTCATTAATGCAAGAAAGTCTTTATTTCACCAACGCATCGGCCAACGGCCGAAAAAGTATTGATGCATTACCAGCCATCCTGGCCTCCATTCCCGCCAACCAAACACCCTTTATCCTGGCCAACGAAAAAGGAGAGAAAGTTGAAAGCCTTACTTCGCATCTCCGCCAACGAGGTTATAAAACCATGTTCTTTCATGGTTCACACAACACCACCATGGGTTTTGCCAAATTCTGCCAATCAGCCGGTGTAACCCACTACCTGGGACTGAACGAATATCCCTATTGCGGTGATTTCGATGGTACCTGGGGGATCTGGGACGAACCCTACCTGCAATATATGGCTGAAGAATTAACTAAATGTGAAAAACCCTTTTTATCAACAGTGTTTACCCTGTCTTCTCACAATCCTTTTGTGGTACCGGACAAATACAAAAACAAGTTTCCAAAGGGAACCAATGGCATACATGAAACCATGGGTTATACCGATCATGCCTTACGCGAATTCTTCAATAAGGCTAAAACCAAGCCCTGGTTTAATAACACCCTGTTTGTAATCACCGCCGATCATTCCATTACCCCCTACCACAAGGAATATGCGACTTCGGGAAATGCTTTTGCGGTGCCATTGATGTTTTATGCCCCGGGAAGAGATACCTTGAAAGGTAAAAGGGAAGAAAGGGTTCAACATATCGATATTTTCCCAACCGTATTAAACTATCTCAATTATAACGAACCATTTAATTCGGCCGGTCATAATTTATTGGATCCACAGGAGCCGACGTTTACGGTCAACCTCATCAACCAATGCTACCAGATGACACAAGGAGACTATTTATTACTCTTTGACGGACAAAAAAGCATTGCGCTATTTAATCTGAAGGAAGACCGGTACCAAAAACACAACCTGCTTACCAATCAAACCATTCAAGTTAGACAAATGGAAGCACGCCTGAAGGGATGGATCCAACGCTATAACCCTCAAAAACATTAACACCAGGAGGATAATTATCTAAAGCACATTACACACATTAAAGGAAAGACTAATACAATATAAAGGAGGAAGATAACCATGAGTAAGTACGACTTTGTCAAGAATAGCAACCTTGTTATTCAAGCTAAACTATTGCGCCAAACCAACATGTACCCCTATTTTCGTTCTATATCATCACCCCAATCAAACACAACCATCATTGAAGGGAAGGAAGTGCTCATGTTTGGTTCCAATAATTACCTGGGACTTAACAATCACCCTAAAATAAAAGAAGCGGCCAAACAAGCCATTGACAAATACGGCACCTCCTGCACAGGGAGTCGCTTTATGAATGGCACCATTGACCTTCACCTGGAATTGGAGAATGAATTAAAGGATTTCCTGGATAAAGAAGCCGTTATCATTTTCCCCACCGGATTCCAGGTAAACACAGGCGTTATTCCGGCCATGGCAGGGAAAGGTGACTATATTTTCATCGATGAACTCAATCATGCATCCATCATCGACGGTTGTCGAATGAGTGTGGCCCAACGCCTCAAATACAAGCACAATGACATTTCGGATTTAAGCCGCAAACTCAACCGGGTAAAAAACTGCGAGGGAACAAAACTGATTATTACCGACGGCATTTTCTCTATGGATGGTGACATTGCCAGGTTAGATAAAATAACCCGGGAAGCCCGCAAAAACGACGCCTTCACCTTTGTTGATTGTGCCCATGCCCTGGGGGTAATTGGAAAACACGGAGCAGGTACGGCTTCTCACTTTGGCATTACCGACCAGGTGGACCTCATTGGTGGTACATTTAGTAAATCCATGGCATCGGTAGGTGGTTTTGTAGCAGGAAACAATGACATTATCGATTACCTGCGACACGCCTCCCGCTCCTATATGTTCAGTGCCAGTCTGCCTCCTGCCTCTACCGCCAGTGTATTGGCTGCTCTTAAACTGATTAAATCCGATGATTCATTCCGGCAAAACCTATGGAAAAACACACATTATGCACTGCGATTAATGCGGGAACATAACCTGGATATCGGCCTGGCAGAAACCCCCATTATTCCTATTTATATCCGTGACAGCATCCTCACATTCCGCGTTGCAAAGGAACTCCTGGACAAAGGCATCTATGTTAATCCGGTGGTTGCCCCCGGTGTAAAAGAGACCGACGCCTTATTGCGTTTCTCTTTAACAGCTGCGCACACCAATGAACAAATAGAATATGCCATAGAGCAAATTTCCAATACCATTAAAGCACACATTCCACAGGAAGCACTATGTCTGTAACGATAAAAGAGGTTAATTCAAAAAAAGAACTGAAGCAGTTCATCAACTTTTACACCCACCTGTACCACAAAAACAAGCAGGTGGCTTTTCCCCTTATCATGGATGAAATGTCGACATTGAGAAGGGATAAAAATCCGGCACACCAGTTTTGCCAGTGTCGCTATTGGGTGGCCTGCCGCAATAATGAAATTGTCGGACGAATTGCGGCCATTATCAACCAAAAGGAACAAGAGAAACAGCAGGAACCCATTGGCCGTTTCGGCTGGTTTGACTTTAAAGACGATGTGGAAATCTCGTCCGCCCTATTCAATACCGCCATGGAATGGCTCTCGAGCCATGGTGTGACAAAAATGCATGGCCCCATGGGATTCACCGACATGGACCGGCAAGGTTTACTGATACAAGGATATGAACTGCCCGGCACCATGGCCACCCTTTACAATTATCCCTATTACGAAAAGCACTTCGCGCAATTGGGATTAACAAAGAGCACCGATTGGATAGAGTTTGAGCTACAAACCGATCCGCAGGCAACCCGGCTGTTAACGCAACTGGCTCAAAGAGCCCTGCAATATAACGGCCTACAAAGCTTGAAGATGAAATCGGCCAAACAGTTAAAACAACTGGCCCCTGACATATTCCACCTGATTAACGATGCTTATAAAGACCTCTATGGTTATATTCCACTAACCAGGGATCAAATCAACTATTACACCAAAGCCTACCTTGACTTTGTCAACTTAAAGCTGATTAGTGTGGTAGTAGACGAGGCGGGCAAACTAGTTGGGGTGGGAATATCCATGCCATCCTTTACGCAAGCCTTGCAGAAAACCAAAGGCAAACTTTTCCCTTTTGGTTTCATGCACCTGCTTAAAGCCCTTAAGAAAAACGACAAACTGGATCTTTACCTGATTGCTGTGGCTGATGCGTATCAAAACAAAGGGGTAACTGCCATTATAATGAGCGATATTGCAAACGGTGCAGCCGAATTGGGCATACACACGGCAGAAACCAACATTGAGCTGGAAGACAATCACCAGGTACAGGCCATGTGGCGCTTCCTGCCCAACAAGCAACACAAACGACGCCGCTGTTACATTAAAAGCTTAAAACATGACTAGAGTACTTATTACCGGAGCCAGTGGATTTATTGGCAGTTTCTTGGTAGAAGAAGGCCTGCGTCAACCATACGAAATATACGCGGGGGTTCGCAGCTCCAGCAGCCTGAAATATTTACAGGACAAGCGCATCCACATTCTTCCATTGGAGCTTTCTGATCCTGAAAAACTAAAGTTGAAATGGCAGGAGCTGAAAACACACATGCCGGCCTTCGACTATGTTATACACAATGCCGGCGTAACACAGGTTGTTGATCCCCTCGACTTTCAGCGGGTCAACAGCCAGTGTACCCAAAACCTGGTACAGTCGTTGACAGAAGCCAACTTCCGTCCGAAGAAATTCATCCTCATGAGCAGCCTGGCTGCTCATGGACCGGGCAATTCAAAAACACTGGCTCCCATTGAGCCTGCCGATACGCCCACCCCCATCACCTACTATGGAAAAAGTAAGCTGATGGCCGAACAGTATCTGACGTCGCAACAGCAGGTCCCTTACTTGATATTTCGACCAACAGCGGTGTATGGCCCCCGGGATAAAGATTTCTTATCCTTTTTCAAGACCATTAAATACCACCTGGAACCCTACCTGGGAAGTCCGCAGCAACAGTTATCATTCATCTATGTGAAAGATTTGGCCCGGCTAATATTTCATTCCCTGGAGAGTAACGTCTCCGGGCAGTATTTCTTTGCTTCCGATGGCAATAATTACACTTGCTCCCAACTGGCAGCAATAGCAAAAACGGTGTTGAACAAACGCACCCTGCCCATTCGTTTTCCCAAACCATTAGTGAAGAGCATCGCCTTTATGGCAGAAACCATTGCCAGGCTAATGCAGCAAACATCGGTGCTCAACCGGGACAAATACAAGGAGCTCACCAGCATTAACTGGGGCTGCAACGCCACCCAAACACTGGATACCTTTAATTTCAAACCGGCATACAACCTGGAGAAAGGTGTACGGGAAGTTGTGGAATGGTATCAACAAAACAAATGGTTATGAATTTAGTAACCCTATCGCTTGTGCTGTTATCGGCGTTCACCAATCCGGTGGTCTCCTACCCGGTTCCCGAGAAGGGCCCCGGGCACCTTTTCTATATCCAGCGGTCGCTCAACCGCAATACGGTGGTTTATGAAGCTAACTTCGATGAGCAGGGTAACCTGGATGCCGCCAACCCGGTTAAGATCTACTGGGTGATGTATGAAAAGGAAGGCAATATTGAAGAATTAACTTACCTGGAAAGGAAATTTGCCTATGGCATTAACTTCCATCCGGTGGAAAACCAACCAAACGTATTTGACATCCGCATGGTAAGCTATGATACACTCAGGCTTTGCTTGAAACAGACTGCTCCTTATAACGCAATTATCACATTTTCCGACGATTCAAAAGAGCAACAGTTAGACCATATATATATACATGGTAATAATGCAGGGTTATTTTCAAAAGTGGATTACCTGGAGGTATATACCAACCAAGGTGAAAACAGTGATTTGACACGAAAAACCATCACTATTGAGTAAAGCATCCTTCATTTCACATTTCTCTCCTTCTCTTTTCTTTAGCGAAGGGAAGAATGTGAATTGAACCACCGAAAAATCATTTGTACCGGTTTCCCAACGATCCGTACCATCGGGGGAACGATGCGGACCATTCAAGAATGAGACGGACGGGGTATTTTTGATGTCTTTTCTGATCCCTACTGATGCTTTATGAAGCTGTATCATTTTATTGCCTCCCATTATTAAACATTACCGGGACCTTGCTTCTCATGATTGTTACGGGCTGGTTTTTCTCATCTACCCGGGCATTCCCTGCTGGGAGCCACACTCGACTGGTAGTGGGTGTCACACCCGACTGGTAGTGAGTGTCACACTCGACTGGTAGTGAGTGTCACACTCGACTGATAGTGAGTGTCGCACTCGGCTGGTAGTGGGTGTCGCACTCGACTGGTAGTGAGTGTCGCACCCGACTGGTAGTGAGTGTCATACTCGACTGGTTGTGGGTGTCACACCCGACTGGTAGTGGGTGTCACACTCGGCTGATAGTGGGTGTCGCACTCGACTGGTAGTGGGTATCGCACTCGGCAGGTAGTGGGTGTCACACTCGGCTGGTCACACGGGATTGCCGACTTTTTCTTAATCACGCTTTCCTTTCCCGTCACGATTGCTTTTTTTTTCGTGTTACCCCGCCGACCGTGATGGTGCTGCGGCAGGGGGCGCAGTGGTAGCTGGCTGCCGGGTGGCCTGATGTGGCGCTGGCGGGCGGAGGCGACAAGGGAGCCCACGTACCGCCAATGCGCCACACAGGCTACCCGGTGGCCACTACAAACGGAGCACCCGCCCGGCCGCCCTGAATAACATTTTCTGTTATGAATCAAGAAGGCATTTGGCAATTTTTATTCTTTTCCAGGTTTAAAAGGCCCTTGAAGCAGCAAAAATTAAAAAGGACTATGTCTTTCTTCCGACCCCGATTTACAATTTGTAAATACGGCACCTGTTTTAGTGCATTTTTTATCTCTGAATTAATATTGACGTAACAATTTGAAGTTTTTTAAACATTTTTTAATACAATTCCCCATCCCAAAAGAGACAAAATAAGACCTTATTTCCCCCTGAACCCTTGTAAAACCTTACTCAACCATCCTGATATTCCTCTTTTTTGAAATAACCCCCCTTAAAATAAACCCTACAGCCCAAAAATAACAAATGTTGTACCCCATACCCTTCCATAACTAACCCTCTTTTCCCCTTTTACCTCTTTTTAACACTGCACCCCCAGTTTTTTAACCTCACTTTAGAAATTTTTATCTACTTTTGTACCGTCACCCTATCAAAAGAGAGGGTGGCATTAAAATTTTTAATCATTATTAAATTATTGCACATGAAAAAAGGAAATTTCATTAATCGGGCACTTGCACTTGCTGTAGTAGCCTTCGTTTCAGTTGCCGGATTTGCCAAGGGTAACATTCTTATTCATCCTTACCTGAAAACCAGCTATGCAATTGTTTCTGCACAGCACGCGCTTATTGAGCCTTTTAAAGTGAAAATAGTTGCCGACAACGGAGAAACATTGTATGAAAGTCCACGCATTAAAAATGAAGCCAACTTTCAGAAATTATTCGATTTGGAATCGTTCAACGATGGAGACTACAAAGTGGTATTGATCGGGAAGAAAAGTAAATCAGAAGAGCGTTTCTCAATTATCGATCACAAAATTGTGAAAGCAGCCGATTCTGAAGCCAAAACTGCTTCTACCCTGGACACCTTTTTCAGAAAAGTTGACAACCGGTTATTTGTAAGTCACCTGAACTTTAACAATCAGCCCATGTCTCTGTCAATTTATGACGATGAAAGCAACAAGTTATTTACTACCAATCTTGAAGCTACCAGCTCCTATTCTGGCATGTTTGATATTTCAGAATTACCAGTAGGAGAATATTGTGTAAACTTTCAGTCAGGAGAAAAGAGCTATAGCTATGAGTTCGAAAAGTAAGACAACGTGCAAGCAGAAGTGCTTCTGCTTTAAAGAGCGAATATTTGGTGTATCATTTGTTTTATGATACACCATTTTTTTTGTTCATAAACCGGCTGATCGTATCAAACACCTCCTTTTTATGGATTGGTTTCGAGAGATATTCATCAAACCCGGCAACCAAATACCGTTCCCTATTACCTGCCAAAGCAACGGCTGTGTATGCAACCAGAGGCACATCTATCCCATCACTTCACCATTGCTTTACAAGTTCAATCCCATCCAGGTCGGCCATTGGTAATTTTCTTTTAAACTCGTTGGTCTTTATTTGAGTTTATCACCACATCATGCCCCAAATTAACCTGCCCTTCCGAATTGGTTAACGGCAGGAAAAAATAAAACTCTGATCCTTTCCCTTTCTCAGAAATCAAATGAAGCGTTCCTCCCAATGCTTCTATCACCCTTTTACAAATAGATAGCCCTAACCCGGTGCCTCCATAGTTTTTAGATATTGATTCCTCTTCCTGCCTGAAGGGATCGAATATTATTTTTCGATTCTCTTGAGCAATACCTATTCCTGAATCACGAACAAAGAAACGAATGCGATCATCCTCCAGGCAATAACCAAACTCAATAAACCCCTTACTGGTAAATTTCAATGCATTTCCCAACAGGTTATTGAAGATCTGAATCAGTCGATTACGATCGGCATGAATCGTTAATTCCTTGGGAATTTCCGGCACACGCAAATAAAGCTTCACCCGATCCTGGTGTTCCAGCATCACCCGCTTTTCAAATACACCCCTTAACTGAACCAGAAGACTGTGTACATCTATTGACTGAGAAGAGACCTTCATCTGCCCGCTTTCTATCTTGGCAATATCAATAATGTCATTGATCAACTCCATCAAATCATCGGAGCTTTTATTGATTATATCTACATATTCTCGCTTCTCAACTACGGATATGTCATTATCTTTTAACAAATTGGAAAAACCAACGATGGCATTCAGGGGAGTTCTAATCTCATGACTCATATTAGCCAGGAAAGAAGATTTTAACCGGTCGGCCGACTCCGCTTTCTCTTTGGCATCACGCAGCTCTTGTTCTTCTTTTTTTCGATTGGTGAAATTACGTCCCACAGCCAGAACCGAAACAATCTGCCCTTCTTCATTGGTCTCGGGAGTAATGGTCCAGTCAAACACCAACTCATTACCTTTGTGATGAATGGTTAATTCACGACGCTCAATCTTTCCGGATATCCCGCATTTTTCTGCATGCACATGAAATTCACCGGTAAACTCGGCCGGCAATCCCGCAATTTCAGCCAGCGAACGCCCTTGCATCTTATCACCGTCCACACCATACATCCTTGAAAAAGCAGGATTACAGAACAACAAGTCGCCCTTCATATCTATTCTTAGAATATGGTCGGCGGAATTTTCGGTTAAGGCCCGGAATTTTTTCTCACTCTGCTTCAAAGCCCTTTCATTATTCATCCGCTTAGTGATATCATGCAGCGAATAATAATAATGTCGCGTCCCATTCAAGAGGATAGACGTTCCATAAACCTCCAGATTTAGAATATCACCATTTCGATGCCTTATTTGCGTCTCACCTTTATAATATCCTTCTTTATCAATTGCTTTAAAAGAGTGGTAAAATCCCAAAAGCCTTTCTTCATTTGGAAATACCTCTATTAACTCCAGTCTTTCAAACTCCTCCACATTATAACCAAACATAGTAATCCCGGCACTATTGACAAACTTTGTCTCTTGCGGAGATTTTAGAATAAAAATACCGTCAACAGATGTCTCAAGGATTTTCCGATACCTCTCTTCACTCTCTAAAAGATTGCGCTCAGTCTTTTTCAAATGGGTCACATCCTGCCCTATCAGCAAGTAACAATCTTCTTCTTCAAACATCGACGCCTTAGTGCCAACAACCTGATAAATGCGTTTCAATGCCCCTTTTACTTTCATCACAACCTCGGTAACAGCATAAGTATCCCGCGCAATAACTCCATAAAAATTCTTGATATGATCCTTATTCTCCCTGTCATCGAAATAAAACTCAGATACCTGATGACCTAACAGCTCCTTGTTACTATACCCCGAATTACTCAACACCCAATCATTCACATACTCGATCACTCCTTTTTTAATCAGCATAATGCCTACCGGGGCGGCACTCAACAAGCTTTGCAGAAAACGCTCCTTTTCTATTAGTTGATTATTCATGCGCAGGATCTGTGCATGGTTATCACGCCTTAATTTATTGGCATTTTGTTGCTCTATCACCCCAGCCAAGATTCCGGAAATAGTAGCCAACGCATGCCGGTGCGAATCATCCCATACCTTGGTTTGACCACAATCATCAAAACCTATAAATCCAAGAAACTTTCCACCTGCTACAATCGGAAAGGCAATTAACGAACAAGCTTTCCCCTCACTATTCAAGGAACTTCGAACCTCACTGCCTTGCTCTGTCAACAAACCAGTTGACAAAAACCCATTTTCAGTTAGCAACTCCTTCCAACCAGGCAGATCCTTGGTATAACTGAGCCCTATATATTTTTCCTTTATCTTTTCAATCCCTTCACAACACCATTCTAACGTATTGGAACAATATTCCTCATCCTCTGAATTCTCAAATACATAAACCCTGCATACATTAAAATACTCCCCTAACATTTTCAATGTCTGTGACACTTGATTGGCAAAGCCGCCGGAAGAAGTGAATATTTTTGTTACCTCAAACAACAACTTCTGTAATCCGCTATTTTTAATGCTCCTCTTTTCTGAAAGCCAACCTTCAAAAGCAGAAGACATAATTCGGGTAGCCACTTTAAGAAGTTGCACCTCAAAATACATCCAATCCCGCTGAAAACTGCACTCATCAAAACCCATGAAACCATAAAATTTCCCATTAACCCAAAGGGGAAAAACCAAAATGGAGATAATATCTTGTTGAGCTAACGGCTCCCGATTTTCTTCCGGTAATTGGGTTTGAATATCTGATGCCTTAATCATCCCATCCTTAATCAATAACTCTTTCCAGGAAGGACAAACATCATAAGCAGTATCCTGCAGCTTTTCTATCTGGGATTCTACACCTTCATTACACCACTCAAAGGTGTTTTTAAAGCGGGTGTTATTATCAAAATTCTCAAATACATAAATCCTACTCACATCGGTAATAGCTCCCAACACCTTCAACACCTCATTAACTTTCTCCTCAAACGACAAATCGGAAATCAAAATGCTGGTAATTTGCAAAGGAATAAACTCGCCTTGTGCACCTAAACCATCTTTATTAAACGACGGATAAGCAAATTCATTTCTATAGGCCTGACTCATCATCCGTTTGAGCCGTTTATTTTCAGCTTTCAACAATTCTATTTGCTTTTCAGAATCCAAAGAATACTCCCTCATCTATTAAAACTAATTATCTTTTAATGCATCTACAGGCATTCATTTTCTATTCCATCTGCACATTTCAACTTGGAAACAAAAATAGGCAGAGACACCCTTAAGATTATTGCTGTTCCTAAAATATATCAGGCCATTCATGGAAAATATCTAACCTTTAGATAACATACTTCTTCTTTTTATACCATTAACCATGAAATTTATCAAAACATAGCATTGATATACATAACCACAATCAAAAGATATTACTCCCCCAATCCAACCAATAAAAATCATTTACCCGAAAACAAAAGCAATCTCCCGGTTGTTTAACCGGAAACAAAAATGAAATAAGATGACAAAAATTACATTCAAAGGAAATCCTGTAAACACAGCTGGTGATTTACCTGCTATTGGAATAAAAGCTCCATCATTTACCCTAACCAAGACTGATTTAAGCGAAGTCTCTCTAAGTGATTTTAATGGAAAAAGAATTGTACTAAATATATTTCCAAGTGTAGATACTGATGTTTGCGCTACTTCGGTCAGGCGTTTCAATGCCGAGGCTTCCAAACTTAATAACACGGTGGTATTATGTATTTCAAGAGATTTACCTTTTGCTCACAGCAGATTTTGTGGCGCCGAAGGCTTGGATCAGGTCATTTCCTTGTCTGATTATAAGAATGACTTATTTGATCAGGCGTACGGGGTTAAAATGATCGATGGCCCACTTGCTGGCTTGCATTCAAGAGCCGTAGTGATCATCAACGAAGAAGGAAAAGTAGCTCACGTAGAACAGGTAAAAGATATTGTTGAGGAACCAAATTACGAAGCCGCCATTAAGGCATTGAAATAATTAACCTAATCCACACATAAAAAAGAAAGCCCTCCTTGCATTAGTTGCAAGGAGGGCTTTCTTCAGTCAATCCCATTTAAATGGCCTGAGAATGGACCATTCTGGCAATTTTCAACACTTTAGGCCGAACTAATCTTTGAAAATCCCTATAATGCATTTGAATCAGTTCAGTATGTGAACAAGCATTAAATGCGATATAGATGTCTTCAGTAAGTTTTTCAGCAACATAAACATCCAGGTTATAAAGATTTCCGAAAGGAGGCATTGCGCCCACTTCACTATCGCGGAAAATATCTTTAAACTCCATTTCTGTTGCCATACGAACTTCTTTAGCTCCGGTAGCTTCTTTAAGCGAATGCAGATCAACCTGGTAAGAGGCCGGAAGAACTACCATACACATTTTACCATCAATTTTCACAATTACTGTTTTAGCAATCTCTTTCCCTGATATATGTGCAAAGGCAGCTGTTTTCTGAGCGGTGTAAGCCCTGGTGTGAACAATTCTTTTGTAATCAACATGCTCACGATTTAGAAATTCCTCAAGACGTGTTAGTGGCATAACCATCCCTCCCTATTAAAACAACAATAATTTACAGAAAACCACACTGTCAATCCCAACAGACGAAGCCCAACAAACTGTTAAAATTTACAACAAAAAAGCGCTCTTGTAAAGAAGCTCAAGTCATATCTTTTGGGAGTATTTATATTGGATTCAGGCTAAAAACATCAAACGATAAACAACAGCTAATATTATTGTATTATTAATTTCTTGTTTCCTTCATTTTTATCATTCATCGGGATAAGCTTTAGGAGAAATCAATAAATATTCAACAACTAGTTCATCCTGTATTGAGAAGCACAAAAAAACCGAACGCAATTTGAATTGCGTCCGGCTTGTGATATCTCTTCTTGCTACAAGTTATCAGAAAGGCTTAAAACCAATTATCTCACGCACTTCCCTAAGTGTCTTTGATGCACTGATATGCGCTTTCTCTTTACCCATATTCACCACTTTTCTCAAATAAGCTTCATCAGATCTGATAGCCAATATCTTCTCCCGAATAGGCGCATTAAATTTGATAATATCTTCAGCTAGCTGTTTTTTTAAATCTCCATAACGAATTTCACAACTATTATATTTGTCTGTAAAATAAGTAACAGTATCAGGTGTAGATACCACCTCCATAAGAGTAAACAGATTTCGAATAGCTTCGGGCATCATTGAATTTGGTTCAGTTGGACCTGAATCGGTAACAGCCTTCATTACTTTTTTACGAATACTCTCTTCATCATCAACCAAGAAAATACCGTTTCCTTCAGACTTACCCATTTTACCTGAACCATCAAGCCCTGGAATTTTAACCAATGCCTCACCATAATTAAAAGACTGAGGAATGGTAAAATATTCAGTATTGTAAATCCGGTTGAAACGACTTGCAAATTTACGTGTCATTTCAAGGTTCTGTTCCTGATCTTTCCCTACCGGCACTTTAGTCGCTTGGTGAATAATAATATCAGAAGCCATTAAAACAGGATAGGTCAACAACCCTGCATTCACATTATCCGGGTGTTTTCTTGCTTTATCTTTAAAGGAAGTAGTTCGCTCCAATTCCCCAAGATAGGAATTCATATTCATCAACAATGTTAATTCAGCAACTTCCGGCAGATCGCTCTGAACATATATGGTAGCAGCTTCGGGATCGAGACCGGAAGCAAGATATTCCGCCAACACCTGCCTCACATTATCATGCAAGTTGACCGGGGTTGGGTGGGTGGTTAACGAATGGTAATCTGCGATAAAGAAATAACAGTTAAACTCCTTTTGCATTCTTAAGAAGTTTTTTACCGCACCAAAATAATTACCTAAATGTAAGTTTCCTGTGGGACGTATTCCACTAACAACAATTTCCATATAATTCCTTATTTTCTTTCCGACGATTTCGTTGAAACCGCCAACAAAAATGGCAATTTTTCAGCAATAGTTTAGCAAAAAGCACTAAAAAATAAAGGATTCGACATCCACAACACACGCAACAGTTCATGAAAATTAAAGAAGCCGCATGGCTTCTAAAGTAAAATAACCCCAAACAACATAACGGGACAGCTTACCGATAAACATTCCCAGTGTCACATTCCAAACGTTAACTTTTAACAATCCCAAAACAACAGCAATAACATCACCAAAGCCTGGCAACCAACAAAAAAATGATATCCACAGCTCCTTCCCCGCTATCCTGTTTCTTATTTTCTCCTGTTTTCCTATCGAAATTCGTAGATACTTTTCTATAAACCTCATCTTCCCCATATATCCAATCGCGTAAGAAGACATTCCCCCCAACCAGTTACCTAATGTAGCTGTTACGAAACAAAGAACGGGATCATAACCAGCCCATAGCATACCTGACAAGAGTATCTCTGAACTAAAAGGAACAACTGTTGCCGCCAGAAAACTAGCCAAAAACAATCCTACAAAACCCGTTTCAAATCCCATATAAAAATATTTCGCTTCAAAAATAATCAATAAACATTAAAGGAATTTTTCTTTAACATCATTTACAAATCATTGACTAAAAAGCACAAAGCAAACAAATATCAATAAAAACAAAAAAAATACAGTACTTTGTATTGCATAGTACCTAGCTTTATACATATATTTGTATTACCTAATTCAAGGTTAAGTAAGGTATTATAAAATGAAAACATCAGACTTAATTCTCTGGAAAAAAACCGGCAGCACCTTTTTAATGGTTCTTGCCATGATAACGCTCTCTTCTGGAATTGAAGCACAAAAAGATTCATTAAACAACAAAAAGTGCTTCATAAAGAACGAACAAAAGCCACCCTGTAAACAGCCTTTAGATATAAAACAGCTGAAAAAAACCGAAACACATAAAGACACGATTAAATCACAAAAAAAGGAAAAGACATTACAACTTGAAAATGTAATTTATCCATTCACTTTCAACCGAATAATTTAACACATACTCGACTATATCAAGAGACCCAGAATTTGGAGACCTTGCTCAATGAGCGCTTAAAACAACCTGAATTGTAAAACCAGAAAGAAATGAACATAGAGAATGCCAAAGCACAAATGCGGAAGGGAGTTCTGGAATACTGTATCCTATCAATTCTTTCATCCAACGATGCTTACGCCTCCGATATTATCAAACAACTAAAGGAAGCTAAGATGATTGTGGTGGAAGGTACTTTATACCCTTTACTCACACGACTTAAAAATTCCGGCCTATTAAGTTACCGGTGGGAAGAATCAACACAAGGCCCCCCGCGCAAATATTACGCCTTAACAGATAAAGGCAGCGAGTTCTTATTGGAACTGAATACTTCATGGAAAGAACTGGTTCATGCTGTAAATACAATTAATCAACCCCTATAAACCTATCAATCATGAAAAAAACGGTAACCACAAACATAAGCGGAAGAGTCTTCTACATTGACGAAGATGCCTACTCACGCCTGAAAAGCTACCTGGAAAAGATTGAGCATTGGTTCAAAAATAAGGAAAGTGGCCAGGAAATAATCTCTGACATTGAGAGTCGCATTGCCGAAATATTCGAAAACAAGATAGATCCTGCCCAGGGAGTTATCTCCCTTGAAATGGTAGAAGAAGTAATTAACACCATGGGGGAACCGGAAGATTTTGAAGGAGACGAACCTAAAGAAGAGAAGACCACAACAACAGCTCTTGTAAAGCCTCGCAAACGACTTTATCGGGATATCGACAACCGGGTATTCGGAGGGGTATGTTCCGGCATTGGCGCATATTTCAACATCGATCCGGTTGTGGTTAGAATCATATTCGCCATTCTACCCTTTATAAGCTTCGGAGCCATTGTACCGATTTACATCATTCTTTGGATTGCCCTGCCTCCAGCCATCACCACCGCTCAGAAACTCGAGATGCGGGGTGAACATATCACCATCTCCAACATTGAGAAATCGATACAAAAAGAATACGAAGAGATGAAGAAGAACTTTAGCAAGGTAAAGGAATCTAAAGCCTATAAGAAGAGCGAAAATTTCTTCAAACGAATGTCTCGACGCGATCGCTCGGTTATCATTATTATTGCAGTGATTACCGGCCTGGCGCTTCTATGGGGCGGAGGTCCTATGTCTTTTCATTTTGCAAATCCAATCAACACATTTACGCACATAGGCCCTACCTTCTCTCACATCTTCTTCCCCGGCGCACTGCCTCTTATATTAATCCTGTTGCTGATAGGTATTTTATTTAAAACAATTTTCAAAATTATCCTTTACATTATTGCATTCATCCTCATTGGAGCCGTAGCTTTCAATTTCCTTTCCTGGATATTTGGTGGCTTTTGCCTAATGTGTTAATAACCCAAGTTGCACCCTTGATTAGATAACTAACAAATGAATAAAACGATACACATAAGCCTTTGCGGTTTCGCTTTTCAAATAGAAGAAGAGGCCTATCAGCGACTTCAGGATTACCTGAATAAAATCAAAGTTCGCCTGGGCCATGATGATGAGGCAGATGAAATAATCTCTGACATTGAAGCGCGCATTGCAGAGTTGTTCAAATCGGATTTTAAATCTCCGACAGAGACCATTACCCTCAAGGCCGTAGAAGAAATCATTAAAACGGTAGGTGAACCTGCCGACATTGTGGACGACGAAGCAGAAGATGAAGCCTCTTCACAACAGGCCACAGAAACCCGAAGCACATCCGAATCCGGTTCCCACCGACACACCCTTTACCGGGATGTGGATAACCGCATCATTGCCGGTGTGTGTAGTGGATTGGCGGCCTACTTCAATGTAGATCCATTGGTTTTAAGAATCATTTTCTTTCTCTCCATTTGGATTTTTGCAGGCTTCCCAATCATTGCTTACATCTTCTTATGGATAGCTATGCCCAAGGCGCTTACCCTGGCACAAAAAATTGAAATGCGCGGACCCGTATCATATAAAGAAACGGGCGGAGAAAACAACACTGTTTCGCAACACATTCAAAAAATAAAACACTCAAAAAGCTATAAAACCATGCATCAAAATATTAATAAAACAAGTGACACCATGGCTGTAGCATTAAACAAAACAGTCAGTTTTATTGGTGGCGTCATCGGCATTGGCATTATCCTGGCCAGCTTCCTTGCCCTAATAGCACTGGTCATATTTTTCACCTTCTCTCAATCCCTCTTTGGATTGATAATGACAGACGGCTATTTCATTTCTGAACTTCCCATGCGGTTATTAAACACAGGGGATATTACCATGGGAACCATTGGGATTTTGCTGATGGTGGGTATTCCCTTATTAGCACTGTTCTACCTGGGCCTCAAACTGACTTTCAGAATCAGCACCAAAGGTCCTGCCCTGGGACTCACCGGACTCTTTTTATGGCTGGCCGGCATTGTTATGGTTGCATATACCAGCGTACACGTCCTTAAGAGTTATGAAAACACCGCTTCCCACATTGAAGAAAAAGCACTGATACCATCCGGTTCGCCAACTATTTACCTGGAGATTCCGAATAACATGCCGCCAGCAGGAGACCACAAGCGAATTATGCGAATGGAGGACATCACCCTATACTCCCTTGATGGCCAACTGATGATTGAAGGCAAACCAGAGATTCGTATTACCCGGGGTGACGATTTCAAAATGCTCATTGAAAAAAGAGCCCGAGGAGCAAATAAAGAGGACGCCTCCAGAAATGCCCGGTATACTGAATATTTCTGGCAGCAAAAAGATTCAGTGATTCAACTGGACCGCTACTTCTCCATCGGTGACCAGGCGCTTATCAGGAACCAAAAGGTATATATTACCATTGAGATTCCAGAGAATAAGAAATTGGAGGTAAGCCCCTATCTCGACCGGTTAATAACCAATTTCTAAACCATTGGCCTGTTAGTTAAAACGTGATGAATTATCTTAAAATAAAAATTTAAACCAATCCAAAATGAAATCAATTACCCTTATTTCTTTGCTTTTACTTGCCAGCTTAGGCCTAAATGCACAAAAACGCCCATCGGACAAACTTTTTGAAAAGATGGCCCTAAAGCCGGGGATCTCTCTTTTATCATTCTCCAAAAGCATGCTGGATGCTGTGAACATGAATTTCGATGATGACAATGATGATGCACAGGAAACACATAATGTCACCGGGGACTTGCACGAAATAAAAGTGATGATATACACCGCCCCGGAAGAAGAAACCCCAATAGATTTCCGAAAAGAGATTTTACGTTACCTGCCGACCGGAACCTTTAAAGTGATTGAACCCGATGAGCATGACATCCACTATAACGAAGGCTCCTGCGACATCAGGGTGCATAAAAATGGTCGCAAAATAAATGAATGCCATATCCTGTTCAAAGGCGAAACCAATGGCATGCTCCTCTCTTTCTTTGGCGATTTCAGGGCAGAAGATGTAAAAGGTCTGGCTGAAAAAGCAGAGGACTATAAATAGCAAACAAGAAGCCCGGCTCATTGAATGACCGGGCTTTTTTTGAACCCACCTATTTTTTTCTTCTCTTTTCCTTCCGCGCAAACAATGTATTTACCTGACACCAATAAATGTCAAGGCAAAATATCCTGTTTAACAACACATGCCGTCATGTAAATCCTGTCCTTCCAAATTATTATTTTTCATGCCGTAATCATATATGTTAAACTTTCAAATAAGCCCACATGACGACAAAATCAGAAGCAACAAAGCGTGATTTCATTTCTCAAATGATTGAACTTGCATTGAGCGAAAAAGAAAATCTTTTAGCATCCGGTTTCACGGTTGATGGAAAAATCACCTCCCTCCAAAACAATAAACAACTCACCGACGAAGCTGAAATGAAACAACAAGAAACTCAAGCCATAGCCATGGCTGCTACAAAAACTGCCAACAAATTATTAAACGACACTTACAAAGAAGCTTCCAATCTTGCAGATGCCATTTCCGGATTACTTGGCCGTGACAATGAAATTGTTAAGAAAATGCGCAAATTCAGAAAATAATCATTCCCCAACGAAAAGAGCCTGTTGTCGCCTGAGAGTAAAGGGTACAACAGGCTTTTTCTATTCACTAAATCGATTGAATAACACTACCACATCCCGGGAAAGCAACTCCGTACCTTTGGGTAGAATCACCGTACCCTTGGGTAGAATCACCATACCCCTGGGTAGAATCACCATACCCCTGGGTAGAATCACCATACCCCTGGGTAGAATCACCATACCCTTGGGTAGAATCAACGTACCCCTGGGTAGAATCACCATAACCTTGGGTAGAACCTCCATACCCCTAGGTAGATTCATCGTACCCTTGGGTAGAACCTCCATACCCCTGGGTAGAATCACCATACCCCTCGGTAGATTCGCCATACCCCCGAAAACAGCCCATGATGAACGTCTTCTAAAACCAATACCCGAGAAGGAAAAAGTATTTTTTAGTAGATGACTTCAACCCATCATATCCTGAAATGCCGTTTCCATTTTCATACCTAAGCTCTGCAGACCAATTTCCCCAAATACCTCCAAGTCCCAACAAATAGCTTTGTTCGTGCTTTCGATCATTGAATCCTTCATCTTCTCTCTCAGATTGAATACCGAATGAATTGCACTTAAGAAGGTAATTATTCTCACTTGAGATGGCAATTCCATTAGAAATACCGGCAAGCGCGTAGATCGCACCATTTGTTAACAGGTACCTGTATTTAAGCGAATTATTAAGTTTCAGGTAGTCATACGCAAAGCTATATTCCTTTTTATAATAACAATCATCTGAAATATAATCCAAAAGAGTAGCCTCCGTTGAATAACCGGCATATTGCAATTCATTACAAATCGACCATTTGCCACGTAGAACAGGTAACCTAACATCCAAACTCACTCCCACCGTTGGCTTGGCAGAAGATGAAAAGTCACAGGCCACTAATTCCGGAATACCCCCTGAAAACTCAATGGACGAAACCGACACACCTCCAAAAACACCTACTTCTAAAACCAATTTCCTGGATTCTTTGTCAGACACAGTTTCAGCAGGATCTATGCCATTATATTTATTAAACAGACTAACCAAACTGGTACGGTTATACTCAGCCTTTTGGATATCCTTCCGCAAGGCAGCATTATCTCTGAAAAAATAAGTAAGCTGCCCTTTATACTTGTCATATGTGAAAACCGTTTTCTTCCCGGATACATCTTTGAGATACCTTTTATATAACAACTCCTGAATACTATCATTCACAGAAATAAAAAAATGCTCCTTCCCATTAGGGTCATTATAGAAATAAAGCGATTTCTCCCCATCTACCAACCTTTTCAGAAATACCAAATCGGTCACTTCGGCCAATTCAGACGAATAAGTAAGCTGATTAAGCTCACATGAACTTTCATCATAGACTACCGTGGTACTGATGTATTTGTCTTGTTGCACCTCAAAGCCACTAATATCAGCGGGTGTAAACAACTGCTTATCGCCGGTTTTTACTGACGATTTAAAACTCACCTCCTTAGGGGTTCGATCCCAATCTTTGTAATCAAGAAATCCTTTAAGGGTATCATTTTGAGTATAAATAACAGCTGGTTGATAATTTGACTGTCCCACAACATTTACCTTCATTATAAAAAGACAAATTACCAATACAAAGAAGACTCTATTTCGCATTATGAATAAATTTTTATAAAACCTAACACCTGTAAAAACCCATCAAAGGTAAGTGTTTACAAGGCTTTCGGACGATAAAACAGGAAATTTAATCAGTCACTTATGAACATATATTTACAACCCCATCAAAATAAAAAGCATCTATCTGATTGAAACAAAAAAAGGGCCCTTACAGGCCCCCTCATACAAAATCCAAAAATTAACAGCTCTTTATATCTCAAATATTTCTTTTTCAATCCCCTTATTCACCTGCACCGCATCAAAATCAATATCAAACGCCTGGGGCCCTACATGCTGACTGATTTTTTTGGGAAACTTCAATCCGTCCACATCCTGGTACGCCACAATACTGGTTGAAATGGTTCCCTGCGGGCTTTGCACAATCTCTTTCACTTTCAATCCGTTTTTACGAGAGAAATAGGCTACTTTTTCTTTTCCCAGCGGATTTATAATCTTCACTTTATAAGTATCCTGACCGTCCACTTCTTCAACGCCAACAAGGTCGAGTTTAAAACCCTGTTCGCTATAAACCAGCTCGGGGAATATATATGACTCGTACTTCATGCTTTCCAGCTGTTCACCCTCCAAAGCCTGCTCACCCATAGGACCAGTTACCTTTCCGGCTTCGCCATTATATACCTGTTTTGATAAAAGATTACCCTGCATAAACGTTTCCACACATTGGTGATTAGGACACTGATAATAAGAAACCAGCTCTAAAGCCATTCCTTGCACGTTCATCTTTCCTTTCATCACCAAATCATGCACATTGGTAAGTTTCTCTTTTCCGCCGATCGCTTCAACGTAGCTCTCCACCACTTTTTCAGCGGTTAACCCGGCAGGAACAGGCATTGCTTTCACCTCATTCCCGTAGAAGTCATACACCCCTACTTTTCCTTCGGGCGATAACTTTTTCATGGATGCTTTTATTTTAGACACATCACCCACAGCCAATATCAGGGCATGATCAGGAGTCAGGTATTTTTTTGCCACACGCTCCACATCTTCCTGAGTGATGGCAGCCAATTTCTCCAAATACGTTTGGTAATAATCAGCAGGCAAACCATATTTCTCAATATTCAAAGCAAACCGGGCAATGGTTTGGGGATCTTCCAGTGATCGGGAAAATCTACCGGTCATGGCGTTCTTGATCAGCTCCAACTCCTCTTTATTCACCAATTCATCACGCATCCGGTTCATTTCATAGATAATTTCAGTCAATGCACTATCGGTAACAGAACCCCTTACCTGTGACGATGCATTAAAACTGGCAGCCAAACGATCATCGTCTAAAGTAGAATAAGCCCCATAGGTAAAGGCCTTGTCTTCACGCAAATTCTGAAATAAGCGGGCACTGAAACTGCCACCACCCAGGATCTGGTTCATCACCCTGGCAGCAATAACATCTTCATCACCAGGCTTCAAATCAAAGGCATAGGTGACATTGATGGTAGACTGATTTCCTCCATCTTTATTAGAAACCACAACCGTTGGTTTGTCAAAGCTCTTAGGAAATTCATATTGGTGAGCAGGGACTTCAGCAGCTTCCCACGATGAAAAATATTTTTTTACCTGCTTCTTGGCCTCTTTCAAGGTGATGTCACCAACAATTACCAAATAAGCCACATTGGGGCGGAAATAGGTGGTATAATAGTTTCGGCAATCTTCGGCACTAATGTTTTCGATGGATTTCTCCGTTACTAATTCCCCATAAGGATGTTCATTGCCATAAATCAATACCTGCGCTACATTTTGAGCTATTGACCCGGGCTCTTCCCGTTCCCCTTTTTTAGCCGTTAGCCATTGCATTCTGGTCTTCTCCAATTCATCCTTCGGAAAAGCAGGATGATAAAGCACATCTGTCATGACATCCAGCAACTCTCCGGAATGCTTTTTAAGCGATCGGGCATAGATACCATGAGCCGAAGTGCTCAAAGAAGCACCAATGAAATCTATCTGTTCATCAATCTGATCTTTGCTTCTATTAGCGGTTCCTGCACGCATCAAATCTCCGGTCATCTGCACATAACCAGCCTTTTCACCTTCCAAAACGGGATCCACATCCAAAGACAAACTATAAGAAACAACGGGCATTTTATGATTTTCAACCACAAAAACCTTCAAGCCATTTTTTAACTCAAATATTTTTGACTCCCCTATTTTAATTTTTGGAGCCGGACCCGGCTTGGGAGGATTTGTCCGATCAAGCTGTGCCTGCATGCACACGACAAAACTTAAGAGTAATATAAAAAGTGATATTCTTTTCATCTGTTTAAAATTAGACAAGAGACTGATAGATATGAGATAATAGATTGCGAACACAGAGACACTGAGACGCAGAGTTTTTCTTTATTAATCACCCTCCTGTGTGTTTAGCCCAATTAATCATGGGCGTTTCATCTGTTTAAAATTTAGATCCAGGATATTAGTATCAAGACACAAGACTGATTGCCAACACCATTACCTACACCTCTTGTTAAACATCTTATTGCTGAACGAATAGCAATATTCCACTTGGCGTGATGTGTCAAAATCTTTTATCATGGATAATCCATTTACTTATCTGATTAATCCTTTATTTTATCGCAACAATCCTGATTAGTTTTGTTGTGATTTGGGCAGGTAATACAACACAACCCGATTTTCTTTGGTGAAGTATTTATTTGCCACCCGTTTAATATCCTCCCTGGTAACCGCCAGGTAATTATCAAGTTCCTGATTAATCAGGTTAGTATTATTAAAGAAAGTGTAATTTCTGGCCAGATTATTGGCCTTGTATTCCACCCCTTCATTGGAAGAGATAATTCGATTTTCATACTGGTTTTTAAGCTTCTCAAATTCCCTTTCAGAAATAAGATCCT
Organism: Marinilabiliaceae bacterium JC017; assembly: GCA_004296775.1. GTDB lineage: Bacteria > Bacteroidota > Bacteroidia > Bacteroidales > Marinilabiliaceae > JC017. The sequence continues at coordinate 86,652 of RHGE01000005.1, forward strand.
TCTTCACTTTCGCTATTTCCCCATCCAAAGCATCCTCCAGGTCTTTGCAATCCACATTCATGTTAGGCAGTGCATAGGTAAGCGCCAAACTCGGGTCACTGAATGGCAATGGGAAAGCACCAACCTCCATAGCTTTTTGCTGCTCATCAACCAATGATTTATACAACCTGGAACTTTGTCCCTTGGAAAGTAATGTACTCAACATGTCAACCGCAAAATAATCTTTTGTTCCCATGGCAGGTGTATGATAAGCCTGAACAATCAGCGGCAACTGCACATTATCAAAAATGGTATCCCGAATCTCAGCGGTTTGAGCCGGCTCAACAATATCGGGTCGATAGATCTCTTTTTGCCCCTTAGGTATTTCATTGAAATATTTTCCGATTAACGCTTTCGTTGCATCCACTTCGATGTCTCCGGCTATAACCAACACTGCATTATTAGGAACATAGAAGGTTTTATAAAACTCCATAAATTCATGATCCTCCGCTGCCCTGATGTGATCTGGATCACCAATAGTAGTCCACCGGTATGGATGCTTAGTAAAAGCACGCTTCATAGTCTCGCCCAACAAACTTCCGTAAGGTTGATTGTCATAACGCTGCTTTTTCTCTTCAATCACCACACGCTTTTGAGTTTGAATACCAATTGAATCAACCTTCGCATGAAGCATTCTTTCGGATTCAAGCCATAACCCTAATTCTAATTGATTAGAAGGCAGAATTTCATAGTAATAAGTACGATCATTAGTAGTATTGGCATTTAAGGTACCACCTGCCCGTTCCACAAATTTTGAGTATTCACCCCTTGGAATATTTTCCGTTCCTTCAAACATCAGGTGCTCAAAGAAATGGGCAAAACCAGTTCGATTGGGTTGTTCGTTTTTTGCCCCAACATGGTACATAACAGCAACTGTTACAATGGGAGTAGACTGATCCTGATGCAAGACAACATGCAATCCGTTATCAAGATCATATTCAGTAAATTCAATCTTGTTTGCCTGCGCAAACAGAGCACTATTGACAATTCCAACTGCCAATAACAGGCTCAGAAAAAAGGCTTTCTTCATACTCGATAGACTTTTGATTTAGGTTAAACTTACAATAAATAATGACTGCACTTATCAATTAACAAGCCACACTACTTTCTCTATTGTATACCTGCCATTTACAGTATTTACAATTTGACAGCAACAAAGCAAAAACGTCCACTACCGGACATGCACATGTACGGTTACGTACAAACCCGGTTATTAAACTTTAACGGCTCACAACCTGTAATTTTCCATCCGGAACTGTATATTTCTGAATGTTCCTTTTATTTTTGTGCTTTAAAATATTTACCCGACAACGGTGCGAAATAGAAACATTGGAGAGATCATTCAATCCGACAAGTCTATAGTACATTTAGACAAAACACGTTTTTCAATAACAAACAGAAAAATAACCTATGAACAGGCTACTTTGGACATTCACGATACTTGGACTAATACTTATTTTCAACCATTGCTCCTCCGATGATATGTGTTTATCATACCAGCATTCAATGGAAGTCAGGCTTTATTCCAGCACTTCTAAAACGGATAAAGACACTGCACTAATTGGACTGGAAATAATTGGTGTAGGACAAGATTCCGCATGGACAACTGACACTTTTGGTCAAAATAAATTCTTTTTACCCCTCAACTTCAATACTGATACTACGTCCTGGGTATTCAAACATAAAACCCGAAGAGACACGATAGACGTTATTTATCGAAAGGAATTAAATTTTGTTTCCGGAAATTGTGGTTTTAGCCAGGACATTACTATTGATACAATTACCCACTCCATTTCATTTATAGATTCTATTGATGTTGCATACCCATCTATTAAATACGGCGAAAATGTTGAAAACGTTAAGATATATATTTATTAGTCTCATCATCATTGTTACCCATACCTATGCTACTGCTCAAACAGAACCTCAAAAAGTTGTTCAGGAGAAACAGCATGGCATTTCAGTGGGCGTTGATCTGGCTCCCTTCATTCAAAAAGCCTTTGATCCTGGCCGCACAGGAGTTGGCTTCACAGGACGATTAACACTCAAAAACAAATGGTTTGGGATAGCGGAAGCAGGTTTCGAATCCGTTAAGTTTGCTGATAAAAGGAAAAAAGACAGAGAAAAAATCATTGACATTTACGACTACAATTCATACGGCAGCTATCTGCGTGTTGGTCTTGACTATGATTTTTTCGATGTAGACGAGCCTGGTAATAACGACAACATCACCTTAGGAATGCGTTACGGTTTCGCTCTTCAAGACCATGAATGTCCCTCCTTCAAAATCATTGACGATTACTGGGGACATTTCGAAGACAAAATAAGCAAAAACACAGTAAACTCTCACTGGGTGGAATTTGTCTTTGGCTTAAGATCTGAAGTGTTAAAGAACTTCTATATGGGCTGGACCATCCGCCTTCGCCAGATCATTGCTGTCAACAAAAATAACATCCTTGAACCTTATACAATCCCAGGCTATGGCCGGCGAGATAACTCTACCAACCTAGGATTTACCTATACATTGGAATACCAAATCCCATTTGGAAAAAAGAAACGAGCTATTAATTAATTGAATCCTGATTTACGGCCACTATGTCTCAAATTTTCTATTCTCCGGATGATAACACAAACACAATAGATTACCAGAGCATTATTGAAGAAATCTACAAAGAGGTTTTTCCGCTCACTAACTCTGGAAAGGTAGCCGACTATATCCCGGAACTTGGTAAAATAGATCCATCCCAGTTGGGTATAGCCATTGTTACACTGGATGGGAAAATATACGAGACAGGTGCCAGCCGAATTAATTTTTCCATTCAAAGTATCTCCAAGGTTTTTACCCTTACCCTTGCCATGAAGTTCATGCAAAACACACTCTGGGAAAAAGTGGGTAAAGAACCTTCAGGTAATCCGTTCAACTCTCTCGTACAGTTGGAATACGAATCAGGAAAACCGCGCAATCCATTTATTAATGCCGGAGCCATCACCATTGCCGATTGTGTAAATACACATTCTGAAAATGCTTTGGATACCATTATCCAATTGATGCGTAACCTATCTCAAAACCTTTCGATTAACTTTGATCCTCAGGTTGCACAATCTGAGAAAGAGCATGGTCATAGAAATGCAGCACTAGCCCATTTTATGAAGAGTTTCGGTCAAATAGACAGCTCCGTGGATGAACTATTGGATATCTATTACAAGCATTGTTCCATCTCGATGAATTGTCTGGATCTTGCAAAAGCCTTTTCATTTCTGGCCAACCATGGCATTAATCCTGAAACAAACGAGACATTCCTAACCAAAAGCCAGGCCAAACGTATAAACAGCCTGATGTTAACCTGTGGCATGTATGATGCCTCAGGAGAATTTGCATATCGCGTGGGAATTCCAGGCAAAAGTGGCGTTGGGGGTGGCATTACTGCTATCATTCCAAACCTGCTGAGCATTTGCGTATGGAGCCCGGGACTTGATAAATATGGTAATTCACTCGCCGGAACAATGGCGCTGGAGTTATTCACAACGAAAACAGGAATATCTATTTTTTAATCTGAAACCAGGAAACAATGAAAAACCTGCTGGAAAAATCATTGAAAGCAATCGGTATTTTTTTACTCCGCTACGGACTTGCCATCGTACTAATATGGTCAGGATTATTAAAATTTAAAGATGCTGAAGCCAACTATCTACGGGATGTAGTAGCAAACAGTTCTCTGTTTAGCTGGATTCTGAAATACATTACTATTTATGCTTTTGCTCAGATTCTAGCTTATCTGCAGATAATCGCAGGGGTTCTTATCGCACTAAAACCGGTTGCAAAGAAGCTCTCTTTCTGGGGAGGCATTATCGCAGTTCTCTTTATGCTTATAAGCGTCTCCATGCTTTTCACCTCCAGTTATGTATGGCAAAGCGGATATGGCTTTCCGGAATTATCAAAATTTGGACAATCTATATTAAAAGATACAATCTTACTTGGAGCAGCCGCCTGGTGTGCAGGTGATTCACTCTAAAGAAATGAATAAACGATGAAGAGAGTATGTGTGTATTGTGCTTCAAGCACAAAAATCGACAATAAATACTATGAAGCTGCCAGCAAATTGGCGAAATCCTTAGTGGATGCAGACTATGCAATCAACTATGGAGGAGGCGCTGTAGGACTGATGGGGGTAGTGGCAGATACTGTCCTGGAACACGAAGGGAACATCACCGGGATAATACCACACTTTATGGTTGAAGTAGAGTGGGAACACAAAGGTGTTGAAAAAATGGTGCATGTGAATACCATGGCCGAACGTAAAATGAAACTCATCCAAGACGTTGACGCAGTCATTGCACTTCCTGGCGGATCAGGTACCTTAGAGGAACTAACTGAAGTATTATCCATGAAAAAACTAGGCCTGTTTACGAAACCAGTCATCCTCTTAAACGTAGATGGTTTCTACAATCCCTTGGTTGAATTGTTCAATAAAATGATAGATCAAAACTTCATGCGCCCTGATCACAGACAACTATGGACAATTGTGGAATCACCGGAAGAAATCGTAGAGGCCATAAGAACAGCACCGGCATGGGGAGAAGATGCAATGAAACTAGCGGCAGTATAGCTAAAATAATTTTCAAAGAAGGGTAAGGATGCGAGACGAAAATCAACAGAAAATTGATTTAAGAACACAGGACACTACAAATCAATCCATCAAGACTATTCATACAGACGATGCTATCGCTAAACCTGTGCCTAAACCCAAACTATTGGAGATCCCACAAGACACACCAGCTTACTTAAAAACTCAAAAGAAACAGATAGCCGGCATTAAACCAATCACGAAAAAAGCTGAACTATCCATTCAAGACAGTATTTTTTTCAACCTGAAACAACCGGCAAACCAAACAAGTGATTACTTTTTCCACAATTCACTCTCGCGCTTTTCCAAAAAAATAAAGGACCAGAAATTGCTATTTCAGGACACACCCACTGCTGCCAAACTTTCAGCTTCAGGTACCGATACCATAACAATGACCGATGGAGTATCTACAGATTCATTAGAAAATGTCATACTTAAAAGCCAGGACACCCTCATTACCGAATCAGTTCCTTTCAATAAAACCTCAAAAAAACCACTTTCTCCGCTTTCTGCCGACAAAGACATGCTTTCCGGCTTATTGATTTTTTCCTTCATCATTATAGGTTTCGTACGCCTATCAGCCTTCAAATACGTAAAAGAATTATTCAATGCCGCCTTCTTTGCCCAATCTGCCGGAAAACTATTTTCAGTTGTTAATGTTCGAAATATCAAACCCGCCTTTACCTTAAACTTCCTATACATATTCAACACCTCTATATTTATATTCGAGATATTATCCTATTATGAAAAGAATTTATTTAATCAAGAAGGTATTATTCTCCTTGGTTCTGTGTTTATTCTAATTCTGGGCCTGGGCTTTGTAAAAAACATTGCTTACCGCACTTCCGGCTACATTTTTGATGTATCAGGGAAAGTCAACGAATATCTCTTCAACGCCAACAACCTAAGTAAAGTATTCGCCATCACCTCCTTACCAATTATTGCAATAATCCCATTTGTGAATATATGGATTGTTCCATCACTGATTAAAGCAGGTGCATTTCTCTTTATTATTCTCTACCTCATCCAACTGTTTAGAGGGGCAAAAATAATTTTGCATCAGTCTCTTTCAATATTTTATATGTTTTTGTACTTTTGTGCACTGGAAATTTTACCCCTATCGATACTTTTTAAGGTACTCATTCATTAGGGAATTATTAGGAGTGGTTACTGGTTTTGTTGAATTAAAATTAAAGAGCATTGAAGATTAAAAGAATTCTGGTTTCGCAGCCAAAACCCACAACACCCAAATCCCCTTATTTTGATTTGGCCGACAAGAATAATCTAAAGATTGATTTTAGACCATTCATTCAAGTTGAGGCAGTTCCATCAAAAGAATTTAGGAAGCAAAAAGTAAATATTCTTGATCACACCGCCGTGATATTTACAAGCAGAACGGCAATTGATCACTTCTTCCGCATCTGTGAAGATACTCGTATTACCGTGCCTGATACAATGAAATATTTTTGTATTTCAGAAGCAACGGCATTCTATCTTCAGAAGTATATTGTATACCGGAAACGAAAGATATTTCACTCAACAGGCAAATTCCCTGATTTGGTTGATGTATTGAAGAAGCACAAAGATGAGACCTTTTTAGTGCCCCTATCGGATATTCACAAGCAGGAGATTCCAACCTTGCTGAATAAAAATAAACTAAAATACTCAAAAGCTATTCTTTATCGCACAGTAAGCAGTGACCTGAGCGACCTGAAAGAAATTGATTACGATATTTTGGTATTTTTTAGTCCATCAGGAATTGCATCATTATTACAAAACTTTCCTGATTTCGATCAAAAAGAAACAAAAATTGCCTCCTTTGGCCCTGCAACCGCCAAGGCGGTAAAAGAGGCCGGATTGCGCCTGGACATCCAAGCACCGATGCCACAAGCACCATCTATGGCAATGGCTCTTGAGCAATACATCAAGAAATACAACAAAAGCAAAAAATAACATTTGCTAAAACATATAACCTATCCTCTCTATAATAAATAGAGAGGATAGTTTTTTTACTGACGTTACGCCCGATATGGTTACCAAACGATTTTCCTTTAAGAAAGAAGAGAGGCTTTGCAGCCGCACCATTACACAAGCTTTATTTGCGAATGGGAAATCGTTTGTAAAATATCCCTTCAGGGTGGTATACCTCAAAACTGACGAAGCAGGTTCTTATCCGGCACAAACACTTATCAGTGTTTCTAAGAGACGCCACAAAAGGGCCAATAAACGCAACCTGCTTAAACGACGCATTCGGGAAGCCTTTCGATTGAACAAACACCTGATCTATCCGTTACTGGAACAGCAAAACCAAACTATTGCCATTGCATTAATCTACCTGTCTAAGGAAATAATGACATTTTCAGAAATTGAAAAAGGTATGATTAAGGTTTTTGAAAAGCTTCAACACCAACTTTCGGAAAAGGAGGTTAACAATGACACAAACACACCAACAACAGCATCCTGATATTCTCACAAGACTATTACGGCCTATCCGAAATGCTTTCGTTTCTCTCTTAATCTTTCCGGTAAAAATATATCAATGGTTTATCTCTCCCATGCTAGGCGCATCATGTAGATATACACCCACATGTTCGGCTTATACCATTGAAGCATTAAAAAAGCATGGCCCTATCAAGGGATTGTACTTATCTATACGCAGAATCTTAAGCTGTAATCCATGGGGCGGACATGGTCATGATCCGGTACCCTAATAAAAATCCCAATCCTGCTGAATAGTTCAGCATTCCATCAATCCCAACAATAACTCGTCAAATAATTATCACATACGTGATTTTACTTTCTGGTTCATTTATTAACAGCTCGATATTTTTTTGTAACTAGCTAAAAAACAGTTTGTGATTTTTTGACGTCAAAACTTCTTTGACGGTAAAAATGAGCAGAATGTAAATCCGTCTAAGGTCTATTATCTAAAATCTACCAATCTATCATTTGTAACTCAATGGACGCATTAACCGTTAATGAAACAAGAGCTACCTAACACATTAACCAACTAAAATGATTAAGTCTGCTATGAAAACTGTCATCTCCCTCCTGTTCCTCATTTCATTCACTTGTTCTTTATGCGCACAAAAAGCCGATGATATACTTGGCATTTGGTTAACACAAGACTGTAAATCAAAAATTGAAATCCAAAAAACACCCAACGGTGATTTCGAAGGTGTCATTACCTGGATAAAAAATCCCACTGACCGAAATGGCAAAGCACAAAGAGATATTAAAAATCCAACACCAGAACTTCAACAAAGACCTATTATCGGGCTTAAAATACTGTCAGGCATCTCTTATAATCCGGAATCGAAAGAATGGTCTGATGGCACTATCTACGATCCCAAAAGTGGTAACACCTACAATTGTTATCTGTGGTTCGATGAAGATTCAAACAAACTGAAGGTAAAAGGCACTATTGGTTTTTCTCTTATCGGACGAAAAACAACCTGGACAAGAGCAGAAGCATAATCTGAATACAGGCTAAATAATAAAAGGTGAAAGGAATTACATCAAATTACCCATGTATTATTAACATTCACTAAACGCGCATTAAAACATCACTCCTAAACGCAATCCCAAATAATCGGCCACTTGTCCGTGAGCTTTCAAACCTACTCCAAAGAAAATGGAATCGGAGAGCTTATATTGCAGACTGTAATATTGCAATAATAAGGAAGGCGTTCCCCGGGGCCTGAATACATATATCCCCAATTGCTGTGAAAAATTAATTCTTCCCAATAGAAACTCATTACCCACAAGCAAGCTGCTTCGCCACCTATCAATGAAATTACCAGCCATCAATCTATTATCATGCTCCGAAAACCAATTGCCAATGATGGCATTCACCCGGGAGACCTGATGACTATAGAGTAAATTAAAAACCCATATGCCCACCTTGTGATCTATGTTCTCCACGTCTTTTATCGCATAACCAACGCCCAATTCCCATCTCCGTTCCTTCTCAAATTTTTCGAGTCCGGGCGGATTTGAGGGTGATTGATAACTATTTAATGCCCGTTCAACACCAACAGAGAGAACCGGGTAATTAATACCCAGATTGGGTTGTTTCCCGCCCCCGTTTGAGACATGCTGAAAAGAAGCAGTGAATTTCAAAGCAGTAAATTCCTTAATCATGTAATATACAGTTCCTCCAACGAACAAGGGAAAACTAAAATAGGTGCTGTAAGTAAGATTGTCAGTATTGCTCTCTTCATCATATGGATTCGACAGGTAAGTGATTCCCATTCCCAGTTTGAAAGAAACCTTCACACGTCCGCCATAATCCAGAAAGGGTTCGAAGAAAAAGAATGAACCAATTCCATAACCCAATGCAGCGTAATCATAATTCCAATAGTTCAATGAGACACCCATTTTAGGATAGCAGTTACACCGCTTAAAGGTGGCTGCATCAAAATAATGTCGACTTAATTCAAGCTCCATACCATAGGGAGCTGCCCCTTTTAAATTATCAATTTTGGGTGTATGAATTAATACCCGACCATAATTTGCCGATACAGAAACAAACCATGGCTTTGTTGTCTCAGACTGAGAAAAAAGAAATGCATCTGACACAAAAAGAAGCAGCACAAAAATAAGAAGGCTCTTTTTCAGGCCATTTAAGTAATAATGGTTTGATTTTTGAACACCATAACTTAACATCTCATAGATTCTATATATTAAAAGATAGAAAGAACAACACTTAAAATTCTGGAAATGTTTTTTCAGTTCTTTATTAAAAATTAAATTTAACGAATGAACGCCAAATCGTAAACCATGCAACTAAAAAGTATTAATCCAGTTAACGGTGAAATAATTCGAGAATACCCCCAACACCAATCGGATGAAATCAAAAACATCCTTGAAGGTTCCGCTAAAGCTTATTTTCATTGGAAAAAGACCCCCCTCCCCATCCGGTCAGAACTTTTGAAAAAAACGGCGCTCCTTTTAAGAGAGAAAAAAGAAGGTCTTGCTTTTAACATCACCATTGAGATGGGAAAAAGCATTAAAGAAGCAAAAGGCGAGATAGAAAAATGTGCGGCCGTTTGTGATTATTATGCCGATAACGGCCCAACCTTTTTAGAACGGGAAAATATACCCACTGAAGCATCCATGTCCTATGCCTGCTTTCAACCAATTGGTCCCATTCTGGCCATAATGCCCTGGAATTTCCCTTTCTGGCAAGTATTTCGCTTTGCGGCACCGGCACTCATGGCCGGAAATACAGCCATACTAAAACATGCATCCAACGTACCGGCTTGCGCCAGTGCCATTGAAAATATTTTTAAGGAAGCCGGCTTCCCGGAGAATACCTTCAAAACGCTATTGGTCTCCCACAGTAAAGTGGAACACCTTATCACAGACAAACGGATAAAAGCCATTACCCTGACCGGAAGTACACCAGCCGGAAAAGCCGTGGCAGCCATTGCCGGCAAACACCTGAAAAAGGTTGTCCTGGAATTAGGCGGCAGTGACCCTTATCTTATTCTGGAAGATGCCGACATAAAACAAGCAGTAGAAGCCTGTGTATCCGGACGCCTGCTCAATGCCGGACAGAGCTGTATTGGTGCCAAACGCTTCATTGTGGTAGAAAAAAAATATAAAACCTTTGAAGAGCAATTCGTGGAAAGAATGCGACAAGCCCAAACCGGCGATCCTTTTAATGAAACCATTGACTATGGACCCCTTGCCAGGCATAACCTGCGCGAAGATCTACACCTGCAGGTAGTAAACAGCATTAACAAAGGAGCGCAATTAGTAACCGGCGGTGTTATACCCGAAGGAGCAGGTGCTTTTTATCCACCCACCGTATTGACGAATGTAACACCTGGCATGCCAGCTTATAATGAAGAACTTTTTGGTCCGGTAGCAGCCTTGATTAAAGCAAAAGACGAAGCGGAAGGCATTGCCATTGCCAATGACACACACTTTGGTTTAGGTGCTGCCATTTTTACTTCAGATACTGAACGAGGCAGACTCATTGCCGAAAAAGAAATAGAGGCAGGCTGTTGCTTCGTAAACGACTTTGTGCGATCAGACCCGCGCCTGCCCTTTGGCGGGATAAAAGAGAGTGGCTATGGACGTGAATTATCACATTATGGCATGAAAGAATTTTTAAATATTAAAACAGTGTACGTTAAGTAGTATGGATTATAATCAGGCGCTGAGCCGTGCCGCGGCACTCTGCTCCAGCCAGGAGCGTTGCGCAAGCGAAATAAGGCAAAAGCTAAACAAATGGGAAGTTCCCGAAGAGGTGTCGGACAAAATCATTGCCCGCTTAAAAGAAGAGCAGTTCATTAACGAAAACCGATTTGCCTCCTTTTATACCAGGGATAAATTCAGATTTAATGGCTGGGGGCGCATCAAGATCACCTGGCAACTCAAACAAAAGGCCGTGAATACCGGCTCAATTCAAAAAGCCCTGGAGGAAATAAATGAAGACGACTACCAGGAAAAGTTAAACATTATCCTGACAAATAAATTAAAGCAGATAAAAAATAAAGATCCCTGGCAAACACGTGCAGCATTAATCAGGTATGCGCAATCACGTGGCTTTGAACCGGATCTTATTTACGCTGCCATTGATAAATTAATAACTAACTAACCATCGCTGACATGAAACGCGCCAGGAGCAATGCTTCCTCCGCACGAGGATGATAACCCAATGGTGAGTTCTGTTTGATGAATAACAATAAAATTCAATCATATGAAAGCAGCAACAAAGTCAACAGGTACTTTAAGCTTTTCAGCAAGCCCTAAAGTTTTTATCCTGTCATTAATAATTTGTCTCTTTGCTTTTCAGGAAAATATCCAGGCAAAGAAAAAACCGCACTGGGTAAAACAACGACCTAATGATCCGGCCTATTACCTGGGCATTGGCATGGCACCTAAAACCGACAGTGAGTTTAACTATGTACAGGAAGCCCGCAACAAAGCCTTGAAGGAGATGAGCAGTGAAATCAAGGTCACTGTCTCTTCCAATTCAGTCCTTCATCAATTCGAAAATAACTTTGAATTCCGGGAAGAGTATGAATCAAAGGTGCAAACCTCCGTGGCGGAAACGCTCGAGGGTTATGAAGTGGAAACCTGGGAAGATAAAAAAGAATACTGGGTGATGACTCGTCTATCCAAGGAACGCTACAAAAGAATGCGCCAGATGAAACTCGACAAAGCCAAAACACTGGCCACGGCTTATTATATGGATGCACAAAAAGCCATTGCTCAAAACAACGCCTTCTCGGCACTCACCTACCTGGGTAAATCAGTGGTTGCTATCAAAGATCATCTCGAAGAAGACCTCACGCACCGCACAGTCGATGGCACTTATAACGTGGGCGCTGAAATATTCAGAACCATCCAGGATGTGTTTCACCGCATTGAGCTCGCACCAATGAAATCAACCTATTACATTCAGTTTTCCAAACAACTGGAAGTACCCATTAAGGTAAAAGCCTCCTTTTACGACAACCAGGGAGAAGTGAGGCCATTGAGTAACTTCCCGCTGAAATTTGAATTTACCAAGGGCGAAGGATTATTGTCCTCGCAATCCTCGACCGATCGCGATGGCCTTGCAAAAGTAGCCGTCACCCGCCTGATTTCGAAACGCAAGATGCAGGAGATTCAGGCCAGCTTCGACTTCTCGCATATCCTGACCCAGGAACCGGGCGAGGAGATCATTAAAGTACTAAAAGTCTTTTTCCCTGTAAAAGTAATGCCCACAGCCAACATTGGTCTGGAAGTGCAAAAGTCAACCGCCTACCTGGAGATGAGTGAAGTGGTCTTTGGTGATAAATCCCAACAGGGACCATTCTCTAACACCATTAAGACAGAGCTGAACGAAAACTTTTTCACCTTCACCAACAACAAAGAAGAAGCTGATTTCTTTGTAACGGTGAGTTCTGACTTCGTATCCGGGGAAGAGAGAAAAGGACAAGGCTATTCTGTCTTTCTTGTCTTTGCTAACTTTAACATAGCTATCGTTGATGCCAAAACAAATGTTGAAATCTTCTCCGATGGCGTGAACAGCGTGAGAGGTATGCGACCCGGCAATTATGAATATGCCCTGAAAGATGCCCGAATAAAAGCATTGGAGGCTTTTAGAAAACAAGTCGTTCCCCGCTTAGAACAAGTGGATATGTAAAGCTAGACTGTTAGTTCTTTAGACAATAGATCCTTAGAATTTAGATAAGAGACATGAGATTGATTTACATCAATCGCATTTTATAAGCCTCTGGAAATATTGACCATTGAACAAGCATAAACAGCTTTTCAATTACTTACAAAAACTTAACGAACTATTGTAAGTTATTACAATTGCAAATCAAGGGTTGAATCCTTTCGGGGTTCAACCCTTGATTTGTAAAACAAACTATTATTAATGCCAATATCATCAGAAGCTTTGCTTTGACAATTGAATTCCCTGTGTTTTCCGGAACAAGTCAAGCGCATACAAATCCGTCATGCCGGAGATAAAATCCAGCACCGATTGTATCTTTTCATACACCGTTGCCGATTCACTTACAATAAACTGCTCAGGAATAAAAGGCAGTAACATGCGGGAATAATAAAGTTCAGGTTCCAATACGGCATGTATAAACTCATGCAACAAAGTACCCAGAATTTTAAAACCGGCTATTTCAATCTCCACCACCGACGGGTGTTTATAGATGCGGTCAATCGCTGTATTAATACAACGGTTCATAGCTGTTTGGGCGGTCCCGGTCAGCGAATCAATTAAACTGCCCTTGAAGGTACCCTGCAGAATGGCATCATGCTGTTCAATAAATGTATCAGTACAGGCGTTTACCAATAAACCGATCACCTTGGCCCGTAGAAAAGCAATCTGCTCATTACGATCGCTAACCTCACCGAATACCTCATTGATTCTTTTTAGATCGTTAGGTGATCCGGCAAAAAAAACTTTTAACAGGTCACAGGTCTCCTCGTACGACAATATCTTTAGTTTGTGTGCGTCTTCTATGTCCATTACCTGGTAACAGATATCATCAGCCGCTTCCACCAGGTAAACCAACGGATGCCGGGCATAAATTCCTTTTTCAGCATCCAGGCGTTTCAGCCCCATATCATTTACCAACGCTTCAAAGGTGTTTTTTTCCGATTGAAAATAACCGTATTTCTTCTTCTTAATGTTCAGTCCCGATTCAAACGGGTATTTGAGTATAGATGCCACAGTGGTATACGTCAAGGAGAAACCACCTTTCCTTCGCCCGGCAAACTGATGCGTTAATATCCGAAAGGCATTGGCATTTCCCTCAAAGGCAATCAGATCCTTCCACTCCGCCGGCAATACTTTTTCTTCTAATTCTTTTCCCTGACCATATTGAAAATAGTTAGAAATAGCTTCTTCACCCGAATGGCCAAAAGGTGGATTACCCATATCATGTGCCAGACAGGCGGCGCCAACCACCGAACCAATTTCCTCTACCAAATCAGAATCTACCAGCTTATTCTCCTTGAGAAACCGAGTGATGTTATTTCCTAAAGAACGCCCTACACTGGCTACTTCAAGGCTATGTGTTAAGCGGTTGTGCACAAACACACTTCCCGGCAAAGGAAACACCTGTGTTTTATCCTGCAACCGTCTGAAAGGAGAAGAAAACACCAACCGGTCAAAATCCCGCTGAAACTGGGTGCGGTCGTGATGAGGAAGTGTCTTCATGTCTTCCTGCCCGGTTCTCTTTGCCGACAATAGCTGATTCCAATTCATATCTAATAAATCGTTGTATGGTATTCTTTCATTTCCGCATCCAGCAAGCGCGCCTTGCCATCGGTTACTTTATCTAACAAGCTCCAAAAATTAAAACCATGATTCTTCTCCACGGTGTGGCATAACTCATGCAACAACACATAATCGATCAATACATCGGGTAAACGCATTAAATGCAGATTCAGATTGATATTATTTTGACCCGAACAACTCCCCCATTTGGATTTCAAATTTTTAATAAACACTTGCTTATAGGTAAAACCGTATTGTTTCGCCAACCAGTTTAACCGCACAGGTAAAATACTTTTTGCCTCCATCCGGTAAACCTCTTCAATCCCATAGCGGATGGCGTCCTGCACCTGGGGATCGGTCACCGGTATATCATCAGGGTAATGTACCATTAAATAATCACCATGAAGCTGCATGTGAACATTTTGTCGCTTCTGCTTTTCAATTTTCAACGAAAGAGAGCGAATTTTAAAATCCGTTTGCTCATCAAATATAGTCTGTTTCAGTGCTTTCTCCTCGATCTTCTCCATATTACGATGGATCCACTCCTGTTTTGAATGAAGAAAATCTATTGCTGCTTCCAGAGTAGCTTCATGCGGAATAACTAATGTAATACCCTTATCCGGCCTTAACCGTATACCTATACGCTTAGCTCGGTTACTAATATTAATAGTAACCTTTCCTATCTCCGGTATATCTATTACCTGATCTTTGCTCATTACACTTTATTGATGACAGTAAAATTAACAATACCTTATAACTTTTGCCTCAAATACCCTTGCATTCCTTAAGTATCGCGGCTTTTCGCTTTGTTTAATTCCAAAATCAATGGTTGGTATATACGGGCGTAGTGGTAAAAAAGATATAGCTGGATATGGTATTCCTCGCGCTACACATAAAAAAAAGGCAATTATCAGCAAGAATATGGGTTATCCCTGGAACCAGATGTATTGGCATAATGGCTATAATCCACATTAAGAATGAGGCAATTAAAAATATTTAAGCGATCTACTTCCCTATTCCTCCTCTTTCCTTTGCCTGGTAAAATGAATTCATAAATTTTTATTGTTGGAGCCTAATAATTCGCTGTTTACCGCAAATAGAACTAATCAAATCCGTCATCTTTAAATAATAAACGGTAACATAATGACAAAATACCATCATACAACAACCACCCATCCGATTATTTTAATCCGTTGTTTCCCTTAACCGATTCCGATTAAACTTCGGAAAATGACCGGACACTTGAAATCGCTTATCTGCCAGGTACCAATAACAAGTATCGCTTGTTAATTCGTTTCACGACACCATTGGTATAGAAAAAGACATACTCCCGGAACCTCCATACACTTTCCCAATGCGACCATACATTCATAATTCGAGACGATTCATTCTGTTCTTCTCATTTGCCAACCAATTCTTAGATCAACCATTCTTAATTAAGGTACATACAGTTCCTGAAGAAGAATTGCCACTGTCTTTTTTTCATTTCCCTTTGACTAACACCCTTTTTGTGGTGACAATTTGTTATTTCTTGTTGGCGGAGGATCATCTACCACTGGCAAATCATCTCCTACCAGTGACATTTCTTTATCTACCTCTGACAAACCATCTTCTACCAGTGACATTTCTTTATCTACCTCTGGCAAACCATCTTCTACCAGTGACATTTCTTTATCTACCTCTGGCAAACCATCTTCTACCGGTAACATTTCATTATCTACCACTGGCAAACCATCTTCTACCGGTGACAACTCTTTATTTGCCTCTGACAAATCACCTTTTGTCAGTACTTTTTCATTCCAAAACCGTGTCAATTACAATCTTATTCATTTAAATTTATTTTCTTCCCATAACTACTTATTAATAATGAAATTTTAAAATGCCACAGAAAAAGAAATTTCTATAAACAACCAGCTTAGTTCCTTTCTCACTTGGGTGTTCAAAATGATATATATATAAATAGAATTCCGAAAGAGATAAACCAAAGATTTGCACTAGCTAGATGATGGTATAAAATCAATGACCAAAGTATTCTTTCCTCCCAGTCTTTATCCATGTACCAATTATACTTGTCTATGAAAAGCATGAAAAAAATATCAGAATAACTTGAATTTTATTTTTTGATATTTTAATTTTATTCAAACAAAAACCTAAACTCTAAAAAATAAAACACATGACAAAAATTAGCATCTCTATCCCTTATGCAGATTTTCAAGAGTATACTGACACCATTATTCAATATCTCACTGAAGATCTTACAAAATTTACCGCCTTTGACCCCGCTCTTAATGAAACAACAAAAACTACACTTGTTTCATTACATAACACCTCTCTTAATAGCGGATCGGACCGTGCGGAGATGGCTCGAATCTCCGAAATGACCATAGAAATAAATTTACTCATGAATCGGAGTAAGGAAATTTTTACTCACATCCGCTATTTTGTGTTAAAGCTCTATAAAAATCGTCCTGATATTCAAAAAGAATTTGGGCTTAACACCTTTAGAAATGTCATGCGGTCACAGTCTAAACTTATTCCGTTTATGTATGAGTTAGCGAAGGTGATAGAGAAATATCGCACGCAACTCGTTGAAGCCGGCCTGTCAGAGGAAATTGCAAATGATGTGCGCCCCACTGCGGAGACGCTTAACGCTACTAATACCGAACAAGAGACCAGAAAAAACGCCCGCAAGGTGTCAACGGTTGACCGCAGCGAGATTCGCGCACAGATCTACGATATTTTAGTAAAATTCAATGAGGCGGCCGGCATTGTCTTTGCCAATGATCCAATCCGCCGGCAACGGTACCAGTTTCCATATAACAACAACAAGAAAAACAATGATAACAATACGACTATAGATGAAGATGATCAAACCATCGAAGAACAGATGAGTCAAAATTAAAAGATGAAGAGAGAAAAAGGCGAAAGAAGTCTGGTTACAATGCTTGTACCAGGCTTCTTTTTTTAATATCACTAACATTTCCCATATGTATTTAAAACCTATAACGCTTGCTTTGCAAGCTTTTTACCAACCGCGAATTATACTAATTAAACAAATTTTAAACCACTACGTGGTTTTATGAGCTTTTCTTCGAAAAGCAATTCGTATAATTCGTATAATTCGCGGTTAAATCAAAAGTAAATTGTGATTTACACATAATCAACCAGTACTTCTTTGGTGTCTTTTTTTGCATACACTTAAAATTTAGCATTTTATAAGACATGGGAAATGTCAGTAATATCACATTCAACCGGTTTAATTTTCCAATGGATATTAACTCACATTCTCTATTGCATAAAACAAAAACACACATAGCTTGAACGCAACAGCAACTCCCCTATTTTACTGAGCTTCATAGGAAAAAATAATACCCAGCTGAATAATTACCTGTTTTTTAGTTATCTTTTTAACTGCTATGGATAAAACCGCCTATCTACAATCAAAACGGGATCCTTCTCTGGATGTATTAAGAGGATTAATGCTTATCATCATCATGATAAATCACGTTGATGGCCCGCTCAAACAGATTTTTCATCAACCCATTGGCTTTGTGTCGGCAGCAGAAGGTTTTGTATTTCTGTCAGGAATTGTCTTCGGATTGGTATATGGCCGAATAATCCTTTCGGGCAAATCAAAAAAAACAATTCAGATTAAAGCCACGAAACGCGCCGTTGTTATTTATCGCTATCACCTGCTCATATTGCTATTTGTTCTGTTACCTTCCTTCTTCCTGGACTTTTCATTTCAGCCATTGCATGCCTTCATAGAGACACCGGTTAAATCAACAGCATTTTATCTTTTATTTATGCTGCAGCCTGAGAATTTAGACATCCTGCCCATGTATGCACTTTTTATACTCTTTGCCCCGTTGGTATTAATGGCCTATCATAAGAAAAAAGAATGGCTGGTTTTTGTCATTTGCTTTAGCCTGTGGCTCCTGGCTCAATATGACTGGTTCTCGTTCCTTAATCTTTCTACGGAACAACATGGTATAAACCTTGGCTTTTTTAATGTGTTCGCCTGGCAAGCTTTATTTTATGCAGGCTGCTACATTGGGTATATGCGCGCCAAAGGAAAGGTTCTGTTCCCCAAATCACAACCACTAATGATTCTTTTCCTTATGGGATCAGTAGCACTAATAGTTGTTGATTATACCGATATAAATTGGTTATTATTCAGAGCCATAAGAGGGCATGCCAGTCGGCCCCATTTAGGCATTGTTCGATTTGGTAACTTCCTAATGGTGGCATACCTGATAAACTGCCTGATTCAGAATGGAAAATTTTTCTTTTCAAAACCAATAGCCACCTTAGGAAGGTATTCCATCCAAGTTTTCTCCTTCCAAATAATAATCATTTACTATTCCGGATTGTTTATTGATGAAATATTATCCTTTGGGCCCGTTGCCACAACTGCCTTTCAACTATTATGCATACTAATGTTGTTTATCCTGGTTTTTCTGTATAAAAAACTAGTCCCAAAAGAGAATTCTCATCGAAAGGCTAAAATGGTGAGAGTGAAGGGCAATAGTTTTTCGACTGCTTCTGATTAATAATACTAAATCACAAACATCATTTTGCTTTACCTTAGTTTGGATACAAATTACATTGTCTCTTCTTCCCTTCTAATTTTAAATTATATAATACTTCTTCAAATTTCTCAAAAGACTGGATATTTATACTTAACACGGCAAAGCAAAAACATTCCGTACAAAATTTAAAAATTAATAATAAAATTGCCCTGATAAAACATGTTACGTTTTCATCAATATGCAATTAACAAGTGATGACAAATTCTATTGGAAAATGGAATGCTTCAAGCAACCTGGATAAATAAGCACAACAAGTAATGTAAAAAAATAGTAAGAATTTAGTTTATTTAAACATGTCATGATCATTAGCAACAATGTACAACCACTAAACTCTATTTGTTTTGTTTACTAAAACAATAAAAGATTGTCGCTGGAAACTAATTTTAGTCGTTTTAATCGCATTTATTCAAATTCTATTGTATTTAGTTGTAAAACATATACAGATTGATCTTCGCCCAACTAAACCTAACCTATTCTTAAATTCATTTCCTAGTTTGGCTCATGCATTAGGTACACCTTTAATACTATGGGTGATTCTAAAAAAGAAGTACTATAAAACTTTAATATTAGGATTCGTTATTTCATTTAGTCACGAATTTATAAGACTAATAGACGACAAAATCCCAATAGATATTTATGATTTATTATTTATATTAATTGGTACGTGTTTAGCAATAGCATTACAGTATGGGATTCACATCATTTTCATTAAACGATGATGTATACATCATGATAAACATATTGTTTTCCTACTACTCAATCAAAACCAACTGGAATTAAATACATTATATTTGACATTCTAAACAATCAACTCAGTAAAACGCAGTTAGGTTGATAATCCCTTTAATATAACCACATGCATTTTTTTACACTTACCATGCCTGAAACTTTAAATCATTACCGAAGCCTTAAACTAGCGACAGAAACACACCTTACGAAAATAGAATCAAAAATTACCAAAACAAGCCATGCCAGGTTGCTCCTTTTTATCGCAGGCATCGCCAGTTGGTTCATTTTTGAGGTTACCATAGCGCTGCCGCTTTTTCTAATACTTACCATTGGTTTCATATTCATCATGAGGCATGACACAAAAAACAGGTTGTTGCGACAGCAGTTAAAAGCAAAGATCAGACTCACCCAATTGGAAATAGAATCATTCCACACGCCCTGCGAACTTTTTGATGATGGTACAAAATATGTCTCGGGAAAACATCCCTACTCTTTGGATCTTGACTTGTTTGGTGCCAACTCCGTTTTTCATCGCATTAACCGCTGCTATACCCCCCAGGGATGCGATACTTTAGCCCAATGGCTATCCAACGCCGGAAACAAAGAGGAAATATTGGAAAGGCAAACGGCTGTAAAGGAATTGGCTAAAAACATCAGCTTCAGAACGGAGATCGGCATGACCGGTATCTTTACGAAAGAAAAACAAAAGGAGACAAACAGTAGCGCATGGACGGGAAGCCATGAAAAAATACGATTATTAGCCGGGATAAAGCGCACCGCCTTAATCCTCACCTGCCTGAACATTGGCTTATTAATTACCTCCATGTGGTGGAGCGAGCTAATGCTTGTTTTCTCCCTGCTTTTTAGCATCTCCTACTATTATATCTATGGCCGGCAATGGCCAAAGGTTGCATCTTTGTTTCAAACCATCTCCAAAACAGAGAAGAGCTTAAAATACCATGAACATTTTATTAAAAACATTGAATCGGAACAATTTGATTCACACCTACTCTCCCAACTACAGAAAGCACTTCTCGTAGATGGTAAAAAGGGAGTAAAAACCATCAAAAAAATACAACGCCTGATTAAATGGACCGATTTCAGGTTAAACATGATTTTCCTCCTGTTCGTCAATTCTATCTTTTACACCGACATATGGTTACTTCACAATATTGAAAAGTGGAAAATAAAGCACGGCCAACAACTTGTTGACTGGCAAAACACCATTGGCCAATTCGAAACCTTAATAAGTCTGGCAACCTTACACTTCAACCATCCCGAGTGGTGTTTCCCTGAAGTATGCGACACCTTTGGCGTTGTATTAAAGAACTTTGGTCACCCGCTTATTCCCCAAGAGACGCGCATCACTAACAACTACATCCTGGACAGCAACAAAAAGGTGGATATTCTGACTGGCTCCAATATGTCCGGCAAAAGTACTTTCCTCAGGAGCGTTGGGGTTAATATCGTATTAGCTTTAGCCGGTGCACCCGTGTGTGCAGAACGTATGACCGTCTCCCCCATCCAACTAATGACTTATATGCGCATCAGTGATTCTCTGGAAGACAGTACCTCCACCTTTTATGCCGAGATTAAAAGGCTCAGGAAGCTATTGGAAGTAAGCCATACCAGCAGTAATGCCTTCCTTCTCCTGGATGAGCTATTAAGAGGCACCAATAGCATGGATCGCACCAAGGGCGCCATGGCCATCATCAAGAAAATCATTACTGACCAATCATCCGCCATTGTCGCCACTCATGATTTAGCCATCACGGACTTGCAAAAAACCTACCCACAAAACATCAGGACATTTTACCTGGATATCAACATTAAAAATGGCCGCATGTTTTTCGATTATAAACTAAAAGATGGTGTCTGTCAGTCGGCTAATGCATCCTTGCTCCTTAGTGAGATTGGTTTGGAGGTGGAGTAATGATAACAACAATCAATTAATGATTTTTCAACGGTGACGACGATAATTTTAATCAACCAATAAGCTGTTAGAAAAATCATAATCATTTAATTATTTCGTCATCTAGTGAAATAGTTAAAATGAGAGTTTATAATGAATTATCACTTTTCAAGTAAAAAAGAAACCCTTTTAATAGCCCTTTGTGGCGATCTAAATTCAATTTGATTACCATTTTCCCTCCCCCTGTTCGCATTCGTACACAACGAACATTGTAACCTCTGACACGCTTTAAGCGTCCAATAAATGCTGTTGTTCACATGAACAGTGTTCGTTTACGTACAGTTTTGTTTTAAAAATAGACAGTTTTATAATCAGATTTTTATCACAAACAAACATACACCTCTGTTTTAGTACCAGTTAACAACAGTGGCATATGTATTGATGAATGTGAAATACCCTATGAATACAAACATACCAATTGAAAGGCACCATGAGTGAAAGCATTATTCAGGTAAAAAATTTACACAAGTCGTATGTAACAGGAAACAACTCGTTACATGTGCTAAAAGGAATTGATTTAGAGATAACCGCTGGCGAAATGGTTTCAATTATGGGATCATCCGGATCGGGCAAATCCACCCTTCTAAACATCCTGGGCATCCTCGATAACTATGATAAGGGAGAGTACCACCTCGACAACAACCTGATCAGACAGATGTCGGAAAGGAAGGCGGCCGAATACCGCAACAAACTCATTGGCTTCATTTTTCAGTCATTTAATCTTATCTCCTTTAAAAACGCCATGGAGAATGTGGCATTACCCCTTTATTATCAGGGTGTGAGCCGCAAGAAACGTAATATGCAAGCCTTGAAATACCTCGATCGCCTGGGATTAAGGGAATGGAGCGATCACCTGCCCAGTGAAATGTCGGGAGGTCAGAAACAACGGGTAGCCATTGCCAGGGCTCTCATCTCCCAACCCAAAATTATCTTTGCCGATGAGCCCACCGGCGCCCTCGACACCCAGACTTCATACGAAGTAATGGATATTCTCCAGGAAGTAAATAACTCAGGTATTACCGTTATCATCGTCACCCACGAAAACGATATCGCAGAACGGACTCAGCGTGTGATTCGTCTTAAAGATGGAAACATTGAAAAAAACCATATTAATGTTCCTCTGGCTGATCAAGTAGCAGCTCAGACAATTGTTTCACACCATTAATCCCTTCTATTATGCTCGATTATTTAGAGGAAATATTTTCCACCTTAAAACAAAACAAGCTTCGGGCCATCATGACGGGATTCAGTGTTGCCTGGGGAATCTTTATGCTAATTCTTCTCCTGGGTTCCGGCAGAGGGCTACAAAACGGCATGGAGAATAACTTCAGAGGTACTTCAAAGAATGCCTTGTGGATCTGGAGCCGCCGCACACAAGTGGCCTATGACGGACTTAAAGCGGGCCGCCGCATACAGTTTACCAACCAGGATTGTGAAACCTTGGCACGCAAATTTAAAAATGACATCGATGACATTTCAGGACGATTTCGGTTGCGAGGTGAATCAGCTATTACCTACAAAAAAGAATTTGGCACCTTTTCGGTTGAAGGTATCATGCCTGAATTCAAACGGATTCAGATTGTAGATATAATGCAAGGGCGCTATATCAACAAGCCGGACATTGATCAACACCGAAAAGTAGCTATCATCTCACTCCCGGTACAGAAAGCGCTCTTCAAAGATGAAGAAGATCCAATGGGGAAATACATTAAAATAGGCGGCGTTCCTTTTATGGTTGTCGGTACCTTTAAAAATCCGAAAAACAAAGATGAAAAACAGGTGTATCTGCCTTTGCGAACCGCCCAGCGCGTGTTTAACAGCAACAACAAACTAGGTGAAATGGCAGTGGCAACCAATGCCCTCACAGTAGAACAAAACAAACAGATTGAAGAGGAGATCAGGTCTATGCTGGCAAAACGCCACCGCATCTCCCCGGACGATAAACAAGCCCTTGGCATTTGGAATACACTCGAACATTTCAAGCAGGCTCAGGGAGTATTTGCAGGCATTCGCTGGTTTGTCTGGGTCATCGGTATCATGACTATTGTGGCAGGAATTGTGGGCGTCAGTAACATCATGATCATCCTGGTGAAAGAACGCACCAAGGAAATTGGTATCCGAAAAGCCATTGGTGCTACACCGTGGTCAATCATCCGGCTGGTATTATCTGAATCGATCTTCATCACTGCTTTTGCCGGCTTTTTTGGTCTGGTAACGGGAATGGGATTACTATCAGGCGTTTCATCTGTCCTGAAAATGATTGCAGCCGATAATCAAGGGATTGAACGCGCTTTCTTTAACCCATCCGCCAGCTTAAGTGTGGCACTCTGGGCCTTAGGCATATTAGTAATCGCAGGTTTGATTGCCGGTTACATCCCTGCTCGAAAAGCGGCTTCAATCAGGCCCATAGAAGCTTTACATGTTGAATAGTATCTAACCTTTAAACCCGAATATTGTGTTTGACTTAGATAGATGGCAGGAAATTTTCAACGCCATAAGAAAAAATAAACTACGCAGTACCTTGACAGCCTTCGGTGTCTTTTGGGCCATCTTTATGCTGGTAATAATGACCGGTTCCGGCAACGGATTAAAAAACGGCATTTACAATGGCATTAAAGATTTTGCCACCAACAGTGCCTTCATGTGGTCAGAAAGCACCACCATCGCCTACGAAGGTTTTAAAAGAGGTCGTCATTGGCAAATCGACAACAGCGACATTGAAACCATTAAAGACCAGATACCGGAGATCGACGTCATCTCTCCGCGTTTAAATGGCTGGAATTTACGTGATGGTGAAAACATTGTACGCGGTAAACTCTCAGGTGCCTTTAACGTCATGGGCGATTATCCCTCTTATCGAAAGATCGATCCCTGCACGATGCTTTACGGACGCTATATTAACCAGGAAGATATCCGTCTGAGAAGAAAAGTATGCATCATAGGCACAAAAGTGTACGAAGTGATATTTGATAAGGAAGAAGATCCGGTGGGTAAATACATCCGTGTTAACGGCGTTTACTTCATGGTCGTTGGTGTTTTCCAATCCAACAATCCCAACATCAACATTGGGAGTAATAAAAAAGAGACGGTATATCTTCCTTTCACTTCCATGCAGCAAACGTTCAATTACGGTGACCAGGTACATTTTTTCGGGATCACAGCTAAACAGGGCGTGCAAGTAAAGACGGTGATAGAAAAAATAAAACCTATTCTCCAGAAAAACCATAAACTTTCCCCTGATGACGATGAAGCCCTGGGACAAATAGATATTGAAAATGAAATCAAGACCATGAACTATGTTTTCCTGGGTATAAATATCCTGATTTGGGTTGTTGGTATCGGCACCTTGATCGCAGGAGCGGTAGGCATCAGTAACATCATGCTGATCATTATTAAAGAACGGACAAAAGAGATCGGGATACAGCGGGCAATTGGTGCCCGACCTAAAATTGTTGTCGGCCAGATATTAACAGAATCAGTCTTTCTGACCACCTTGGCCGGATTCATCGGTTTGGCTTTTGGCACCTTGGCTCTCTACCTGGTGGATATGGCGATCGATGCCTCACGAGCAAATGTGGTTACAGATGAAGAAACCTTTTTCCTCAATCCGGAAGTAGGTCTCCCATTAGCCATCTCAGCCCTCGCCATGCTCATCTTCGTGGGACTAATTGCCGGTTTGATTCCGGCCATGAAAGCCATAAAGATAAAACCAATTGAAGCATTAAGACACGAATAAAAAATAACTCATAAACGCTAAAACAATGAAAAAATTTCTGAAGATATTAATGGTAGTGGTATTGATTGCCCTGTTTGGATGGGTGGTATATTATCTGTACAACCAAACTAAAAAAGATCCCATTGTGTATGACACGGAAACACCTGAAGTGACCAATATCATCAAGAAAACTGTGGCCACCGGCTCCGTTGTGCCTCGTAAAGAGATTCAGATTAAACCCCAGGAATCGGGTATTATTACCGAGATCTATGTAGAACCCGGCGATGAAGTAAAAAAGGGTGATTTAATCGCAAAAATCCAGATTATCCCTGAAATGGTCCAGGTAAACAACGCTGAATCTAACTTGAAGAAGGCAGATATTAATTATAAAAATGCCCAAATAGAGTACAAACGAAAAACTGAATTATATAACACCGGTGTTATTCCTGAATCGGAATACCTGGAAGAGAAACTGCGATTTGAGACCGCACAAGCGGATAAGGAGGGCGCAGAGAGCCATTTACAGCTAATAAAAGAAGGTGTAACTAAAAATATGGGGAACCAAACTAATACCTTGATCCGCTCCACCATCACAGGCATGGTATTGGATGTCCCGGTGAAAGAAGGTAACTCAGTAATCAAGAGTAATACCTTCAACGACGGAACCACTGTGGCTATAGTTGCCGACATGAATAAAATGATCTTCCAGGGGAAAGTGGATGAAACGGAAGTAGGTAAAATCAACGACGGCATGCAGTTGCTTTTATCCATCGGTGCCATTGAAGATGAAAAATATGAAGCCGAACTGGAATTTATTGCTCCTAAAGGTGTGGAAGAGAACGGCGCTATTCAATTTGAAATAAAAGCGGCTGTTAACTTAAAGGACGGACAGTTCATCCGGGCCGGTTACAGTGCCACGGCTGATATTGTTCTGGACCGAAGAGATAGTGTCATCGCCATCAAAGAAAAGTTAATCACCTTCAACAACGACTCTGCTTTCATTGAAGTTGAAACAGAACCTCAGGTCTTTGAGAAAAAGAACATCCAAACAGGTCTTTCTGACGGTATTAACATTGAAGTTGTAGAAGGTGTTACGAAAGAAGATAAAATAAAAGTACCCAAAGGCTAAAACCCAAATACTTTATATAGCTTTTAGTTATCTTAAAGCCCGGGAGCAATCCCGGGCATCTTTAACCTGAAGAGAATAACCATCGAGAGATAACTTCCTCTGATGAAATAAAACCTGAATTTTATGTATCGAAAAGCATTATTACTGATAGCCACAGCGAGTTTATCACTTATTCCGGGTAAAGGACAGGAAAAAACCTATTGGCCGCTGGATAAATGCATTGAATATGCACATGAGAATAACATTACCATTAAACGGCAAAAACTCAATGCCGACTACTCACAGAATGAATACAACAAATCCAAATTAGCCATATATCCTAATCTGAATGCCAATTCAGATTACACGGTAGGTTTTGGTCGCGTCTATGACACGCCGAATAACACCTATAATGACCAAACGACCCAAATGCTGAGCGGAGGTGTTAACACAAATGTTTCGTTGTTTGAAGGCTTCACCAAACAAAACTCAATCAAAAAAGGATTGAATGACTTCAAGAAAGCCCAGGAAGATGTTAAAAAAATAGAGAATGATATCTCCCTTCAGATAACCGCTCAGTTTTTACAAGTTTTATTCAACAAAGAACTACTCAATGTAGCTAAAGAACAACTGAGAGTTACCATGCTGCAGGTTGAACGATCAAAGAAACTCGTAGATGCCGGTAGTCAGGCCATGGGAAGCTACCTGGAAATTAAATCTCAATCTGCCAAGGAAGCACTCAATGTCACTAAACAGGAAAACAATCTGGCCATCTCCCTTCTTAACCTTGCTCAACTCCTGGATCTGGAAGATCCGATGACTTTTGACATTGAAACACCGGTTATACCTGACGTAACAGATTTTGCATCAGAACGACCTGTGAATATTTACGAAACGGCATTGGGGATTATGCCTGAAATAAAAAGCTCTAATTACAATCTCGAAAGCAATCAATACCAATTAAAAACAGCAAAAGGTTATTACTATCCCAAAGTAACTTTAGGTGCCGGATGGAGTACTCAGGCATCCAAAATCGAGGGCAAAACAGATTTTGACTTAAGTAATGATCTAAAAAACAATTCCAATAGTTTCATCGGATTAAAACTATCCATTCCTATTTTCAACGGCCTGCAATCACGAATAAATGTGAAAAATGCTCAAATCGGCGTTGCAGATGCTCAATACCAACTTGAAAATGAAAAGCTCAACCTTCGCAAAGTAATTCAGCAAGCCTATGCAGATGCCATCAGATCTTTTAAAAATTACCAGGCCAGCGAAGAAGCCGTGGAATCGTATAAAGAATCCTTCCGCTATACAGAAAAGAAGTTTAACGTTGGTTTGGTAAACTCTGTTGATTACAATGTGGCAAAAACCGATTTCACTAAAGCACAATCTGATTTATTGCAAGGGAAATATGAATACATTCTTCGCACAAAAATTCTTGATTTCTATCGAGGTATTCCCATAAAATTGTAATTTGCATTTACGTTTTAACAAGATAGCTACTTAACATTCAGGTTGATTTATTCAATCTGAGTGTTTTGTTGTATTAAGGACATTCATCAAATTAATTCCGCCTACCCTATGAAGAAACCTGTAATAATTCCGATTATCGCTCTGATTCTCATTACCATCTTTGTCGTTTTAGGAAAAAAGCAAGGTTGGATAGGCAAAGAATTCAGGCAAAAAGTGACGGTTGAAAAAGCGCAATATCGCACCTTAACCGAAACGATTACAGCCAACGGCAAAATTAAACCGGAAGTTGAGGTGAAGATCAGTTCCGATGTTTCGGGTGAAATCATAGAACTCAAGGTGAAGGAAGGCGATGAAGTCCATAAGGATCAAATATTAGCCCGCATTCAACCAGACATCTACCAGCGAAACAAAGAGAAAATGGATGCCACGGTTAAATCAGCCGAAGCCAATCTGGCGCAAGCCAAAGCAACATTCCACCAGAAAAAACTTTCATACCAAAGAAATAAGGACTTATGGCAGTACAAAACCATCTCACAATCCGATTATGAACAAGCCCGCGCCGATTACCATGTGGCCAAAGCTAATGTACAATCGGCCGAAGCCAGCTTGATTAACGCCAGCGCGTCCCTGAACGAAGCGATTGACAACCTTTCCAAAACGACCATCTATGCCCCGACAAATGGTATCATCTCCCGACTAAATGTTGAAAAAGGCGAACGCGTGGTTGGAACAGCACAATTTGAAGGAACCGAATTGATGACTGTAGCTAACCTAAACCAAATGGAAGTAGTCGTTGAAGTCAATGAAAATGACATTATCCGGGTGGGTTTAAAAGATACATGCTTGATTGAAGTAGATGCTTACCTCAAAAAGAAATTCAAGGGAATAGTAACACAAATAGCCAACTCGGCTAAAATTGAAGGAGCCAGCACGGACCAAATTACCAACTTTGAAGTAAAGGTTTATATTCTGCCTGAATCCTATGAAGGCTTATCATCCGGCCATAAAAAAAACTTCTATCCTTTCCGCCCGGGGATGTCGGCTACTGTTGACATTCAAACCCAAACCCGCCACGATGTATTGACCGTTCATATTCAATGTGTAACTACCCGGCCGGATTCCTTATCGACAGATTCCATAAATAACCAATCCTTAGAATCAGAGCAACGCATTGAAGTTGTTTTTGTCTATAACGAAGGAGCAGTAACACAAAGAAAAGTAAGCCCGGGTATTCAAGACAGCAAGTTTATTGAAATACAAAATGGCCTTGACGAAAATGAAAATATTGTGAGTGGGCCCTATTCCGCTATTTCTCGCAAATTAAAAGATGGTGATGCTGTTGAAGTAACAGATGATCTTTTTGGCAACAATAAAAAATAAAAAGGAATCAGGTTTTTATTACTTTTGTGCCCTTAAATAACTGGGTCATGGGAAGAATATTATGCATTGAAACATCAACAACCGTTTGCTCGGTAGCATTAACCAACAATGGGAAAGTTATCTCCAGCCGGGAAGTGAGACAAATCAACTCGCACGCCTCACACCTAACTGTCCTTATTGAAGAGATGATCAATGCAGAAAAAGAACTATCACTCAATGACATTGACGCCGTAGCAGTAAGTAGCGGGCCAGGCTCCTACACCGGCCTCCGAATTGGTGTATCCACCGCAAAAGGAATATGTTATGCATTAAACAAACCACTTATTGCCATTGATTCTCTTGCCATATTAGCACAAGCAGCTGCCAGTCAAAAAGAAGTATTGAATTTTGAGGCCAACACCCTGCTCTGTCCTATGATCGATGCCAGGAGAATGGAAGTATATACTGCGCTCTATGATCTAAACATGAATCGCACTACTGAAATATCTGCTGAGATCATTGATGAAACTTCATATACTGAATTACTTCAGAAACGACCAATTGTCTTTTTTGGAAATGGCGCCGCCAAATGCAAAACAGTGATCAGCGAACACAATGCCACTTTTATCGACAACCTTGATCCCATTGCTACAAACATGGCCCAGCTGGCGAATGATGCTTTTCAAAAAGAAAAATTTGAGGACGTTGCCTATTTTGAACCATTCTACCTAAAAGATTTTGTAGCAACAAAACCTAAGAAGAAAATACTGTAACTAAACTATTAAGTGTTCCCTTCTGTTTATTTGTCATAGAATAGAAGAAATATCACCCACAAAAAACATCTTTAATTGGAAAAGCTGTTTTTGGGTTGATTTTTGTATATTCAAAAAAAAGGACAGATGAATAGAATAGCTACTACATTTTTCGTCTCTATACTACTGTTTTTCATTTTCTTTTGCGGAGACAATATTAAATTAAAAGTCACGAATCATCAGGCATATCAACCTGGAGAAGAATTAAAATTCACCGTAAACTTTGGTTTTATCACCGGCGGCGTTGGCTATCTCATTGTTAAAGATACCTTGCTAGGAAATCAAAATGTTCATCATATAATTGCGAAAGGCCAAACTATTGGAATAGCCGATGTGTTATACAAAATTCGTGATCAATACGAGAGTTTCGTCCACCCTTCATCGAACTATCCTGTAAAAGCCATCAGAAGTATCCGTGAAGGGGGATACCGGTATTATAATGAGGTTCTATACTACAGAGACTCAACGATGGTCATGAGCCAGAAATCAGGCAGTCATGTTGTTCCCGAGGATATTTTGGATATCTTATCTGCTTTCTATTATGCACGCAACCATAATTTTAACGACGACATGCAAGTAGGTGATGTAATTGAATTCATAACCTACTTTTCAGATGAATTATTTCCCTTACGCATTCGTTTTCGCGGAACAGAAGTGATCAAAACCAACTTTGGCAATATTGAATGTTACAAATTTTCTCCCGTCACCGAAGTAGGAAGAGCGTTTAAAACAGAAGATGACATGCATATATGGATTAGCCGGGACAAAAATCGAATTCCAGTTCGTATAAAATTCAATCTTGTGGTCGGTTCGTTTACATGTAATTTAAGTGAATTTAAGGGATTAAAACATCCTTTTTCAAGCGTCCGCCCATAAAATAAAAGTAAACCTCTACTTTATTTTGCTTGTTTTTTAGTGTTTTCCATTATTTTTGCATCGATTTATCATTAGCATGTAATTAAAAAATAGAAGTATAACAACATGGCAAGTACAGCAGATTTTAGAAATGGGATGTGCATTGAATATAACAATCAGTTATATTTTATTGTGCAATTCCAACATGTGAAGCCGGGTAAGGGTCCTGCTTTTGTGAGAACCAAACTTAAAAATGTTTCAACTGGAAAAGTAATTGACAATACCTTCTCTTCAGGACATAAAGTTACAGAAGCAAGAATTGAGCGTCGTCCGCATCAGTTTTTATACAATGATGACATGGGCTATCATTTTATGAATGCTGAGACTTTTGACCAGGTACCGATTAACAAAGAACTGATTGATGCCCCACAATTTCTAAAAGAAGGTCTTGAAGTCGAAGTAGTTTTCCATGCAGATACAGAAACACCGTTAATGGTTAATTTACCTCAATTTATATCATCTGAGGTGACATATACCGAACCTGGTGTGAGAGGTGATACATCATCTACAAACTCCTTGAAACCGGCTACTGTTGAAACTGGAGCTACCGTTATGGTTCCTTTATTCGTCAATACTGGAGATAAAATCAAAATCGACACACGTGACGGTTCATACGTAGAACGTGTAAAAGAATAATCCTATCTCCGGGAAAAAACTGAATTTTCTGGTAATAAATGATTCCCAGTATTCTATTCAGTTTTTTTCCGGAGAATATTAAATATCAAGCCAACCATTTCCCCAAAATATAACACATCACAGGAAAAAAATTAATATCTTAGGTAGCACTAGACGCGCTGAAAGGGGTATATGGTAACACACATTAAAAAGAAGCGACTCCGATTATACAAGGACCGGTTAAATATCATTCTTGATATTGCTCAAACAATCAATGAAGATCATACCATTGAGGATTTATTAGGTGAATTCGAAATTTTGCTTCGTGAAGAACTTGAAGTTGGCAAGGTGCTTGTGTTTACATACTCCAACAACGAATGGAAGAACCTACTAATTTCAGGTGTTTCAGAAGAAGAAGCCGCTCGTATTGATGTTGTTGAAGACTTGCTTCATTACAATACTATTGAAAACATTACAATATCTCACCCCCCAAAACTAAAAGGTTTTGATGCTGTCATTCCTCTTTTCCACCGATTTAGCCCTATAGGATTTGTTCTAATTGGTGATATTGAAGAGGAACAACAAGGAATCAGTCCAACCATTAAACACCTGAAGCTAATCCAGATTATATCTAATCTGATCATTGTTTTTATTGAAAACAAACGCATGCAACAGGAACTACTGGAGCAAGAGGCTATCAAGAGAGAAATGGAGCTGGCTTCCAGAATCCAGAATCAATTAATTCCCGGAGAGGATGAGTTTCCAAAAAGTTCTCAAATTAATATAAAAACGCTGTATTATCCACACTATGGCGTAGGCGGTGACTACTATGACATAATGCAGTTATCTCGTAACACCATCGGATTCTGTATTGCAGATGTCTCAGGAAAAGGTATCTCGGCAGCCATGCTCATGTCGAACTTTCAAGCCGTTATCCGCTCCTTATTTTCTTCACGCATTAATCTGAAAAAGCTAATTCACAAACTAAATGCCAGGGTGAACGAAAGTGCCAACAATGAGAAGTTCATCACTCTCTTTATTGGTCGCTATAACCTCCGCACTAAAAAACTGTCATACGTAAACGCTGGCCACTTACCCCCGCTTTTATTCGATAACCGAAAAGGTCAGTTATTTGATCTTGACAAAGGATGTATCGGACTAGGAATGCTTGATTACATTCCATCCATTGAGGTAGGTCACGTACATGTTGGCAAAGGAAGTAAACTAATTGCGTTTACTGATGGATTGGTTGAACACGAACAAGACAATCAGATTGAATCAGGCCAGTCGGATATTGAGAAAGTCATTTCCAATACCAGTAATATAGAGGGTAACATAGAAGAAATAAAAGATTTGATTAGTCAATACCTGGAAATGGGCGCAATCTTTGACGACATCTCTCTGATAGGAATGGAATTCCTTAAATAATAAAAAGTGCCTTAATAAAGGCACTTTTAAAATTAATATCTATCTCTTCATTATTCAGCAATCAACAAGAAATAATTCTTCTTTCCTTTCTGAACCAGAATATACCTGTCATTAAGCAGCGCTTCTCCATTAATCACCTTTTCCGGATCACTGATTTTCTCCTTATTAACACTCACGCCCCCTCCTTTAATGTTACGTCGCAAGTCTCCTTTGGATGGAAATACTGCTGCCTTTTCTGCTAATAATTCCACAACATTAATTCCACTTACCAATTCATCTTTTGAAATACTAAACTGTGGTACTCCCTCAAAAACTGCTAACAAGGTATTCTCGTCAATCTTACGAAGCGTCTCTGTTGTCCCTTTTCCAAAAAGAATCTGAGAAGCCTCAACAGCTGTTTCATAAGCATCGCGACCATGAACCATTACTGTTAACTCTTCCGCCAATTTCTTTTGCAAAGGTCTCAAGTGAGCAGCCTCTCCCTGTTCCTTAACAAGCGCCTCAATCTCTTCCTGAGATAACATGGTGAATATTTTAATGTATTTTTCAGCATCTGTATCTGAAGTATTCATCCAGAATTGGTAAAATGCATATGGACTTGTTCGTTCAGGATCTAACCACACATTCCCTGACTCTGTTTTACCGAATTTACCCCCATCAGCTTTTGTAATCAATGGACAGGTAAGGGCAAAAGCTTCACCACCAATAGCTCGTCGAATTAATTCAGTTCCGGTGGTAATATTTCCCCATTGATCGGAACCCCCCATCTGCAATTTACACCCTTCATTCTGATATAGGTGTAAGAAGTCATAACCTTGCACCAACTGATAAGTAAATTCCGTAAAAGATAGACCATCACGCGACTCTCCACTCAAACGTTTCTTAACGGAATCTTTGGCCATCATGTAATTAACAGTGATATATTTGCCTACATCCCGGATAAAACCAAGAAAGGAGAATTCTTTCATCCAGTCATAGTTATTAACCATTTCTGCCCGATTTTTCACATCAGAATCAAAATCAAGAAAACGGCTTAATTGCACTTTGAGACAATCCTGGTTGTGCTTCAATGCAGTTTCATCCAATAAGTTTCTTTCTTTAGATTTTCCTGAAGGATCGCCAATCATACCTGTAGCACCTCCCACCAAAACAATGGGTCTGTGTCCGGCTGCCTGAAAATGTTTCAACATCATTACACCTACAAGATGGCCAATATGTAATGAGTCAGCAGTTGGGTCGATACCAACATAAGCAGAGGTCATCTCTTTTTGAAGTTGCTCCTCAGTACCGGGCATGATGTCATGAATCATCCCCCTCCATTCTAATTCTTGTACAAAATTCATCGATATAATGTTTTCTTAATGACCTTACAATGGGTAATGGTTTATTACCTAGTCTTACAATAAATTAAAAACCGCGACAAAGATAGTAATAGATTACTATGAAACCTTAATAATATGAATAGGTATGGTAACACTAGTCATACTAAAACAAGTAATTAACCCAAATACAGATAACTTTGAATCCGCCCTCATTCAAACATCTACCCCTTCAGTAACGTTATTAATCTTTTCTTTAACATCATGAAAGTGAAGATAGGGAAATATGGTTGGAGCCAACAAGGACAATGGTTCGTAGAGCTTTGACGATTCCTTTTGCTCATCAGGAATAACTTTAAAACTACGGTCAAAACTATTGAATACCGAAAGTAATACGCTCACAATAAAAGCATATTTCAAAAGGCTGAATAATGCGCCAAAAATGCGATTAACTGGTCCAAGCGCCAAAGCCTTTATCATCTTATCCACCATCTTTGCCACGAGATGCACTCCAACTACAATCAAAAGAAAAGTAACAAAAAAGGCAATTAATCCTATATATCCCGATTGTAAATACTCTGATAGAAATCCAGCTGTAACATCACTAAACATTATTGCTCCCAGCAACCCGAGAATAAGGGCAGCCAAAGAAGCCAACTCAATAACAAACCCATTTTTAAATCCTTTCACTAAAGCAACCAAAAGTATAATACCAATGATAATATCAAAATAATTCATTTCATCTGTTTAAATTTAGACAATAGACTGATGGATATCAGATAATAGACTACAAGAACAGAGACACTTAAGCACTGAGTTCTTTATTTTAATCATCTTCCTGTGTGTAAATTGAATTTGCATGAACATTTCATCTGTTTAAATATCATTCTTCTTTTCAGGGGAAAGGCGCCTCTCATAAACGAGATATCTCACGTATGACTGGCTTTTCACTGTTTATCCATTGGCTAAAAATAGTAAAAACCGCTGAAGAAAATAATGCTGTTCCTTAGCCGAATCTCCATCCCAAATAACAATTAATTCCTTCATTCCTTTCTGTTCACTAAAATTGAAAGCAGCAAAAAAAAGAACGCCTGTTAACTTACCGTTTCAGTTAACAGGCGCCCAGGTATCAGGACAGGTGTATAAGAGCCAATATTTAATTGACCCTATCATTATTCTACACAATAAATTTAGCAATATCCCAGACATATAAAGCATTGTAAAATATTTTATATAACATATCTTTCCATCTTGACTTTCTCATTAAAATGGTCTATTTGTAAAGCGGCCTTTATTAAGCCAAAATTCAAGAATTAGGATATTGCCCACATATTTCAGATAACATCTAACAAAAGACACAACCATCCCCTTACTTAAAAAAGACAACAAGACAGAATCAACCACTAAAAATACACTGAAAGAAAATCTCTTAGACTACCTTAGACGACAATACTTTTTATCAGATAATCCAAGCTGCCATCCCACATTTAAGATTACAAACATGGTTATTGCCTGGCTTTTTCATGGACATATATACCATAAACGAACACATGGCATATGCACAAGCCATAATCATTTTACGAACTCCCGACAGATCATTTAATCACCCGGCTATTTGAGCCATGGGAATACATTACAAATTGATCACATCAAAGTCTATATGGTCAATCTCAAATAACTGCCGAAATCAAATTGGCACTACGTTTTTTTTAATGGCAGCATAAGCTTCCTGAGGCGTTAACTGCGTTCTTAGTAATTTACAATGCTCGCTTTCTGGCTTTTACTAATGAGGAAAGGAATGGCTTATTCAAAAAGCTATTTTGATCTAATCGACAAAAATTCTCAAACATGGGTTTATTAACCGTAAATGCCAGAAGATCGGCAGGTAGATATTTTCGCATTGCTAAATCTGTCGCGCCGATTACACCTACTGGAAATTCATTTCCAACAAGCGTCAATAACTCCATACAACCAGAGCCAAAAGGCACCTTTACCGGCTCAGGATCACCTGGACGATGAAAATAGTTGGCTCCAATTATAAGCGCACTTAACTGATCAGGATTAACAAAAAAAGTGATTGTTTTTAAATACTTCCACGCCTCATCACGAAAAGGCCCTATAAATAAGGCTTCCTTCTCAGGTTGATTAGGCTTCAACTTATCAATCCACAAATTCATATTTTCAGAAGTGCTTTTAAGCCCCTCTTCTTTGCACAAAAAATTAACAAATTGCTCTCTGGTTCTTCCTTCTTTACCAAACCACCAGTAACCACATCCGCCACATCCAAAATTATCTTTCGTCAATTTCAAAGTAACATTCTTCTTCCAGGCATTATAATAAGAAAACATGCAAATATGCTTCCCTTTCTGAGGGGTCATTACAGGCTCAAACAGATCCAAATCGGGCGAATCATAAACACCGATCAGAGGTGTTTGAATATCCAAGGTTGTAATTAAATAATCTGGTCGCATATCTTAAGAATTATTGTTCGGAGGAAAAATACAAATGATACCTGAATATGCATAAAAAAGCCGGAAAATTCCGGCTTATTCGATAACCATCAAAACAATTAAAAGACAACCACATCAAATTCTAACTCAAAATTATCGTAGATCATTTTATCTCCCAAGTTATCGAAGAATTTACGCGAGCCATAACGAACATCGTATACGGTCCGATCGACAACCATCTTTCCAATATACTTACCTCCTGCATGTACAACTTCAAATTCAACCGGATTTGTTTTTCCTTTTATTTTTAACGATCCTTTCACCAGATATTGACCTTTCCCGGTTTTCTTTACCGAGATTAATATCAGATGACTTTCTTTAAAATTGGCAACTCCAAAAAAATCATCTGATTTCAAATGTCCAACAAGCTTACCATTATGCTCCTTATCCTTTATATCCGTACAAGTAATGGTGGTCATGTCTACAAAAAACTCACCTCCTGTTAATTCTTCGCCATTAAAAATAAGTTTACCTGATTTGAAATTGATGTTTCCAGTATGTTCACCAGTCACCTTTTTTCCGGTCCACACCAAATGACTTTTTCTTATATCAACCTGTTTACTTTGTGAAAACACAAAAGGGACTATAAACATAGCAGCCACTAAAAATGCAGTTAATCTCATTGTTTTCATAGCACCATTTTTTCCAGTTAAACAACAAGTATTTAAAATGGTTCGATAATACGATAACACAGCAAACAGAAAGATTACATGAATAGAATTCGGCCATATTCGTTGATCCTTTTATATACTTTCAAGAAGCGTAACAAGAATATAAATAGGGCACACAAAAAAAAGCCACCCAAAATGGATGGCTTTGCTACCCAGGTTTCCGATACTCGGAACGAACCTACGACCTACGGATTAATCCCGATCCTCGGGACCGCTCTAACCAAGCACCTTCTTTTTCAATTCTTCAATAAAACTTACGGAATGATAATTGGCAATTATGTCACGGATGAACAAAGCCGATTTCTGATTTTTTATATAGCGTTCTACCTTCATGGCATCACCACGCTCGTCTGAAACAACAAAATAAGCCTCTAAAGTCCACGG
>RHGE01000041.1 GCA_004296775.1 Marinilabiliaceae bacterium JC017
GAGGCTTTTTTTCAGGCTACTCCTGAAAATGCATAGGCGCTTAGGAAGCAACTTTTAGCAACATGTTGTTCAAATTGGATGGAAACACTTAGAGATAAATGGAGATACATTGAAACAGATAGAAATATTTTGAAACAATCAGTACTTTTCAAAGAACAATCTCCACTTCCAATTGATGAAAAATCTCTGCGTCTCAGCGCCTCCGCGGTATATAATGAATCTTGTCAAAACAATCAGTTAAAGGCAACATTCCTCGAAGAGGCTTTTTTTCAGGCTACTCCTGAAAAAACATAGTGTCTTATCAGTAATGATTGTGCATTTTTTGGCAAGATATTGCAATCCCGGTCATGCAAATCTTGATACTTATATCTAAGTACTTTTCTGGCTTGTCCAGGTTAGGATTAATAAAATTCTTACCGAACCATTGGGAAGTAACTTATTGGTGTTTTCATCCATCATCCCTTAAATAAGGATAAAGATAGTGCAGGAGGAAATAAATTAACCTTTCTTTTTATTTTGGTTTTTTATTTCTGATTAGTTTTGCCTTATTAAAGATTTGTGGGATATGGTGGAGCTAAAAAGTACGGAAGAGATTGTGAATATTTTAAAGTTGAAGCGTCGCATTATTCATAAGGACATTATTGCTTTTAAGTTTGACGAAGTGAACCCACAGGATCCGCTGGCTGAAACCGGGTATCATAGTGACTTTTTTGAAATTGTTATTGCCAAGCAGGATTCAGGCACGCTCTTGCACCGTCATAAGGTCTATACTAATTTGGACAACACCCTTAACTTCTTATCCCCGATGCAGATGGTCAAATACATTCCATCAGATATTAGTAAATCAGACACCGGAATTTCCATCTTGTTTAAGGCATCGCTTTTCTTCCCTGTCCTGCAAAATTATGATATCAGAAATGATTTTCCTTTTTTTAAGATACACACCTCACCAATATACCGGCTTACTGAGCAACAAACACATTCGCTTTATCCACTTTTTGAGTCCTTGTATCACGAAAGCCTGCAAAACGATATAGGCAGTTTAAGAATTATACGTGCTTACCTGGATATCATTCTCA
Source organism: Marinilabiliaceae bacterium JC017 (assembly GCA_004296775.1). Lineage (GTDB taxonomy): Bacteria > Bacteroidota > Bacteroidia > Bacteroidales > Marinilabiliaceae > JC017. The sequence continues at coordinate 1,080 of RHGE01000041.1, forward strand.
ACAGTTGCTTGCGTGTGATGAAGCAGAATGTTGAAACGGTTACGCTGTCGCGACCGGAAACGATTACCTGTAAGTTTGAAGAGTTGGTGGCTTCATATCAACCGGAATTTAAATCGCTTAAAGATTATGCAGCCAATTTAAACATAAGCCCTGTCTACCTGTCGGAATGTATTAAAAAAGTTACCGGCAAAACCGCCAGGCAAGTGATGGTCGACTACCGGCTTCTTAAAGCCAAGTCGTTATTGAAGCAATATGAAATGCCGATAAAAGAAATTGCCTGCGAGTTAGGCTTTGACGAAGTCACTAATTTTACCAAGTTCTTTAAAAAACACACGGGTCATACTCCCTCCCAATTCAGACACACACCCTAGTTTTTTACCATTTTATCCTTAGGAATTACCTTTTATTAAAGCAGCCCTTTAAATTTCTTTGTACCTCTTTTTAATAATCCGATTAATAATAAAAGGTGATGCAAAGATTAAGTGTAGCAGTGCTGGCTGTATTTCTCTGTGCCTGCGGGGGAAACAACCACCAATCACAAGGGCAAAGTGATCCTAAACTGCCGGTTTTGGAAGTGACAAAAATTGATTTGGAATCGTTTACCGGTTACCCGGTAGCGATTGAAGGAACCAAAAACATTCATATACGCGCCAAAGTAGACGGTTATATCAGTAAGGTTTACGTGGATGAAGGGCAAATGGTAAAAGCCGGCACGCCATTGTTTAAACTGGAGACCCGGTCGTTGACCCAAAGTGCCAAAGCAGCCAACTCGGCGTTGGCATCAGCGCAGCTGGAAGTACAAAAACTGAAGCCGCTGGTGAAACAAAACATTGTGAGTGCCTTGGAACTGGAAACGGCAGAGGCTAAACTGGAACAGGCACGTGCTACCTATCAGGGTATTTTGGCCAACATCGCGTATACCAATATTAAGAGTCCCGTTGATGGCATTGTGGGAACCATCAATTTCCGCGAAGGGGCCCTGGTGTCACCGGCTACTCCCCAGGCCCTGACACAGGTGTCAAACATCCACCAGGTGTACGGTTTCTTTTCTATCAATGAGAAGGAATTTATCCGGATGATGGGTAGCACCGAAGGGCAAACCATGGATGAAAAAATAAGCCATCTGCCACAGGTGGACCTGTTATTGGCCGATGGATCGGTGTATCCGCACAAAGGTACCATTGAAACCATTGCCGGGCAGGTAGATAAAAACACCGGGGCCATTCAGTTTCGTGCTACCTTCCCCAATCCGGATTATATGCTGCGAAACGGCAACAGCGGGCAAATCAGGATGCCCGAGTACTACCGTCAATGTGTGGCCATTCCTCACCAGTGCTCGTTTGAGGTGCAAGGTATTCCACATGTCTATCTTTTATCGGCCGATGGTACCCTGCAAAGTAAAGCCCTTGATGTAAAAGCCAAGGTGGGTCGTTTCCTGGTGGTTAACAACGGGTTAAGTGAAGGCGAAACCATATTGGCAAAAGGGTTAAATAAAGTCTTGCCGGGGAGCAAAATTATTCCGAAAAAGACGACCATCAAGGAACTTATCGAAGCATTTAAACCTGTATTTAAGTAAAGCATGAATTTTCAATTATTTATCAAACGGCCCGTGTTGTCAGCGGTTATCTCTATCATTATACTGCTGGGGGGCTATATCAGCCTCTTGCAGCTTCCGGTGACGCAATATCCCGATATAGCGCCTCCCTCTGTGATGGTGACCGCCAGTTATCCCGGGGCCAATGCCGAGACGATTCGTGAAAGTGTGGTTATCCCCATTGAAGAGCAGATTAATGGGGTGGAAGGTATGACTTATATTCAGTCCACAGCCAGTAACGATGGAAGTGCTTCCATTACTGTTTACTTCAAACAGGGCACCGATCCCGATATTGCTGCTGTAAACGTGCAAAACCGTGTGGCCTCGGCAGCGCCATCCCTTCCGGCCATCGTTAACACCTACGGAGTAAAAACTGAAAAGGTGATTAACTCGGCAATCATGTACCTGTCAATCATCTCTGAGAATGCCGACTACGACGAGACCTTTTTAATGAATTATCTTAATATTAACATTAAACCGGAGTTGTTGCGGATTAACGGTATCAGCCGGCTTAGTATTTTTGGTATAAGAGATTATTCCATGCGGATTTGGATTTCGCCGGAAAAAATGGCTGCCTACCGGTTATCGGTCAATGAGGTATTGAGTGCCATCAGGGAACAGAGCCAGGAAGTGGCTGCCGGTTCACTGGGACAAAATGCCGGAGAGGCCTTTGAATATGTGATTAAATACAAAGGGCGCTTCAAGACGCCGGCGGAATATGGAAACATTGTGTTGGGCTCGGGCGCCAAAGGGGGTATCCTGCGGCTAAAAGACGTGGCCGATATTGAGTTGGGGGCTTTTAATTACAGCTGCAGCTCCCAGGCTGATGGTCATCCTGCCATTGCTTTTGGTATATATCAAACGCCGGGTTCCAATGCGCAGCAGATTGCCCATGCCATTTACAAGGAGATTGATCGCCTTAGCCAGCGCATGCCCGAAGGGGTTAAAATCATCGATGAATATGATACCAATAAATTCCTGGAAGCTTCTCTAAGCAAGGTGAAATCCAGCTTGTACATGGCTTTTGTACTGGTTATCCTGGTGATGTTCCTGTTTTTGCAGGACTGGCGTGCTACCGTCGTGCCTTCCATCGCCGTTCCGGTGGCCATTATAGGTACTTTTTTCTTTTTGCAGTTGGCTGGTTTTTCGCTCAACCTGTTAACGTTGTTTGCCATGATTTTGGCTATTGGTATCGTGGTTGACAATGCCATTGTGGTGGTTGAAGCTGTTTATACCAAGCTGAATGCCGGTGCCCGGAGTGCCAAAACGGCCACCCTGGATGCCATGCAAGAAATCATAGGTGCGCTGGTGTCAGGTACTTTGGTGATGGTGGCAGTTTTTTTACCGATCACTTTTCTGGATGGTCCGTCCGGTATTTTTTATAAACAGTTTGGTGTTATCCTGATTGTTTCCATTCTTATTTCTGCCGTTAATGCCCTCACATTAAGTCCTGCCTTAACCGCTCTTTTGATGAAGCCGCAAAAAGAAACGGAAAATAACGGTTTTATGCAGCGCTTCTTTATGGCCTTTAATGCCGGGTTGGAGTTGTTTACCAACAGTTATCTGTCGAAAGTCCGCTTCTTATTTAAACACAAATGGATCAGTGCGGCTATCTTACTTGTGGCCGGTGGCCTCATCTACGTCAGTTCAGTGATGATGCCAAAGGGATTTGTACCCACGGAAGACCAGTCGAACATTTTTGTAAACATTGATTTGCCCGAAGGTGCTTCAATGGACCGTACCCTGGCGCTTTGCGATAAGTTGCAACGTACTTTCAAACAGGCAGAAGGCGTTAAAGCCACTACTATGGTGGCGGGATACAATTTCTTCAGTGGCGCCGGAAGTTCCTATGCCATGGGGTTTGTGAAACTGGATGATTGGGATAACCGTACCGAGGATCATTTGAGCATCGATGCGATTTTAGGGAATTTATATGCTTTGGTTGAAGGTATTCCGGAAGCAAATATTATTTTGTTCACCCCCTCTACGCTTCCTGGTTTCGGAGATATGAGTGGAGTGGAAGCTCAACTGTTAAGGCTGGGGAATGCCACCGATGAAGAATTTGATCAGGTGGCTCATGAATACATTGCTAAGTTAACCGCTGATCCTTCAATCGCAATGGTTTCAAACTCCTTCAATATTCGCTTTCCGCAATATGATATGAAAGTGAATGTGGCAAAAGCCCGGGAAGCCGGTGTGGCAATTAGTGAAATATTTTCGGCGATGCAAGCCTATATCGGAGGGGCTTATGCAGGTGATTTTAACCGTTTTGGTAAGCAGTATAAGGTAATGGTTCAAAGTAAACCAGATGACAGGAACGAGCAAAAAAGCCTTCAAAATATAATGGTTAAAAATACAGTTGGCGAGATGGCACCGCTTACCGAGTTTATTGATCTCAAAAAGGTCAACGGGCCACAAATAATTAAGCGTTTTAACTTGCGCAACAGCATTAGTCTGAACGGGATGATTAATATCGGATCCTCCTCGGGTGATGGTATTGAGGCCTTTCGCCGCATCGCTGCCAGTGAATTACCCAGTGACTATGAGGTGGTATTTAGTGGTTTAACACGCGAGGAAGTGATTGCCGGTAACAAAGCGACTATCATTTTTCTATTGAGTTTGGCCTTTGTTTACCTTCTTCTGGCTGCCCAATATGAGAGCTTTATATTGCCGTTCTCCATTATTATTCCCATGGTTATTGGCGTTGCCGGTGCTTTTGTTACCAACCTGCTGCGTGGTTTGGATAATAATATCTTTTTCCAGATCGGATTGGTGATGCTAATCGGATTGCTATCCAAGAATGCCATCCTGATGGTGGAATTCTCGCTTCAGAAACGGCGTGAAGGCCTGAGTCTGGTGAAATCAGCTTTGGAAGGTGCCCGTTTGCGGTTGCGTCCTATCCTCATGACTTCGCTTACCTTCATTATCGGGCTGCTTCCCCTGGTGTTTGCCAACGGTGTTGGTGCCAAAGGAAACCAGAGCATCGGGACAGGTGCCGCCGGTGGCATGCTAATCGGTACCATGGTGGGTATCCTGGTGATACCGGCCATGTTTGTGTTCTTCCAGTATTTACAGGAAAAGATCCAGTCAAAAAAGATTAACGAAGATGAATAACAGATATATAAATAGCCTCCTTACAGGGCTTTTACTGCTACTGGCCGGTTTGCAAAGTTGTGTGGTCAGTAAACAATATGAACGGTCTGACCAGCTGCCTGTATCCGATAATTACCGGATGAGTCAGGTGGATATTCAAACCGATAGCCTGGTTGATCCCGGTTGGCGCAACTATTTCAAAGATCCGGTTCTGATCAAACACATTGAAACGGCCATCAATAATAATCGCGACTATGTCATGGCGAGTCATCAGTTATTGAGGGCCGATGCCCTGGTAAAACAAGCCAGAGCCGCATATATTCCCACATTGAATGCTTCGGCAACGGCTCAAAATGCTGTGAAAGGTGATCAGCCGGATAGTTATCTGCTGAATGGCGACGTTAGTTGGGAAGTTGATTTATGGGGTAAGATCCGAAGCAACAAACGTGCCGCTGTTGCCGATTTCTTTATGGCAAAAGCCAATCAACAGGCGTTTCATGCGTTGTTAATCGCACAAGTGGCACAAGCCTATATACAGCTTATGGCGCTGGATGAGCAATATGAGCTCACCAAACAAACCTTAAGTCTGCGCCTTGAGCATGTAAAAACCATGCAAGCCTTAAAAGAGGCCGGCAGGACCAATGAAGCCGGTGTGCAACAGGCGCTGGCGCAGCGCTACCAGGTTGAAAGCCTGCTTTGTGATTTGGAAAACAGCATTCTGTTGCAGGAGAACGCGCTGAGTATTTTGCTGGGACATAGTCCTCAAGCCATTGAGCGGGAGTCGTTGGGAAGTTTTGAGACCCTTCCCGTTAAATCGGTTGGCGTGCCATCTGAACTGCTGGACCGGCGCCCTGACGTGAAAGCCGCCGAATTGAAGCTTATCAAGGCCTTTGAACTGACCAATGTGGCCAGGGCGCAGTACTATCCTTCTGTCACCCTCAGTGCCAATGGCGGTTATAATGCCATGAAACTATCTGAGTGGATCAAACCGGGATCGCTTTTATTCAATGTGGCTGGTTCTTTAGTACAGCCGGTTATTAATGGCCGGCGAATACGGACCCAGCATGAGATTGCCAAAATCAATCAGCAAGATGCCTTGCTCAGTTTTGAACAAAGCTTAATAAATGCGGGGAAGGAGGTTTCGGATGCCTTGTTTAATATTCAGTTAGCTGACAAACAACTTGGCCTGAAGCAAAAGCAACTGGAAGCCGAGCAAAGAGCGTTGGAATCATCCAGAGCCTTACTGAATCAGGGAATGGTAAATTACCTTGAAGTGCTGTTGGCACAGGAGAGTGTATTGAACTCTCAGTTAAATATTATTGGTGTGCAAAGCCAGCAATGGGCCCATCGCATTCAACTCTATAAAGCCTTGGGAGGCGGTATCGATGAATAGGTAAACGAATACCCAGGGTATCACCCTGGGTGTTTTTTATTTATGCTATTCAAGGAATGAACCCATGGGGGATAGGATGGTTCGAAGGACATTAATGTTAGGACTTTGCAGAAGCGCCCCTCAATTTACCGGAAGGATTTGTGAATATGTTCTCAATTTGCAGGAATACATTGTTTGTTCCGGATCGTGTAATTCTTGTTAATACTTAAAAAAAATACACTGATTGAGCGTCAATTACTTTTGTTATTGGAATCTGAATCATCCTGTTTTGTGATGTTGGCTATGAAGATTGTAATGATTGCAATGACTAACGAGGCGATATGATATTGAAATCCTGGGTGGGACGGTTACCTCAATGCGATAATGACTTGGCTTCGCAATGCACAATGAGTCGTTTATAGGATTCGATATCAAACATAGATTTGTATAAGATAGGTCTGCAACTGATAGATGTTTTTATCAATTCATATGAAAGAGAACCTGAAGTGATCATTTTAGATTTTGTTGATGCCAACAATAATACCTATGGAAACTAAAGTTGGCTTGATTTTTCTAATCGAGTTTAGTCACATTAAAAAGGATGTAGCCCTGATAGGATACATCCTTAATTTGTGTGGGGTAGTGGTCGATAGCACTATTGTCTTTAAAAAAGAAACGCTTACTCCGCTATGGTCTGCGTTTTCAGCAGCTCTAAATACTTCTGGTAATAGGTATCAAAAAGTTTTTGTTCATACGCCTCGGCTTTAACTTGCCTCTCTTTGTATGCATCCCTTGATTCACCTTTACTTTTTGGTTGAAACAGTTCGTTATTATGAATGTCGTTATTCATGTCTGCGCCAAAATAAAAGTCTACAAATAGGGATTTTGGCACTGACCACCGTGCAATTTGTCCTTCCTTGTCGCAGGAGTAAAATTCATCTCCTTTGTTGTTCCATTTCACATCTAATACGGGCGTTTCGTGATGCACGTAATGGTAGATAAGATCGCCGGTTGAAATCATATACAAGTTAATGGAGTTGTCGTAGGATGCTGTTAGCAGATATTTCCCATTGGGGCTAATGTCTATGGCACTGACAGGCTTGGTATGTCCGCTGTAAACCTTAATGTTTTTACCTGTGTTCACATTCCAAAGTTTGGCATAACCATCATGAGATGCAGAAATGAGGTTTTTGTCATGGTTTACAAATTCAAGACAACTAATCGGCCCGGCATGCGCAATTATTCTACGTGTTTGAGTTAAGGAGTCGGTTTTGTATAATTCTATCGTTTTATCCAGCGAGCCACAGGCAATCAGCTTATGGTTATCGCTTATTGCCACAGAAATAACACTTTTAGTTTGAGAGGTTGTTATTGATTGGGGAGTAGTAAGAGTACTAGCATTCCAATACCTGAACTTTTTCTCGTGAGATCCGCCCACAAAATAATCCTCAGCAGGTGTCATAGCCCAATCGGTAATGGAAGTATGGCTTCCGGTGAATAGTTTTTCGGCTTTCTCTTCTCCGTTAATCCAAAGTTTGAAGCTCTTATCGCCAACGGTGTAAAAGCCGTCGTGCTTGTTCGAAAATTGCACTTCTACTACCGGCTGGTAATGTGCTTCCATTTCAAACACATTTTTCTTTTTCACTAAATCGTAAACCATTACCATCTTATTCTCGCCACCAATAAGCAGTTTGGTGTTATCCTTGTTCACATCAATGCTGTTGGTGCGATAGTGACAGTTGACAACCTCTTCTTTTAGGTATTCACTTTTTTGAGCCAATAGTGTGTTGGCAAAGAACAGAAGTATTAAGGCGAATATGGAATTTTTCATAGTTGTTGATTCTTTAATTGGAGTGTAAAATTATAAAGATCGGGGGGAACATGAAAATATAAATAGTTGTATTGTCGTGGTTTTTATGTTCGGCATGGAGTGCCAAAAAGTTCAAATTTGTAATGATATGACATGGAAATGGCTGGGTGACTGATGTTGGGTTTAAAGTGTAATGTGAAAAGACGGGATGAAAGGATAAAGGGGCACTCCCTGCCTTTCTGTCCAGGAATGAATACTGTTCGGTATAAATGATTAATTTTGTAAAAAATGTACCACTTCACATGATTGTTACATTAAGGAGGGGGAAAGCAACCGTTTTTTAGCTGTCAAAAGCAAGTTAATTCTATGATTACAACCACATTTATTCCTGTCTTTAAAGCTGTTTTTGCCATATTTATAATCGCCATTGTAAGTGGCCTGTTGGTTCGGCGAAATGTTATTAAACAGAGTGATATTCAAAGTCTGTCTCACATAACGATAGTGGTGCTGTTACCCTGTCTGTTTTTTTCTAAAATCGTAAGTAGTTTTAATCCCTCTGCTTTTAGTTATTGGTGGTTATTGCCCCTTGTGGCTTTTGTAATGATTGGCTTTGCATTGGGAATAGCCTTCTTGCTTTTCTATAAAAAGCGTAATCAGAAAAAAGCAATTATGGCCGTAGCCTCCTTCATGAATGCCAACTATATGGTTTTGCCTATTGCAACAATGCTTTATACAAAGGAGTTAGATGAATTCCTTACCTATTGCTTCCTTTTTATATTGGGAGTGAGTACATCTTTGTGGAGTGTTGGGAAGCATATGGTGACAGCCGGGGAGAATGAGAAAATTAAATTTAAGGAATTATTAAACCCACCATTAATAGCGAGTTTAGGCTCCATCTTGATTGTCTTAGTAGGAGGTGCCCCTTATGTCCCTTCAGCCATCATGATACCGGTCAATTTTATAGGACAAGCTGCCATACCCATAGCTACAATTGTATTAGGCGCCACGTTGGGATCGGTATCAATTCGTCAATTACCACCATTAGCTGATGTCATCAAAGTAGTAGGCACAAAACTGTTCATTGTGCCGGCACTGGTTATTCTTTTCTTGAGTCAGACCCAGTGGTTAGCTAATTATCCCTTAATTGCCGATCTGATAGTGTTGCAGGCTTCGGTTGCACCAGCCACATTGCTTATTGTGCAAGTCCGGAAATATGGAGGTAATGCCCAGGAGGTCGGTAGTATGATGCTTATTAATTATGTGGTCTGTATTTTTACGATACCAGCCTGGCTTACATTCTGGCGGATGCTTATCTCATAAAAGCGTATTGTGGAGTCATTCGATGCTGAAAGGTGAGTGGAGCATTGTTAGTTAATTCCTGTGGATCGCTATTCAAACCATTGTTAATACAAGCAGAATTATTCTGTTTGGTGATGGAGATGGTCATTGATAATTTAAAAAATAGCCACACTATTTTCAGAATTCATATAGATTTGTAAATCTGATAATGTGAAACCACTGAATTGAAAAGCCAACAATATGAAACGATTACTGTTAATTTTATTTGCGTTGACAAGTGTGCTGGGTAGCTCCCTGGCCCAAATCGATCAGGATGATCCGTTTAAAAAGATGGATGAGAGGTATAAGGCTCGCATGGATCGTATGAACCAGCAATATGAAGCCAATCTGAAGCGGATGCAGGATGAATACGATGCCCGGTTGAAGCAGATGAATATGTCCTTCAAACGTTATTTGAGGAAAGGTTTTACCGAAGTGGAACAAACCGTGGAAAAAGTGAAACCGGTAGAAGTACCGAAACCCATTACACAGCCCGAATACAAGCCGGTTGAGATAGTGGTTGACACCCCTGAAAATCTGGATCCGGTCAGCGTGCCGGAGCCGCAACCCCAGCCGGCACCTGTTAAACCGGATGTGGTTATTGCTGAAGCTTCAACCTATTCCATAGCACCGATTTTCCAAATGCCGGCCGGCACGGAGGCGTACCGTTTGGATATGACGGTTGATTTCTTTGGAAGTCCGGCTCCATTGGTTATTGACAAACGTATGAGGAATTTAAGCCTGGCCGTTGTTAAACCCAATGCCTTTGCCTCCTATTGGGATGATTTTACCAATACCTATTACCAGTTGTATATAGAATCGGTGGTGAATTATGCGGAGCATAAGAATTTGAACGACTGGGGTATTTACCAGTTAATTGATAAAACAGCGCAGCAATTGTTTTCGTCGCCCAATAGTCGCAATATGTGGGTGTGGGCCATGATGAACCAGACCGGTTACCAGCTGAAGATTGGTTACACGGGTAATTCGGTATACCTGTTGTTACCTTTTATGCAGGAGGTGTATGAAAAGCCCTATTACCATATTGATGGCAGTAATTTTTATTTGATGTCCGGTAAGAAAGGCATCAAGAACCTGATGACTTACGCGGAGGATTTTGGTGGTGCCACCAAGAAGGTGGATTTACACCTGCCTTTTGCGCTTAATTTTAAGAATCCTTCCAATGTGGTGGTGCGCAAAACCACGTTGCCCAACGAATCAGAGCCCTTAAAGCTGGAGATGGATAAAACCGTTATGGCTTTCCTGGCCAGTTATCCGCAAACAGTCAATACTGTCTACCTGAACGCGGCTATGTCTTCATCGGTGAAAGAAACGCTATATGAATACCTGACTCCACGACTGGAAGGTAAGACGGAGACGCAGGCGGTGACCTACTTGCTTAATTACCTGCACAATTCATTTGAATATAAAACCGACCGGGACCAGTTCAACAAAGAGAAGATGTTCTTTCCGGATGAGATTTTCTATTATCCCTATTCCGACTGCGAGGACCGCACGGTGTTGTTTACACGTTTGGTGAATGAGTTAGTAGGTTTGGATGCGGTGGCCTTGACCTATTTCAGTCATATGGCAGCGGCTGTGGCATTCACCGAACCGGTTGAAGGATACTCCACTTTAGTAGATGGGCGCCGATACACCATTACGGACCCTACTTATATAAATGCCCCCATTGGGTCGGTGATGCCGGAATATGAAAAATATAAACCGCTGGCCATTAAAATCAATAACGACAGCCGACTGAATAATATCTGGCAAATGATTGCCCGTTCGGTGGAGAAGGGTAACGAGGGACGGTTGTTTATTGGGGATCGAACCATTGCTGAGAATGGTAAGTTCGTTCTCTCGGGCTGGTTTACCGATGAGATTACAGTAGATAATAAGGACTATGCAGCCAATAACGGAACGCGTGATCTGTGGTTCGCCACCTTCGATCAGGGGGGATCAATGGAGTGGTTCTTGCCGGTTAATTGTTCCGATAATGCCTATAGCCAGGCTTTCAATGTGGGCAAAAAGGGAAATGTGTATGCACTGATCAACTATACCGGTTCGGTGAATGTGAACCGCAGGCAATTGGTACGAAGTGACCGGCCGGCTCATTTGATTTTAGGTGTTTCCAACCAGGCACAGCCCATCCTGAGTGAAAACATCACCTTTGAGGCACCCGAAGGGAAGAAATTGGCATTTTATGGTAAATACAAAGCTGATGGAACCAAGGTGGATTTGTTATCCTTCCCTACGGATAAAATACGTTTTGAACCTAAAATAACGGTGGACTCGAAGAATGAAGTGGTGGTGCGTGGCGTAGTTGGCGAGATTGAAGGGCTTACCAAGGATGTCCCCATTAATCTGTCGAGTGCGACTTTTAGTGCCGAAGACCAGATAGAGTCAAATATGACAGTCTACCAGCAGTTGAATATGAATCGCCACATGGTGGCTTTGTTTGGCACCCTTAAGCTATTGTCGCAAAACGGGGGACGTATCTCCGGTATTACCGTGCGTAACCTGATGAATAAAAACAATCCCGATTTCTATAAACACAATCCGGATGTTTATAAAAGCCTGTTGAGTATGCAGTTTGTGATTAACGACGGCGGGGTGGTAAAGATTGAGACCTACAAGGGCCGCAGTGTGTCGCTTTTCTATATGAAGATAAAAAACAACAGTAACCTGCAAATAGTGAAGCCAACGGATGATACCTACCAGGTGAAATGCCTGAACGGGGTAGAGGTAGGCAAGGCCATTGTGTGGTACCACCTTAATTCAATCACCCTGGCCGGAAACGGCGAGATGGTATTTGATTACGACACTGATCACACCAAGCGATCGGTTCGCATTGATGAGGTGATTGAGGAGTGATGTTGGTTAAGTGTGTTAGAATCAAATGAAAATAGCCTGAAGTAACAAATGCTTCAGGCTATTTTTTACAAACTGGAACTGCTATATTTGTGGTTTGAATTCAGTTTGCAAATCCACTTCCATCTGTTTGCATAATGTGATGCGTACTGCTTTTTGTTTGGTCTGAAATTGTTTTGGATTAACCATTTTATAGTGGAATTTGGTCAAAAAGTGAAGCGAATGGCTTTTTTTCAAAGTAATTTGAGTAACAGTGTTAAACAAAACTTTACTCAGGTGAATTCAAAAAGGAAGTTGTGTGGAAGTGGTTATATATGCGTTTGTCAAGGTTTTTTAATTTTATTATTGTCCTCATGTGTTACTCAAAAAAATCTTGAATATCTACAAAAAGAAGATGTTGACATTCTGTCTTATACGGAAGGGCTTGTTGAAGAATATAAGCTGCAGCCCAAAGATGAACTCTATATTCAAATTAGTAGTCTGGATGATCCCTCTGCTCGTATATTTTCTTCAGCAGGTAACCAACAGTATGTTGATGTAGGTGGTATTGAGCCTTATGGAGCTTCGTTACTGTCGTATACAATTGATAACGATGGAAATATACTTCTTCCTGTAATTGGAGCAATTTCGGTAAAAGATAAAACTACTAAAGAGGTAAGTGAGATAATCACAAAATCCGTAACCAAAATTTTAAGTCAGCCATTGGTGTCTGTAAAGCTCGTAAATCGTTATGTAACGGTTTTAGGAGAAATTCAGAGGCCTGGCCAATACATCTACTCCCGCGATAAAGTAACCATTTATGATGCCATTGGTCTTGCTGGTGATGTAACAGATTGGGGGAATCGTGATGAAGTTATCCTAATTCGCAATAAAGATGGAAAGAACCATCGTATTCATGTTAGCTTGATTCAACCGGATATTTTGGCATCCAACTATTTGTATGTGAGTCCTAATGATATCATTTATATAAAACCATTGCGAAAAAAGTTCTGGGGGATAAATCGGTTCCCATATGAGATTATTTTATCTGCCATAACAGCAGGTATCTTGCTTTACTCAATTGTTAAATAAGCTTATAATAAAAAAATGGCACCTAGCAATTACCTTGTAAATAAAGAAGGGGAAAGTGATCTGAAGTATTTTATTCAGTTGGTGATAAAAAATTATAGGCTATTCTTAGTTAGCTTAGGATTTGCATTTGCATTGGCCTTCATGGCAAATCGATTGATAACACCCATGTACAAAGTTTCATCATCTCTTTTAATCACGGAAGAGCCTGGTAACCCAGAAGGAGGTAAGAATGAATATCTTAATAGTAATCTGTTTAACTCTAATCAGAATCTTCAGAATGAATTATGGATTTTAAAATCGGTGCCCACCATAAATCAAACAATCGAGAACCTGAATCTTACGGTTAGTTATTTTAAACAGGAAGGCTTGTTTCAGAAAGAAATCTATGGTAAAGAACCTTTTAAGGTGCTGTTGTTGTCTAATCATATACAGCCTGTGGAAGTTCGCTTTAAAATCACTATTGTTGATAAGCGTAATTTTAAAATTGAGGCTAAAGGTAAGAGTGTTTCGGTTGTTGATCTAAAATCAGGGGAACTGGAGTATGTGAAGAAGAAATGGAGTTTCGAGCGTAAAGGTAAGTTTGGGAATTTAATTGAGACATCGGATATGGCTTTTATGGTAATGCTTAAGCCAGACATGAAGCTGAATTTTAAACTGCGCAATCAATATAGTTTCGTCTTCACTGATTATATCACTTTAGGTAATGAACTAAAAAAGCACCTGAGTTTTAATATTGTTGATAAGTTGGCTACGGTGATTGGGATTAGTTACAAATCTACTTCAATTAGAAAGGGGAAAGATATAGTTAATGAACTCATGGAAGTGTATTCAAAGCAAAATCTTGACCAGAAGAACCATATTGCCAGTGTTACTATCAATTATATAGACCAGCAGCTCAATGATATATCAGACTCGCTTAGCCTTACCGAAGAAAGCCTCCAAAGCTTTCGTTCTTCCAATTATTTATTGAATGTGAATGAGCAAGCTAACAATTTCACAACAAAGTATTCAGACCTGCAGAATCAGCTGGCTGAATTGATGACGCGGAAAAGGTATTACGACTACGTGGCAGAATATCTACACAATAATGAGGATTTTTCAAGTATGATTGTGCCGGCTTCAATGGGGATACCCGATCAACTTTTAAATAATCTGATGTCTGAACTTATCTCATCGCAAACAGAGAGGTTAAATCTTATTCAGAATGATCAGGAATTTAATCCATTGGTAGGAAAGTTGACGATTAAGATTGAAAACATTAAGAAAACAATTTTAAAGAATATTTCTGCTGTTAGAAAAACTATTGATATTTCCATTGACGAGATGAATAAACGCATTCGTCAATTAGAGACATCCATCAGTCGTTTACCTGTTACTCAACTTCAATTAAGTGGACTGGAACGAAAATATAAGTTGAATGATGCAATTTATAATTATCTACTGGAAAAACGTGCGGAAGCTAAAATCACATTAGCTTCAAATATTCCTAATAATATTATAATTGGTCCGGCTCATATGGTAGGACGTCGACCTGTTTCTCCCAATAAGCAGATTAACTATACAATCGCACTTTTGTTTGGATTAGTTATTCCGATTGGCTATCTGACTTTACGAAATACTTTGAACAATAAATTAGATAATCAGGACGGTATTGAAAACCTGACTGGTGCTCCGGTTTTTGGGAAGATCATGCACGATAAAAATAAGACCACTAATGATATCTATTCCTTGCCTGGCTCCTTTATTATTGAATCTTTCCGGGCTTTGCGGACTAACCTTGAATATCAATTCATGAATATTTCCCCAAAGGTGATATTGATTACTTCGAGTATTGAAGGTGAAGGGAAGTCATTCACTTCCTGTAATCTGGCTTATAGTTATGCTCAGCTTGGCTATCGTACTTTATTAGTGAATTTCGATTTACGTAAAGCGACAAAATATTTTAGTGAAAAGGAGGATACTGTTAAAGGTCTTTATTCGTGGTACGCTGAAGGTGTGGGGCACGCGGATATTATTCAGCATTCACCATATGAAAATCTTGATTATATCCAAAATGGTTATCTCGCACCTGATCCTGCAAAATTATTTTCGCTTAATAATACAGGACAGTTACTTAATCAACTTAAGGAAATGTACGATTGCATCATTCTGGATACCTCACCGATTGCTTTGGTTAGCGATGCTTATCTGTTAATGGATTTTGCAGATATTAAAATTGTTATCGCTCGATACAATCATACTATAAAAAAAGTATTTGCATTAATCATGGAAGATCTGACGCAAAAGGATATTAAAAATGTGGGTGTCGTTATGAATGACAATCGACTTTATAGCAATCAGTATGGCTATGGCTATGGTTATGATAAACAAAAAGGAAAGGGGACGCGGTTAGGTAGGTATTTGGATGATGCAAAAAAAGAAGAACGCAGTCAACGTAACTGATTGCTAATTTATCATCATATCCCATTTAAGTTATTGGCTCTCTAGTGGTAATATAATGAATTGAATTCTTGTGTTTTGTGAAGGGATGTATGTGTGAGAATAATAAGTGAGTAGGATCTGGTTTCCTTCTCTAGGAGCAGGTTAGATTATGCTCTTTATCTGATTCATTTGCTGAAGTCGTCAGAGTAGAAGAGCGTATATGTTAGAGCTATTTTTTCCTGATTGTTAGTTGCTATTTGTGACTGACCAGGCGAAGCCGTAAATGACCAGAGTCTTCACCTGTAGTAAGGATCTAATGATTAAGAATAGAGGGATTGGTTGAGATCGATCACAGTTATTTAAATCACCGTGGTTGTTGATGATTATAGGGAAAAGTTGAATTTAGGCGGTTTGTATTGTTATTAAGTGATTACTTATGTGTTAATGTGAATGCGGATTTTTGATGCTTTAATAAGTTATAATAGGTCGTTCAGCTTTTTAATTGAAAAATAGTTTGTATTGATTTGATGGTCAAATCTATTAGAAACTTAAAAATGAGGTTGATGTAAGTCAGTCTAAAGTATATTATCAAAAATCTAACGATCTATTGTAAGTCAAACAAAAAGGATAGACTATGATTGGGATCATTAAGAAGCTTCTCTTGTTATTTCTCAAAAAGCTTAGGATTATTGAGATTAAGGACAAGATGACAATGAAAGGCAATAGTTATCTATTTAATAGGTATAGTGCCGTTACATTGGCTGATGGATCAACTAAAGAAGATATTATTCTTGGCGTTAGAGTAAGAATGTATGGACATTTATCTTCGCAAAATCGTGGAAAAATCATTTTTGGAGATTATTCACAAATTGGAGATAACAGCATGGTTGCAGCTGTTAAATCTGTGACTATTGGTGATTATACAGCTATTGGTGATGATGTATTAATAACAGATAACAATAGTCATTCAATTAATCCAGAAGACAGGTTGTTGATGAGGACTAAGGCTGAGGATCATCCTTATCGTTTATGGAGGTATTCTGATTCTAAACCGGTTGTTATAGGGCGTAATGTGTGGGTAGGCTCAAAGGTAAGGATTAATAAAGGGGTTACTATTGGAGATAATTCAATCATTGCAGCTAGTGCAGTTTTAACAAAAGATGTTCCTCCTAATTCAATCGCTGCCGGCAATCCTGCTAGAATAGTAAAAACAGACATTGATAAATCTCCAAGATTGATCAAAGAATCGTGATTAAAATAATTTATGCATGGGATTAATCAATTCAAGTCAACCATCACATGTGAAATTTCAAACTGCATTTATGATTGCAGGCAAGCTTACTGCCATGCTTGCAACGTTTGGAGTGCCTTTGATTTTGATACGATTATTGACTAAAAGTGAATATGGAATATTTGCACAGTTTTATGTTGTGGTATTTTTATGTACAGGTATTTTTAATTTAAGTGTACAGTCAAATTTGTATTATTTTTATCCTACAGCTAATGATCAAACTAGAAAGTCTTTAATTACTCAAACTCTTATTTTTTTAATTTTTGTTGCAGCACTTGCTGTTGGTTTAATTAGTATACCGAAAATTGGTAATTTGATTATAGGTGATGGTGATTTATTAAAATATAAGAATTATATACTAATAGGGATTCTATTGTATATGCCAATCTTTATTTTGGAGCCCCTCTATGTAGTAAAAAAAGATGTCTTCACCAGTTTGATATATCCTCCCACGGAAGTCTTGGTAAGATTATCTCTTGTAATTGGTTTAGTTGTTTTTCGACCTGGATTAAATTCAATTTTTAGTGGAATAATAATTTCTGCCACAGTATGTGTGATTTTTGTTCTATACTATGCGATTAAAGAAATTGGTGTTAGTAATTTGAAAGTAAGTCTATTAAATAAAGCATTAATTAAAAAACAACTACAATATAGTATTCCATTTGGAGTTGCAGTAAGTCTGAATTTATTTTTCCAGCAATTTGATAAGATTATATGTATTTCATTTTTAACATCAGCTGAATTTGCCATTTATGCAATTGCCTTTTATGGAATTCCTGGTGTATTGCAGATATTTGATTCTTTGACGCAGGTTTATCTGATTCAGATGACAGTAAAATATCAGGAAAACAAAATAACAGAGTTAGCAGATATTTATAAGTTATTAGTTGCAAAAACATACTCCTTTTCCCTTCCGGCTATGTTGATTGTAATGTTATATGCCAAAAAGATTATAATTCTGCTTTTTACCAACAGTTATATCGATGCAGTTCCATTTTTTAGAGCTTACATTTTTTCTACAATGATTTACATGCTTTCTTCAGGCATTATTCTCAGAGCCACAAGTAAAACGAATTATACTTTAAGATCATATGTTTATAGTGGTATTGTGATTTTGCCTTTAACATATTTTCTGGTCAAACATATTGGTATGTGGGGGGCAATGACCGGAGCTTTGGTTAGTATTTCGCTACCTCGATTTATCAATTTAGCTCAGGAGATTAAATTGGTCAAAAGTAATTTCATTGATTTCTTTCCTTGGAAACAATTTGGTAAAATTACCATCGTATCAGGTGTTTCAATTATTCCATTTGTCGCATTCGAATACTATCTTGATTATGGAGTGATTGTAACAATGTTATTAGGTGTCACTTATATTGTTATTGTTGCATTGTTAGAAATGAAGTATAATCTTCTTCCGATGGATAACTCGGTAATAAAATCATTTATTAAACCTCATATTAAAACACTTAAGCGTGTTTTTTATAAGGTTATATAGAAGGATATTTTATTTTTGATCAAATGGTTGTTTTTGTTTTAAACAGGATAGTAAATTAGTAAGAGATCTATGTGTGGGATTTGCGGTTTTATTGATTTTCAGCAAAGAAGTGATACGGGTATATTACGTAAAATGGTTGCTTCTCTACATCATAGAGGACCAAATGATAATGGCTGTGAGATGTTCTTTTTTGATGATCTATCTGTTGGATTAGGCCATTCGAGATTATCGATTATAGACCTGTCGGATGCTGGTCATCAGCCAATGAGTTATAAAAACTTGGTTATAACTTATAACGGCGAAATTTACAATTATAAGGAAGTGAAAAAGGAGCTTGTGAACTTAGGGCATGGTTTTATTTCAGGTTCTGATACTGAGGTGATTTTGCATGCCTTTGAAGAATGGGGAATTTCTTGTATTTCAAAGTTTATAGGTATGTTTGCTTTTGTAATATTAGATAAAGAGAATTTGGATATTACCATTGTACGTGATCGTGCCGGGGTTAAGCCATTATATTACTATTGGGATGAAAAGATATTTTTGTTTACGTCTGAGCTAAAAGCATTTTATGAATATCCGTCATTTAAAAAATCGATCAATGTAAATAGTGTTCATCAGTATTTTGACTATGGATACATACCAGCTCCAAACTGTATTTTTGAAAACTGCCATAAATTAGAATCCGGTCATTTATTGAAATTTACGCTTCGAAAAAGGAAGATAGAAATAAAAAAATACTGGGATGTAAAGTCTTTTTATAGCCTTCCGGGAATAGATATTTCATACGATGAAGCCATTAATGAATTAGAGAAACTATTCTTATCGGCCTTTAATTATCGGATGGTATCAGATGTGCCGGTTGGTATTTTTCTAAGTGGAGGATATGACTCAACTGCAGTAACGGCTATTTTGCAAAATAGTAATATGCAGAAACTAAAAACCTTTACGGTAGGTTTTGATGAAGGAGTAAACGAAGCTCCTTACGCGAAACAAATTGCACAATACTTTGGAACGGATCACGAAGAGTTTTATTGTACTACTAAAGAAGCACAAGAAATAATACCAAGTTTGCCATATTATTTTGATGAACCATATGCTGATAATTCTGCAATTCCGACGATTTTAGTAAGTCAACTGGCAAAAAAAAGTGTTACGGTTGCCTTATCTGCCGATGGAGGGGATGAAATTTTTGCAGGATATAATCATTATGATACTTTATTCAATAATCTAAAGCTAATCAGTAAAATACCACATCATTCCCGCAAGCTGATTAGTCGAATTTCAAAAGTAGCATCAACCTTATTTAATAATGGTTTCCTCAATTATAAATTAGCGGTATTAGCATCTGTTCTAAAAATTAATGATGATAAAATACCTCAATATTTGTTGAATAGTTATTATTCATTAAATCAGAAAATTAAATCTAACTTGTTTATTCAAGATAGCTTTATTAATAACTCTATCTATGAGGATGATTATTCAAGCCTTGATGAGGTTTTATCTATAGCTCTTGCTACAGATTATAAGATGTATTTGCCCGATGATGTGCTGGTGAAAGTGGACAGGGCAACAATGTCTGTGTCATTAGAAGGAAGAGAGCCATTTTTGGATCACAGAATTATTGAGTTTGTTGCACAATTACCAGGTGAATACAAACTGGGACATACGAAGAAAAGAATATTAAAAGATATTGTACATAAATACATTCCGTCAGGTCTTATGGCACGCCCTAAACTTGGATTTGATGTGCCTTTAAAATCATGGCTTCAAACAGATTTGATGTATCTGGTAGAGGATTGCCTTGGTGCTACTGCCATTGCTAAGATGGATGTATTTAATGTGCCTTATGTCCAGAGATTAAAACATGATTTTCTTAGGGGAAAACTGGAGGATTACGAAATTGTATGGAAATTAATACAATTTCAAAAGTGGTATGAATTGTGGATACGTTGAATTATCATGAGAGGGCTACGAAGAATTGCAATCTATCTTTTCTTTTTTTCTATAAATTTTGAAATGTGGGATCCCTTTAATACAGATGGGTATTTCTCCATTGCTAAGTTAGTAGGTTTAGTTTATTTGTTAATAATGTTACCATCAATTATTCAGTTTAATACGCCTAAAGTGTTTAAACAGGTTTTGGGGCCAGTTTTGTTTTTTTTCGGAATCCTTACCGTTGTTAGTGTGGTGAATGTAAAGG
The DNA here is from genome assembly GCA_004296775.1 of Marinilabiliaceae bacterium JC017. Taxonomy (GTDB): domain Bacteria; phylum Bacteroidota; class Bacteroidia; order Bacteroidales; family Marinilabiliaceae; genus JC017. The sequence continues at coordinate 21,642 of RHGE01000041.1, forward strand.
TTGGTTATTATGGTTTTTTTGATGTGTCGATATTTCTAAACATTATCTTTCTGTGGATTTTGATTAATCACGAAAAAATGGATGAACTGGTGTTAGAGAAATCCATGTTAAGTTTTGCTATAGGTAATGTGGTGCTTTCAATTCTCTTTTTTTTAGGCATAGGAGTTGAATACGATTTTGTTGAGAGTAGAAGTAGTATTTTTGGTGATAATCCCAACAGTGTCGGTATTCATATGAGTATTTCTCTTGTTATTCTCATTGTTGCATTAATTCAGAATCGGTTGAAAATAGGGATGGTTCGATTTGCCTTTATTCCTGGTATGATTATTATTTTTTATGCAATGATTTCTACTGGTTCACGCGTTTCGTTCATTGCATTCTTTTTATTTTTGGTTTCTTTCATTGCGTTATTCAAAACAAGAATTAAATGGGGAAAACCTGTTTTGATGGTAATTAGTATTTTATTGGCAATATATACCTGGCAATTTTATTTAAAAACTGAAGGAATAACGCAGAGGTTAATTATGGCATTGCAGGATGGTGATTTGTCTAACCGAGTTGAGATTTGGAAAAGAATTTACCCTATATGGTTAGAAAATCCAATTTTGGGTATTGGGAGGACTGGATATGAATATGTTGTTTTTTCTTTCAGCAACAAATTTTTAAGTCCTCATAATGTCATTCTGGAAATTTTGTGTTTAACAGGTGTTATTGGGATGTTCTTTTATTTTATTTTCTTTTTCCGGTTATTTAGAATCAGCTATCTATTTTATAGAGAATATAGTTATTTACTTCCAATACTTTTATTTATTCCAGTATTAGGAATGCTTTTAAGCGCTCAAATATTAAAAGTGAAGATAGGGTGGGTTATTTACTCATATGTTTTGGCTAATAGTTTGTATTTGTCCAAAAGCAGGAAGAGTTTAAAACTGGAAACATGAAAATTCTTTGTGTTATTGATAGTTTGTGTGCTGGAGGAGCTCAGCGGCAGATTGTTGAATTAGCTTTAGGTTTTAGTGAGAGAGGACATAGTGTTGAATTTCTTACCTATTATTACAGCTCCTTTTTTATTTCTGAAATTGAAAATGTAGGAATTAACATTGTCTGTATTGAAGAAGTAAATTACATTAAGCGGCTTATCAAAATGAGACGATTTATCAGAAAGGGCAAGTATCATACTGTGTTGTCATTTCTGGAAGCCTCAAATTTCATTTGTCAATTTGCCGGTCTTCCATATCGGAAATGGAAACTGGTTGTAGGTGAAAGAAGCGCTAACCCCAGAATTTTAAAATCTTTTAAATTAATGGTGTATCGTTGGTTTCATTTTCTTGCCGATTATATTGTGGCAAATTCTAATTCCAACATGGAATACGTTTGTACGGTTAATCCTTGGCTTTCAAAATCCAAATGCCACATTATATATAACATCGTTGATTTCGATAAATTTATGCCTTCAAATAATGGTAGGCTAAGTCAGACAGACATATTTAAATTGATAATTCCGGCAAGAATAGGATATGAAAAAAATATTAAAGGTTTGATTGAAGCGCTTATGCTTTTGAATTATGAAGAGAAAAAAAAGATCAAGATTGACTGGTATGGTAAATACGAAGATGATGGTAATGAATTGTTGAATGAGTCATTGGCGCAAATTAAAAGGAATGGTTTGGAAGGCATTTTGACTTTTCATGACGCAACACTCGACATTAAACAAATTATGCAGAAATCGGATGCGGTTGGTCTATTTAGTTTTTATGAAGGCTTTCCGAATGCTATTTGTGAAGCGATGGCATGTGCAAAACCTGTAATTTGTTCCGAAGTATCTGATATAGCGTCCTTTTTATCGTATGAACCCGGTTTGCTGTGTAATCCTATGGATCCCTATTCCATAAAAGGGGCATTGAGCTATTTGATTAAACTGGATAGTATTCAGTTGAAAGCTATTGGGAAGCGAAACAGAGATATTGCTCTAAAGGAGTTTGAAAAAGAAAAGATTGTTTCAAGTTATTTGAAGCTGATGGGCGCTGACCATTGATGTTAATAAGATGATGTATTTTCAAGGAATGATAAATGTTTTTGTCAGGTATTGAATGGTGGTTCAGTTGGTATACAGCTTTTTTTATTTTGTCATTCGGTATATTGGATTAGCAGCCTTCTTTAGACTGTTTTTAGCCCGTAATGCAGTTTCAATAATAACGTATCACAAACCAGATCGTGATGTTTTTGAGGCGCATTTGAATTATTTATCTGCTAAGTATAACCTTATTGCGATTTCGGAACTTATTGATGCTGTAAAATTAAACAATTTTAATAAGATTCCACGCTATGCAATGGTTATCACCTTGGACGATGGTTGGAAAGAAAATTATGAATTATTACCTGTTATCCAAAAATACCAGTTTAAACCAACTGTTTTTTTAACATCACACCTCATTAATACGAAAAGGCATTTTTGGTGGACGACTTGTAATGAGATTGAAAAGCAGTCTTTAAAAAGAAAATCAAATAGTGAGAAACTACTATTTTTAAAAGAAAAGTATCATTTCTATCTGGAAAAAGAATTTGAAGGTGAAAGACAAACGCTCAATAAATCAGAAATAAAAGAAATGAGTAGCTATGTTGAGTATGGCTTTCATACCTGCTATCATCCAATATTGACACAATGTAATTCAGAAGAAAAACGAAAGGAAATCATTGAAGGTAAGGTTGAATTGGAAAGAATGCTTGGTATTGAAATACAGTCTTTTGCTTATCCCAATGGTGATTACGACGATGAATGTATTGATATTCTTAAAGAATGTGGAATGAAAATAGCCAGGTCTACAGACGCTGGGTGGAATGGTAAATCTTTACATCCATTTAAGTTAAAGATAACAGGGGTGTCAGATAATGCTTCTATGAATAAGTTTGTTGCAGAATTAACTGGAATTCCAATGTTCTTCCAATATCTTTTCAAAGGGAGTTTTAATGGTATAAAAAACAAAATCACAAATAATTAGTGGTTAAAAGAAATGGTAGAAAAATAAGGATTATGAAAATCAATGTAAAGTGGCCAGACGGAAAACGATTTGCTTTTACAGTTTTTGATGATACTGATTATTCAACTGTGGATAATAGTCCTAAAATTTACAAGTTTTTATACGATTTAGGCATGATAACTACAAAATCCGTTTGGCCCATAAAAGGTGAGCATGTGCCGCTTGTTGGTGGTTCTACTTGTGAGAATCCAGAATATTTGAAATGGGTTTATAGATTGCAGGAACAGGGATTTGAGATAGCTCTCCATAATGCCACCTATCATACTTCTAATAGAGATCAGGTTATTAAGGGACTTGAAATATTCAAAGAATATTTTGGAGACTACCCAAAGGTACACGTTAATCATACGGGGTGTGATGACAGTATTTATTGGGGCGATGAAAGGTTACGTGGTATAAATAGAATGTTTTATAATGTATTGACGTGTTTTCGTAACAGTGGGAAATTCATGGGGACTTTGGAATCGAGTGATTTATTCTGGGGAGATAAGTGTAAGGAATACATTAAGTATGTCAGAAATTTTGTCTATTCTGACATCAATACATTGAAAGCGTGTCCCTATATGCCTTACTTTGATGAGAGAAAGCCATTTGTAAATAATTGGTTTGCTTCATCAGAAGGAGCCAATTGTCATACGTTTTGTCAAACGATTTCGGAGATTAATCAGGACAGGCTTGAAGAGGAAAGCGGGTGTTGTATAATGTACACCCATTTTGGGAGTCCTGACTTTTATGAATACGGTCGCTTGAATGGCAATTTTAAAAAACTGATGGAGCGATTAAGTCTTAAGAATGGATGGTTCGTGCCTGTTTCAGTGCTATTGGACTATATACGAAAAGAAAGAGGTAATTATTCGATTTCTGATAAAGAGCACAGTCGGCTTGAGAGGAGGTGGTTGATTAATAAAATCTTTGGCACGCGTGGTACAACGTAATGCCTGTTTAGGACTGTTTAAAAACAAATGCTAAGGCTATATACATTGGTAATGATTGATGTTTGCTTCTCTGGTAAAGCCTCGTTGTGTGGTGTGATTTCAGCAACAGGTTACAAAAAGTATAGTTGTGTCGAGCGGAACTATATCTCCTCAATCAGCATTGTTAAGAAGGTTGGATTTGCAATTTCACAAAACAGCAAGGTGATTTTCGCTTTTAATTGCTATAAAATCAAAAAGTCATGAGTAAGCTCACGTTGTCACGAGTGGAACATAGTCAGATACAAGGTAAATATCATACTATTTTTCAAACAATAGACTGGATGCGATTTGTATCTCAAACACAGAATGCAGAGCCTGTGGTTGCTTTGGTGAGGGACGGTGAGTGTCAGGTGGGAGTTTTTTATGGGCTGATTATTAAGAAGTATGGGTTGCGAATCTTAGGTTCTCCTTTTCCGGGTTGGTCAACATCGTATATGGGATTTTGTTTGGAGCAATCAGTATCGCGAGTTGAGGTACTTTTGGCCTTGAAGAAATTTGCTTTTAGTGTACTAAAGTGTATCCATATTGAAATAATGGATCGCCACTTAAAGGAAAGTGATTTGAAAAAGGCACGATTCAAGTATAAACAGCAAACAGGTTTCGAAGTAGATCTGACTAAAAGTGAAGAAGCAATATTTGCTGCAACTACATCAGCATGTAGACGATGTATCAGAAAAGCTGCCAGGAATGGAGTAAGGATTGAAATAGCTGATGATTTATCGTTTGTAGATGATTACTATTCACAACTTGAAGAAGTATTTGCAAAGCAAAATCTAGTACCAACTTACCCAATTGAACGTGTCAGATCGTTAATCGAATGTTTGCTTCCTACTGGAAATTTATTACTTCTACGAGCCAGGGATAAAGAAGGAGACTGCATCGCAACAGGCATTTTTCCTGCTTTAAACGATACAATGTATTTTTGGGGGGGAGGAAGTTGGCGTCGTTATCAAATATTAAGGCCCAATGAAGCAATGCAATGGTTTGCTATGCTTTACTGGAAAGAAAGAGGTGTTTCCAGGTATGATATGGGAGGCGGTGGAGATTATAAGAGGAAGTATGGTGGGGTTGCAATTGCTGTTCCTTGGGGACGTAAATCAAAGTATTTAGTTTTTGCATATCTACGTAATATCGGTATGTACTTATTTATCATCAAACAGCGTATCAGTGGATGGCGAAAACAGAGATAGAGTACCTCATTAATGCTATGGATTTGGTATTTAAATACTAATTTTTGTACTAAGTTAGTTCGAGTAATGAAAATACTATTTGTATCACCGGGTAACTTTACTCATATTGAGCCTTACCTAGAGTTTTTCTCTAAAAAGGGACATATTGTTGGTTTTTTAGCATTAAGTGAAACTGAATTGCATTCAGATAGTTGGAGGACTTTTGAACCCGTATTGCTTAAGTTTGGTAAATTCCAATATTTGCTCACAACGCTGTATCGAAAGAAATTAGTAAAAGCATTCAATCCTGATATTGTTCATGCACATTATGCTACCAGTGGAGGATTGTGTGGTTGTTTGTTAGGTTTGCATCCATTGGTGGTAACAGCACATGGTACTGATTTGACAGAAGGAAAGGATTCTATTTTATGGCGCCCGCTTTTAAAACGCATTTTCAGATTTTCAGATTCTATAAATGTTGTGTCCTCAGGATTGGCAAAAATGGCACAGGAATTAGGCGTTCCTGAAAATAAACTATTAGAAGTCAATGTAGGCATTGATATGAAAACATTCAGGTTCGAGAAATCCTCTAAAGATGGCAAAAAACGGTCATTGAAAATGGTGACCACAAGGCGATTTGAACCGGTCTATAATCATCAATTCATCTTAGAAGCCCTCAGGTTGGTAGATCAGAGAAATCTTGATTTTCAAATGACTTTTATAGGTGGAGGTCCTCTAAAGAATGGATTGGAAAAAGCTTATGCTGATTTGGTAGAAAAAGGGAAAGTTGTTTTTATGGGCCAGGTGATAAACAGTGAATTGCCTGGTATATTGATAGAACATGATGTTTATTTGTCTGCATCTTTGTGGGATGGAAGCAGTTTAAGTCTTATAGAAGCACTGGCATCCGGATTATTTCCTATTGTTTCCAATATTCCAGCCAATCAAGCATGGGTTACAGATAATATTAATGGATTTCTCCATGAATTAAGGGAGCCTCTTGATTTGGCAAATAAGATTCTAACTTATAAAGAAAATATATCTGCATTCTCACAGGTCTTGTCGATGAATCGGGAGCTTGTTGAAAATAAGGGTAATCGTATTACTAATATGCGTAAACTGGAGAAATTATATCACACACTTATTGGAGCTTAAAAGCAAATGATACGTCATAAAATTCTATTTCCATGTTATTCTTCCTACCTTCTGAAAAGTAACTATAGTGATTGATAAATTATCTAAAACACTATGAGAATGCCTGTCATTTTAATAAGATGAGAATTTCTGTTGTCCTTCCTGTTAGAAACGAAGAAAAGTACATTGTTTCTACCATTGAGTCAATTCTCAATCAGGATGTTTCAATGGAGGATGTTGAAATCATTATTGCTGATGGAATGTCAACTGACAGAACACGCGCCTGCTTGAAGGAAATAATAGAAAATCATGCTAATATCATATTGATTGATAATCCTGAAAAAATTACATCAACTGGTCTTAATCGGGCCATAAAAATTGCGAAAGGTGAATTTATAATTCGAATGGATGCACATTCCATATACCCCTGTGACTATATATCGAAGTTGATTGAGAAAATGTCAGAGTTGGATGCAGATAATGTTGGGGGAATCATTAAAACAGTGCCTGCCAACGCATCTGTGAAGGCATTGGCCATTTCTTTCACAATGAGTCATCCTTTTGGTGTTGGTAATTCCTATTTCAGAATAGGTAGTAATAAGATAATTGAAGTTGATACCGTTCCATTTGGTTGTTTTAGAAAACATGTATTTCAGAAAATAGGATTGTTTGATGAAGATTTAATTCGAAATCAGGATGATGAGTTTAATGCCCGTATGATTAATAATGGTTTTAAGTTGTTCTTGATTCCGGGGATTGAAATAAGGTATTTCGGACGTGATAACTTCAATAGTTTGTTTGTCATGTTTTATCAATATGGTTTGTTTAAGCCGTTAGTAAATAAGAAACTGGGTAAGCCTGCCACATTAAGACAACTCGTACCTCCTTTATTTGTTCTTTTTTTGGTAGTTGGTTTAGTTTTGGTCCCATTAGGTGAGTTTACTTTGTTTGTGTTTTCAGCTGGAATTATCACATATGTTTTGCTTAATGCTTTTTTCTCTTTTTCAGTTTCAAAATCAATAAGTACGGCGACCTATATGATGTACTCATTCTTTTTGATTCATTTCTCCTATGGATTGGGGTATATTCAAGGCATTTTGGATCATATAATATTTAAGAAACAAGTCAATAAGAACATTAAATTATCACATTAAGAATATGTTAAAGCGTGTTTTTGATATTTTTCTCGCATTAGCAGGAATAATTATACTAACACCATTGGGGGTGGTAATCTCAATTCTGATCGTTCTAAATTCCGGATTACCGGTGTTTTTTATCCAAAATAGAGTTGGACAACATAAAAAGGGTTTCCGCTTGATTAAGTTCAGGACAATGATTGTGAGAGATTCAGCTAAATTCGGTTCATTTGATGTAGGTGATTCTTCTCGTGTAACTGGTATTGGTAGTATTCTGCGAAAATTGAAACTGGATGAGTTACCCCAGTTATTCAATGTTTTAAAAGGTGAAATGTCATTAGTTGGTCCACGTCCTGAAGTTGAAAAGTGGGTAGCTGTGTACCCGGAAAGATGGGAAAAGGTTCTTTCGGTGGTTCCTGGGATAACGGATAATGCTTCTATTGAATTCAGAAGAGAAGAAGACTTACTGTCTCTTTCTGACCAGCCGGAAAAAACATATAAAGAGGTAGTCTTACCTCAAAAATTGCAGTACTACGAGGATTATGTGGATAATCAATCGTTTGGTGGAGATATAAAGCTGATCTTTAAAACAATTTACTTCAGTCTATTCAAATAGTGTTCAGTTATGGATATTCCGTATTCGAGAGTTCAATTAGCGGGAAACGAAGACAGATATTTAAAGGAAGTGCTGGAAAGTGGTTGGCTTACCACTTCAAGCAAGGCCCTGCAATTTGAGAAATCATTTGCAGGTTATGTCGGAGCCAAATATGCTTGTGCGGTTAATTCTTGTACAGCGGCCTTACATTTAGCCATAGAGGCACTTGGAATAAAAGAAGGGGATAGTGTTTTAATTCCTACAATGACATTTACTGCAACTGCCGAGATTGTCAGGTATCTGGGTGCCAATCCGGTATTTTGCGATGTTGAATATGATACTTGTCTTATCTCTCCGAAAATTCTGAGACAAGCTATAAATAGAAATGATAATATTAAAGCAATCATTTTAGTTCATTATGGAGGGCATGCTTCTGATATGTATACGCCAGATGGTAAGGGAATAATGGATATCTGCAAGAATCAAAATATTTACCTTGTAGAGGATGCGGCGCATGCTTTCCCAACAAAATTTGAGGGGCGTTATGTCGGTTCGTTTGGTGATGTTACCTGTTTTAGTTTTTATGCTAATAAAACCATCACAACAGGAGAAGGTGGTATGCTGGTTACTAACGATGAAGCAATATATAACAGAGCTAAAATAATGCGCCTGCATGGCATTGACAGGGATATCTGGAATCGGTTTACATCTGCTAAGTGCAAATGGGAATATGATATAATCGCTCCCGGGTATAAATACAACATGTCCGATATTAGTGCTGCCATAGGACTTGCACAATTAGAAAAAGCTGAGTATTTCAGGGAGCAGAGACAGCGGTGTGCATTAGTGTATTTCAGCGAATTAAATGATATATCGAGTATCGACCTTCCGGTGTTTTTCCAATCAATTGAACATCATGCTTGGCATCTTTTTCCTATAAAGATAAAACCAGGATCGCCTGTTGATCGCAATAGCTTTATTGAACTTATGTCGGAAAAAGGTATTGGGACTTCCGTTCATTATAAACCTTTACATCGGATGACTTATTATAAAGAAACTTTTAATCTGAATAGTAATGATTTTCCAAACGCTGAAAGAATCTGGAAGGGAACGGTATCATTGCCCATTTATCCTAGTTTATCGGATGTAGAACTTAAATACATCTGTCAGACAATAAGAGAAATACTAAGCTGACTATAAAATTCTTGCATGTCAGATGTGTCAATAAAAATCTAACTTGTAGGTGTTATGGGTGTAATCAGAAAGTTCTTAATTCAAAAAATAAGTCCCTTCTTGAAAGGAAATCCTTATTGATGTGTATGGTAAAAGACTCAACTGAAGTTGGTATTATTTTCGATAAACCAAATCATTTGTTGTATTTCTTTGTTCTTGAACCTTCAATGTAGAAGATAATTTATCCATCATTGATGACTATAACTAATGGTTAAATTAAAGTTTTTTGAGATGAATGGCTTAAGTGTGTTTTTATTGGCTCTTCTGTTATGGTCGTGTAAAACTGATTCGCAATCAACAGTTCCTGTTTTTGCAGAAGCTTTTTATGTAGATACTAATGGAAATGACCATAATCCGGGTTCTTTTGATTCTCCGTGGGCCACTTGGCAAAAGGCTTTTTTAATGGCTGGCCCTGGCGACACTGTTTATATCAGAGGAGGAGTGTATGCTGCCAATACCAATGATCCTTATGGTGTTTTTGTGTCGAATAAAAGAGGTAGTAAATCGAAACCGATATGCATTTTTAATTATCCGGGAGAGATACCGGTGCTTGATTGCTCAACTATAACCAGTAGTCATGAAAACAAGGGAATTTTACTTTATAATTGTGCATTTTATTATTTAAAAGGATTGGTAGTTACTGGTGTTAGTCAACATTTAATGGATACAGAGGTGTGCGGATTTGGATTTGACAAAGGAGGTGGACATATAATTGAACGGTGTTTGGCTCATGGTATTCAGGGACCTGGTTTTTGGATTCACAATCAAGATACAATGCATGTGATTCAGTGTGATGCTTACGATAACTTTGATGTGTCAACAGAAGGATATTCCGGGGGACAGGCTGATGGTTTTGTCGTTAGTTTTTCGCCAAGAGTATCATATGTACATTTGAAAGAATGCCGATCCTGGTTTAACTCAGATGATGGATTTGATTGCTGGAAAAACGAAGGGACAGTAATTTTTGACAGATGTTGGGCATTTAATAACGGTAGAAGTCAAGGAGATGGCGGAGGTTTTAAACTGGGGCGTACAGATGGTGATCCTCTTGATAAACCTCAGCGTATACTTCGAAATTGTATGGCTTTTTATAACAGGTTTATTGGATTTAATCAGAATGACGGAAATATACGCATGATATTTTATAATAATATTGCGTATAAAAATGACGATTCAGGTTTTTCTATTGGTCAGTATAATAACCCAATAATTGCCAGAAATAATATTAGCTATGGAAATGAATGGCCCGCTTATTTTTTACCGGCTAATAATGATCACAATACCTGGAATGAAACCACTGGAGTAGAGGTAATCGATTCTGATTTTTTAAGTATCGATTCAGTGGGTGTATCTGGAAAACGACAAGCAAACGGGGATTTGCCGAATCTGGATTTTTTAAGGTTAGCTGAAGGGAGTGATTTGATTGATGCCGGGATTGACGTTGGCTTGCCATTTAAAGGTAAAGCACCTGATTTAGGGCCTTATTCCTATATTGAATAAGGCATTTTTATATTTGGATTCAATCAAAAGAAATACGCATTGTATTTTACCCATTGATAGAAGAATTCCTCTCTTTAATATTGGGATGCTATCACTCTGTTGCATCCTACTCTCAGTTATACTCCATCAAAGAAAGCTTTTAGAATAGTGTACAGGTAGTTTTAAATTATTTGAAGTAAGTGTAGATACACGCATTGGTAGAACGTTTAGAAGAATGAATGTCGGATTAATTTAGGAGTACTGTTATGAAGAATTATTTACTCAATGTAATTAAGAGTCGGGTTGTGTCTCCATTCTGGATTTTAGTGATTGATCTGGGAATAGTAGCCAATGCTTTCCTGGTGGCGTTTATTTTATGGTTGAGTTTTCAAGACTCTGCATATTCAGTATGGGGATTAATTGGTACAGGTACCTGGGTGTTGTTTGTGTATTTGTTAACCTATTTGGGTATTGGCTCTTATCGAGGAGTAATTCGGCATAGTAATTACAACGAATTTAAAATGTTGATAATTGCTTGTTTTATTGCATTCGCGGTGTTGGTGTTTGTCGATTTAGTGGTGATATATTATGAGTTACCTTGGTCGAGAATACCATTGATGTTATTAGTTTTTCATTTTCTATTAACTACTATTTTAAGTTTTGTGTTTCGAATGATTGTTAAAGAAACGTATGCTTATCTAACAAAGAAAAAGGCTAATATTAACACATTGATTTACGGCGCTGGTGATATGGGGCAAATCACCCTTGAAGCCATTCGAAATGATAAAGACAATAGATTTAATGTGGTAGGGTTTGTAGATGATAATCCCAGTAAATGGAATTTGAACTTACATTCAATTACGGTTCAGAGCTGGGAAAAAGCGATTAAAATATGGAAAGTTATGGGAGTTAAGGTGATAATTTTAGCCATTAATAACATCTCAGTAAATCGTAAAAAGGAGATAACAAAAGACTGTTTGGATAATGGTTGGAAACTTAAGGTGATGCCCACTGTAGGGAATTGGGTTAATGGAATTTCCAATAGAAATCAAATTCGGGATATTCGTATTGAGGACATTTTAGGTCGTAAGGAGATACAACTCAATTTGAAGCGTATATCTTCAGGATTAGAAAGGAAAATTGTTTTAGTTACAGGAGCAGCTGGTTCCATTGGCTCTGAAATTGTACGTCAGTTATTACGATTTCCAATAAAGAAAATTTTATTGGTTGATATTGCAGAATCGGCCCTGTATGATTTGCAGCAAGAGTTGTTGTTGAGTTACTATGATGTGCCCTTTGAAATCATTCTGGCTGATTATACCAATGCTTTCAGGATGCGGCAGGTGTTTGAATCTTATAGGCCACATATCGTATATAATGCTGCGGCTTTTAAGCATGTACCATTAATGGAAGCTAATCCTTATGAAGCAATTCGTGTAAATATTGGTGGAAGCAAGGTTATAGCTGATATTTCCGTTGAATTTGGTGTGGAGAAATTTGTGATGGTCTCTACCGATAAAGCAGTGAACCCCACCAATGTAATGGGTGCTTCAAAAAGGATTTGCGAAATTTATATTCAATCCTTGTCAAATAAGAGAAATGTAAGGACTTCCTTTATTACAACTCGCTTTGGTAATGTTTTAGGTTCAAATGGTTCGGTTGTGCCGTTGTTTAAGAAGCAAATTTCCCAGGGAGGGCCGGTCACAGTCACGCATCCTGAAATAACACGCTTTTTCATGACGATTCCTGAAGCCAGTCAATTAGTATTAGAAGCTGGTTTTATGGGCAAAGGAGGGGAGGTCTTTGTGTTTGATATGGGAGAACCGGTAAAGATAATTGACTTGGCAACGGAGATGATTCAACTGGCAGGTTTGAAGCTGGGTGAAGATATTGATATTAAGTATTCCGGATTGCGGCCAGGTGAGAAGCTTTATGAAGAGTTATTGGCGTCCAAAGAAAATAAGTTGTCAACGCATCATGAAAAAATTATGATTGCTGAGGTGCGGATGTATGAGTATGAAGAAGTAAATCGTATAATAAAACAGCTATTAAGCTCATTAAATATTGAAGATAACTTTTCTTTGGTGGCTCGCATGAAAGATTTGGTCCCGGAGTTTGTGTCAAATAATAGCGGCTTTTCTGTTTTGGATAAAACAAACTGAAAAAACAGGCACTCATTTCATCTGTTTAAATTTAGACAAGAGAGGAGTAGATAAGAGATAGCGAACAAAGAGACGCAGCGTTTTTCTTTATTAATTTTCCTCCTGTGTGTTAAAAGCTAAATCATGATAGTTTCATATAAGTATAACAATACACCGTTAGGTTTTAGTAAATAGACCTTAGGCTGATTTATATCAATCTCATTTTTATAATCCTGAAAGGATTAATTGTCAAATAAAAAGGGCTGTCCAAATAAAGGGCAGCCCTTTTTTTTTAATCCCGGTTTTGCCTTCGAATGACGGAAAGGGGGCGTATTTCCAAATATCTATCAAACACATAAAACCACCCCGTCTGGTTACTCGTACCTCCCAACCAGCCGCCCCTCCTTGAAATAAGGAGGGGAAATTAGTGAAGGTTCGGGTGTTTGGCTGGTTTCCTGTTTTTGCATCTCTTACATTCCAATTTATAATCAAACCAGTGAGGTCAACTGCAATTGCAGGAATTTCCCTTTCTGAAAGATTTAGGAGGGGTGATTTTCATTGGGTATGCAATGAAAATCGGGGTGGTTTGTAATAAAAAGTACCAGGAATGAAATTAAACACCACCCCGTCTGGTTACTCGTACCTCTCAACCAGCCACCTCTCCTTGAAAAAAGGAGGGGGAAATAGTGAAGGTTCGTGGATTAGGCTGGTATCTTGATATTAGATAAGTTTTTGTACTATCCCACCAATAGAAAGCTTAGAGGTTAACTGCAGTTGCAGTAATTTCCCCTCCTGAAAGATTTTGGAGGGGTGGTTTTCATTGGTGTTCCAATAAAAATCGGGGTGGTTTGCATTAAAAAGTACCAGGAATGAAATTAAACACCACCCCGTCTGGTTACTCGTACCTCCCAACCAGCAGCCCCTCCTTGAAAAAAGGATGGGAAATTAGTGAAGGTTCGTGGATTAGGCTGGTATCTTGATATTAGATTCGTCTTTGTACTATCTCCCCAACAGAAAGGTTGTCCGCGAACCTCCGAAATCTTCCTGCAAGGTCGTTTGGTGTTTCCGGGAATCTCCGAAAGCTTCTTGCGAGGTCGTTTGGTATTTTCGGGAATCTCCGAAAGCTTCTCGCGAGATCGTTTGGCGTTTTCGGGAACGTCCGAAAGCTTCTCGCAAGGTCGTTTGGCGTTTTCGGAAAGGATCAAAGGCTTTCTATAGATTGCAGTGCTTTTCCAGTAATATCGAAAGTTTCCTTCGTATTACAGTTGAGAATGTTTGGAGTATTATAATTATTGAGGTGCAAAGCGAAATGGTTAGGGTGGCAGTGTGTATTATTCAAAAGGATACATTGATCTTTTGACTTTGGGAAAAAGATGATCTAACTTCCTTATGTTTTTGCAAAAAATTAATAATCACTATTAAATTTCAGTTTATGTTTTTATCAATCGATATTACTCGTTTTCGCAACAGCGAATTTATTCAGTTTCTAAAAAATCTGATTCAGATTATTAAAAGTTTTACACTGCTGATTGAGGAGTTGCAGCCGAAAGTAACCCCATTGGAAAATGAGGTGAATGACATGACTAATAGCCTCAAGCCCGAAAGAGGCAGTCACATTACCCAGGAAATAGTTGATTTGGATGGACGACGCGACTTTGCGCTAACGGGAATAGAAAAGATGTTGGAAGGAATGACTAACCATTATAATGACCAAACCGCTACTGCCGCTCAAGCATTGCTTGAGACTATTAATAATTTTGGCAGTGGACTGGCCCGCATGAATTACCAGGCTGAAACCAGTGTTATTAATAGCTTGATTGAAAAATGGAACAATGAGGAGGAGTTGGTGAATGCCGTTAGTTCATTAAATATAGGAGATTGGGTGAATGAACTGGATGAGGCTAACACACTTTTTAATGACCGTTATTTGGCACGGGTAAAAGAGTCGGCCCAGGCGCCGGATATTAAAATGGCCGATTTGCGGAAAGCGGCTACAGGGCATTACCGGGAACTCCTGAAGTTCATCACCGCCTATGCCACCTTGGATGAAACCAACAGTTACAATCCGCTAATCCGCGAGGTTAATCAACTCATTGAGCAATACAACAGGCTGATCGCTCAGCGGGAGGTCAAAGAACCTAAAGAAGCTGAACAGGGGTAGTTTTAGTTAAATTTGGGAATTAGTAAGGGGAGATACCTTGGGGGTATCTCCCCTTTGTGTGTGTTGTATATAGTAAATTCCCAGAAGGTGTAAAAACCATTGTATCCTGCTATGAATTTAATACTTTATTTGTCCGGCTAATAAGGCGGGAATTAGTAAAAAAGGTTCCCATGCAGAAAGACTGTTGCTTTGAATTAAAAGAAAAATAGATAGTTTTGGGAAAATTTTTTCGAAATGGGTCAATTGTTTAAGGATGCGGAACTAACAGAGTTACCTGCGGGTATTGTTGATGAGAAATTGAATAATGTGGAGGCTATCGTGTTGAAGTTATTGGTTTTTATTAATGAGCCAATGACAAAAACAGATATGAAACATGTGGTTTCCATAATTCTAACTTCAGTAGCGGAATATTCTAACTTCAGAATGACCATTATTTATAAGAGTATTGACAGCTTAGAGGGCAAAGATATTCTTATAAGAACTGTTAGAGGTATTAGTGTTGACCCGGAAGTAGTCTCTAAGATTTTACCTTTGGCCAAGGATAATAAACCCCTTCTAAAAAAGGCTGTTGCGTATTTTAAAAAAAATCGTTTTTACCGATATAATAATACTGGCCTTCATTTGGCAATTATGGCCAATGATTTCTCATCTCTTGATGAAATAGCCCATGTTACTCAATTACATAGTTGGTCTAATGTGGCAGAAAAGATTAGGGGAGGTCTTTTAAAGACCGGGAATTTGGCTCTTATTAACCCGTTGCTTAAACGGTTTCATGAAGATCATAAAAAATCATTTTTGGATAGTCTGCCCTTTTCACTGCACTATGACGATTTTAAGCAGTTAAAAAATATTTATTTAGACCCAATTGTTAAGCCTGGTCGTTCAGCAAAATATATCTATGCTTCATGTGCCTACCTTATCCTTCCGGTTAATGAGGTTATTAAAATAATCAAAGCTTTAAATTTAGACAGCGACTGTTTATTCTTCTCCAAATTACTGAAAGGGGATATGGAGGGTGCCTTAGATCAGGGAGCCAGCTTCCTGTCTACTATTCAGCAAGTGGAAGGTCATAAGCGGAAGGAGCTTCCAGGTGTTTTTGGTTTTTTATATGCACTGGTTCTTGTGGCCTCAGGTGACTCAAAGAATTTGATTTTGGCAGCTACTTTTATTCGAAGCGCCATGAAGTTCATGCCGCGAATGAGGGATTTAAGTAATCCATTCATTTCTTTTTCAAAGGTTGTATTGCTTTTCATCAATCATAAAATTGGTAAGAAAACGACCTCTGCAAACGAGATTTGTGAAACTTATGAAGCGACGTTTCATCAGCACTTTTTAACGGCTGTTTTAAACTGGTTTGGTAAACCGATGACCGATACCAGTTATCCTGATATTGTCAGTGAAGATGAAGAGTTTGAATACAGGGCTTCGGGTTTGAAGCGGAAAGAAGATTCGGAGGCTTATTGTAAGGAACGATTGGCCGCCTTACGTGCAAAATTAGATTATCTGCCACTGGCCGAAATCTACAAGCCTGATGAATTATGGGAAGATGTGTTGTCTGTTTTGGCCAACGAATTATCAAAAAATAAAACAGGCGATGATGACGAAAAAAAAGCCGCTAAAAAACGTTTGATCTGGTTAGTGGACCCTATGGTTGAAAATCGATTAATGTGTTTGGAGCAAACCAGAAATAAAAATGGATGGACGAAAGGTAAATCGCGTTCATTGGGGCGCCTGATGAGTACAAGACCTGATTTTGTTACCAAAGAGGATAACCAGGTTATAGCCTGTTTTGAAAAACACTATTACCATAATGATGTGTATATCAGAAATTGGAATAAGTTGTTGAAAATACTGGCAATACACCCTGAGGTATATACTATATCTGAGCCTCATTTGCCATTAAGTATCCGCATGCAGGAGGCAAGGATTCAGATAGATAAGAATAAACGGGGGGCTACCATCAAATTAATTCCTAAATCGCCTCAAAAGAGGGTAGAGAAGGAAACACCTACCAGTTACATCTATACGCATTGGTCGAAACAGGCAATGCGTGTTTATAATATATTATCCAATTCCAATCTGAAAGAAATTGTTATTCCCCAAAGTGGAATGGCAAAAGCAAAGCCGGTGATTGATCGCCTGAATGAAGTAATGCCGGTGGCCGGTAACTTTACCCATAATGGTGCCGAAAAAAAGAAGAGTGCCAATATTCCTGTTTTCCAACTGACGCCTGTAAACGATCAATTGCATGTTCAGTTGTTAATTGAAGTACTTAAAGATGAAGAGGCACGCTATGTGCCGGGGATTGGGTCATCCGAAGTGTTGGTGAATACTGCAAAGGGGCAGGCTTTTTCTGTTGTGCGCGACCGTCCTCTGGAAAAAGAGATTTTGATGGACCTGGCCGATCGTATTGACTGGCTGCAAGAGATGAAAAGTTCCTCTGCTCAATTGTTTATTGATGAGGATGAGAGTATCCTCGATTTTTTAGCCGATGTGAAAGAACATGCGCCGGAAGTGAAGATGGTATGGCCCAAGGGAGAGCGTTTGCGGGTAGCGAAAGTGTTGTCGCCTGCCGATTTTAATATAAACATTAAGCAGTCGCAGGATTGGTTTGCTGTGGAAGGGGAGGTTGTTGTTGATGATAGCCTGAAGCTGACTATTCAGCAATTGCTGGATAAATCAAAAGGAGGAACGCTTAAATATGTTCAGCTGGATGATAAAACTTATTTGAGTATTTGTGCTGATTTGCAAAAACGATTGGCGGTTTTGGATGTGGTGGCGCATCCCAAGGGGAAGAAGCTAATGGTGCACCCGCTGGGATCGGGCAGTGTGGAGAAATTTACCGAGGGGGTTGAAAATGTAAAAACCGATAAACGGTGGAAACAACACCTGGAGAACTTAGAACAGTTAAAAAGCTATAAGGCCGGCTTGCCGGATAATTTAAAGGCCGAACTGCGTCCTTACCAGGAAGAGGGTGTGCTGTGGCTCGATCGTTTGTATCATTGGGGTGTTGGTGCTTGTTTGGCCGATGATATGGGATTAGGAAAAACCATTCAGGGAATAAGTATTTTACTAAGATATGCTAAGAATGGTCCCAGCCTGGTTCTGGCACCTGCCTCGGTATGTAATAACTGGATAAAAGAGTTGATTCGTTTTGCCCCAACACTTAATCCCGTTGAATTGAAAAATCATAATCGGGAAGATGTGTTGAATTCTTTGAAAGCGTTTGATGTGTTGGTGATGAGTTATGGCCTTTTACAGGCCAACCCCGATTTGCTGGATAAACGTGAATGGAATACGGTTATTTTAGACGAAGCCCATGCCATAAAAAATGCCAAAACTGTTCGCAGTAAGGCGGTGATGAAATTAAATGCGAAGTTTAAAATCATTACAACCGGTACGCCTATCCAAAATCATTTGGGTGAATTATGGAATCTCTTTCAGTTTATTAATCCTGGCATGTTGGGCAGCAGCGATCAGTTTAGTAAAAAGTTTGCGAGAAATGATAATACTTCAGATAGTCGTCAAACTCGCCGGTCGTTAAATAAATACATTGCCCCCTTTATTTTGCGCCGGAATAAAAATGATGTGTTAGATGACCTGCCGGAGAAAACAGAAATAACGCTTGAGGTGTCTCTTTCGGAACAGGAACGCGCCATGTATGAAGTGTTGAGGCAAGAAGCCATTGAGCACATTTCAGGCAATAATGAACAAGGTGGTTCAAAGCACCTTCAGATATTAGCCGAGATTACCAAATTACGGCAGATGAGTTGTCATCCTCAATTGGTGATGCCTGGTTGTGACATCCCCAGTTCGAAACTGGAAGCCTTAGAGAAATTAGTAGATGATTTAATTGGTGCCAATCACAAGGCATTGGTTTTTTCTCAGTTTACCAAGCACCTGGGGCTTATTCGCACCATGTTGGATAAGAAAGGTATTTCTTACCAGTATCTGGATGGCTCCACTCCTGTGAAGAAACGGGAAATGGCCATTGATAATTTCCAAAGCGGTAAGAGCGATCTGTTTTTAATTAGCCTGAAAGCCGGTGGGGTAGGGCTCAACCTAACGGCCGCCGACTACGTGATTCATATGGATCCCTGGTGGAATCCGGCCGTAGAAGATCAGGCTTCAGACAGGGCGCATCGTATTGGTCAACAGCGACCGGTAACGATTTATCGCATCATTGCGGAAAATACCATTGAAGAGAAAATTGTGAAGATGCACCACAGTAAAAGGGATTTGGCTGATAAATTACTGGCCAATACCGATCAGTCGGCCAAGATATCATCGGAGGAGCTGATGGACCTTATCACTGAAAATTATTAATTATCTGTCATGGCTTTTTAGAGGATTGAGATTTGACGGCTCGTATACAGGCATCATACTTGTTGAAGAGGGCTATTGTCAGGTTGTTTACTCATTCTAATGACAATAGTTCGTTAAACTTTTATAAGTAATCGAAAAACAGTTTTGATTTATTTAATAGACAAAATTATTCAGGGCTTAAACATGAGCGTATTGTAAATCAGTCTAAAATCTATCATATAACAAGTTCGCATTTACTCAACAAATACGAAAAAGGCCATGATGTTGGGAAGCGCGGGAGCCGGGCAAATAAGCTGGCCGGCGTAGGCGCGACGAAAATGAATGCGGGGATTCCGGCATGTGGGTTAGCAAAAATTCATCGAGGAGGTGGGGAGAAGCATTTATTTGACTAGCGTTTTTTGCTTCGTTTTTGGGGCGATGCCAAAAATGAAGTAGGGTTTGGGACGAAGTCCCGATAAAAAAACATTAAATAGTATAAAATCGAGTGAAGTTAATGCTCAATTCTTACTACTTAAATCTGTGTACTTTTCTGGCTTGTCCAGATTAAGGGAGTGAGATTTGATGATTCGTATCCTGGCTCTATTTTTGTCAATGAGGGCTATTATTAAGTTATTTGCTCATTCTAATGAGTTAATGTTAAAAGATAAAGCCACCTGCAAAGGTGGCTTTTGTGTATAATAAATTGAATTGATTTATTTGCTGATACAGTAAGTTGCACTGTTTCGTAAAAAACAAAATTTCTTTCCGTTTCCTGTTCTTTAAATCTTTGTTTAATTGTGTAATACAGCCTATCCTTTGCTTTAGGTTAGCTTTTACAATCCAATGTGGAAATTGAATTATCCTACTATATTTAAGAACATGCCAGCTAAAAAAAAGAAAATACAATTGTCATTAGCTTTGTTTTTGCTTTACTTTACGCTCTGCATGAAAGTATACGAAAGACGAGATATTCCGGGTTACCTGGAAAAAACCTCTTTAATGTAGATTATAAAAATTGACGCCATAAAATGATATTCATTGGCAACTTGGTTTTGAAACTGATAAAACAGACAGATAAATTATTTACGCAATTAAGATGAAGAAAATAGTGTTAAAAGGTAGCGCATTCTTAGCGTTCATTTTTTTTGTTTTGACTTCAACTTTTGTTGTCGCTCAAAACAATGGTAAAATGGAAACAGGCAGGGAGCAGGAACAAATCAAAGTTGTTGCTGCCAAAAAAACAAATGCCTCAACAATTGAAATGGAGTTCTCCAATCACCAGAAAATGTTGATTGATTTTTATGGGGATAATATTTTCAGATTGTTTCAGGATAACAGTGGAAAAGGATTGAGAGACCCTCATGCAGAACCTGCTGCTGAAATTCTGGTAACGAACCCCCGAAAACCGGTATCGGAATTGGATGTGGAAGATGCCGGAAGCATGATTACCATCAAGACGCCTGCTGTTCAGTTGACGTTCAATAAAAACGAAACAACGTTTGAGCTTAAAAACCTGGAAACGGGGAAAACAGTTGTAAAATCGATTGCACCCATTGTTTTCGAAAAGAACAAAGTAAAAATTGAGCTGAGCGAAGATCCCAAAGAATACTTCTACGGTGGTGGTGTGCAAAACGGACGCTTTTCGCATAAAGGAAAAGTCATTGCCATTGAAAACCAAAACAGCTGGACCGATGGAGGCGTGGCTTCCCCAACACCATTTTATTGGTCAACCAACGGATATGGTTTTATGTGGTATACCTTCAAAAAAGGAATCTATGACTTTGGTGCAACAAACGAAAATACAGTTAACCTTTCGCACGACACCGATTACCTGGATGTTTTTTTCATGGTAAGTGAAGGTCCGGTGGCTTTGTTGAACGATTTCTATCAATTGACCGGACACCCGGTGTTAATCCCCAAATTTGGATTCTATGAAGGACACCTGAATGCCTACAACCGTGATTACTGGAAGGAAGATGCTAAAGGAATTCTTTTCGAGGACGGGAAACGTTACAAAGAATCGCAAAAAGACAATGGTGGTACCAATGAATCGCTGAATGGCGAGAAAAATAACTATCAGTTCTCGGCCAGGGCGGTTGTTGATCGGTATTTAAACCACGACATGCCACTGGGCTGGATTTTGCCAAACGACGGGTATGGTGCCGGATACGGACAGACTTCAACCCTGGATGGAAATATTGCTAACCTGAAAGAATTTGGTGACTACGCCCGCCAGCATGGTGTTGAAATTGGTTTATGGACTCAATCGGATCTGCATCCCATTGATACCATTGAAGCACTTTTACAACGTGATATTGTGAAAGAAGTTGGAGTAGCCGGTGTGCGTGTACTAAAAACCGATGTGGCCTGGGTAGGCGCCGGCTATTCGTTCGGATTGAACGGCGTACAGGATGCTGCTGAAATCATGCAGGAGCATGGAGATAAGGCCAGACCATTTATTATTTCACTCGACGGCTGGGCCGGAACACAACGATATGCCACTATCTGGTCGGGTGACCAAACCGGTGGCAACTGGGAATACATTCGTTTTCATATTCCAACCTTTATCGGATCGGGGCTATCAGGACAGCCCAACATCACCAATGATATGGATGGTATCTTCGGGGGTAAAAACCCGATTGTTAATGTTCGTGATTTCCAATGGAAAACATTTACGCTGATGCAATTGAATATGGATGGCTGGGGTTACAATGAAAAGTATCCACATGCTTTGGGCGAACCGGCAACTTCCATCAATCGTAATTATTTGAAATTAAAATCGGAATTATTGCCTTATGCTTACAGTGTGGCGCATGAAGCGGTAGACGGGATGCCGGTTATAAGAGCGATGTTCCTGGAAGAAGAAAATCCTTATACGTTAGGTAAAAATACCGAATATCAATTTATGTTTGGCCCGGATTTCCTTGTGGCACCCATTTATCAAGACACAAAAGCCGATACCGAGGGTAACGATATCCGAAACCATATCTATCTGCCCAAAGGAAGCTGGGTGGACTATTTCACCGGTCAGGTATACGAGGGAGGACGAATTATTAACCATTTCGATGCGCCTATCTGGAAATTACCGGTATTCGTAAAACGAGGTGCCATCATTCCAATGGTGAATGCCAACAACAATGTAAGCGAAATCAACCGTCAGCGTAGAATCTATGAAATTTATCCTTATGGCAATTCCTCGTTTGAGGAATACGATGATGATGGCTTAACGACTGACTACACACGTGATCAATTCGTAAAAACACACATTGAGTCGGTGGTTGATGGTGATAAGGTGGATGTTGTTATAGAACCGGCAAAAGGTGATTTCAATGGTTTTGTAAAAGAGAAAGAAACGGAATTCCGGATCAATGTAACCAGTCAGCCTAAAAAAGTGATTGTGAAGATAGATGGTAAAAAAGTACGACTGACGAGCGTGAAATCCATGGATGAGTTCAACGGTCTTACCAATGTTTACTATTACAATCCGGCGCCAGACATGAATCAGTTTGCCACAAAAGGAGGTGAGTTTGAGAAAGTGACTATTACCAAAAATCCGCAATTGTTGGTGAAGGTTGAAAAAACAGACATTAGCCAAAACCGCATTAACCTTCATCTTACCGGTTATAATTTTAACCCGGAAAACCATCTGCTTAAACATGTCGGTGAGTTGCCAGCCGTGAAGAATGCGACTGTCCTTGACAGTAATGCTACAGCCTATACATTGAAGCCAACCTGGGACAAAATAGCCAATGCCGATTGCTACGAGCTTCAGTTTGACGGAATGGTGTATGCTGATATCAAAGACAATGAATTGCTAATCGGGAATTTAACTCCGGAAACAGAATATACCTTCAAAGCCCGGGCGGTTAATAAAAGTGGAAATTCAGAATGGGTTAGCTTTACGGCTAAAACAAAAGCCGATCCGTTGCAATTTGCCATTAAGGGAATCATGGCTGAAAGTACCGCGAGCATGCAGGATGGTCTTGGTATAAATAAAATGTTCGACTTCGATGAAAATTCGTTGATGCATACCGAATATTACAAGAATGCTATTCCTTTTGAAGTTGTCATCGACTTGAAATCCATCAACCATTTGGATAAAATTGTGTACCTGCCACGTATCAGCGGAATAAACGGTATCATTCAAAAGGGGAAATTCATGTATAGCGACGACAAAGAAAACTGGATCGATGCAGGCAGTTTTGAATGGAAAGCCGACAATGAAGCGAAAACATTTATGTTGAAAGGTCAGCCGGTTGTTCGTTATATCAAAATGGTGGTTGATAAAGCATATGGCAACTATGGCTCGGGCCGACAACTATATATCTTCAAAGTGCCGGGAACAGAAAGCTTCCTGCCGGGGGATATCAACAACGATGGTATGATCGACAAAAACGACCTGACATCGTACATGAATTATACAGGTCTTCGTGAAGGGGACAGTGATTTCGGGTATGTAAGTCGCGGAGATGTGAACAAAAATGGTTTGATCGATGCCTACGATATCTCGAATGTGAGTACTCAACTCGATGGAGGAATCAGTAGCACACCAATAGAAAAAGTGACAGGTAAACTCACCTTAACCGCATCGAAACGCAGCTACAAGGCCGGTGAAATGGTGGAAATTAAAGTGGATGGCAGTAAGCTGAAATCAGTAAATGCCTTTAGTTTCGCGGTTCCGTACAACGGCAACGTTCTTGAGTATGTTGGCTTGAAAACGGTTAATACAAAAGAAATGGACAACATGACTTACAACCGCTTGCATTCCAACGGTGATAGAGTTTTGTACCCCACTTTTGTAAACATGGGTGATCAGCCAGCTGTAGAAGATGATGGCACAATCCTGACTATTCGGTTTAAAGCCAAGCGTGCTTTTAAATTCAACCTGGAATTACAAAACGGACTGCTTGTTGATAAAAACCTGAATAAAGTAAAGTTTTAGACTAAACTACGCATCAAATAACGAAAAAGGCTGTTCACATTTGGACAGCCTTTTTTAGTGAATATGATCTGATGACCTGAATTCTGATATCAGGGAGTTCTATTTAAAGTAAAAGCCAAGGACACAGAAATTCAGTTTAAATGATAATGCAGGAAACAATCGATCGTTAGATTTTATATGGTAGTCAGAGATGTCCATTGGCCATATTAACGTCATGATAACAATGAAAACTTGTTGAATAATTAAAAACATGATGAGGTGTTAACAGGATGGGTAGATGTTTTTTATAATCCACCTCACCCCTCCCGATTTTTTCGGGATCTCCTTAATGGCGAGGGAGACTGCAAACTTGTTGTTTAGGCTCATAATGATTAGTATCCTATCAGGGATATTTGTGTATTTATATTGGCAAAGTATTTTGTCGAGCAGTAAATCATCTTGATACTCTGTACTTGATACTTTTTACTTTTCTGTCTTGTCCAGGTTAGGTGTAGCGAAACCTTGTTATATGATAGCCCTTCGACTGATATTAGTCTTGATGATTAAAGAAACATTTTAAGCGACTTTTTTTCTGAATGCAGCAGGACTTATATTAAATCTGCGTTTAAAGGCAGTTGTAAAATGTGAAGCATGTTCATACCCTGAACGCTCGGCAATTTCTGCTATAGTGTACGACGTATTAAGCAATAATTTGCGGGCAATATTCATGCGATAGTCGAAAAGGTAGCCATAGATTGTAGTTCCAAAAAAGCGTTTAAAATTAGCTTTCATTATGGTAGCGCTCATTCCCACAGTCTTTGCAAGTTCATGAATCGTTGGTGGATTTTGATACTGATTCTCAATGATATTCCTGGCTTTATTTATCTGGTTATTATAATGCTTATAACGAGGAGAAATGCTGCAATTTTGACTGCTTTTTTGTTGTATCATAAGGAACAGTAGCTCTTGTATTTTGGTGTCAAAATAAAGAGGGGCAATATTTCCCATTGACTGACAATTTTTTATTTGGTCGATGACCAGTTGCATTTCCATTGTCGTTATACAGGGCTTATTTTGAAAAATCAACGGACGTTGTTTTCCTTCCCAGTTGATTAATGGATCAAATACTTCAGGATTTTGGTTCCTGAGAGAGAAAATGAAATCATATGGTAAGAAAACTTTAAAATATTCATATTGGGTGTTTTTGTAGAAACTGTGGTTAACCTTCTCATTTAGGGCTGTAAAAACATTATTAGAGTTTTCGTCCATTATAAGTAACCGGTTTGTTTCGTCTGCCAGTGAGGTGTCTCCTTTTAATACAAAATGAAGCATTACCATATTGTTTTCTATTCCTCCGTAAATTTGAAGTTCTCTTTTTGATTCTATCTGAATATGTTGAGCCTTAAAATTTGAGGTATTCCATGCTTTTATTTCCATTATAATGGAGTCTGCCTCAATAATATCAGTCATTCTACAAAAAGGAATTCCTTTTTTTGCTTTAAAATATTGATTGTGGAAAAAGTCTTGTATATCTGGTAATTGAATGCGATACTTCATAGTATTTCCTATTTGAATTTATTAATGCGGCCTCATATTGAACAAACCTGGCGGTTTGCGTAATAATTTGCTCTTTCTGCTGCTCTATATTTGTCTTTATAATTTATGGTAAGTCTAAATAATAGACCAAAAGTAGGAAAGAACACAATATTACCAAATCCCAATTTATGGGGATTTGGAGGTTATTAGAAGTAAATAAGAATTGGTGAAGTTAAAAAGTAGCAGGTATTACACAAGGATTTGTGTCAATATGCAATTATAGATAGGCTTCATCAAGCCTTAAAGCAAAGCGACTGATGACTTATTCATAGTGGGTATGGCTGGAAGAATAGGATTTATAGCATTTCACTCTTAAAAGGAATGTAAGCAAAAACATGATGAGATAATTGAACTCATTAGTGTTTATGTAAATATGGTCTAAGCCATTGTCTTAGGCGCTGTTTTTTTGTGGCAATTAAAATTGGGAACGTAGTAAATAAATGTTAAAAAATGCATATGTACAGTATTGGAATAGATGTTGGGTACTCATCAGTGAAAGTTGTATTAATCAATTCCACTAATGAAATTATATTTTCAAAATATCAATTGCATAAAGGAAAAATAAAGGGTTGTCTTAGGAAAATATTCCGTGAAATCAATGATAAATTCGATACCCGTGAAATAATATACGGAACAGTAATCGGTAGTATTGGACAATACCTGTTTTCCGGGGGCGCCATCAAAAACGTTAATGATATTTCTGCTGTTATTGAGGGGTGTTGTTGTTTACATCCTGACGTAAAATCAATCATTGAAATAGGGGGGCAAAGTGCGAAATATATTACGGGATTGAATACAAATCAGGCGCACTCCTTAAAAATTTCCAGAGGCAGCACGTTAAGTATCTCATCGAATTCTGATTGTGCTGCAGGGACGGGTTCTTTTCTGGAAGAACAGGCTGCGCGCTTAAATATCAAAATTCAGGATTATGCAACCCTTACACAAAAGGCGACATCCATTCCTCGTATTGCCGGAAGGTGCAGTGTGTTTGCCAAGACAGATATCATCCATCATCAGCAGGAAGGTGTCTCTCAAGAAGATATATTAAAAGGATTGGCTTATGCGATTGTTAAAAATTATAAAGGTTCAATCATTAAACGACTTCCGCTTAGAGAACCTATTCTTTTTGTTGGAGGCGTAGCCAATAATAAGGCTATTGTCGATGCTTTAAGGGATGTGTTGCATAAAACGGATGATGAGCTCATTGTGCCTCCGTACTTTGCTGAAACAGGCCCAATGGGGGCGGCCATATTGGCAAAACAAGCAGGGAATAGAGTTGATTTCGATACACTGTGGGAAGAACTCAAAACGCTTGATGATGTCAAAACCGGAAATTATTGTAAAGAAAAATTGGTAAATCTTGGAAGTGTTAAAAATGAAGGGCAAGAAAATAAACATCAAATAATCATTAACGATACCTTACCCGCGGCTGATGATTATTTCCTTGGAATAGATGTGGGATCTACAAGTACCAACCTTGTATTAACTGATAAAGATAAAAACATAATTAGTTACAAATATATCAGATCTATTGGAAATCCTTTACAGGCCGTGCAAAATGGTTTAAAACAAATAAATCATGAATTTGTCGAAAAAGTTAAAATTGCAGGAGTCGGAATCACAGGTTCAGGAAGGCATCTGATTGGTAAGCTAATAGGGGCCGATGTAATTAAAGATGAAATTACAGCTCAGGCAAAGGCAGCCGTAGAATTTGACCCGGAAGTGGATACCATTTTTGAAATAGGTGGACAGGACTCCAAGTATATAAGTGTGAGCAATGGAGCCGTTGTTGATTTTCAAATGAATAAGATTTGTGCAGCTGGTACTGGATCTTTTCTGGAAGAACAGTCCCAGAAATTTAATATCCCCATCGAAAAGTTTGGAGAAATGGCCTTAAGCAGTAACCATCCTGTGTATTTAGGTGAACGATGTACGGTTTTTATTGAGTCCAGTATTGTATCCAGTCTTTCCCAAGGAGAAAAAACAGAAGATATCGTATCAGGCTTATGCTATTCCATCGCAAAAAATTATCTAAATAGGGTGGTAGGTCGTAAAAAAATCGGCGACCGAATATTTCTGCAGGGAGGTATCGCCTTTAATCCTGGAGTATTAAATGCAATGCAAATCCTAACTCAAAAGAAGATTGTTACTCCTCCTTTCTTTAGTGTTACCGGAGCTTATGGAGCAGCACTTATGGCCCGGGAAGAAATTGAGCATAAGGAATCTCAATTCATTGGATTGGAAAATTGGAATAAAATTACACGAGACAGGAAGTGCAGTGCATTGGAAGTGAATAAGAAGCCTGTTGATCAGTACAACGAAAAGATCGAAAAATTGATCTTTGCAGATTACGACCAAAACATCGATCCTCAAAAGAAAACAGTGGGTATTCCAAGGGCTTTGTTTACTTATGGAATGTTTCCCATGTTCAACGCTATATTTAAAGAATTGGGCTTTAACGTCCTATTGTCTGACTGGAGCAATGAGAATACCATAAAGCTCGGACAGGAGTATTCTCTTGACGAAACATGTTTTCCGGTTAAATTAATAAATGGCCATGTGGCAGAATTGGTAAGCAAGAAGGTAGATTATCTTTTTTTTCCGGATTTATTTACCGTAAACCATCCCGGTTCTTCTTCCAGACAAAATTATGGTTGTCCCTATATGCAATTGGCTTTTAAAGTCGTAAATCAGGCAATGGAACTGGACAAAAGAGGCGTTCAGCTACTGTCTCCTACCATCGCTTTTAGTCAGGGGCAGGAATTTATGCAAAATATTTTTTCAGATTTAGGGAGACAATTAGGAAAAAGTAATGAAAAAACACAAAAAGCTCTCCGGAAAGGGATGGAGGCATTTTGTCAATTTGAAAAAAGGATAGGAAAATACGGGGGGGAGGAACTGGCGAAGATTGATAATAAAAAGGTCACTTTTGTTATAATCTCAAAAAGTTATGGCGTTGCCGATCCGGTATTGAATTTAGGAATTCCTGCCAAGCTAATGGATATGGGATACCAGGTAATTCCGTTTCTTGGCTTGCCCGAAGGGGATATCTCCAGGGAACACCCTAACATGTTTTGGCCTTTTGGACAACATATATTGGAGTCGGCTTCCGTTGTGCGAGATCAACCGAATATGTATGCGATATTCCTGACTCATCACGGATGCGGCCCGGATTCGGTACTTACACACTTTTTTAAAGAGATGATGGATGGCAAACCATATTTAAATATTGAAATTGACGAACATGCTTCAACAATTGGAATAGAAACCCGTTTGGAAGCATTTGTAAACAGCCTCAGGAGTAGAAATACTAAACAGGCTGAAGAATCAAATTGTAATACTATTGATGCTTCCAGGCAGGTGAATATTAAGAGTAGTCTTGAAGAATTAAAACCGGAAACAAAAATATACATCCCAAATATTTATCCCTATTCAGAGCTGATAGAAGAAGTTTTTGTTCAGGAAGGGATTGATGTGGGTACACTTCCAGAGCCAAATGAAACGTCAATTGGTATTGGACGAAAATTTACTCTTACCAATGAGTATTATTCCCTTACCTCCTTTATTGGCGATTGCTTTACGAAGCTGGAAAACAAAAATGGAGATAAAAATATTGCTTTTCTTTTCCCCCAAATGGAAGGAGCTGAAGTAGACGGGCAGTATAGTAGGTTGTTGAGATCTAAATTAGATGAAGAACGTCAAAACGATGTAGCTGTTGTTGCCCCGTTTTTCGAAGATGTGATTAAATCCACGTCCAATCGTTCTATGAAGTTATTTTATTGTTTTTTAGCTGGTGATATAATAAGAACGGCATTGCCTGAAAAAAGAAGTTTCTATTTATCGCGAATGAAAACAATTATTCGTCATAACGAATTTCATATGGCGAATTTGAAAAAAATCTCAGCCCAGGTATATGGTGAATTACACAAACGGAAATTCAACAAAATAATCATGGCTATCGGTGAACCGATGATTGTGTATAATGACTTTTTAAATGATTATACATTTAAAAAGCTTGAAGAACAAAACCACAAGGTTGTTTATAGTCCATTTTCAGAGGCCGTTTGGATGTTTTGGAATGACTATATCAAACAGAACCCGAAACATGGATCCAAAGAGGTGCAAAACAGACTATCCGATTTTAAGGAGGATATTCAAATAATATCCGAACAATTAAAGGAGGAAAGTCCCTTTGCAAACAATCTCGATGATTTGGTTCAAACAGCAAACAATACCATTGATTATTTTTCCGGAGCTTTTGCTCGTTACCGTCAGGCTAAGGTTCTTCAGGATTTAAGTGTTGATGGTATTATTAAAGCTGCTTCAACTTACGAAAATACCGGGGTTTGCCTGAATATCCTGCATAAGGGATTTGCAAATGGAAATGCTGTCCCCATACTTGACCTGTCATTTGATGGGAACTCAAATGAAAACGATAAAAATAAAGTGGAATCATTCGTTTACTATTTGTGAAAATGAATAACATGCTTTGCTCAAATAATTGTGTTATAGCAGGTCTCTTTTTTTAATGAATAACTGACAATTTCCATATGTGTTTAATGCCTGTAACGTTTGCTTTGCAAGCATTTTGCCAACCGCGAATTTATCGAATTATACGAATTGCTTTTCGATGAAAAGCTCATAAAACCACGCAGTGGTTTATAATTCGCTTAATTCGCGGTTAAAACAACAGTAAATGTAATTTGCTTATAATCAATTAGTGTTTCTCTGGTATTCTTTGCAGATATTTAAAATTTAGTGTTTTATAACAATAGGTTGTTAAACTTTTGTAAGTAATTGAAAAACAACTTCAATTTATCCAATAGACGAAATCGTTAATGGTCTGAAAATGGGAGTAATGTAAATCAGTTTAATGTCTATTATCTAAAATCAAACGATCTATTGTTATAAGACATGGGAAACTTCAGTAAATAATTGTTCCATGGAAATTCGTTTCAATGGATTAGGTGAATATAGTTGTATGAAAAATCACACACTACGAAAAATAAGAAACTATGTTATCGATAAGTGATTTGCATGTAAGTGTTGAAAATAAAGAAATATTGAAAGGAGTGAATCTCCATATTCCAAAAAATGAAGTACATGCGCTTTTTGGACCTAATGGCTCAGGGAAAAGTGTTTTACTATCAACTATTATGGGTTTTCCTGAATACAAAATTCTACAAGGTAAAATCATGTTCAAGGGTGAAGATATCAATCAATTGAGTATTGATGAAAGGGTGAAGCTGGGGATTGCTATCTCAGAGCAACGTCCTCCCACAATAAGTGGGGTAAAATTGCGAAGCCTGATTGAATTGCTGGCATCGGAAAGAAAAGACGATGCGTTTATTGAGGATATGGTCGAAAGGTTCAATATGGCGAAGTTTCTTAATCGGAATATTAATGATGGGTTATCCGGTGGGGAAATTAAGAAATCAGAACTATTCCTGGCCATGGTTGCAAGGCCAGCGTTTTTGGTTCTTGACGAACCGGATTCCGGTGTTGACCCGGAACACTTGAAGAAGATTGGTGCAATGATAAATGAAATAATTCAACAAGGAAACCAGGGAAAAATCAGTTGTGATCCATTGGCCAAAAATTCAGGTTTGATTGCAACTCATTCTGCTGCAATATTAAATTATATCCATACCGATAAGGCACATGTGATGCTGAATGGGCAAATAAGGTGTAGTGGAAATCCGGGAGTCATGATGGAACAGATTAGATTGAATGGTTATAAGTATTGTATCAGATGCCAACAGTTAATACAGGAGGAATAATTATGGAGCATGGGGTATTTATAAATGATATGGCGCAAGCGGGCTACTTGAAAGTTGATTATTCAAGATTCAAGGATATAGAAAAGATAGAGAACAATTCATCTACCATAGATGAATTAAATCTTGAAGGTGATGAAATAAGTTCATTGAAAGCTGTAGGTGTTAACCTGTATGATAATTCATTGGTAGGTAAATTTCTAATCTATGGAACTAATGTCTATACTTCAAGGCCACGCATTGCCGGAGTGGAAATTATTCCTTTGAAAGAAGCCTTACTCCTTTATCCTGATATAAAAGCAAAATATTATTTTAAAGCAGTAGATCGGGAACAGGACGAGGTTACAAGAACAGCCTATAAAAAAGAACAAAATGGATATTTTATCCGGGTAAAGAAAAATGTCGTAGTGGATATACCAATTCACACTGCTCTGTTCATGCATAAGGAAAATAGTGTGATGTGTATTCATAACATTGTTGTATTGGAGGAGGGAGCGCAACTGCATTTAATCACTGGATGTACTTCGGGGTGTACACTCAAAGAGGGGTTACATATAGCCGTTAGCGAACATTTTGTTGGAAAAGGAGCAAAACTGACGAATACCATGATTCACAACTGGGGATCCGATTTTGTTGTACGCCCAAAAACCGCGACCATAGTTGAAGATGACGGGACGTTTGTAAGCAATTATTATTCCGTAAAACCGCCTAAAAATATCCAGACAAATCCTTTTACCCATTTAAAAGGGAAAAATGCCAGTGCCAAATACATGACTGTTCTTGCCTCTCTGCCGAATACCTATAGTGATATCGGTGGAACAGTATTAATGACAGGGGAAAATTCCGGGGCAGAACTTGTAGCCAGGGCTGTAAACCATGGTGGAACTGTAAATCAAACAGGCCTATTGATTGGTGCTGCAAAAGGAGTTAGGGCACATGTCGATTGCTCTGGTTTAATGTTAAGTACGGAAGGTGTTATAGAAGCCATTCCGGGATTAAGAGCAATGCATCCCGATGCCAGAATGTCGCACGAAGCAGCCATTGGTAAAATTGATACCGGAGAAGTGAATTACCTGCAATCAAAAGGGCTGGAAGAAATGCAGGCCATTGCTTTAATTGTAAGGGGGTTTTTAGATATTGGAATAGAAGAAGAAGGTTTCGAACCAGAATTGCAAAAAGCCATACAGCAAATCTCTGAGCTTTCCGGACATGGAGAAGAGTAGTGAACTTGAAAATTTTAGATAATGGGAAATAATAAGAAAGTAATTCTTATTCCTTGTTGTGTCTTATCAGCTGGAATGCGAAGCAATACACAAGCCTCCCTGGATGAATTGGGGGAGATTATAAAAGTATTGCACGCTTTTAAAACAGGCGTTATATCATTGCCCTGTCCCTATTTTTCATTAGTTCGGGCAACCAATGATGAACCGGTCTGTTTTGCTTCAAAGATTACCAATACATTTATTGAAGGGAGTATACCAGAGGATAATTCCGGGCTATATTGGAAAATCCTCGATCCGGTTATCTCCCAAATTGAATCATATAAAAAGCAAGGCGTACAGGTAGTCGGGTTAATTGGCGTTAAAGATTCACCCAGTTGCAGTGTCAATAGAATTAATGATAACCAGGAACGGTGTTATGGCCAGTTCATAAAAACTTTGGTACAAAGGTTAAAAGAAAGTTCAATGAGTTTAAATATGGCCGATATTTTATTGCCTGGTTAATTGGAGTTACCTCTTGACGATGTTTAATTCCAATATTTTTCACAAAAAAATGAGATTGATGTGAATCAGTCTAAAGTCTATCATATAACAAGGTACCGATTGCAAATCGATGCTAGCAGGGGCAAACGCGAAGTCGCCCTTGAATATATCGACACTATAACACAAAAAGCCAAATGACGAGTCGGACCATGATGTTGGGAAGCGGAGGAGCCAGTCAAATAAGCGGGCCGGCGTAGGCGCGACGAAGATGAATGCGTGAATTCTGGCATGTGGGTTAGCAAAAATTCATCAAGGAGGTGGGATGAAGCTTTTATTTGACTAGCGTTTTTTGCTTCGTTTTTGGGGCAATGCCAAAAATGAAGTAGGGTTTGGGACAACGTCCCAATAAAACTAT
>RHGE01000387.1 GCA_004296775.1 Marinilabiliaceae bacterium JC017
GAACGCTGTCTCCGGTGTCAACTCGAATACAACATCGACAGGTCGCTCCCCCTCGAGAGTTATCTACCTGTTCTATCTACCTGTTCACATGTTTTTGTACGAGTAGATTCGGTACGCAAACCTTGGCAACAACCTTACGAAGGCCCTTTTCACGTGATCRCTCGTCACGAAAAGAYCTTCAAGGTTGATCGAYATGGMCGCGTYGAGATCGTCAGCGTTGATCGTCTCAAACCAGCACACGTCGATGACAGTGCCCTATCTGGTARCCTGMGATTCAATGCTAGAYCTATTAAACCTAGCGGGATCCTYAAAYCWTCTTCAGGTCCCACGCTAGATACATCTGAGACCTCATTCTCACRTCCCRSTCAACAGCACGCGTCATCTGCACCGTCTACGGACGAGACGAYAGTCTCACGTCCAGATCAGCAGACCACGCCGCCCTTGATTTCGGATGAGATTGCAGGCTCACGCGATACGAACGAGACTGTCGTCTCACGTTCCGGTCGCCGAGTACGGTTGCCCGTACGTTTCCGCGACTAGCCGCACA
>RHGE01000388.1 GCA_004296775.1 Marinilabiliaceae bacterium JC017
AGGTCCTGGAAGGTCCTGGATAATCCTTTGTTCCATAGTCCTGGGGCTATTTACAACTAGCCAATTAAAAATTTTCAGATGTACTAGTACTAGCGGTGCATCAAAGGTGCAGTCATCGATTCTCCTGAGAGGCCACAGTTACCGCGAGCAAACCTATTAATGACGAGGAACGCATTTTTGCTATGCTACTAATACTTGTACTTGCTCTGCTATTCTGCCCAAGCCTGGCTGAGGAAGAGTTACGGGGCGTAAAACAAAAAAATATRCCGATGCTATGGGAATACTATATTTAATTAGTACCTCATTCACGATAAAGAAAAAGTAAAGTAAGGCCATTCCATTTCGACAAMRGACCCACAMCCAATTTCCATAGCTTTGGG
>RHGE01000390.1 GCA_004296775.1 Marinilabiliaceae bacterium JC017
ATCTGAAAAATATATTTAACACCATTATCTTTATGTAGAAACCACTTTAAATCTAACCTTTTCGTTTTTGAATGTATGTTTATTTTCTTTAAATCTAACCTTTTCGTTTTTGAATGTATGTTTATTTTCGTTGTTGTTATCTGTGCCTTTAGTTATCTCCGGGTTTCCATCTGTGGAAGTATAAACAGATATAACGAGAAGACAACGGTGTGTTTCTATGAATGTTCTATGCTCATGAATCCTTATCGATATTGCGTTATTATGTGCTAGAAATGTACTTATATTGTRGTCACATGGTWTCAATATGAACAGCAATATGAAAATCTGCGAMAGGAAATTAATTCATAATGAAAAGCATCTGCCGGTCCATCATGAACMTCTGATTGGATGGGGTCCTTCAGATAATGGAATTTAGTGACAATCGTGATGTAATTTCATTGCGCATTTTTCATAACAGTTAGGTAAACTCCGTTAACTGGAAGAAGTCTCTCCCAATTCTTTTTACTGAACTATATCTCTTACTGCCTAATATAATCATTCACTT
>RHGE01000391.1 GCA_004296775.1 Marinilabiliaceae bacterium JC017
GATAAATCGGGAGGAGTGAAGTGAATTAAGACCAGTAAAAGATGATAAACTCCGAAGGAGTRCCTGTRAYARCACAGKGTTTYAACCCTGTGTWKYYATCATGTAAATGAAGAAGGCAGAAATTCTGAATGTATTAAACCTTACTGTTYCAATAAAATCGGTCACACATCTTCATCYCAGGGGGATGACATGTTTATAGAAAAGGAGAGTCTTTTATGTGCGACTCCGGCTGGAGTTGAATGTCTGTCTCTGATTGATCCTGCTACAAACATTGGATACCTCCGGCATCCCGTTATTCTCACAACCTGCCCCAATCGGTTATCAACAGGCTACCTGATTATGTGCAAGTCTTTTGACAGGATTAACAAGATTTACAGGATTAAGAATGCTGATAAATCAGGATTGGTGAAGTGAATTAAGACCAGTAAAAGATGATAAACTCCGAAGGAGTGCCTGTGACAACACAGTGTTTCAACCCTGTGTTGTCATCATGTAAATGAAGAAGGCAGAAATTCTGAATGTATTAAACCTTACTGTTTCAA
>RHGE01000392.1 GCA_004296775.1 Marinilabiliaceae bacterium JC017
CACCATCGAATGGTGAGTAAGATTTACAAATCTCTATTTAATTTTTGTTTTTGTTTTTTTTGGTGGTGGTAAGTTTAATTTGGTAAAAATTTTTGTTAAAAAGTATGTTTTAATTTATTTATATATAATATAATATAATRTAATGTAWAATAAAATAAATATAATAATAGGGGGGAAAGTAATAAGGTGAGCGTATTGCATACTTAATAGCAAATGTGATTATACTCCTTAAAYTAGTTTAGTGTCTTAAGGCTGAAATTAAAGATTATGTTTAGGGGGCTAAGGATTCTAAAGCAAATATGATTGTACTTCCTAAATATATATAGTCTATTRAGGTTATATTTGGGGTTTATTAAGGTTATAYAGTTGGATAGAAAGGYTTATAGTAAGCTTCACCATCGAATGGTGAGTAAGATTTACAAATCTCTATTTAATTTTTGTTTTTGTTTTTTTTGGTGGTGGTAAGTTTAATTTGGTAAAAATTTTTGTTAAAAAGTATGTTTTAATTTATTTATATATAATATAATATAATATAATGTAA
>RHGE01000394.1 GCA_004296775.1 Marinilabiliaceae bacterium JC017
TCCTGGCCAGGAGGCTGCAGAATAGAATATATTTTAAGGCAAGCATGGTTTCACCTTCCTGGCCAGGAGGCTGCAGAATAGAATATATTTTAAGGCAAGCATGGTTTCACCTGCCTCCAGCTTGGATTTCGGAGGTTATGGCACTTTTATGCTTCGGTGTACACAGCGTGATTCTCTCGGCGAGATACGGCGTTTGCGCGCATARAAAGCAAAGAGTGGCCTGTCGCGGCCGCCCAGAAGCCCAGATTTGCAGCTCTCTTGCCCTGAAGTGTGCAGAATAGAGGATTATGTACGGCAGRCGTGGTTTGACTTGGAACCGGGGCGGCACGGCCAGCTCCATTCCTCCAGGCGGRCCGWGCYACTGCTCTCAGCCGGGCACAGAGCGTCCCCGGGCGKCCAGGAAAGATGGCTCTGCCCGTGCCTCCCAGAGGCACTGATCCACAGCTTTCCTGGCCAGGAGGCTGCAGAATAGAATATATTTTAAGGCAAGCATGGTTTCACCTGCCTCCAGCTTGGATTTCGGAGGTTATGGCACTTTT
>RHGE01000395.1 GCA_004296775.1 Marinilabiliaceae bacterium JC017
AACAAACAGTAAGGTTTAATACATTCAGAATTTCTGCCTTCTTCATTTACATGATGACAACACAGGGTTAAAACCCTGTGCTGTCACAGGCACTCCTTCGGAGTTTATCATCTTTTACTGGTCTTAATTCACTTCACTCCTCCCGATTTATCGGAATCCCTAATCCTATAAACCTAGTTAATCCTGTCAAAAGACTTGCACATAATCAGGTAGCCTGTTGATAACCGATTGGGGCAGGTTGTGAGAATGGCGGAATGCCGGAGGTATCCAATGTTTGTAGCAGGATCAATCAGAGACAGACATTCGACTCCAGCCGGAGTCGAACATAAAAGACTCTCCTTTTCTATAAACATGTCATCCCCCTGGGATGAAGATGTGTGACCGATTTTATTGAAACAGTAAGGTTTAATACATTCAGAATTTCTGCCTTCTTCATTTACATGATGACAACACAGGGYTAAAACCCTGTGCTGTCACAGGCACTCCTTCGGAGTTTATCATCTTTTACTGGTCTTAATTCACTTCACTCCTCCCGATT
>RHGE01000396.1 GCA_004296775.1 Marinilabiliaceae bacterium JC017
AAAAAAAGTATAGATTACTATTTACCGACAGACCCAATGACTATTCATGATTCCATGATTGAATCAATTACATACTGGTTCCAAAATAGAGGAATGTTATGGTAAAACTTCGTTTGAAACGATGTGGTAGAAAGCAACGTGCGACTTGAAGGACATGATCAGCTGTGGATGTAAGAATCCACCATTTTATTAGGAATGAAAGTGCTCTTGACTCGACATCCTTTGTTCTGTTCGACTAGAACCAACAATTTTTGTTGGGTTGTAATGTAAATAGTACATGATGGAGCTCGAGTAGAAAGTATTGATTCATTTCTCAAGGGCAAGGGTCTAGGGTTAGTGCCAATGAATAAGTTGGAACAACTTCGTAAGTATATCTTCGATATAGAAATCGAAAGGATTCAATTCGAGAAAGTTTCAAATCCAAAAGGAAATTTGTTGGATTTGGTAAAACTGTTTCGATCAAAAGTGTAACACRCGGGAATCAACCGTTCTTATGATTCTTTGATAGAAAGAAATCACAAAAAAAGGTATGTTGCT
>RHGE01000042.1 GCA_004296775.1 Marinilabiliaceae bacterium JC017
CCGATTTTCATTGCATACTCAATGAAAATCACCCCTCCTAAATCTTTTAGGAGGGGAAAGTAATGACCGGGCGAAAAGAAAAGGGATTACGAGTATTTGAATTTTTTTAGTAGATGTGTAGAACTATCCTCTCTGCATCCCTTTGGATCTGCGGGAATCTGAATGAAACCAAAGGTACAGGTAGCGTCAATTTAGAGTTATCTTACCTTTTGTTAGGATGTCAAGCCTTGAAGACTCTGCTTGGCCTTCGTGTAGTGTGATTTTATATTTTAATCTGCAGGTAATACAATCGATCCTTAGTATAAAAGCCCGGCCCATAGGAATATCCATCATCTACTAATCAATACTAAGTAGTTAATGCTAATCTTCAACAATTAACTGTCCTCTACTAATGCGAATCTTCGATTGAAACCTTCTAATTCCTATTTATATATGAATGACATCCACCCCTAATCACAGAACGGTTATTCAATATTACACCTTTCGGGATAGGATTGTCCGAAGGACAAAAATGTTAATAATCCCGCGTAAAGGCCGGGGATAGTGTTAATAACCTGTATTGTCAAAATAAATTAATATTAACCAATGTGCTCAAGCCGCACGGGCTTTTACTTTTTTGCTACAGCGAAAAAAAGTAAACAAAAAACGCCGCCGCTCACAATAAATAACTAAAATTTAACTCCTTTCCACTGAAAGAAAATAACTCGCTTCGCTCAAACAGATTTTCTTTCTTAACGTTCCACTCCGCTAAATTTCTAAACGTTATTTCTTGTAGGCGGGATGCCCAATTAAGCCCCTATATTCCAAAAACATCACGAATACACGGTAACTATTAACTTTATTCGTCTTAAGCATTAGTAATTGTATGAGAATCATTTCATAATTCAAGATATTATGAGATTACCAATGCTCTTGATATAAGTAGATCTAATGTCTATTATCTAACGATCTATTGTCTTGTCAAAACAATAAATTAAAGGCAACATCTCCCAAAGAGACTTTTTATCAGGCTATTCCTAAAAAACATAGATCATTAATGGTTAATAATATTAAAAACAGCCCCGAAAGTGAGTTAAATTAATTTGTATTTCTTACAGATGAGATGAATTCCAACCCTTTATTCGCATAATTACTTAAAGAATAGGTATCCCAATGAAATCGCTGCGATGATACCGGCCAGATCGGCAATTAAGCCGCACGCCACGGCATGCCGGGTCTTTTTAATGCCAACAGACCCAAAATAGACAGCCAGCACATAGAAAGTTGTTTCGGTTGCCCCCTGCACAGTACAGGCAATGCGTCCCACAAAAGAATCAGGGCCATGCGCTTCCATGGCGTCCAGCATCATTCCGCGGGCTCCGCTCCCACTAAGGGGTTTCATCAGCGCGGTTGGTAAAGCCCCCACAAACTCGGGATCACCCCCCAACCAAACCACAAACGCTTTGATGCCATCCACCAGAAAGTCCATACTGCCGGAAGTTCGGAATACACCTATGGCCACTAGAATGGCCACCAGGAACGGAATAATTTTAACCGCAATCTGAAATCCTTCTTTTGCTCCTTCAATAAATGCTTCGTAAACATTCACCTTTTTTCGCAGGGCCATTAATATGAACGCCACAATGATGGTAAATAAAATAACATTGGCCCCTACCAGAGAAACATCCTTTACTTGCTCTTTCGGCATGTTGCTCAACCAGTAAATAAGCCCGCCCACGGCCGTGGAGAAGCCTACCAGGTAAGCCATAATCACTTTATCCCATAACTTAATGTGCTGCACCAGCGAGACGGCAATCACCCCCACGATGGTAGAGAAAAAAGTAGCTAAGAGGATAGGCAGAAAAATATCCGCTGGGTTTGCCGCTCCATATTGGGCCCGGTAGGCCATGATGGTAATGGGAATAATGGTTAAACCCGAAGTATTCAGCACCAGGAACATAATCTGGGCATTGGAGGCGGTATCTTTATTGGGATTGGCCTGTTGCAGCTCTTTCATGGCTTTTAAGCCCATGGGGGTAGCTGCATTATCGAGCCCCAGCATATTGGCGGCAATATTCATCATCATACTGCCGTAAGCCGGATGATTCTTGGGAAGCTCCGGAAAAAGACGGCTGAAGAAAGGCCCGATGGCACGTGACATAACAGCCACCATGCCTCCTTTTTCTCCAATGCGCATTAACCCCATCCAGAGCGATAACACACCGGTTAATCCCAATGAAATATTAAATCCCGTTTTAGAATATTCGAATGTGGCTTTTATCATCTCCGGAAAAACCTCCATGTCTCCCAAGAAGATCAATCGTACTAATCCAACAACAAAAGCAATTAAAAAAAAAGCAATCCAGAGATAATTAAGGGCCATATAATTAGTTATTTAATAAGATTATCGGGCAAAGAATGGTGTTGTAGTAGAAACTTCGTTGTATTCTTTCGCCCAAATCCGAAGGTTATCCACCTTACAGGCATCATCAAAAGAACCAAATCCAATCAAGCCCGGCTCAAACGGATCACTATCCGTTTCAAGTACCAATTCATCATTCAGGAAAACCCGTACTGTTTTTGTTGCCTGCAACCGCTCCACTCGCACATGGTGCCACTTATTAATGCCCCAAATAACGCCTTTATTGTGGCAAGTACCTATTCGCTGTGGTTTATCTCCTTTCATCACAAAAACATTGTGACTTTTCCGGTCGGCCCTGGAGGCCAGCTGCGCATAGTAAAAATGATCGGCGTCTTTGATCCCGAACAGAATGCAGATATCCAGCAGGGAATAATCCTTACCATTTTGCATCACATCAAGTTCCATCACAAAGTCAGTCCACTCATATCCTTTCAAAACGGCCATGATTTCCGGTCCTGCATGAGCACTCACATAGTTTCCTTTCCCCAAACACTTAAGACATTTACCAGACTTACCATTTTGCGACACCAGCCATCTGTCCCGGTCTGTGAACTCAAAATCTTTCAGGTCTTTTTCTTTACTAAAGCCCTGGGAGTAGACTACCTTATAATCTTTTGACAACTTAACCGGCGTTTGAGCACTGAGAGACACTGCAAATACAGAAACGACAACAAATAAAAATAACCGAATTTCAGTCATATTAAAACGTGTTTTGATACAATGGATTTTAGCAAATTACACAAAGAAACAATGCGACATTGATTTATCCAAAATGAATTAAGTCATAAAAGCAATTATCGCACCTTAACCGTTAGTTATGCCGTTTGAAATTATTTGGATTTATTACTGTTTTTCAGCTCCTCCACGGACCGCTTAAGCTTATACTCTTCATGGGGTGCTCCAAATTCTTTGCAGGTAATGTTATCAACCGGTATCTTCCACACCTTCACATTCCTTACGGCCGGATCACTATATTTAAATACTTTATCAGAGTAGTTAGCCATCAGGATATGCAACGCTTCCCGTTTCTCTTCCATATCTTCCACAAACGTCACCTGACCGGTAGCAATCACACTCTTGGACTTCATGCGATAGCTGCAAGCCACCTCGGGATGTTGAAAAGCCATCTCATGATCAGTGGAAAAGGTCACACACACATTATTATTATTCTTTAATATATCAATAATACGTCCTTCCGGTGCTGAATGCATATAAATAACATTGTCACGGAACCCAAAATTCATTGGCAACACATAGGGCTTATTTTCCTCGTCCACAACACCTGCAAAACAGATATCACATTTGTGGATGATGGCGGCTATTACCTCCTGATCGGTATGATTAATAGTTTGCATAGTTATTTGCTTTTATACATTACTGTCCAAAATATATTAGTACTAACCAATGTGCTCAAGCTGCACGGGCTTTTATTTTCTTTGCTACATCCAAAAAAAGTATACAAAAAAGGCTGACGCTCACAACAAATAGCTAAAACTTAATTCCTTCCCTCTGAAAGAAAATAATTCGCTCCGCTCAAACAAATTTTCTTTCTTAACATTCCATTCCGTTAAATTTCTTACCGTCATTTCCTGAAGGCGGAATACCCAATCAATCTCTTATAATCACAAATCACTCTCAACTAGCTAAAAAGAATGTACTTTACTTACTTATTTGAATATTTCAGGCCCATTGCGATTTTTAAACGATTGTGCGATTACCCAATATCTTTGAAATAACTGCTTTCACCTTATTCCAGGTTTGGATTTCCTGCATTAAAGACATCATTGCTTCTATATCATGCGCTTCTTGCAATTGTTTTAGTGCCTGCATCTTTTCATCCAGCAACACCCGCACCTTTTTCAGTTTTAACTCAGCTACCACTTTGGGCACCAAGTCACACAACAGGTCTTCCTCCTTTTTTACCTCGGCAAACTTACTGTGTAATTTACTTAGTTCATATTCTTTACCTATCAGATCGGAAGCCAACTGGCTCACCTCTGTCTCTGTGTTGTTGACAAAGAAACGCATGGCCGAGAAGTCATCCGTCTCATGGTGATGCGCATAAAGATCAAGCACCTTATTATATAAAGGATTGACACTTAATAAATCATCTTGCTTCAGCTCATTAAGCACATATTGCCCCACCGTTATATTTACCGTTTCCCCCTCTTCATCTTCTTCAAACAAAATAACATGGCCAAACTTCATTAAATAGCGCATAACCACGCGTTCTTCCAATTCAAACGGATTGTTGGCCGCCAATACGGCCCGATCAGCAGCAGCCACGGCCGAAGCCGTTGGTGAAGCGGTCGGTGCCACGCGAGGCGTAGAGCCACTCTCATAACGCTTCTTAAACAGCTTACGTATCTCACCATATAGGATTTTCTCATCCACCTGAAGTAAACTGCTACACTCTTTAATGTATACCGATCGGGTAATATTCTCAGGAATCACGGCAATGCTCCGTACAATATCCTGAATGAGTTGAGCTTTTCTCACCGGGTCATTTTTTGCATCTTTCAGCAAAAGGCCGGTCTTAAATTTTATAAAGTCGGTTTGATGCTGGTCAATATAAGTGGTCAGCTCCTCGCCCGAATGTTTTTTAGCAAATGAATCGGGGTCATCCCCTTCGGGTAATAATAACACTTTCACATTCATCCCCTCAGCCAGCACCAGGTCAATTCCGCGCAAAGACGCTTTAATACCCGCCGGGTCGCCATCGTATATAATGGTCACATTCTTAGTAAACCTGGAAATTAACCGTATTTGTCCGGCTGTAAGGGCCGTTCCCGACGAAGCCACCACATTGGTAATCCCGGATTGATGAAATGACAACACATCGGTATATCCTTCCACTAAAAAACACCTATCCTGCCGCGTCATCTCTTGTTTGGCGAAGAAAATACCATACAACACCTGGCTCTTATGGTAGATATCCGATTCGGGAGAGTTAAGATACTTCGCAGCCTTGGCATCACTGCGTAAAATACGTCCGCCAAAAGCAATCACCTTGCCGGCCAGGCTATGAATAGGAAAAATTACCCGTCCCCGGAATCGATCTCCTTTATAGTCATCCCTCACCACCGACAAACCCGTCTTATCCAGGTATTCCAGTTTGTATCCCTGCTTTTGAGCCTCTAAAGTAAGGGCATCACGTTTCTCCGGCGAATATCCCAACTGAAATTTGGTAATAATATCATCCCTGAAACCCCGTTGCCGGAAATAGCTTATCCCCACCGACATCCCTTCATCGGTCTCCTGCAGCTGATGAATAAAAAACTTCCTGGCATAATCGGTCAACACCAACATACTCTCCCGCTCATTCTTCTGCTGCAGTTTTTCCGGCGATAACTCCTCCTCTTCAATATGAATATGAAATTTCTTACCCAGGTATTTTATCGCATCAATAAACGACATCTGATCATGCTCCATCAGGAAATTCACCGCATTTCCCCCTTTGCCACACCCAAAACATTTAAAAATACCTTTATGTGGCGAGACGATAAATGATGGCGTCTTCTCATTATGGAACGGACAATGCCCGATGTAATTGATCCCCCTCTTCTTCAGGTGCACAAACTCAGAAACCACATCGGTTATCTGGCTATTGGCCGTTTCCATCACCCGCTCTATCGTTGCATGATCAATCATTCCGGTTTGTAATTATTAAGATTATTGACAGGGAACAGGCATTAAATTTCTCACTCCTTTTCCTGTTATGGCTGGAAAATTTAATGAAATCCCATTTGAAAAATGTACAAATAAGGTTGGAAAAGGAAAGCACAAAGATAAAAAAAGGGTTGAGCTCCCACCAATCACCCGCGCTTTAAAATGGAGAACCCATCAAGCTGCTTTCTATCCCTTTCATCTTAAAAAAAAACTACAATACACCATACATTACCGTCAATCATTCGAAAAAACCGGGAGATACTCAAAAACTTCACATACCGTTCATGCCCCTAAAAAATGACGCCTTCACAGTAAGTAAAGACATTAACTGATCTCACAATTTTTTCGTTATTTTACGTTTTAAAATAAACCAATACCCGAATCATTGAAAAAACTGGTCATTTTAACCGGAGCCGGCATGAGCGCCGAAAGTGGCATCAAAACATTCCGCGAAATGGGTGGCCTGTGGGACCAATACAATGTCACCGAGGTGGCCAGCCCTGAAGCCTGGCACAACCACCCCCAACTGGTTCTTGACTTCTACAATCAACGCCGCAAGCAGCTCTTCGAATCACATCCTAACGCCGGTCACCTGGCACTTGCTGACCTGGAGACCAATTTTGAGGTACAAATCATTACCCAAAACGTAGACGATCTGCATGAACGGGCCGGTAGCAGCCATA
The DNA here is from genome assembly GCA_004296775.1 of Marinilabiliaceae bacterium JC017. Taxonomy (GTDB): domain Bacteria; phylum Bacteroidota; class Bacteroidia; order Bacteroidales; family Marinilabiliaceae; genus JC017. The sequence goes on from RHGE01000042.1 coordinate 6,754, forward strand.
TCCTCCATCTGCATGGGGAACTAAAAAAAGTAAGGAGTACTATTGATCCGTCACTCATCTATGAAATGGATCACTGGGAATTAAAACTTGGTGATACCTGCGAGAAGGGTTCTCAGCTTCGCCCCCATATTGTTTGGTTCGGCGAAGCGGTGCCAGCCATGGAAGCAGCCATCAACCTGACAAAAAAGGCCGACATCTTTGTGGTAATCGGCACGTCACTCAATGTGTACCCGGCTGCCAGCCTGTTGGCTTATGTCCCCGACCATACTCGTACCTATCTGATTGATCCGGGCATGCCTAACTACACACCCAACCCAAATCTCATTCACATCAAAGAAAACGCCTCCAAAGGCATCATCTTATTAAAAAAAACACTTAACCTGTAACAATCCATATCATGAAAAAATTTCTAATACCCTCAATCATCACCATATCCCTCTTGCTTTTAAGCCACATCAACCTTTCAGCACAGGATTTTGTGGCCGGTCCCAAAACCGGTATCTCCTTCACCCAGGTAGATGGCGACTCTTATGCCGGCTTTAACAAAATAGGTTTTAACCTGGGTGGTTTCGTCTACCGCCGTCTATCCAAAAGATGGGACGTACAATTTGAAATCGAATATTTGCAAAAAGGAAGTAAAAAGACGCCGGATGTGGAAATAGGGGATTACAATGATTACCAGATGAAACTTGGCTACATCCAGTTCCCCATCTTGGCCCGTTATAAAATAAAAAAATTCTCCCTGGAAGGCGGGCTCAGCATCGGCGCCCTCATTCATGAAGAAGAATGGGTAGACGGAGCAGAGATCCCGGAAGATAAAAAGGTATCCTTCCAAACCATGGAGTACGCCACCATTTTTGGCGCCAATTACAACATTACCGATCGGTTATGGGTCAATGCCCGGTTTTCCTATTCCATCAACCGCATCAGGATTCCCTACGACGGTGATATCCCTATCTACAATCCGCATTGGGACAAACGTAAAGCAGGCCAATACAATGATATCATTGTAGTCAGTGTTTATTATGCATTGAATAAATTACTGTAACGCCCAAAGATTAATGACTATAAATCAGTATTGTCCAAATAAATTAGTATTAACCAATGTGCTCAAGCCACACGGGCTTTTACTTTTTTTCAACAGCAAAAAAAAGTAAACAAAAAACGCCGCCGCTCACAATAAATAACTAAAATTTAACTCCTTTCCACGGAAAGAAAATAACTCGCTGCGCTTCAAACAGATTTTCTTTCTTAACGTTCCAATCCGTTAAATTTCTAAACGTTATTTCTTGTAGGCGGAATGTTCAGTAAATCCCCTATATTCCAAAACATCATTAATCCACTGTAACTATTAACTTTATTCGTCTTAACTATTAATCATTTAGGACACGAATAATTATAAATAAGCACAGGCAAGCGTCGCCACACGTACGGTTGCCGGTTGTGCCTTTTGAATCGCCACCACACAGGCCTCCAGCGTAGACCCGGTTGTTACCACATCATCCACCAACAAGATGTGTTGATTGGCAATGGCCGTTTCATCTGTTACAGAAAAGATCCCTTCCACATTCTGCCACCTTTCAAATTTGCTTTTCTTCGTTTGAGAGGCCGTATGAACATTTCTCACCAAACAAGTAGTATTAATTTCCATGTCGGTAGTTTTAGCCATGCCCCGGGCAATCACTTCACTCTGATTAAATCCTCGCAACCGTAATTTCCTGAAATGCAAAGGAACGGGAATAATAACCGTGGAAGAATTAAATCCTGAAGCCTTTTTTAATACCCCACCAAACTGTCTGCCCAATTCATACCCCAAATATTTATTCCCATGGTACTTTACTTCATGAATCAGCCGTTGCACCTTCTCCTCTTTCCGGTAATAATACATTGAAGTTGCCCCATCCAACTTTACCTTACCCCAGAAAAGCTGTTCCACCGGATTATCAGCCAAACACTCGAAACCTGTTTTGGGTAAACGTTGCAAACACCTGTGACATATCTCCATCTCGAAAACAAAAAGACTATTACCACAAACCAGGCAGACATGGGGAAAAACCAGCTCAATGAAGGCTTTTAATTGATTATATATCTTCATCATACCTTTATAATTCTAACAAAAAGTTACAGGCCTCAGGCAACCATTTCAAACCTGATGATTTAACATTCCTTTAACCAACTCATAACCCGTCATTAATAATCAGTTAACATAGCTCTCTTAGATTTGTCACAAAACAATTCGACTAATTAAAACCAACATGTAACAAGCCAAAATGATAATATGTTGCATCGAGTAATAAAAAAATAAAATAGAGAAAGATGAAAACACAGGTATTCTTACTAGCTGCTATTCTATTTATCGGTTTGAATAGCTTCAAAAATGAAAAAAAAGCAAAAAAGGCTCCCATGCACACCAGCATTACCGGCATGGTGATGGATCACAAAACCGGTGAGTCATTAGCGGGCGTTGCCATAGCTCTTGAAGGGACCAACCTGACTACTTACACTGATTTTGATGGAAAATTCTCTTTTGAAAACGTAAAGCCGGGTGATTACAAAATCTCCACCACTTATGTGTCTTATAAAAAGAATGAATCCAAAAAAATACGCTTGAATAAGAATGAAATGCATAAAGTCGATCTCAAATTATCAGCAGCAAATGAATAAAAGCTCCCGATAAGGATACTTCAAGGCTACTTCGTTCGAGGTGGCCTTTTTATTTATAACACCATCTGTAAAACTTAACACAACAGGCCTCAGTGAAATTTTATTTTTTGTGAATTTTGTGTTAAGTTTGCGTTAACCTTTTAATTAAGGTTCTCCAACACACACGACACACACAGGAATTTAAGGAGGCTTTTTGTTGAACTATTAATATAAAAGCCCATGAAAAAGTTAATTTTATTCTCCCTATTGGTTGTATTTACTGCCTCAATAAATGCTCAGTTGATCGAGAAAGAAGATGGCAGATACTACGACCACAATGATAAATTATATACCGGCACTTACATTGAATACTACAACTCAGGTGATAAACGTATTGAAATGACTGTGCTTAACGGTGAGAAGCATGGTATTACCACCATGTATTTTGAAAACCAGCAAAAACAGGAGGTTCGATCCTTTAAGCACAACAAAATGGACGGTACCTGGATAACCTGGAACCAGGACGGTACCCAAATAGGAGAAGCCGGTTACAAAGACGATGTAAAACATGGTAAATGGGTCATTTGGGATGAAAACGGCACCATGCGTTATGAAATGACCTATTCCAATGGAGAAAAATCAGGAACCTGGAAGATATATAACGAAAATGGTGAATTAGTCAGCAAAAGAAAGTACTAATTCCACAGGAATTGTCTGTACAAAAAGGTGGGGAGTCCTTACTGACTCCCCTCTTGCTTTTTGTTTAAATTCATTTCACAATACTTTCCCCCGGTTCAGAAAACTGAGATAATCATCCTTCTGTGTGTAAATTGAATTACCATGGTTGTTTCATTATTTAAAAAGCGGTTTTTTTCATCAAGATGATAATCTCATGCCTGACTGTTTGTAAAAACAAAAGCACAAATTAATCACCAACGGCCGTTATATCCTTTCAACATCTATTGTCCCTCTATGCAGGCAAGTAGTATATTTATACAGATCTCAATGGTAATTTCTAAAACACATCCGCTATGTGGAGGGCAGCCCAATACATATTTTTAGGTACATTGTTAATACTATGGCCAGTCACCATTATTTCGCAAAACAATACGCGCACATTTTCTTTTGAAGAATTATACGCCTTTTGCGATACCATTCAACAGGAGGATCTGTTCATAACTTTAAGGATAAAATGGCTGACAGATACTGTTGAAATAAGAAAACTCAAACAACCTGTCCGCTGGTATCTGGATAACGGAAACACCAAAGAACAACACCGCAGTTACCTTCAAACACCCAGCGACACACTTGAGCTAATTACCTTTATGGAAACGGCAGCACAAAACTGCTACAGCTATGCGTTGGAACAGTATTTTAAACACCTGCATCTATCCTCCCAAGGGCTATTTGACAGATCCACTCACCTTCCTACCGAAACTTTTAAGACAATACTGGAAAGCACCTTTACTAAACAGCATACCCGGTTGATAAAATCCTCCCGCTTGAATAATTCTTTCCCGGATGCCTCCATCATCGTATTTATAAATAACCATGGCTGGATGACACATGCCAGTTTTTATCATGCCAAACACTTCCATTCAAAAAACGTGGCGACCATCCCTGTTATTTGCAAAAGAGTAAAAGAACTTTATCAAGAATATCCTGACACCAGGACAATTGAAGCCTACAGCATTGACTCAATCAGGATATGGGAATATTTGGAAAAGAAATAAACACAAAATAAGAATTACTTAATTCCCGAGCTAAAAGAAAACCCCCGGTCACAAACCGGGGGGTTTAATAATTACTAATCTATCTGTTTCCTGGTATTTACCATGGATTATCATTCTTTAATAACACCATCCGATGCTGACCAGATACTTTTTGAACATCATCAGATAAATGATTCTCTCTCGGCAAGATAAACTTTGTTCCTTTACCACCTACAAGCAGATTATGGGTGAGCAAAATACTTCCATCCTTACCTTTCTCCCATGAAACCATATCACTCTTTTTCTGCGGACAAAGAACCAGGGATTTCTTTCCGGCAACCGGGCACATCACCTTTTGCACTACCATTCGGTTCCCATTGAAGAAGAAATCGTTCGAAGACAGTTCATAAATCCCATGTTCATTGAGCGCCTGTTTATACGGATAGGCTGGATAAGGCCCATGACCCAACCATTTTACCCGGTCAGCATTGGGAACCTCCCAAATAAGGCCAAACTCAAGCAAAACTTTATTGTGCATACATGGTTCCAGGGTAAACTCTGTATCTATGTTCCCATTAAACTGCTTCAGCGTTAAATGGGCCAATACTGTTATGGAGGTATCCCGGCTGCTTGCAAAACGAGCCGATACTTTTAGAATGGTCGTATCTCCCCGTTCTTGTTTTGTTTGATTCAGGATACTGGCATCTTTCAGGATAGAAACAGGAGGCAGCTCAACTTTCTTCTTTTTATAAGTTACCTGTTCGGCCATGGAAGGCTGACGTCCTACACGAATAAAGGGGCCTTGTGCCAACAAGTTGCCTTTGTTATCCACTACATGAAAAAGAGCCTCTTCACCAGTTTTCAACACCAGCTGTCTGTTCTTTTCAACAGGTGCAACTCCGGAAACAGCATCCTTCCTATGCAGGAATACTGATTTTTCATAGATAGCAACGTCGTTATAGTCTTTAAACGAAAAATGCAGGTAAAGATCTCCCTCCAAATATTTTTTCAACATGGAGACCGGTAAACTGATCGATTGTTTCCGGTGCGGCAGGCAACTAAGAATAAGATCTTCCTGTCTTACTGTTTTTCCTTTATGAATCAGCTCCCAACTTCCACTGATGCGACTTAGGTTGGTAAAATCGTAACGGTTTTCAACAGTTATACGGATGCTATCCTGATCGCGATGAAAAGAAACCTCATCGTTGTTGATAACTACGGGCGAAAAGATCTTCCGTGTCTCAAAATAGTCTGTCTGAGGGGTTCGATCAGGATAAACAATGCCATCCATCCCGAAAACTCCGTGACAATCGATGATGGTGCTATCATTCAGCCAAAAATCACCAGACAGCTGATCATTTTCCTTCAAGGCAAAAACATCTTTATAAGAATCGATCACTTCAGCATCCACCTTTCTTTTAATGCCCTGGTCGGCCCAAAGCCAGATGATGGCTCCGGCAAACTTATCGGTATTTTGAGTGATTTCCCATTTTGTTTGAAAATCCCCAAACCCATCGTGAAGGGCATGGTTAATCTCTGTAAAAATAAATGGTCCCGGTAGTGTTTCATCGTCCCGTTGTTCTTCCAATGCATCATTGGGCGGATAATGGGTAGCCATAATATCAACAAAATGAGAATGGCCTGTTGTGCCGGCATACCTGAGGTACCCATTGAAATTTCCCCCCGGGTAAAGAATTGGTCTGGAAGCATCAAGTTGCTTGGCATACTGAGCGGCTTGCTCCAGGTTACGCGTTAAAACGTTTTCATTGCCGATGTCCCAAATGATGACACTGGGATGGTTGCAATCACGGGCGATGGTGCCATTGGTACGCGACAATACCGGTCCTAACATGTCGGGAGAGGCCAGGTTTTCATCACCAAAACCGATGGGCACCTCATCCAGCACATAAAAACCCCATTCATCACATAACTCAAGGAATCGCGGATGAGGTGGATAGTGGCTGCACCGTATTGTATTAATGTTGGCTGCTTTCATCAAGGCCAGATCCTCCAGCCAATGTTCTTCACGTAGTGCGCGACCAACATCCGGATGAATCTCATGACGGCAAACACCTTTGAGCTTTACTTGTTGACCGTTCACTTTTAATACGCCATCTGCAATGGTTATTTCCCTCAATCCGACGCGTTGATGGATCGTATGTATTTTTTCTTCCCCCGACAGCAGCGAAAGGGTGAGTTGGTACAAATTTGGTTGTTCGGCATTCCAGAAAAGGGCATTCTTCACTGTGAATGAAAAGTGATGATGCGGTAACATCAACGCATTGGCCCATTCAATCTCTTCGATATTATGGTACACCATTTCTCCAGCCGGATTTCTCATAGCAATCTCCAGGGAAAGGGTATCCTCCATCTTAACTTTCCACTTCCCATACATCCAGTCCCATGAGTCACGAAAGCAACGGATATCAACCTCCCCATTAACGATAGCGCACTGCTCAGTACTATTAATCCTGGTATCAATTTTATACTGATCGATATGACAGTGTGACGGTGAGAAAAGATAAACATCTCTGAAGATCCCAGACAATGCCCAGGCGTCATTGCAGTCGAACCGGCTTTCACGATGATCTTTAAATACTTTTACGGCTATTAGATTCTCTCCGTCATCCTGAAGGAAGGGAGTGATATCATATTGCACCGGTAAAAAGGCTTGATTGCATTGTCCCACCAACTTTCCATTAACATATAACACATGCCCGAATGACACGCCTTCAAAATGGATATACACATGACGTTTTGTCCAGTCAGCAGGAACTGTAATCTTTTTTCGGTATAAACCAACTATGTCGGTTTTAGGAAAATAGTATTGTGCTTTCTCGAAACCATGCATTTCCCAATTGGATGGCACATTGATACTTTGCCAGGAAGAATCATTAAATGCAGGTTCATAAAATTGACTTATCAACACCTCTTCTGTGTTGTTGATAACTTTTAATTTCCATTTTCCATTCAATGAGATGGTTTTATCAGATGTTTGATTAAAAGGAATGCCTTCCCCACGGAAAGGCATTCCTAATATAATCACTACTAATAAAAAACAAATACCTCTTGCTTTATGCGTCATAGCTTTGGGCTAATATAAATTCATCTATTTTATTCCACTAAAAAACAAGTGGCAGGAGGCATACGCCTTACTTAAATTTCAATCCAACAACTATTGCCTTTGATTCCAATTTAAATCCTGCCACTTGCAACAATAGATCGTTAAGTACTGGGTAATGACCATAAACTGATAATACATCTTGCTCATTTTTAATGCTACAAAAGTTTAACGACCTATTGGGAAATAAACCACCAAAAAATAACTACAAACCTATTATTGAATCACTCTTTAAAAAGATTTAAGGTTTATAACAGACGTTTCCCACGTTGTTTTTTTTGATTAAACTGATTTACTCCCAAATAAAACACCTGGCAGCAAATCAGTCTAAATCCGGATTAAATCTACTTTCTTTATATGAATCAACTAAGCTACCTGTCAGTCACAGCTAATTATTGATTCCTTTTTTTGATTCACAACTCATTTTATTTATTCACAGCGACAATGCGAGCGGCCCAACCGCCTCCGGGAGCCATTTTAATGGTCACCTGTTCACCTGCAGTAACTTCAATCACTTCTTTTTTATAATCCATTGCACAACGATCGGCATTTATACCATCTTTTAGTATGATCATTTTATATTTTCCTTTTTCAAGGAATGATAAATCAATGGTAATTTCCCGTCCAGTCCAATCAGTCATGGCACCAACGTACCATTCATCTCCGTTTCTGCGGGCTACTGCCAGGTAATCGGACACCTTGGCTTTCAAAGGCACTGTTTCATCCCACACCGTTGGAATATGAGATAGGAACTCGGTGCATTCTCTCTCTTTATAGTACCTGGTTGGACTGTCACACAGCATTTGCAAAGGACTTTCATACACCACAAACATGGCTACCTGATGACAACGTGTTCCCATGCTCATGGGCTGATCGAAGATGGGTTTATAATCTTTTTCCTGGGCATTGGTCATTGCTCCCGGCGTATAATCCATGGGGCCTGCCACCATCCTGGAAAAAGGTGTGATCAGGTTATGTTCCGGTGTCTGACGCATACTCCATTTATACTGTTCGCCACCATTTACACCTTCACGGGTCAACACATTGGGATACATGCGACGGATACCCGCCGGCTTATAAGCGCCATGAAAATTAACCAGGATTTTTCTTTTAGCAGCGGCCTCAGCAATGCGATGATAGTAATTCACCATCCACTGATCGTCTTTATCCATGAAGTCAACCTTAATACCTTTGATGCCCCATTTCGCAAACTGATCCAACGCTTCATCCAGTTGATCATCCAGTGTTTTCCATACGACCCAAAGAATGATACCTACACCTTTTTCTTCAGCATAACTGGACAACTCTTCCATGTCAATTTCCGGCACCACATTCATCAAATCTCCCAGCACATACCAGCCTTCATCCATGATGATGTATTCAATGCCGTACTCAGCGGCAAAATCAATGTAGTATTTATAGGTTTCGGTATTAACACCCGACCGGAAGTCCACATTATAAACCATGTTGGCATTCCACCAGTCCCAGGCCACTTTTCCGGGCTTAATCCATGACGGATCTTCAATCTGACATGGATTTGCCAGCAACCAGGACAGTTGATTTGAGATTAACTCTTCATCCTTATCCGCAACGGCAATATATCTCCAGGGGAAAGCTCTTGTACCGGATGTTTTAGCAATATATTCTTCACGTTCACGCACAAACACATCCCGGTCATTCACCTGCTCTGTTTTTTTTGGATAACCAGGATTAGTGATCGACAAATTGTTTCCTTGTGCACCATTGAACCACATGCCCGGGTAATCAACCAGACCGGTTTCACCAATAACCAGTTTGGTTCCTTCGAGGCAATCAATAAGCAGTGGCAAACTTCCCAGGTCTTCATCGCCTAACTCGGCCAATGATTGAAAATGATAATACACCTGGTTATTGGAGTGGAAGCGGTACTCTTTCGGCCAATAAGTAAGGAAATTTTCAGCAAAACGGTAATCTCCCTTCTCAGACTTAACAACGATATCGCCTTCTATGGCTGTCTCAAACCGATAAGCCACACCCTCGTTATATGCCCTAAATAATAAAGAGAAATCCTTATCAAATACCAGTTTCAATTCATTATAGTTTTCAATTACACTGGCACTCTTCTGCGTAATAACAGGCTTTAATGTATTATTAACCGTTTTTGTGGCTTTCTTAATCACCTTGCAATTCTCTCCCAACACAAGTCCTTTTTCCAGTTCAAGAGCAATAGCAGAAGGTAAAATCAATTTTTCCTCACCATTATTCAACGAAAACCAAACAGACTCACCAACATTAACCGCAACAGTTAGTTTCTTGTCAGGCGAAAACATTTTATACTCTTTACTTTGTATCTTTCCCAGCGAGAACGCTAACAAAAAACCAAACATTAAAAATTTCTTCATCACTCCAATTACTTTTCGTTTTTACTTAATACAATTCGTACAATCCTATACTATCATTCCAGCCGATCAATCGTCATTCAGACCATAACTATTTAATCAGAATCATTTTTTTACATCCATTCAATCTGCCATCAATTATTAACCGGTAATAATAAATTCCTTTGGGCAGTGTATCATCAACATTCCATATTCCTTTGTGTTGTCCGGGATTGTATTGTTGATCTGTTATTACATCAATTAGATTACCTGATTGATTCAGTACTTCTAAACGCACATGACACGGTCTGTCAATACCAAATGGAATCATAGTGCTATTAACAACAGGATTAGGATAATTTTGTCCCAGCAAACAGACTTCCTGATCAAACTCCATGTTAGCGGTTGCCACATTATCAATGGTTAACGAAAAGTTGTTACTACGCTTAATATCTACTCCTTTTTCACTACCTACATATTCGACAGGATGATTGGGATCTTTCCTGTAATCCAATACCGACCAGGAGTTAATTTTACCTGTTCCACCATTTCTGGTATAAATCTGAAGAAAAACCTTAGCCTTATCGCCTTTTAAAATATCAATCAAATTGGTGGCATCAAGGCCAATTTCAATGGTTTTGTCGGACGCAAAAGATCCACCTTGCATATAATAGGATCCGGCTTTATATCTTAAGCCCCCATACATTTGTCTCCTTTCGGGGGACGTTTTTGCAATATCATCAGCTACTCCGGTATAAATGGACAAATCGTTTCGCTTATCGTAAGTCATATTGACTTTCAAAGTCAGTTTCGGTGTGCGTTTCTTCGCTTCCACTATATAGGCATACCCATTTGTTCCTCCTTCGTCCTCCGGATAACCCATACATCCGTACAGGATATAACACTTACCCTGATTTTCCCAACCGGTACCCCATGAGTTAACAACCAGGAAGGCACCAATCTCCCAATCCATCAGGTTAACCTTGCCATCGCCATTAATATCTATATCATTGGTATACTTGCCGTCTCTATTAACATCGTAGCGTATATTATCATTGTAACCAGCAATGGTCATGGCATGATCATAATTTACACCCATTTTAACGAAAATACTCTTTCCTGCTCCTTCGGAGTCACTAGGAATTCGCTTTATTTGCCAATCTCCTGTTGGTCCTGAAAAAACCATGACGCCACCAACAGAACGTCCATCACCATGATCATATAAATAACGACGCATCTGATTGATCCCATCAACCGAAGTAACATCTATCTTATAATGCTGATCCATTTGATTCTGCATAGCCCGGTAATACTTATCATACCCATTCATCCAGATCCTAAAATGTTTTGATTCCGGTAATGCTTCATCGTCAAAATCCATTCGGGTAGCACATCCCATATCTTTAATCACATCCCAACCATGAAAACAACCGCCACCATAATCTTCTCCCTCATTGACATAATTCCATGGAAAGTGGTAGGCCAATTGATGTTCTTTACTGTTAGCGTTGGTATTATTTATACAGTTCCATTCATAGTTGAGCACATAGCCTGTTCCTGCTGCCTGACTACAACTTTGTCCACGCTGATTAAATATGGGCCGGAAATAAGGTTGTTGTGTGTTATCCACACTGGAAGGAAGGGTTACGCCGGCCTTTAACGTGCTGATCTGAAATGATGGAATGCTGTCAATCTTTCTTAATACTTCAGGCGTTTTCTCAAACATGCCTAATTTCCTTTGCGCATAAGCGCCCGTTTGGATGAGAACCAGTGTTATGAGTAAAATCTTCTTCATGGGTCAATTATTTACTTGTAAAAGAAGGTGCAGAATTTGCAATCAGCCTCTTGTTGTTGTTCTTTTCAATCCATCTCCTTCCACAATGCAAATCCTTTCTCCCTCCATTAATGATTCGGGAAATAAAAAAAGAAAGAGTATCACAAATATTAAGGCACTTGGTCACCTGCTGGTCACGCAAAAAAATGTGATACTCTTTCTCCAATCAATCAATTATCAAGATTACAGACTAATATTTAGGGTTTTGCTTAAACATGGGGCATAAATCCATTTCTCGTTGAGGAATAGGCCACAGATAATCACGCCCCGGATCAAAGGAACGGTCACCCACAGTAAAGGTTTTCTCCTCACCGCTATTTGGATCGGTATATGTCAATCCTTTAGCAACACCAGGAAATACCTTTTCAGCAATTCTCCAACGCCGAATATCAAATGGTCTTTTCCCTTCAAAGGCAAGCTCCACGCGTCGCTCTCTTCTAACCAGTTCACGCAAGGTTTCCTGGTTATTGTAAACTGCCTTATCCACTTCAGGCATCCCAGCACGTTGACGTACCTCTGTAATAGCGTCGTACACCGAAGCATCAATGTCATTCGCTTCAATCTTTGCTTCAGCATAAACTAACAATACCTCAGCATAACGCATTAAGATAATATCAATACCATTGTACCAGAAGTTTTTAGATCTGGGATCGTAATAAGCGCCTTCTACATACTTACGGATATTATAACCAGAGCGGGTTTTATTTGCTTCCGAGCCAACCCCTCCTTCACCGGGAACGTCTCCTGTATAAACATCTCTCCCAGGATAAGTAGCTCCCGGAATGGAATTATATACAAACCCATCGATGTATTCTGCTCCGGGATACCAAATTGAATACCCCAGTCTTGGATCACGATGATCATATGGATTTTTGGGATCATACAAAGAAGATTCCGCAATGGTTTTACCATCTGTACACTCGTACGCGTCAACTAAAGCTTGCAATGGAATTAACGTACTCCATCCCCCGATAGAGTTCGGTGCAAAACTCACCGCATTGAAATGATCACAACCATCAATATTTGGCTGAAGTCTTCTTTCAAAAATCGTTTCCTTACTGTTTTCACCATCAACGGTAAACAACTCAGCATAATCAGGATATAATTCATACACCTTAAGGTCCATTACTTCCTTGGCTGCCGCCGCTGCTTGACTGTATTGCTTTCCAAAAAGAAGCACTTTCGATTTCAATGACAAAGCCGCACCTTTTGTTGCTCTTCCGATATTTTCACTATCATAGGATACCGGAAGATTTTTAGCACACCAATCTAAATCTTTTACAAGAAATTCGTATACATCTTCCACTGGTGTACGAACAAGTGTTTTAACCTCTTTAGGGTCGATGGGTTTTGTAATTAATGGAACTTTTCCATACCAGGAGGTAAGTACCCAATAACTATAAGCTCTTACAAAGCGAGCTTCCGCCTCGTAACGCAATCGCATATCATCATCAATTCCATCTACTCCGGAAAGATTAGCAATTAAGTGATTGGCCCGGCTAACACAACGGTAGTAAAACTTGTAAAGGTCATAAATATGCCAATCCGAAGCCGTGGCAATCCCTCTACTGGCCCAATAAAATTGCTGATTTTCGTGCTGTATGATGGCATCATCCGAAATCGCATCATACCGTAAGCTGGTGTAATAGTAATCATTCTGTGCATATACCGCATTCAGCGCCAACAACACATCATTTTCATTTTGAAAATAGTTAAGATCAACCACTTTGTTGGTTGGTGTGGTATCCAGCAAATCATCTGAACACCCAAAGAAAACAACTGATACGAAAAGTATAAATATGTGCTTATATATTCTCATAATCTTAGATTTAGAAATTTACCATTACACCTAAACAGTAAAGCGAAACAGGTGGATAGAAATAGGCAGAACCCCATACATTATTGGTCTCAGGATCCCAGCCATCAGGCAAATTGGTGAATGTCAACAAATTTGTACCACCAGCATAAAAACGCACCTTTTCAATACCTGTACCTTCCAACCATTTCTTAGGTAATTTATAACCAATCTGAAGGTTTTTTAATCGGATGTAAGAGGCATCCTGAATCCAAAAGCTGTTGGCCATCACACTGTTTTTATTACTTCTGGCTTCAATCCGTGGATAACTGGCATCCCGGTTATCCGGTGTCCAGCGATCTAAGGCACTCTCAACCGTAAACATCTCCCTGGATGGTCCTTGCATAATGGCACCGGCATTCAAATAAGCATCCACTTTTCCAACGCCCTGGAAAAGACAACTGAAATCGAAATTCTTATAATCAAATCCCAGGTTAATTCCAAAGGTATAACGGGGTAGGTTACTTCCCATTACAACCCGGTCTTCATCATTAATCTCCCCATCTCCATTTTGATCTTTGTAACGAATATCTCCTGGCTTGTAAGTTGAATGGTTGGGGTGCAACGGGGTGTTTGGATCGTTAATTTCAGCTTCAGACTGGAATAATCCATCGGCTTCCAATCCATAATAGGCCCAAAGAGGATCCCCTTCTCTTACAATGTTAATATCTCCGGAAACCCAGCCTTCTTTATCACTAAACTCAACCACTTTATTCTTTACATCCGATAAGTTAAGCCCTATGAAATAACCTACCTGACCAATCTTATTTCTGTGGTTAATTGTCAGGTCCCAGCCTTTGTTTTCGACAATACCATCATTCACCCATGATTTATTGGCACCAACGGCCCAGGGAATATCCTTTCGAAGCATTACATCATTGGTATTTTTCACATACCAGTCAGCAATAATCTCGAGTTTATTATCAAAGAATCCCAAGTCAATACCAATGTCTGTAATCTCTGTGGTTTCCCATGTCAATTCAGGGTTCCCGTAATTATCGAAGTCGGGCGCCCAACCTTCATTCACATTATTGCCAAATTCATAACGGAAATTATCCCCGCCATAAAAGAAAGTAGCATACTTATATGGATCAACACTGTGATTACCAATTTGTCCCCAGGAACCTCTTAGCTTCAAATTACTGATAAAGGAAATGTTTTTGATGAATTCCTCTTCTGACAGACGCCATCCGGCAGATAGTGAAGGAAATGTTCCCCACCTGTTACCATCAGCAAATAACGATGAACCATCCCGTCGAATGTTAAACTCAAAAAGATACTTCTCTTTAAAATTATAATTTACGCGCCCAAAATAGGATTGAAGTGCCCAGTCATCATGCCAGCCTCCCAATATGGCTTCTTCCATAGGACCTATCGCACCATCCAGATCTGTTAAATAATCTTTAACCAGCTCATTTCTTTGACCATAAAACTTATGCCTTTCATTCCTTATTTCAGAATATCCGGCTACACCTGAAATGGTATGCACTCCGAATGTTTTATTAAAATTCAAATAAAACTGCGCCTCACTGTTGGATGTATTCCATCTCTCCTCATATACATATGAATCCCACTCTTGTACCGGATCACCTTCCAAATTATCAGGATCATACAAGTCGTAACCGGGACTATGATCTTTCAAGCGGTAACTACCATTTTTGTAGGTAAAACTACCGGTAGCACTTAACCAATCAAAGGCGTCATATTTTAACTTTCCAGTATAAACACCGTCCTCATCCTGACGGGAAGCATCTCCTCCTTTTTCAATATCGGCTACCGGACTCTGATTGCCCTGACCAACACCATAAAGTCCATCTTCATATTTAGGAACGATATTAGGCCCCATTGAATAGGCATTTCCAATAGCATTATCCATGCGTAACGGGTAGTTACGGTCCTTACGGTTGAAATAGATATCAAAACTACAGGTTAGCTTTTTTGATACATACAAATCTGAATTCACCCTGAAATTGTATCGCTTCGCATTCACATCGTCAATGATACCATCCTGATCCTGATAGTTCATGGAGACAGAAATACTCGCCATATCATTTCCCCCACTAAAACGCAAGGAGTGATTGTGCATAAAACCTGTCCCAAACAAATCTTCTACGTAGTTGTGGTAAGGATACAATAATGGATCGGTCCCTTTAATGGTATTTTGGATATACTCATCGGAATATTTAGGATCTTCTCCGGCATTTACCAATGCTTCATTTACAAGATTGAAATAATCGCCAGGACCAACCATTTTTGGTAGGTTAGCAGCAGTCTGAATACCTGCATAACCGTTATACTCCATTTTAATAGCTCCTTGTTTTCCACGCTTTGTGGTTACAATGATTACACCATTAGCAGCCCTGTTTCCATAAATGGCAGCCGAAGAAGCATCTTTCAAGACTGAAATACTCTCGATATCATTGGGATCCACATTACTCATACTTTGCTCAACCCCATCCACAAGTACTAAGGGCCCGCCATTGTTCCAGGTTCCCATTCCGCGAACCTGGAAAGCCACTTCTTCACGTCCCGGCGCACCTCCACGGTCCACAATGGTCACCCCGGAATTCATTCCTTGCAATGCCTGAGCAGTATTGGATACCGGACGTTTAACCAATTCCTTATTGGATACCGTTGATACCGAACCGGTCAGATTCACCTTCTTTTGGGTCCCATAACCAACGACAACGACTTCATCAAGTCCTTGCATATCTTCCAACAAGGTGACGTTAAGCTCCTTTTTACCGGCAATTGAAAGCTCTACTGTTTCATAACCGATAAAGGAGTAGATAAGTATCGCATCGGGATTCTCCACATCTAGAGAATAGGTACCATCAATACTGGTAATAGTACCTGTAGTGGTCCCCTTGATACTGACATTTACTCCCGGGATTCCTTCCCCTGAGGCATCGATCACTTTTCCGGTAATGGTAACAACGGATTGTTGAGCACTCATAGCTGCTGCTTCAGATTTAACACTGATCACAACCAGGTTACCGTCAAATACCTTATAGGTGTTTTTACTATCTTTAAAAAGCTCACTAAGAATGGTCTCTACATTCTCATCATTTACCTTAAGATCTACTTTCCGCTCAAGATCCAATTGACTGTTCTGAAAAAAGAAACGAAAATCACTTTCTTCTTCCAACAATCTAAAAACTTCCTCAACAGAAACACTCTTAAGATTAACCGAGAGTTTTTTCTTTTGCGAATAGACCGAGGCTGACACCTGGACCAAACTTAGACATAGAAATAGTACTGTAAACTTCACTGCTAATAATACTTTTAGCCGTTTGAATTGATTTTTTTTCATAAATTTGCATTTGAGGTTACTTACCCAAGTAATTCTTTACAAGTCAAAATTTTTCGGAGAATGTTGGAGCATTCTCCGTTTTTTTAGAAATAAGGTTCTATCTCATTGGCACGCCACTATTTAATTCGTTTTTTACTTTTACTTATAAATAATTTATTCCCTTCCACTTTATAACGGATCGGATTAATGAAGTTAAGGGCTGCTAAAATCTCTGTAATTGTTTCATTCTTGAATTCGGCTGTATATCTGTAGTCCTCTTTCAACAGCTCTTCCGACAGGATTATCTCAACATCGAATTTTCGCTCCAGCTTTTCTTTTATTTTACTCAATGGTTCGTTGACAAAGACCAGCTTCCCCTCTTTCCAAGCCGAATATTTTTTCACATCCACTTCTCTAATTGACAACTTATTCTCGGTCAAATTCAATCGAGCCCGGAATCCTGGTTTTAAAATCTTAGAAAGTTTCAGTTCCTCATTTTCAAGCAATATCTTACCTTCTTCAAGCGTCGTAGAAACAAACTCATCCTCCTCATAGGCACTCACATTGAAGACTGTTCCAAGCACTTTCACATTCAAATGTGACGTATTAACAATAAACGGAATTTCACCCTTTTGCACATGAAAATGGGCCTCTCCGCTTAAAATGACATCCCTGGTCCCATCACCGAAATCGCTGGAATACTCTAAATGTGAATCACTGTTTAAAACCACCTCTGTACCGTCAGGCAGCATAACTTTGGCTTGCTGGCCAACAGGCGCATAAGTAGCAATCAATTGTGGTGTGTTATCGGAGAGATCAACCTTTGTGTACAGAATTACACTGGCAACAATTAAAGGTAAAAACAAGATAGCTGCTGCTCTTTGAGCAAAACGCCCCAGAGACTTCACAAAAGATTTACGATTGCTCTGTAAGGTATTTATTCCAATCTGAGACCTTAACTCAGAAAGTAACAATCGCTTTTCTTCAAACGACAATCCTAAAGGTTGATGTTTTGCCTCATTCCAGGCCTTATTTAGAAATTCATTAACAGCTTGAGAATCTTCATGGCACAAGATCCACTCTTCCACTTCTTTTGCTTGTGCATCGGAGCAAATCCCCTTAAGATAGTCTGTTAATATTTTTTCGCTGATCATATCTCTGCTTAATAGTGTGACATCAGTAATACGCAGAGTCCCCAATCAACTACTAAATGATTTTAAAAAAAATACCTATTTTAAATCTTTCTAAATAACAACCAACCTTATTAAGATGAGCAACAGGGCGATTTACATTACCACTATTGACTCTTTCCTTTACTCATTCCCTCTACCTGGTGCAATAACAACTCACTATTCCCTGTTATTTGCTTCACACCCTTATTCCTCGCACGATCCATTTCTGCAGATCGTACAATACACTATACCCCCAAGCACTGCTCATTACCCTCTCCCTATCTATAACAATAAGCGTAGCGCTGTTATCCATTAGAGCGATGCAATGTTTATTGACGCACTACGCAACGAAAAACCATCAATGAATAATACGGGCACACAATCGTTCTATATCCAATTGAAACAGATCTGCTCCTGATAGGTGATCAATTCTCAGACTTCAGAGAAAAGAAGTAAATAAAAAGTTATTAACAACCGCATGAGAAAAGAATAAAACAAAAAAGCACAACCTTCTACACAATCCTTTACAGGTGAGAAAAAAGTAATATAAAAACAACCGTCATCAAATCGTTTTGAAGATGTTCTTTAATAAAGGATAGAGCTCCTGAAACATGGTTATGAACCGTCTGCACAGACAAACCCAATTTAGAAGCAATTTCTTCGTGCGATAATCCATCGACCCGGCTCAAAAGAAAAATCTCACGCTTACGGGGTGATAATTGATCGATTATATCATCCAGCTGACCTTTGACATCATGAAACAAAATCTCATCCTCTGTTACATTGGTAGTAACTAAGATGTCCTCATGCTCTATACTGGAGGTATTCTTTTTGCTACGGAGGTTACTAATCGTAATATTTCGGGCAATAGTAAACAGGTAGGATTCAAAAGAGAGCTCAACTTTCAATTTTTCATGATTCAGCCATATCTTAAAAAAGGTTTCCTGAACCACTTCCTTAGAGTCGGATTCATTCTTTAAAATAGAGAACGCGAAAGCATATACCCGATCAGCGTATTCATGAAAAATGGCTTCAAAGGCAGCTACTGATCCATTTTTCAGTTGCAGTATTTTATTTTCATCTAATTTCGGTCCCATCCCGTATCCTGTAGAGCCCAAAATTATTAAAATTCATAAAATATCAAACGGAGAAGCATAAAATAACACTTCTCCGTTGATAAATGTCATAATTTTAATAACGCTATTGTACCATCACCTCGTCCATAAAAATCCAGGATGGCATTCCGGCACCATGGTGCCAAACCGGAGGTGTTTTCATGTTAACACCTTTTATTTTCACATACCTGGCCTTTACGTTAGGGAAAGAAGCCGTGAAATATTGAATGTCATTTATCTTACTTTCGCGGGTAAGCGGTTTCTTATTATCTATTTGCTTCAATAATTTATAGCTCTTTCCATCCGCTGAATAATAAAATGTCACCTTAACAGGAAATACAACCAGATGGTTCACTACCTGCAAAAAGGCTGTAGAAACATTTGTGATTTCAGTTAATTCGCCCAAATCGATGACCGCTTCCGCATGGTTGCCTTCAAATCCCAGCCAGTTGGCATAGAAACTAGGACCACCAAAGGCTCCGTCAGTGAGGGCTTGAGGATTTTCATCGGCATATTTTTTAGGTGTTGTTAATAACTTTACCTGCTTTCCCCTGGCTAGATTCGAACGCATAGCCCGGTCAAGTGTGTTTTGATAAAGCTCCACGTATTCTTCAACCCTGTAACCCATTTCATTTAATAGCGTGATGTTGTTTCGGCTGCATGTTTCAGCAAAACCGTTCAAACGCTTCTTTAATTGTTCCGGTACAACATATTTCCCAGTCTGATTTTTCACTGCCAGGCTGAACCCAGGTGTTAATTGCTGACGAGATGCCTCCAGAATAGCAAAGTCCACACTTAGCCTGGCCTTCTTAACCCGTTCCAACACATTGGATTTCCCGGCCACTGCCAATTCAGCTTCATCGTACCACTTGTCAAACCGGCTAAGTAGTTCGGGACAAAGAAAAGAATCAAAAGCCTGGGACGGATCGCCATATAAAAACAGAAAAAAATCGGTATCCTTTTTCAACTCCTCATGAACAGTAGTAATATAGTTCTTCACATAGGGTGCTGCTTCGGCATAATAACCGGTCAGAAAATCATCCATCACACTATCCACATCCAGGTCGGGATTCCAAAGCAATTTGGCCGTCAAGTAAGAGCGTAGTTCGAATAACTCGCTTGGGTTATGACTGTGCTGTTCAAATACCCACTTGGCATGATTATCTCGAAACAACTGAATATTTGGTTGCAGGGTATGCAAATTTGGGAATGGCGCCAGAAAGTTGGTAAACTGAGTGGTGTAATCCCAAATGCGAATATTATCGGTTAAGGCACCCCACTCAATCAGATCGGTAGCAAAATCGCTGCTTTTCTCCTCAATGGGAGCACTCCGGTCGCATTCAATAGAACAGAGCGTGATTAGCACATTAGGCTCTGGCTTGATATGTAAAGGTGCTTTTCGGGTATACTGATAGGCCAGTGTGGAAATCTGCTTATCAGGAAATTCCCGGGCAATACGGTTAACAAATTCAATGACCGATCCCGCGGGAGAACCTTCTTTTTTATTGATGGCCTCACACTTCTTACACTGACAATATTGGGTATTATCCCCCTGGCTTACACTGATCACATTGCATTCAGGATGCTGTTCCAACAATTCAGCTACCCGATCCCGCACAATGTTGAAAACTTTGGGATTTGAAAGGCATAATTGAGTAGGAATCCGGCGCCCATTTCTCAAGGCATAATATTCCGGGTGGGACTTATAATATTCCCCCTCTGGCATAAAACGACCAAAAGTGTGCACCCTGGCATCAGGCACATAACCAGGGAAAGCCTCAGTGGTCACCTTCTGTTTGGCTGCAAAATCAGGATGTTCATAAAACAACTTGGAATGAACGGTCCGGGTGGTGATAGACGGTGTATAAACATAGTTCATATCCTTAGGAACCATCACCTTTACCTGTTGGGGAACCAACTCCTCGCCGGGTGCATAATAGCGCACTCCAAAATATTTTTCCAGAAAAGTATAAACCGCAAAGAGCGTGCTTTGATCGTTACCGCCTGAAATATGCAACTGCTCCCCTTTTACCGTCATGGTAATTTGAGCTTGTGGTGTCGCACCGGATTCTGCCGGCCAGCCCACATAAATCTTTTTGCCTGCTGACAGGCTCGTGGCTTTTTCAATGGAAAAATCAGCTCCGCCGATTGCTTTCAGGTAGGACTGCAACTCGGTAGCCGCCTTATTAATTTCCAACGATGCCCCATCAGGAATCACAATCGAATATTGCGTTTTCCCTTTGTTGGATAAGACAACACCCTCTTGTTGACAACTCACAGACAGAAAAAAAATGGCTGCCAACCATAAAAAGATACTTTTCATATGCTTGAATTTAGATATTAGACTGATAGATAATAGATAAAAGACTGTAAACACTGAGACATCGAGTTTTGCTTTAATTATTTTCCCTTCTTTTGCCGCTCTGTCGAAAATTATTGTCAGAATTCCTTTCCAACCTGTTAATAACTTTTTCAATACATCGCCTAACCCCTTTTAACGAACGCTTTTCGACCCGTTAAAGATATGATTTATACCCCCTGCCTTTTCTTTCAATTGAGAGGTAATATGTCCAAAACAGGGGGCGAGATGTAAAGCATCCTCACCACTTAACAACGGCACAAAAAAACGCTTCAGAATAAATCCTGAAGCGCCCTGTTAAAAATATCTTTCTCTTTTAAAGATCAACCATCACTTACCTAAAAACACAAAGAGGCTGATAAGAATCCAGAAAATCCACTGAAACATTTTCATCAAAGCCCCAGGAAGACGCGATGTCAGACCAATAATAATCTGCACTAATGCAAAAAGACCATAGTTAATGCCGATAAATGCCAGAATCAGTGTTGGGTCAAACAGACACTTTTCACCCCTGATGCCAATCACCACCAGAAAAAGGGAAGAAAAAACCATATAAACCGAAATGTAATGAAACACACTGTGCATCACATTTTTCACTATTGGATCCAGCTCAGCCGACAAAAATGGTTTCAAATACATTTTTGTCCCCATGGTGAAATGGCCAATCGTAGCCAAACTTGCTAAAACGCCTGCAATTAAAACAAATGTATTCATGTTCTATTGATTTAATTATTTACACAAAAGTAAGCCAATTGTCTATCAAACACATTACTATCACCCCCTTAAGAACACAATAATTGGTATTTGAGCCATCAACAACTATCATTCGAAAAAGCCCAGCAATCTATAGCAAGCCTTTGATCCTCCCCGAAAACACCAAACAACCTTGCGAGAACATTTCGGAAGTTCCCGAAAACGCCAAACGACCTCGCGAGAACATTTCGCGGATCCGCGGCGAGAGTGTTCGGCAATGCCCGGGAAAATATTCATACACAAAAGGGAGCATCAACCTTTCTTCTCTGATCGCATAAATCGATTCTTCTTCTGCCGGTATTGCGGTTTGCGTTTTTTCAAATTCTCACCATTTCAACTTCTCAATTTCTCTGTTTGGGATGGGTTAGTGGTTTTTCGAATTGTCATCTTCTCAAATTCTCTTTTTTTAATTTTGGGAGGGTATTGATGGTATTAGGGTGTTTTTAGGTTGTTGGGGCTGCGACATTGCATCCGGGAGTTTCGAATAGCTTCATTACTCGCTATTGTTACCTCAACCAGACAAAGAGGATGCTAATCATTTGCACCCGGTAACTATGCCATTTAAAATAACACCTAACCTGGACAAGCCAGAATAGTACCCGGATATGAGTATCAAGACTCAAGATTTTTGCATGACCGGAATTGCAATATCCTACAAAAAAAATATACAACCATTACTAAGCACCTAACCAGCTCAGCCCGCTAAAGACATGGAATGCGTATTGAAAAAAGCATTATGATTCCTCCACAAAAGCAATGATTTATTTCCTAAAATAAAATCATTCATACTTTTATCTTCCACTCACATGTATTTTGTATACAATTATGTCTATATTTATTGCAGCTGATAAAAACCTAACCTTATTATTAACATCGATGACGAATTCAAAAACACATACCCTTTTAATACTCCTGAATATTCTACTCTAACCATTAACCTCCAAAATCCGCTATCCCATGAAAAACATTTTAAAAGTTGCTGTGGCAGAAATTGGCGTTAAAGAAATAGCCGGTCACGAAGACAACAAACGAATTGTTGAGTATGCCAAAGAAGCTGGCTTTACCAACATTACCAATGATGAAACTCCCTGGTGCAGCGTTTTTATAAACTGGTGCTGCCTGCGGGCCGGTTTACAACGCACCCACAAGGCCAATGCCAGAAGCTGGTTATCAGTAGGCATCCCCACAGACCAGCCTGTCCCCGGAGACATTGTTATTTTCTGGCGTGAAAACCGCAGTTCCTGGAAAGGTCATGTGGGCATCTTTATGGGCTTTTCCAAAGACCTGAAAACCGTCTTCACCCTGGGCGGCAATCAAAAGAACAGTGTTTCCATCCAGGGTTATGGAGCCGATAAGGTACTTGGCTTCAGACGCCTCTCCTCTGAGGCCAACATGGAACTCCCCGAACCCACTTTAAAAATTGGAAGCAGAGGTGAGGAAGTTGAAAAGCTACAAACCATCCTGAATGAGTTAGACTACTTCTGCGGAGCCGTTGACGGAATCTTTGGAAACCGGACAGCCACTCAACTCAAAGCCCTCCAGAAACATGAAGAAAAAAGAGAGGACGGCATTTATGGCCCCGAAATGAAAGAAGTCTTAGAATATATTTACCAACGATAATAAAAAGCTATGGCCAATAACGAAAACCCGGAAGAAAAGAAGAAACTACAAGGTGGTTTCAAAAAACTATTATCCAATATCGGCAATGTCATTGAAGATGCAGCCTCCCTGGAAGTCACCACCTTTACCGGTGACTATTCCTATAAATCGCATCAGGTTATCAACAATGGTGTAAATAAAGTAGCCATCAATGATGTACTCAAACTACTTGCCGTAGAAAACCAGACCGATCTCAAACTGGTGGCTTACACCAATGTAAAAATTGACTCGGATGTTTCCACCATCGTAAAAAGTAATTTATCAGCCGGGGATGCAGAATTGCTTAAACTCCACCAAGAAATGATTAAATCATCCAAAGAGTCGCGGCAAGCAATTATTGACATGGTAAAAGATCTGATATAATAATGTCCGACAATCCTGATTTCATAATCGACCGCCTGGATCAAGAGCTTGCTACACTGCCCGCCGCCAACAACGAAAGCCGGCAGCACCTGATTGAATTGGGGTATATCCCATTGATGAAAACCAATGCTCTCCATTCAATAGATGTGGTAAAAGCCAGCGATCAGTTTCTTTCAGAAGCGCTGTCCAGCGGGCTTTTCCCTTCTGCAGAAATTGAACAGCTCAAACAACAGGGGAAAGATTATCTAATCAGGCAACTGTTACGAAAGGCCACCGATATTGATGAAGGGATCAACATTCCCACCCTGCCAATGGAGGGAGCTGTTAACCTCATCACACGCATTATTCACTACCGGCTCGACATTTTTGGCCTATGGCCCCATGCCATTGCCACCAGGCACACCTCAATCAACACGTTGAGCCAACTGAAGGTGATCGCCGGGTATGCCCAATGCTCCCCACTGGAGGCCATCAACTTCTTATCGGACATGGAAGCTTTTACCCGCCGGTTATTATCCATCTACGAAGAAAAAGATTTCATCCTCACCATTCATTCTCAACAGGTGAGCGGCGACCTTAAAAAGAAACTCGATCGCAGGTTTGCTTTTAAACGTCAGCTCATTGAGGATTTTGGAGACAGGAATGACTTTTTTATCTTCCTTCGCAAACATATTTTGAAGGAAAGAGAGAATAAGATTGATTTCGACTTCCTGAAAAAAGAGGCCCGTAATGATTTCAAACAATTCATTATGCGTCTCATTCAGATCCACCAATGGCAGGAGGGTTTCTATGACGGGTTACTCGACAGCAACATGGGAGAGCTTACACTAAAAAGCTTTCTGGACGCCATCGATCTTTATAACAAAGCCAATAACAGATGGATAAAGCCGCACCGGATTATCACCTATGTGGAAGACGGTTATTTCCTGTTTAATGCGTTGTTCTTTCTGCAGGAGTACATGATTGAAGACCATGCACCGCAACAAAGAAAGGAAGACGACCTTGTATTAAGCGCCATGGCAGATAACCTGGCAAAGGCCGATGAGGGCACACAACTGGCTTTTCAGCAGAACATGGAACAGCTGAAAAAAGAGATCCGTCAAGGTGCCGAGACACCCCCAAAAGAACGAAAAGGCTTCTTGCACCGGGTCTATTACGGCATCAAACGCCTGATAAAAAAAGCAGCGAAATTAGCCGGAAAACTATTCAATTGGATTGTGGATAAGGTGAAAGAAGGATGGAAATTCCTTAAAAAGCTGTTCACTCATTTCTTCGAACAGCTGAGTGAAGGATTGAAAGCCTTTATCGATGGCATTAAATTTCTGATTGGCAGAAGAGCTATCCATACCGCATCAGAAAACAATTTTATTATTTCCTCCTTCAGCATTGACGGAGATGCCGTCAGCCTGGTCAGTACCGGTGCCGTTCAACTCATCCCGTCCCACCTCCGGCAAGTCAACTATTGGGTTGGCGCCATGCAATTTTCATTGGCCATTGCCGGTGGCGTACTCAAAATTATCATGCAGGCCCTCAACGCCCTGAGCTGGCCAATCCTGCTATTTACCATTATTAAAGTGTATAAGAACATTTCCAAATCATTTAAAAATTTACAACTATGAGCAAATTAGATGACATCTTCGCTAAAATTGAAAAAGCAACTACCGACCTGACAACCTTAAAAATCCAAACAGTTATGGGCGACCTTGAATTACAAAACGATGGTCACATTGGCTTTAAAAAAGGACAAACCATACAGGGTGTAATTAGTAACATTGACCTAATTGACGGGGACATCAAAACTCAGATCACCGAGGAGTTTTATAAAAACTACCCCGAGTTGGTGCAATTTCATCAGGCACGTGAAGTGAAGGGGCATGAGATCATTGCTAACAACATAGACACCTTAAAAACCATTATTGAAACAATCAAAAACCTTCCCCAATCGAAATAATGACAAAAACAGAAGAAAAAAAACGGCTCATTAGCACCCTCCTGGATGACCTGACACACCTGGAGATAAACACCATTATCAAAAAAGGTATGATTTCATCTCCCCCGCTGAACACCATCGAGGAGGTTGTTAATAAGCTGTTGGAAGACTATAAAGTAAAACTGGGCCTGATCATTAACTGGCATGGGATTGGTGAATTTAAAGACAACGGGGAGCTCACCCTTACTAAATACCATACCATTAAAAAATTTCATACCCTGCTGAACAAGTTTACCGAATACCTGAACAAGCATAAAATAAGGCTGGATGAAACAGATTACGCCGTTATCCTGCGCATGAAATCATTTTGTGATTATGCCTACTCCAAAGCACATGAAATCATTGTTGAAAGAGATCACAAAACTGTAAAGAGTGAAGATGACGAACAACCAGAAACACAAAACATCTACAATGTGAATCTGGAAACGCTGGCTTCTTTGGCCAGTAAATCTGCCGCTCATTTAAAAATGGATGCCCGGGATAGGATAAAACTCAAACGCCTTTACGACCTGGGAACAGAAACCATTGTGATGCAAACCCGTTTTGGTCTTGATGGCGACGTTATCACGCGCATTGAGGAAGGCTTTGCCAACAAACCCAAACAGCTGGTTATTGACATCCATGACAAACACACCAACCTGTCGATTAACTATTGGCGGTCATTAATTAACATCATCACAGATTTCGCAAGTGGATTTTTCAAAAATTAATCGAATGAATGAACCGACCGGATCATTCATTAAGCAATTGATCACAAATGGCTATTACAAATGGGTGTCTCTCTCGAAAGATGGACACCCATGCATTGCCACAACGCTCTATATCGATGGCGATTTGCTTAATGTCCTGGTAAAAGATGACAACAACAACCTGGTACTTTCTTCGGATGACAGAGAAGTTATCAACAGGCACTTTCGCCAGATTAACATCAAAATCAATAGGCTGAAAAACCTGTCGAACCTGATCCATGGAACAATTGCCGTTATTTCACTGGCGATACTGGCAGCATATAATATGGAAGGTTTTAACCTGAAGGCCACCTTGCTGATCCCGTCTATTAACATTCTCCTGTTCTTTATAAGAAAAATCATCCGACGTATTATTCTCAAAATAATAAGACACCTGCTTCCTTCCTGATCAAAACCTTATTAGACAACAAATCACCAGAATTTAGATAGTGAGATCAATACACAATCTGGTTATTTTTACCACAATTTCAATTCGCCACTAAAAACTGAACCACCTAACCTGGACAAGCCAGAAAAGTACCCAGATATGAGTATCAAGTATCAAGATATTTGCATGACCGACATTGCAATATCCTGCCAAAAATACACAGACATTATTGATAAGACACTATTAACTGAAAGCCTCATCCGCTATTTTTAAGAAAAATGACAGTTTTTTTCTTTTCAATCATCAATTTACTATCCCCATAGGCTTAAAAATGACGTAACTTGCAGATTGTTCATCCAGGCTTCACACATGGCTCCCGGGCATTAATGCTCCTCCTGACTAACAGACTCAAATCACCTAACCTGGACAAACCAGAAAAGTAAAACGTACAAAGATGATTTACTGCTAGCCAAAAATATTCTACCAAAAAAAACACGAATATTACAGATAAGACACCTAATTCAATAAGATTATGAAGTGGCTGGAAAACACCCCCATCTCAGGTTTTAACAAACCGAAACAGCTCCTGGAAATAGATACACCGCCCCCATTTCTCTGAATAACTGTATAACAGAGACGATAAAGACATCACTTAATTCAAAATCATAGCGTCTAACACGTGAGAGAAGATTAACACCTACCCGTTGTGTAGCATGGGTGTCCTCAATTTACAATTATACTCTTATAAAGCTTTTCACCGACAAATCCTTAATACCGGTTAGTGATTTAACAGACCTCAGCTCTTTTGAGGATCTTTAATTATCTAACGACATTATACCAAGATCAATTTAAAATTAAAATGGTATAACAGGCTGATTAGAAAAACCATTTTCAATGGCATGTGGATGATATACCATATTATAAATAGAATCAACCAATGGTTGGATGAGAAGCTTTTTTTTGAAGGAATTGATCCCCGAATCCTAACCCTTAAAAAAGTTGTAATCGTAGCCTATATCGCCGCACTGATTCCTGTGATTTTCATGACAGCCCTGGTGTGGCACTTTGACATGAACACCCTATTGCCCTATGGCTTTTACCTCATCGCTTTTTACACCATCTTCATTCCATTGCTTTTCTTCCTTAAAAGGAAGATTCCAATCACCATTTTCATAGGGATGACATACATTATTGTCGTCACCTTCATTTACACGCTAAAACTTGGAGGGCTTACAAACTCCTGCGGCATCTTTTTTGGCAGCCTGGCCACCGTTATCTTTACAGCCATCATCAATGATATTCGTTTTGCCATCTGGCTCAGCATCATTTATGTGGTTACGATTATTCTTTCCGGTATTCTGCAACCATATTTTCAAATCCCCGCCGACATTCCCCCGGACAAAAACGTACTGTTTTTCACCCTGAATACCACCTGGATCTCCATCTATATCATCGCCTTCATCCTGTTTTTTATCCTTGAACAAACAAAAGCAGAAAAAGAAGAAACCCGTCGCCTGAAAGAGCAGGATGATGCCAAAACGCAATTATATACCAACATCACCCATGAATTCAGAACGCCACTGACCATTATTCTGGGCATGGTTGAACAAATCAGGGAAGATCCCGACAAGTGGATGCATAACGGCTTAAAACGCATCAGCCACAATGGGAAAACCCTGCTGCATTTGGTGAATCAAATGTTGGAACTGGCCAAACTAAAAGCAGGTGCCAATCCTGTAAACCTCATCCTTAGCGACATCATCCTCTACCTAAAATATCTCACCGATTCATTTCACGAACTGGCCCAATCAAAACAAATCACCCTAAAATTCTCATCCCCTCACACCCTCTATTTCATGGATTATGATCCGGATAAGATATTGCACATCGTTTCCAACCTCCTCTCTAATGCCATAAAATTTACACCCTCGGGTGGTCAAATAGAGGTATCCGCCAAGGCCGCCCCACACGGCCAATCTTCGTTTACCATCTGTATCAACGATAACGGAATAGGCATATCAAAGGACAAGCTCTCTCATATCTTCGATCGCTTTTACCAGGTAAATAACAATACCAACCACAAATCTGCCGGTTCCGGATTGGGCCTGGCCCTCACAAAAGAACTTATAACGCTTCTCGATGGTCACATTGAAGTAAAAAGCGAACCCGGAAAAAGAACGGCATTCACCATTTCCCTGCCCGTCACTCAAGAAGCCCCTTTGACCGAGGATTTATCCTTATCACAATTTTCAGAACTCCTTTCTACTTTCACCTCCATTCCTGTCATTGAAAAAACAGCACCCCTCTGCCATGACAATACTGACCATGCTCCCCCTATCGCTTTAATTGTGGAAGACAACTCCGATGTTATCCATTACCTGACGACCATGCTCGACCAAGACTACCGAATAATGACCGCCACCAACGGAAAAGAGGGATACAAAATGGCCATTAAGCTCATTCCTGACATCATCATTTGTGATGTAATGATGCCTGTCATGGATGGCTTTGAAATGCTTTCACAACTAAAAAACGACATCCGTACCAGCCATATCCCCTTTATCTTGCTCACAGCCAAAGCCGATGTACAATCGCGCCTGGAAGGACTTGAAAAAGGGGCCGATGCTTATCTGACCAAACCGTTTAACCGGGAAGAATTATTAATCCGGCTCAACAAACTCATTGAACTACGCCATACCCTGAAAGAGCGATATACCACTCTAACCCCCATACCACCCACTGATAACAAAGCCCTGCAACGGGAAGATTCTTTCATGGAACAGGTACGCACAATTATGGAACAACACATGGGTGATGAAGCTTTTGGTATTGATCAAATATGTTCAGAAACAGCCATGAGCCGCGCCCAGCTTTACCGTAAATTCAAAGCCCTGTCCGACAAAACGGTCGGGGAATACCTTCGCTCCCTGCGGTTGAAAAAGGCTCAGGAACTCCTGAAAAAGACCGACCTTAACATTACCCAGGTGGCCTTTGAAGTTGGATTTAAAAACCTCTCTCATTTTAGCCATGCCTTTCTGGAGGAATTTGGCTACAACCCCAGCAAAGCGAGGAAAGATTAATAATTGAGACAAATACCAAAGGATCTGAGACGTCCACCAAAACTCTGCCAGATTACTTAATCTAATTTTGAAAGATGATACCCTGAAGGATACAGGATGCCTTCATTGATGAACCTGTTTGGGAGTACAAAGGCACTCCAAACGCATTGAAATCAATTTCAAACCCTAAATGACCTGTTATGAATCGATCTCTGAAATTAGTCTTGGTTTGCTTATTTTTCTCGTTGATGGCTTTGGGACAAAAAACATTAAAAGAAACCCTGGTTGAACCCCCCAAATTCAATCCGGAAAAAGCAAAAAAAACAGCCACAGTAGAAATCACATCCCCCATTTGTCTCTACATGGAAGATGAATTAATCTATCCGGAAGAAGCAATAAAACGTGGAGACGAAGGAGTTGTTATCGTTTATTTCACCGTTTTCCCCAATGGTTCTGTCGGAAAATTTGAAGTGAAAAACTCGGTAAGCAGGGCATGTGACGAGGCTGTAATCAGTGTTATCAAAACAACTGACGGCAAATGGATTCCCGGCATGGTTAACAACAAACCCACCGAGATGGAAAAGATGGTGAATGTGGTATTTGATATTCCTGAAAATCCCACTCACAATGAAATGGCTATTAGTTTTTATCGAACCGGTTTAAGATCTTACTATAAAGGTTGTCAAAAAGAATCCGACCTGATGGTAAATAACTCCCAACGAAAAAGCAGCCGTCATTTCAACAGGGCTATAAACCATTTTAACAATGCCTTGCAATTTCAGCCTAATGAACCTTCAATCGTATTTGGTCTTGCCAGGACCTACGAAAAGCTGGGACAAAAGGCAATGGTAGATGAAAAGCTCGAAGAATTCCTGAATATACTGGCAAATAAACAAATCAGGAATGAATTGACTGATAAAACTGACCTGGCCATCATTACTCCCCGGTAGTGAACGCTGATTTCCCTGAGAACAGAACCTAATAGTCCTGTTCTCTTGTACCTTATCTTAGTAAGTATATCCAGCCTTTCTTCTTTCATTGTAGCTCTGATGCTATCATTTCATGGGGTAACCTTTCAGTCTTCTGGGTTCTGCACACAACGTGTTAATAATCCATCCCGATTCTCGGAACGGTTATTCACATCAAATCCCCGGGAGAGGATTGCCCCAGGGAAATAATTGTTAATAATTCGGTGCGGAGCTCGGGGATAGTGTGAATAACAATAAAAACAACTCTGAAAGGGGGCATATGAATCAGCACTTTTAAAAGAATCAATAATTCCCAACCCCTTATTCGCATTTGTTATTCATCCTTTGGTAATCGCAGATGCCCAAATAACAAACAATTACTAGTTTAATATCTAAGTCTGTCATTAAGTAGAAGAGTCATAAAGAATAGTATCCGGGAAAAGCCTGGTAGCTATTTCACAACAAAGTTAGTACCTGGAAAATGCCAGGTACCATTTCTGCAACAAAGTTGGTGCCTGGGAAATGCCAGGTACCATTTCTGCGACAAAGTTGGTGCCTGGGAAAAGCCAGATTGCATTTCTGCGACAAAGTTGACACCTGGGAAAAGCCAGGTTGCATCTCTGTGACAAAATTGACACCTGGGAAAAGCCAGGTTGCCCTAACCAATACAACTGGCATTCCAGATGAAAAATACAAATCAAAACTAAATACCTTTGAAATAAAGTTGTTCAAAGGACAAACATTTAATAAGCTCCCGCAAAAAGAATAAACAATAATACTCCGTCAATTATTTTTACTTAATACAAAAACACAACCAACACCTCCTAGCAAATTGACTAACATTTATTTGTTTACTACAAAACACATCAACAACAACGATCTCCAATAATTTTTAATCATAAATAAGTGATCAATAATCAAATAAATTTATACTTTCGCGACTTTAATTGTGAAATGTTAATTTTAAATAATATTTTCATTTTTGATTATCCTAAGAAACAAATTGAGTTTTCAGACAATGAATTATTTTCAAACAGACAACGAAACACTTTTCCATATGGAATCCTAAAATATTAATCACATTTTTTTACGGGGCTATGTTAATAATCCTCCTTTCTTCAGGCTTACAGTGAAAGGAGGATTTTTTTATAAAAAAAGTCCCCACATAGTAGAGACCTTTAATGCAATCAATATTTATCTTTCAAATTAAAACTCGTATCCCGTCCAGGTAAATGCAGCAGTATTGGCACCACCGGTAGTTACACCTTCTTCAACCGTAACATTGGCTTCCCCGGCAGCAGGATGCTTAATTGTTCCGCCTTCCACATTTGTTTTAGCCACAACGGTTGTTGAAGTAAGTGCATCCCCCTTACTATCGGTAAGGTCAATTAAATCACCAATCACACCCTCTTCCCCAACTGAAAGCAGCAGGTTATTAATGGTAGCACCACTACCACGACGCACTTTAACCATATCTACCATTTCAGCTTCTGCATCGTTAACAATGGTCATATCGGTGAATGTTGGGTTGGACACCGGCGTTGCTGCATTGTTTTTGCCATTGCTGTCCCCTTCAAATCCACGAGGATCTTCAGTCACATTCAGGAAACCGGCTTCTCTTTTTCCATAACCATTGGTGATGGAACCGGTCCATCCATCGGTCCAGTCGAACATATCGTCTTTCACATTAACGATAAGTACATTGGTAGCATTTACGGTTCCGCCAAAGAACTCCACACCATCGTCATCCCCGTGCATTACCGCAATGTTATCCACTTTTGTACCCGAACCAACACCATAGAAGGTGATGCCGTTAAATTCCTGCTCTCCGGAAATACGGGCACCGGTATATTTACAAATCAGGTGACTGAGCTCTCCCGATGAATCATCATTTTTATCTCCACCATACGTAACACCTGCCACTTCGGCAAGTGCTGTCCCTTCCGCGCCGGCATTGTTGATTTTTGCATAACCGGCAAGGATTAAACCACCCCAGTCACCGGAACGTGGTACGCCAGCCCCGGAAGTAATCACGATAGGCTCATCTGCTGTTCCTTTGGCATTAATAACAGCCCCCGGATGCACGGTCACAAAAACATCAGCTCCGCCAACTTTGGCTTTAATTTCAGTACCTGGTTCAATAACCAGCTCAGCTCCTTTCAAAACATTTAAAGCACCGGTGAGTAAATAGTCGGTATTGGCTTTCAATGTAACCGTTACCCCACTCTGGATATTACCCTTCAGATCTGCCGGATCAAAATCATCCGGAGCAGTAATTTCATCATCATACATCGGCTTATTGTTGTTGTTGTCATCATCATCATTACAAGCCGTAAATACTGCTAAAAAAGCAATCATTAAAAAACTTAAAACCTTTGTTTTCATCTTCATCGTAGTTTAAAGAGTATTGTTAAAATTTATAAATAATTCCTATAGAAAAGCTGGTTCCGCGTTTGAAGCTATTCACAATCGCTTCATTGGAGATGCCATGCACTTCCTGAACCAGTTTGTATTCGGGATTTAAAAGATTGGTTGCTGTAAATTTTAATCCGGTATGCTCTCCGATATCACTTTTAAAAACAAAATCTAAAGTGGCCAAACCTTTCTCCATCACGTTTTCAACCCCTTCTGTGCCGATAGAGTAAACACGGTCGCTAAAATAATTCATCACCAAAGAAGTAGTCGTCTTCACCTTTTTCCCCGAGGTGGAATAGGTTAAATCACTGTTTAGCAAGAACGGGGAAGCTCCTTGTAACGCATCTTCCGTATTGGTGAAATTAGCCGTTGGATCAGACAGGTCCTGCCTGGAATAGAGATAAGAGGCATTGAAACCCATTTGCAATTTGTTCAACCCATTGGGACGGCTATTAACAAGCAATTTCTTTCTGAATTCCAGTTCCACACCAGCTACCGCAGCCTGATCACCTGAATTCAGGTAAGATAAGGTACTGGCGGCACTGGCCACGGATGTCCGGTTGATGGGATCGTTGATCACTTTATAGAAACCGGCCACGGCTAATACTTCTCCGGGCTTAAAATAACGCTCCCACTTCACATCAAAATTATAATTGGTCGATGGTTGAAGATCGGGATTCCCGCGGGTTACAAAATCCACATCCTCGTAATCGAACAGAGCCACCTCCTTAAACTGTGGCATGGTATAGGTATTGCTAAAAGCAAAGCGTACAATACTGTTCTCTTTGAAATCGTACTTAAGGTTTAAACTTGGCAGGATATAGTTCTTATCCAACACGCCATCCCCGGCATTAGGTGCATTTATTTTGGTATCCCAGTCGGTATCCTGGTACACCTTATCATACCTCAATCCCAGGTTAGCCGTGAGTTTGTTGTTAAATCCGTAAGCCACATCAAGAATACCTGAATGAATACTGCGGGTAGCCGAATAGGATTCACCACGAAACGGATTATCGCGCTCCACATTGGCCTCGAGGTAAAAATAGCCATTGTTTAAACCATTTTGACTGAAGACAGCATCGGGATTAAGGGGATCAATGGCTACCGTCCCCTGCATGTTGTGATTGAATTGAAAATATTCCACATCCCGGGAAGTAAAACGACTGTTATACCCAAAGGTAAAAGTACCGGCTTGCTTTTGCTTTAGCGTCTTTCCAAAATCAAGACTAAACAAAGCCCGCCCGGCCACATCGTCCTCCTTTAATTCTGAGTAATAACGACTGTTCCTGGTAGGCTCACTGGCTACGGTGTAATTATCTCCTTTTAGAATAAAAAAACTGCTACGCCGATCGGGCTCATTGCCTTTTATCTTATTATAGGACAATCCCAAATCTGCTTTAACCTTGCCCCAGGTCAGCCTGGAAAGCAACTGATGCACCATCAACACATTTTTGTTTTCCTGTTGACGACGTGCCAGGATGGATTCATCCGCCTCATCCGACAACTCAGCATCCTGCCCTTCAAACACAGAGACTCGTTGACGATTATTGGCAATAACCATCCCGTTATAGGACAGGTTATTCATTTTATTTTTCCCAAAACGGTAATTTAAATTGGCCATGCCCAACTGGGATATCTTATAGGTGCTATGTGCAAAATCCTGTTCGCTGTATACCGCATCTTTGCTGGCACTGGCTTTTTGACCCTCTTTAAACGCATAATCGTTATCAAAGCTACCAATCACAAACAGACTGAGATCGTTCGCTTTTACTTTCCATGTTTTTCCGCCCAAAACCGAGACGCCCATATTAACCGGTGTATTATGCACCCCATGCATATAGGATTTAGAAAAATCATATTTGGTAACATCCGTAATGGGATGATTAGGCTCTGATACCTTTCCAAACCAATTGGCCCCATCAACAGCTAAAACATCTTTATTCAGAGTAGAAGTATTCACCCCGGTTCCAACACTTACTTCGAACAACTGCTCCCCGTTTAACTCTTTGGAAACAATGTCAATGTTAGCTCCTCCTACATCACCGTAAACACTTGAATTGAAAGTTTTATTCACCCCAATGTTATTAATGATGTCAGCAGAAAAAAGGTCTAATGAAATATTCTTGTATTCAGGATCTTCGGAAGGCAACGGCATTCCGTTCAGAGTCGTCGAATTATACCGATCGCCTAAACCGCGAACAAATACATTTTTAACCCCTTCCTGTTTAGTAACACCTGATACTTTAGTCAGGGCAGCTTCAGCATTGCTCACCCCTTTTCGGGACAGCTCCCGGGCACCAATGGACTCCTTCATCACAATCGCCGACTTCTGCTCCATCAGTAGCATATTCTCCGACTCGCGATTGGCTTTGGCTACTACCTGCACCTCTTCAAGATTCATTTCTGCAGTAGTAAGCTGGAAGTTTAACTCCGTTTCACCGGTTCCTTTTACCTCCACGGCTGCCAAAACCTGAGGTTCATAAGAGATATACTGGCAGCGTATTTTATATATGCCTGGTTCCAGCGGAGACATCTGGTAATCACCCATAAAATCCGTGATGGTTCCGGTAGTGGTTCCATCAATAACAATGGCTGCACCAACAAGCTCTTCTCCTGTTTTCTTGTCGGTTACTTTTCCTCTCAAAATTCCATTCTGTGCGTATCCCTGTGTAAGATGTGACAGAACAAGAATCATAATGGCAAAAATCTGTCTCTTCATTGCAACTTCATAATTCATGTTTCGAAAGCAAATGTAGAGTAGTATACAGGGAAGGGTAATAAATGAGAATTAATTCAACATTAAGTATATCTTAAGCTAACAAAGAAGACTAACAATTAAATACCACGCACTTACAAACAGAAACCCCCAAATTAAACAACCGACCTAATGGTCGGTTTTAATATTGCGGTAACCTTCATTTAACAATACCGGAAATAGGGATATGAAGTAAAATTTTCATCATGAATTTTCGTCTTCATCCAGGCTTAATTTTACCTTCTTGACGAAATCACGATGTGCTTTCAAAAGATTAATCGAATAGAGAAACATACTTTTGGTTTCAGCCAGAATTTCCATGAAAATAAGATTCACCCGTGTACGCCCCTCACCTGATTTAATGCGTCTGATTTGATGCATACTCAGCTCCTCGAGGAAACTTATCAAATAAGTCTGTTTCTTTATAACATCAGGCAACAAGTCGAAGCGTTGTTCTTTTTCCAGATGTATCAGGTAATTAAAAAAGGCCGATGTTTCATCCAGCAAGGCAATCAGGTCACGTTTCTGTGATTCAAAAAGACCCTTATGGTGGTTATCCACATGGGCATATAACGGATTGGCAATATTCTTCATGCTCTCCCCCAATTCGGTGAGATAATCTAAAGCTTGTACAAAAAAATAGCCACTATCCATGCTATCATCCGGCAACTTGGTAAATGCCAAAAACAATTCTGATTTGGTGGAACTAGCCAGCTGCTCAAGCACCAACGCTTTATCGCAAGCCTCATGCAACTGTTTTTTATCTTCATCAATAAATCCCTGAACCGACAACAAATACACCTTAGAAGCCTCCAACAGATGGCGCCTTATCCGTTCCCCCCCGGTTGTTAACAACCACTCCAAACTATTATGAACCTCTTCCTGTTCTTCTTCTATTAAATGGTGCTGTTCTTCCAACTGTTCCCGATAGTAACGGGTTGTTCGATACAAAACATACCCCATTATTCCAGTAAGCGTCAGTACAATAGGCCATCCTCCCCACCATATCAGCAGCGTCAATACGAAAGCACCTACAAATGCCATACAGGCAGTAAAGAACCATCCGCCCAGGATGGAAAGCACTCCGCTGATGCGATATACTGCACTTTCTCGTCCCCAGGCCTGATCTGCCAATGAGGTTCCCATGGCTACCATAAAAACAACAAAAGTGGTTGATAACGGAAAGCGCAAATAAGTGCCTAAAGAAATCAACAGGGAGGCCACAACTAAATTCACCACCGCTCTGATGGTATCAAAATAGACCATGCCATCTTCCGATCCGGCTGTTTTATCAAGATTCTTGCGGTCATACCGACTATTCATAAAACGAGTCACCCATACAGGTAATCCGGCAACCACCCGCCGATGAAACGACAGAAAGTTTCGCACAATAATCCGCGACAAATAGGAGGGCTCGAAGCGCTCATAGCCTACACTTTGCCTTCCCAGGTGCACCTCTGTATCCGTAACCCCTTTGGCTTTCCTGGAATAGAATAGGGTAACAATCATGACAATGGCAGCCCCCAGAAACACAATAAAATGCACCATATCCTCCAGGGCATCTTTCCGGATTAAATCATCATTCAGAAACTCTAAAGAAAAACCCGAAGGATCTGAAAGGCCACTCTCCTGGAATAATTTAAAACTCTCAATGCCGGTTAAAGGCACCCCGATAAAATTCACTAGATCGTTGGCCGCAAAGCTTAAAGCCAGGGCAAAGGTCCCGAAAAAGACCACTAACCGGGGAATATCAACATTAAAGGATAAACCCACAAATAAAAACAAGAAGGTAGTACCGGCCAAAATGGTAATCAGAATCTCAGGCATATAAAGGTTAATCCAGCTATTTAAACCCAGCTCATCAAACAAGATTCCGCCCATAGCCTTCTTAAAAATCAGAAAAAAGATGGCGGTAATAGCGACTCCTCCCAAAACAGGAGACAATATTTTAAACCGTCCGCGGTGTTTAAAAGTAAAAAACAACCGTGTGACAAACTGAACAATGATGCCCACAATAAATGCCAGAAAAATAGACAATACCAGTCCGGCAATAATAATAAAGGTACGATCCGTATTAATTAATTGATTAACGGGCACCGCTTCCAGGGCAGAACTTTTACTCTTAATAAACGAGATGGCCAAAGCACCTCCGAGCAACTCAAACACAAGGGCGATGGTAGTTGATGTGGGAAACCGTAAAGTATTAAAAGAGTCAATCAGGATGATATCGGTGATCATCACTGCCAAAAAAACCACCATTAGTTCAGCAAACTGAAAGCTCTGTGGATTAATAACTCCTTTTCGAGCCACTTCCATCATACCTGAAGCCAAAAAAGCACCTATAAGGATACCAATGCCTGCAATCCAATAAATCACCCGCCGGCGCGCCACCCGGGATCCGATGGCGGCATGAAGAAAATTCACAGCATCATTGGAAACGCCAACGACGAGATTAAGAACCCCAAACACGCCCAACAAGGTAACAGCAATCCACACGAAACTCATTATAATAAGGTGTAAAAATTAGCTTCAAATATAACCTGACAAAAGTCTTCAATTCCTAATCAAATATTAAGTTTTTATTAATAAACCCCAAATGAGAATGAGCGAAAAACCGCCAACTGACATAAAATGACAATTTAAAGTTGTTTACAATTTCTTAAACTAACAAAGTAGGTACCTGTTAATAAAGTAGGTATTAATTTTACACTAATTTTGCAGCACATAAATACCATATTCTTAATACAAACCACCATGAAATCGTTGGAACCTCAAAAAATAGCCGGCTTCACTTCTCTAGGATTTTTGGCTTTAACACTCATCTTCTTTTTTAGCAATTATTTCAGTCCGAACCTCTATTTTTCCCTTTCTATTTCCATTCCGATTTTCTTCGGGCTGGCCTTTTTCCTGGTTAACTATTTCATCGATTCCTTTATCTACTCTAAAATAAAGCCCATATACAAAACCATCCACAGCTTTAACCCCAACAAACCAGAAGACACTCCAAATTCGAAAGAAGATATTTTCAGCAAAGCCAACAAGGAAGTGGCCTCCTGGATGGAAGGTAAAACCCGGGAAATAAAACAGCTCAGGCAGATGGAAAAATATCGCAAGGAATACCTGGGCGATGTCTCTCACGAATTAAAAACACCTATTTTCAACATACAAGGCTATATTTTAACCCTGCTCGACGGCGGTATTGATGATCCCAACATCAACATGCTTTATCTCAACCGTACCGAAAAAAGCATTGACCGCATGATTTCGATTATTGAAGACCTGGAAGCCATCTCCAAACTGGAATCGGGCGAACTGGAACTCCACCAGGAAGATTTTAACCTCTACCATTTAATTGATGACATCTTTGAACTTCAGGAAATAAGAGCCAAAGACAAAAACATAAAACTTAAATTTGGCAAAAACATTGAAAAAACACTACTGGTAAAAGCCGACAAACAACGCATCTTTCAGGTATTAAGCAACCTGATTGTTAACTCCATCAATTATGGGAAAAAAGATGGACAAACAACAGTAAATGCCTACGACATGGACAACCGCGTTTTAATAGAAGTTAAGGACACCGGCATAGGCATTGAGGGAAAAGATGTCCCACGTATTTTTGAACGCTTCTTCAGGGTAGACAAAAGCCGCAGCCGTGAGCAGGGTGGGACCGGGCTTGGCCTGGCCATTGTCAAACACATTATTGAAGCCCATAAACAAACCATTAATGTGAACAGCACCTATGGCAAAGGCACCTCCTTTACTTTTACATTGGAAAAAACCAAATAACATTAACTTTACAAAATGATAATGTTCAGGAAAGAAAAAATTAATTCAAACCAATATTTTCACCATCCTAAAACTTAGAACGACTCATTATGATTGAAGCTGAAAATTACAAAATCCTATTGGTCGATGACGAACCTGATATTCTGGAGTTTATCAGTTACAACCTAAAGAAAGAAGGATTCACCGTGTACACGGCTCAAAATGGAGAAGAAGCCATTAAGGTGGCCCAACAAGTGTTGCCCGAGCTCATCATTCTTGATGTCATGATGCCGGAGATGGACGGAATTGAGACGTGCGAAGAATTAAAAAAAATTCCCACACTCAAAAATTCTATTGTGGCCTTTTTAACAGCCCGCGGAGAAGACTATTCCCAAATTGCGGGCTTTGAAGCAGGAGCCGATGATTACATCACCAAACCAATCAAGCCCAAAGTGCTCATGTCAAGAGCCAAGGCCTTATTAAAACGCTACAAACCAGATTCAGGCGCCGAAACGAAAGAAGAATCCAACAGCATTACCATTGGCGACTTAACCATTGACAAGGAACGCTACATCATTATTAACAAAGGAGAAGAACTGGTGCTTCCCAAAAAAGAGTTTGAGCTGCTGCTTTTATTGGCCGGCAAACCGGAAAAGGTATTTACCCGTGATGAAATCTACAATGCGGTTTGGGGAGATAATATCATTGTTGGCGATCGTACCATTGATGTGCATATCCGTAAACTCAGGGAAAAAATTGGTCAGGATCACATTCGCACCATAAAGGGGGTTGGCTACAAGTTCGTAGAATAAAAAAATCATCGGCCAATCCGTCCGTTAATGACATTGACCACCAATATTTTGAGAAAAAATTGGCGATCAATGTCATAATGCTTATTTTTACCTGTGTAAAAATTTAGCATAACCCGGAGCAACGTAGATTAAAATCAATTTTATGAACAGACTAATAACCCTAGTTCTTACAGGCTTACTTCTTTTAGCGGTTAATGCCTGCAAATCAAAAAAGCAAAAGCCGGTTACTAAGCCAACGGTAAAGAAGACGGTTGTGCATAAAGAATTAACCGATAGCTTAAGGCAAGATTCCATCCGAAAAGCCAAGGCCCTTGAACTTCAAAAACTCGAAGAACAAAAAGCTCAGGTTCCCGACGATAAATATTTCCTGATCGCCGGAAGTTTTCAAGACAGAGACAATGCTGAAAAATTTAAAGCCGAACTTGAATCTCAGGGTTATGAATCAAAAGTAATCGTTAGAGAGACAGGGCCAAACCAGGATTTTTACAAAGTCTCCTACAAATCATTTTATGACCGGAACGAAGCTTTTAACGAACTCAGCAGAGAAAAACAACAGCCAAACAATGAACATGTCTGGTTGCTCATTAAATAATAAACGAACAAAGAGATAATCATTCTCAAAAAAATAAAGGCTGCCCCAAAAGGCAGCCTTCTATTTTATTTAAACAACTGCTCCATCCCTTCATTAGGTGTAATCAGCACCGCTTGCATTCCCATTGCCTGTGCCACTTCAATATTCTTTGTTGAATCATCCAGAAAAAGAGTTTCCTCCGGTTTCAATTGGTTCTCGCTTAAAACCTGTTGAAAAATGGCTGAATCGGGCTTACTCAACCCCATTTCATAGGAATAATAGACCTTATCAAATAAATCAGACAACGAATCATATTTAGCTGCCATAGCATCAAAATGCTTATGATGGATCACATTGGTATTACTCAGCAAAAACACCGACCTGGTCGCTCGCAGGCGCTCAATAATCCCTATTCGTTCCAAGGAAATGGTACCAATCATGGCATTCCATGCTAATTTAATCGCTTCCGTGCTCAATTTGTCTTTTACCAATGATCGAACTTCGTCATAAAACACCTTTTCAGAAATTTTTCCAACCTCCAAATCGTGAAACAAAGCCTTGTGATGCCCGTTCCCAACCCACGAAGCAGCATCTCTAATCCCTAAGTTATCAAAAGCTTGAACCGTTCTTTCCGGATAAATATC
The DNA here is from genome assembly GCA_004296775.1 of Marinilabiliaceae bacterium JC017. GTDB lineage: Bacteria > Bacteroidota > Bacteroidia > Bacteroidales > Marinilabiliaceae > JC017. Next base: position 49,087 of record RHGE01000042.1, read on the forward strand.
GAGTACTACACCACCCAGATCGAAGATGATGGTTCGGATGTTATTTAAATCAATCATAGAAAAAAGTTAAAAACATGTTTGAAAATATAAATATCCTTCTTATTTTTGCAACCGCTGAAAGGCAAAGATAACAATATTTGCCGGGCCTATAGCTCAGTTGGTTAGAGCACCTGACTCATAATCAGGGGGTCCCTGGTTCAAGCCCAGGTGGGCCCACAAGCAGAAAGAGTAGAAATCGCCGATTTCTACTCTTTTTTTTATTATTCCCTCTTCCCAATATCGGATATACCATTCGGCTCAATGCTTATTTTGAGAAAAAAAACCATTAAATAGTGCTGAATGGGCTGGCATTGAGCTTACCGAAGAAAAATGAATGAACACTGCTTTTCCTATTTTTCTATCCCAAGATTAGATAGTTACATTACTAGTGAAGGTTGTCATTGATATGTTTGGTAATATACTGTCTTTTTTTATTACGGATTGTATAAACGCGTCAGCTTCAGTAACTGACATAATTCCTTTTTGTATGGCAAAGTAGAGGAAATCTAAAGTAGTGAGGTATGTAATGTTATTCGTTTGGCAATAGGTTTTAATATCTGACAAGTTACTACTGCCAATTACATTTTGGTTAAAACGGCAATACGCTAAACAAGCACTCTCTCCTTTACCTTTATCCTTTAATAGTTTTGCAAATTCAACCATTTCAGCACCTTTGGGAGTGTACTTTTCAACTGTTATATTTCTCAGTAAGTTAATCTGATTGTCAAGCTGAGCTTTAATATCATACTTAATTTCTTCGTATACCTTGTCTAAAATAATATGTTCATAACCTGATAGAATGGTAGGTAGGATGCTTAAATAGCCTCCTTTTGAGAAGTGTATAATAACATCGGCGTCCAACACCACCTTAACTTTACTCATTAGGCCTGATTTTATTTAGTAATTCCAAATAATGGCCTTCTGAAATTTTTTCCATCTCAAATAAAGCTCTTGCCTTAGTGCCAAAATCACCAAGAATTAAACCATCGTTGCCGCTGTTATATAATGAAGTGTCGTAGCCGTGCTGAATAGCTGCTTCCTGAATATTAATACTAAATAGTTCATCGAAGCAATATGTAGAGATTAATGATAAACTCTTCAAACGATATAAAAGAGCCTGATGGGAAACAGAAAAACACTGACCGATATGAAGAATTCTGGAAATAGTGATTCGTTTGGTTTTCAGTTCTTCCTGAGAAAGCATTGCCATTAAACCTTCCTGAGGCATTAATAATGATGATGCAAACTTGTTAGCATTTTTTTCTGAATTGGATTTAACACCTGCATGTTCGTCACAGACATGAGGGACTGGTTCTTCATCATAAAACAAATGAAACAACTCGTGACCAATAGAAAAGTGCTGACGCCCCTTTGCATTTTTAGAATTGATTAAAATAAAACTCTTACTATCATTTGCCTTGAGTGACATACCATAAAAGGTGTCAGACAAAGGTTTGAAAATGGTAAGAATATTTAATTTCCTTAATAAACTCTTTAAGTTGATTGGTTCTGTAAGACTAAGGCCATTATCGCTACGAAATTTCTTTGCCAGGTTTTCTATAGAACCATTGGATAATAGCTTCATGATTCAAGTAGTCTTGAGATTTTAAGGTATGACTTTACAATATCTTTAAAGTTGGCAATTTCTTGTAAATCCGAATTTGATAGATTGTCTACCCGAAATGTACAAACTAAAGCTTCATTAAAAACTTCTTCACTTTCTTCAAATAAAACGTATAAGTCACAGCCATATAAGTGTGACGCTTCTTCCAATATTTCAAAAGACGCTTCTCTTTCTCCTAACTCGTAATTTGAATAAGTAGACCTATTTATACCTAAAAAACTTGCTACTTGTTCTTGCGAGAAATTATTAAATTTCCTTAGTCGCTTGAGGTTATTTCCAACTATAGCATTCATGGTATTAAATATTGATTGATGTGGCAAAGTTAAGGTTATATTTTCAGAATGTCTAATTTTGACACAGTAATTACAAAAAACATTTACACTTAACAGCCTCTTTATTATAGCCGTAATTGTTTACCGGTTTTATAAAGCTCCAGTTTATGGTATCGGGGGATGATTCGATTTTACCTCGACTCCGCTAATTACTGCTGTAGTATTCGTGGGTCAGCTGCAATATTACCACCATCATTGTGCAGGCTATAAGCCAATTCAAAGCCACCTTTAACAATGAACTCTTTGAGTAGGTTGTGGGTTTTGATTTTGATTTTTGGTGGGGGTAGTTTTTTACCTTCTAACTTCTCAAAGTAGGCTTTTGCTTTTGTGGTATCGACAGTTGCTTTGAGTTCATTAAAATAGCCGTATTCGTTAATATTAGCTTCTGTTACGTCTTTATCCATAAATGCCTTTAGCTTGGCTTCATCTAAGCCTAAAAACTCGGTAATGCCTTGTATTTCCTTGTTCTTGGCATTGTATTGGTATTCGGTAACATAATCTCTGAAGGTTTTACCATCTTCAATCTTTGCATCGCCTCTTTCTATATCATGCAGAAATAGTTCAGCGTATTTCTGTTCATCTTGTGTTAGTGTGGCAAATGATTTATGCAACTCATTTTTTGTTTGCTCTAATTGCTCCTGGTCTATCCCTTCCTGCGACAATGCTTTGAGATACTTCTCAAAGCGAGTGTTCATATATTCTGCATCAATTTTATCGGTTTCTATTTCTGTAAGGTATCCATCAATTTCGAAAGGGACATCTTGTCCGCCACCACCGCCAGTACCACTAAACAGTTCTTTATAACGTAAGGCTAAAATCAGATAAGTGTTTTCATCAAATTGAAGGTCTATTATCTTTTTTGGTTTCCCTTGTTCTTTACTAAACTCATAGCGCAATTTTCCCCAATGAAAGCCCTGTATTTTTGCGGCTTCTAAAAAGGCGTTAAACCTTTTGAAGAGTCTGGCAAAACGCCCACGTTCTGAATTGTCTTCGGGTAGCTGCTCAAAATTCTCCACCCCTGCATTGGAAAATAAGTCATCAATATCGGCAAAAATTTCATTGAGCTTATTCAGGTTGAAATCTAATCTTTCAGCAAAAAGACCTACGGGTTTATCACCTGAGTATAGTTTAACCGCATCGTTGATATGGCGCTCCATAGTATGCGGATAACGATAATAGCGAATAGTGCCAAATGGTTTATCGGGTCCAAATAATCGATTGGTGCGTGAAAACGATTGAATGATATCCTGATACTTCAGAACTTTATCCAAATATAGGGTATTCACCCACTTGGAGTCGAAACCTGTAAGCATTTGGTCAACTACAATGAGTAAATCTATTTGTTGTTCAGGAGTAAGGTGTATGCGCAAATATGGGTCTTTGTGCGCCAAGCGTGCTGCAATATCTTTTTTGAATTTTGCATGAGTAGCAAGCGTAAAATCGTGTCCGTAAACCCTGTTGTAATCTTGTAATATTTCTACTAAGCCATCCTCTTTATACTGCACATCTCCATTGTTATCAATATTAGGGTCGAATAGTGCGGTAATTTTTAAATCGGGTGCAGTGTGCTTAATCAGGCGATAATAATGTATGGCTTCGGGGATGCTGCTTGTGGCAAAAATGGCATGAAACTTACTGCCCTGACTTAGTATTGTCCAATTGTCTATTATGTCTCTAATTACCAAATTCTGGTGTTGTGGGCGTTGGTATTGCGAACGAGGCACATCGTCTTCAATACCTTTTTCGTATTGCCCTGCATCATTGAGTTTACCTGCCATACTTACTTCTTTCATATAGCGATTAAAAATCTCCTTTTTGTCGGGATTGCTCAATGCTTCTTCAACGGTCTGGGCTTTTGCCTTCATTAGTGCAATCTCCTGGCGAAGGTCTTTGTCTTTATAAGTTAGCACCTTATAGGGGTCGAAACCTAAGACGTTTTTATCACGAATACCATCGGCAATGCTATAACGGTGAAGCTCGCTACCAAACACCGTAGCGGTGGTGTTCATGTGAATTTGGTTTTCTTCGTGAATAGGTGTGCCTGTAAAACCAAAGAAGATAGCAGAGGTAAACGTTTTTTTTATGGTTGGCAGCATTTTCTCACCAAAAGTGGAGCGGTGCGCTTCATCCACCACAAACACAATTCGCTTGGCATTCATTAGCTTTATATCGTGGTCGCTTACTCCTTCTTCTTCTCCATTGATATTGCTCATTTTCTGGATAGAAGTAACAATTAGCGTATTAGCAGGGTCGGAACTTTTAAGCTTAGTGATTAATGTATAGGTATTTTCAGTTGCCTGCACATCTTCGCTATCATCGGCAAAGCCGCGGTATTCGCGAAGCGATTGTGTTCCCAGCTCTATTCTATCCATTAAAAAGACCACTTTGTCGGCATCTTTGGAGCTTGCAATTAGTTGCGCCGATTTAAAACTCGTCATTGTTTTACCCGAACCTGTGGTGTGCCAAATGTAGCCACCTAAAGCGTTTTGGTTTTTCCAATCGGTTTTAGATACTTTATCGGAAATGGCATTTGCGGCATAGTATTGATAGCTGCGCATCACTTTAAGTACGCCATCCGAATCATCAGCTACGGTATAAAAACCAATTAACTGGTGTGCCATAGGGATGGATAGTAGTGAAGCTGCTATTTCTTTCCAATCGTTAATGGGTTCGTTGTTGAAGTTTGCCCAATGGAAATAAAAGTCTTTGTTAAACTTACCATCTGCACCAGGATTGGCAAAGTAAACGGTTTCTGCGGGCTCCATAGCCACAAATATTTGCACCAAAGAGAACAGGCCCGTAAAGATACCCGCATTGGAGTATTTTTCTATTTGATTGTATGCCTGACTAACTGTTACACCGCTACGCTTTAGCTCAATATGAATCAAAGGCATACCATTGATGAGTAACATCATGTCTCCACGGCGGTCGTTTAGTATTTTAGATTTAGCCTTAAATGTTGGCTGCTGGACTATCTGGTAACGACTTTGCCCTGCTGCAATCTCTCTACGGTCGTAAATTTTCAGGCTCACTTCTTTGCCAAAATGAAGGGTGTCTTTTTCGTTATCGCGTGTAATGGTAACCGTTTTGCCATTTATAAAACCATTGAGTTTAAGAGGGGTGCGTAACTCGGTAATTTGCTCCACTATTTGTTGCATTTCGCCCGAAGTTAGCGACTGCTCGTTTAAGCGGTCTTTCCCTCGGTTGTTTTCAAAAAGAATGTTTGCCCAATTGTTTAATAAATCTTGTTCGGTAGGATTTTTAATTACCTCCGTTTCCCAGCCTTTATTGGATAGGACTTTAATTAATGCTTCTTCGAAATGGGATTCTTTTTGAAATGTCATAAGGGTATTAAATTAGGTTACACAAACATCTTTTCTAATAAGGCTTTTTTGATGTTTTTTAGTTTGTCTATCTCTTTTTGTTGCAGCTCTAATTGTTTGTCTAGCTTTTTAAAGTAGTTGCCTATTTTTTGTTGTTCCTCTAATTTGGGAAGATAATATAAAATTGAATGTAAATTTCGAGGATATATAGCAGCAACACTTGTTGTTCCCATTGCACGAGCTCGAACTTGATTTATTAAATTATCAGTATTGTAGAGATAATTAAAGAAGATAGTATCAATCCCTTTAAAAGTGAAACGAGCCAAGTTATTATTGAATGCATATTTCCCATTTACACCTGTCCAAGTGGCACCTTTGCCAACAAGCTCAAGAGTGTTTCTCGTATTAACCCAACTTGAAAAAAATGAACCCATAAATGGCAAAAAAGTCAGTTTTTTTAATGAATTTCCAGCACTTTCAAAAACACAATAACCAATAGGTCAATAACATGAAATTTGCGAAAGCTTCGCGGTTGTGACCCATAGAATTGGTT
>RHGE01000397.1 GCA_004296775.1 Marinilabiliaceae bacterium JC017
AGAGTGACTGGGGACTCCAGCCAGAGGACAAAAATCCGGTAAAAAAGAGAGACCAAAAGCCATTTTCAAAACGGCGAGCTCTAAACTTCTACTCTAAAACCTTCAAAAGAGGATAACTCCCAAAAATCGATTCCACAGTATATAAGGTGTCTGCGCGGCGGGGTGCCGTTCAACAATAAGCACATATTCAGCAGAGCTGAAAACGATGCTTAAGTGTTAAGTTGTTATCTTGGCGTCAATATGGCCAATGGCCATCTCTGACTATCATMTAACAAGGTACCGATTACAAATCGATGCTAKCAGGGGCAAACGCGAAGTCGCCCTTGAATATATCGACACTATAACACAAAAAGCCAAATGACGAGTCGGACCATGATGTTGGGAAGCGGAGGAGCCGGTCAAATAAGCGGGCCGGCGKWGGCGCGACGAAGATGAATGCGGGAATTCTGGCATGTGGGTTAGCAAAAATTCATCAAGGAGGTGGGTGGAAGCTTTTATTTGACTAGCGTTTTTTGCTTCGTTTTTGGGGCAATGCC
>RHGE01000398.1 GCA_004296775.1 Marinilabiliaceae bacterium JC017
GAGATATCAACTCACTGAAGACAATGGTGTAGGGTGGCGCAACTTCGTGGATTGGTTGAAGTTAGACATTACGCAACTTCGTGGATTGGTTGAAGTTAGACATTAASACCGTTGGATGCCGACTCAGTGGTCTAATTATTAGGTGGTCGCGCGCGACACTGATAGGTCGTGGGTTCGAATGTCTCGAGAGGCGGGATGGTGGATGCGCACTGCTGAGCAGTCCCATACTAGGACGAAATGGCCGTCCACTGCTTCCAGRTTTTCCATGGTRGYCTARCTTCARTTGACTCATGATYTCAACTRTTGAAATTTGTAAAAATCTCCAYAAAACMCCTTCTGATAATAATCATCTGCTCACTGGTGACTGACTTGAAGAGGTATTTCCTGGAGTTCTAGTGAGAAGCAGTGACCAGTGGAGTTCAACCGGGTCAGTTGTGAGGTAGCAACTCACTGATGACAATGGTGTAGGGTGGCGCAACTTCGTGGATTRGTYSAAGTYAGACACTAACACAGTTGGATGCCGACTCAGTGGTCTA
>RHGE01000399.1 GCA_004296775.1 Marinilabiliaceae bacterium JC017
TGCCCCAAAAACGAAGCAAAAAACGCTAGTCAAATAAACGCTTCCACCCACCTCCTTGATGAATTTTTGCTAACCCACATGCCAGAATTCCCGCATTCATCTTCGTCGCGCCTACGCCGGCCCGCTTATTTGACCCCTCCTTATAATAATAACCTTGGGGTAATGCCGATAGATACTGGACGTAAGGACAGTCCCGTAAAACGGGGATTAAAGACCAATTAAAAGCGAAGCGTATTAAGTGGTCTTTTTAATCACTAATTGGTATGACCGGCTCCCCCGCTTCCCAATATCATGGTCCGACTCGTCATTTGGCTTTTTGTGTTATAGTGTCGATATATTCAAGGGCGACTTCGCGTTTGCCCCTGCTAGCATCGATTTGTAATTGGTACCTTGTTATATGATATATAAGTTTTAGTTCTTCAGGAATAGTATTATTGGGACGTTGTCCCAAACCCTACTTCATTTTTGGCATTGCCCCAAAAACGAAGCAAAAAACGCTAGTCAAATAAAAGCTTCCACCCACCTCCTTGATG
>RHGE01000400.1 GCA_004296775.1 Marinilabiliaceae bacterium JC017
TGTCGAGTATCATCGCATCACACTCCACACTGTTCTCCAAACCCCCACCTCATCTCAACTCATGTTAGTGTGTAACATGGAAAGGAAACGGTATTCTCGGTTTCTCACTGATTTKTAGGCAGACACGAATGTCGGTAATCAGGAAGACCCGATTCGACAACTAACATGTGATTATGGCAAACCGAATTGGCAAACAAACCATGCTATCACACACGACAATAACACCAGAGACAAAACACAACGACAATTAACACGAAGTTTCACTCATTCTCATTCAAACGTCTTCATTGAAACACACATTACAACCGAACACAAACGGTCTTAATCTGTGTGCATTCATCAACATGAAATGTGTGTTAACAGATAGGTTGGAATATGGGTTAATTGGAGACCACTACAATGTCATCTGATGATGCTGTTGTTGTACACCACCATCATCAGTTGCAACAGATTTTGGTGACTGTGTACATCGCCACTGCTTCCTTCTTGTCTCCACTCACATCAATACGTCCTGTTCGACTTGACCGAA
>RHGE01000401.1 GCA_004296775.1 Marinilabiliaceae bacterium JC017
AAAGAAAAAAAAAGATAGAATTGAACAACCGTACAGGCATCTTTTGTGCAGTGCATACGGCTCTATAATGGAATTTACTTTTACCTTTCATCGAATAGAAAATATAGGATCTATCAGACCCAGATCGGCAAATGATCCAATTACCACCCTTCCTTTCGGGGGAGTTAAAAAATACTATGATGGTTCCGTTGCTTTATATATTTATTTCGTCTGTGATTCAGCAATCCCAAAGTTTCTTTTTGAGTTAAGGAAAAAATAATATTTTCGTTTTCGTACTCGTTCATAACATAAATATTGTGAAAATTCTTTCAGTGTGAAAACAAAAAAAGTTTGTGACGCTGAAATGGACTCCCGATAGATAAGATAAAATCGGAAATACCTTTTATCTCATACTACTCTTTCGATACATAATCTAATGTTTTTGAAAAAAAAATAATAATAATTTTCTCATATCGAATTCGAAGTGCCATGCTATTATTACTTAATATTCCTGCGAAGGCATAGTCTTTTTTTCTCTCAAATAAAAATA
>RHGE01000402.1 GCA_004296775.1 Marinilabiliaceae bacterium JC017
TGATAATGTAATGTGGTATTGATGATTGTTTGTGTTTCTAGCGACGTGTTTGTTTGCGTGATAGGTGTAAGAGCGTTTAGTTTATTGTGTGTGTGTGTGTGTGTGTGAATGACGTGGTGTCTGTTGATTGTGTTGTTTGTTAGTGTTTGAGAGAGGTTATTTTGTTGAGTGTAGTTGTGCAGTTGTTYTTGTTCCTGAAAGCGCAGAGACGCACTAGCGTTGTCTGTCGTCGCATTGGGAACAACAGAGAAGGATGATTCCATATAGTGGGTGAGATGGCAATGATGCTGTTTCAATGTGGGATCGTACAGTTGTATGGCGAATGRTGAATTGAAGTGATAATGTAATGTGGTATTGATGATTGTTTGTGTTTCTAGCGACGTGTTTGTTTGCGTGATAAGTGTAMGAGYGTTTAGTTTATTGTGTGTGTTTGTGTKTGTGTGTGTGTGAATGACGTGGTGTCTGTTGATTGTGTTGTTTGTTAGTGTTTGAGAGAGGTTATTTTGTTGAGTGTAGTTGTGCAGTTG
>RHGE01000403.1 GCA_004296775.1 Marinilabiliaceae bacterium JC017
CAGGGATTGAGAGTAATCCGGGTGTGTGTTGGTGGAGTAGTTGTACAGTGTGAGTGTATTGATGGATGTGTGACGAAGCGAGTGTTGATGTTGTTGATGTGTTTCGTCAGAAGTGGGAAGCGCCTCCGGGTGGGCTCGAACCACCAACCTTTCGGTTAACAGCCGAACGCGCTAACCGGTTGCGCCACGGAGGCGACATTCGTCGACCCCACACAGACCATACCACAACACAATACCAACTCACATCGCACACAACAACCAGCAACAAAACAAACACAATCACTAGCATGACCACCATTACACAAACACTGACACCAACTACAATACCAATTTCACACCACCAACACCAACACCAACACCACCACTAATCACCCACTCATCTAGTTCAGAATGCAGTCGAAYCAGTCMGAGATTTGTTCCGACGAGTTTTGCATCGGTCTACATCGACACTGACTGGTCGTCAGGCAGTTGCATGGTAGACGTTTGAGTCCCTTGTTGGCAATATTCTGGTGATGAATTGCACTCGT
>RHGE01000404.1 GCA_004296775.1 Marinilabiliaceae bacterium JC017
GAAGAAGATCTGAAGAAGATCTCATATTAAATGCTCGTAAATGTATTGCAGTTCCAGTCCACAAAGAAACAGAAAACAAATCGGGCAGTATACTGAATCCAGCTGTTCCAAATGGTCCTCATCATTCTGCAATAAAAGTGTCTGACGAATCTTATTGTCGAAATTCCGTTTTACCAGAAAACATGACAGATGCATCAAATGGTCAGAAATSTAATACAATTTTGATAGATGCTGTTTATTTTARTGAWCYATTATCCACTAATGGAATTTTGAAGAGRTCTGATGRAWATGTTTCACAARAATCAAASCYTARTGACCTCATATCTASTGTCGCTGATCCTCAYCRTCTAGTCAGTTYTAGTGGACYCTCTASTCARTRCGGGAAATRTGCTTYAAATAGARTCASACTAACTGTTMCTTGGGTATATGAGGACCCAACATTATTTCGMGGGGGAGGACGGACGCAGAAAATTTTAAAGTCCAGATATTAACTCCGGATCTTTCAAAAAAGGGGAGGTGTTAGGATA
>RHGE01000405.1 GCA_004296775.1 Marinilabiliaceae bacterium JC017
AAACAGGCTTCGATGTTGTCGGGCCAGAAAGGCATGAGTTGAAACGAAGGCGGGGACAAAGTCTTAAGCGTGAGTACTTGTAGCGTGGCGTCGAGTTGAGATTAACTATGAACACCGCTACCAAGAAACACGTGCCAAATAGATCAGAAGGCGTAAGAAGCTCGTTCCAAATGACTCCATAAAATCCCCGAGAAGCCAAATATCAGAAGGCAATTAATGGACCAAGTCGAGTTATATTTGCTGGYGATCTCGTGGCATCGAAAGGATACCGAGATCGTGCCAGGAYACAASCTTGGTTACAGAASGTAACCGAATTCGCGYGAAGTTACAATCRAAGTGTMAGTATAWGAATGGAAGCACAAAATAGCTGTCATTAGCACAGTCAAACAAAAGCACGTTAAAACAAACACTAGTACAGTTGGTTATAATAATAATTGTTTTTATTAAACCAGTCGTGTTCTCGTGATAAATGTGAGTCACTACAGGTGATCGTTTTTTCTGACAGATCTAATTATCACATTTTTGT
>RHGE01000406.1 GCA_004296775.1 Marinilabiliaceae bacterium JC017
GGGAAGCGGGGAGCCCGGCATACCGATTAGTAATTAAAATGCCCACTTAATGCGCTTCGCTTTTAATTGGCCTTTAATTATCTATCGGCATTACACCAAGGTTATTCTTAAATAGGTTTGGTGTAAAATAAGCGGGCCGGCGGTGGCGCGACGAAGATGAATGCGGGAATTCTGGCATGTGGGTTAGCAAAAATTCATCAAGGAGGCGGGTGGAAGCTTTTATTTGACTAGCGTTTTTTGCTTCGTTTTTGGGGCAATGCCAAAAATGAAGTAGGGTTTGGGACAACGTCCCAATAAAACAACTAAAACCTATATCTCAATTAATCCGCTTGTTAAGTTATTAGCTTGATGTCAATATGGCCAATGGCCATCTCTGACTATCATATAACAAGGTACCGATTGCAAATCGATGCTAGCAGGGGCAAACGCGAAGTCGCCCTTAAATATATCGACACTATAACACAAAAAGCCAAATGACGAGTCGGACCATGATGTTGGGAAGCGGGGAGCCCGGCATACCGATTA